>JBDWTN010000007.1:2521864-3251546 GCA_039984955.1 Marinobacter alexandrii
GAAGGCCTGAAAAGATCACCGAGTCTCCTGCGACTATCGAGGTAATCTCTAAAAAGGACCTGGAAAACTGGGGTTCATTTAATACCGGTGAGTTACTGTCTAGACTGAAAGGTGTGGATTACGTACGTTCTGGAGTAGTGGGAACGGGCATTAACGTTCGAGGATTCAATAGCAATTTCAATGCAAAAAATACTCAGGTGACAGACGGTCGCTTTTCTAGCCTCGTTGCAACAGGATTGCCATTTGGACCATTAAGTCCTCAAATAAAGGAAGACATTGAGCGTGTTGAAGTTATTCTTGGACCAAACTCTGCACTCTACGGACCCAATGCTCATAATGGATTGGTAAATATCATCACCAAGGATCCAAGATCCTCACAGGGGACAACCTTCGCCTTAGGCGCTGGGAATCAAGGTGTTTTTACTGCACGTGGTAGACATGCTCAAGTACTGAACAATAAGTTTGCCTTCAAGCTGAATTTTGAATATACAAGGGGTGAAGAATTCCAGTTTGCAGATTCAGTTTACATCGATCGAACAGATAACGCAGGCAATGGTGGGCCAGACGGGATCAAAGAAGGTTACGAAGAGCTGGACCTAAACAATGACTTTGAATTCTTCAAAGGAGGTGCAAGTCTTTACTATACGCTAAACGATGACTCAGACGTGATCTTTTCATATGACGCAAGCAATAGCACATATCTTTCACCAACCAACGTGGGACGAAATGAAATCGTAGATTGGAAAATTCAAACCTTTCACCTTAGATATGTATCACCTAGAATTTTTGCCCAGGCCTATCTTAGTCTAAGTGATACAAGGGATACACACTCATTAGACGATCGAACAAAAGCATATTATGTAGCCTTAGATGGAGGAGCAACACCTGAGCAGGCATTTGCTACATCTCTTGATGGCGGAGCGCGGTTCATAGACGACTCTAAACGATGGAATGGCGAAGTACAATATAACAATACATGGGGAAACTTCAGCTTTGTAACCGGAGTACAGTATCAGAGAGACATGGCAAACTCACATGGAACTTACCTTTTAGATGAAGATGAGAATGATTTCATCACAGTAGATCAAGTTGGATTGTATGGTCAGGGACAATACAACATTGGAAAAGGGTTTAAAGGAACAGTTGCTGTAAGAGCGGACAATCATGAAGTTTATGGATTCAATTTTGTGCCTAAGGTAGGTTTCACCAAGACGATAAAAAGTGGAACCTTCCGAGCAACTTATGGTCAGGGAGTTGCAGCTCCAACTATTCTCAACATGTATGGTGACTTGTTTGGCGGCTTGATTCTTGGAAACGCCGAAGGGTTTACGTTAGCAGATGGATCGTTAGTTGAAAAACAATCAATAGAAAAACTTCAAACCTATGAAGTAGGCTATAAGGGATCTATTGGATCAAAAAAATTGTATGCAGATGTAAACGCTTACTACAATATTTCTGAAGACTTCTTAAGCCCAGTTACAGTAGTAGGTGTTACCACACAAAGAGGATCGACTCCAATTGATGAAGTACAATCAGCTTTTGGCGTATATGGAGGTTTGGTTGCTACATATGTGAACTTTGGTAAGTTAAACACCTATGGGTTTGATGTCGGACTAAACTACCTTCTAAACAAAGACATCACGCTTGATTTCAATTACTCATACTTTGACTATCCTATAGATGAAAATGACTTAGAGAATGACTTTGACGGAGATGGTACAGTTACTAAGCTGGATGTTTTGGTAAATGCGCCTAAAAACAAGGCAAGCTTTGGAGTCAACTATAGCAAAAACAAAATCTTCGGAAACGTATTTGTCCGCTGGGTACAAGAGTATGATTACTTTTCGAGTTTCCAAATTGCTGCGGCCACTCAGGACCTTACCTATAGAGGAACGCCAATCGTAGAAAATGAGCGAAGCACCGATTCATTTAACTATGGACCATTGGCTGGATTTGTGAACGTAGACCTGGGATTTGGGTATAAGATCACCGATAACTTCACAGGGTCCGTTGCTGTCACCAACCTGTTTGACAGTGAATATCGAGAATTTACCGCATCACCATTTATAGGAAGACTCTACAGTGTGGAGTTGAGAATGAATATTCCAAATAAATAAATATAGGTTGTTCAATGCAAGGACCGATGGCACTACAGTTATCGGTTTTCAATAAAATTTTATGAAAAGACTTGAAGGTAGAATAGCCATTATTACTGGTGGCTCAAACGGAATTGGGAAAGCAACCTGCAAAAAATTTGCAGCTGAGGGTGCTAAAGTCCTCATATGGGACTTAAATGAAGAAGCTGGAGATCAACTGGCGAAAGAGCTTGACGGCCATTTCGAAAAGGTAGACACGGCCGATTATGATGCAGTGAAGAAAGCCACCGCCAACACAGTTTCAAAATATGACAAGATTGATATTCTGGTTAACAATGCGGGCATCACACGAGATGCAACCTTAAAAAAAATGACATCAGAGCAGTGGAAACAGGTGATAGATGTAAACCTCACAGGAGTATTCAATTGCGGGAAACACGTTCAAGAATACATGGTAGAAGCGGGTTATGGCAGAATTATAAATACCTCTTCTGTAGTAGGAATCTATGGAAATTTCGGGCAAACTAACTATGTAGCCACGAAAGCAGGAGTTATTGGAATGACCAAAGTATGGGCAAGAGAGTTAGGTAGGAAAGGGATTACTGTCAATGCAGTAGCACCTGGATTCATTGCAACAGATATGGTAATGGCAATGCCTGAAAAAACCATTGATATGATGCAGTCCAAAGTTCCAACTGGAACACTGGGAAGACCAGAAGACATAGCTAATGCTTATTGTTTCCTGGCTTCTGGTGAAGCTGGATACATCAATGGAGCTACAATTAGTGTGGATGGTGGAATGACAGTATAGATATGAGAAACGCAAAGATTATATCTACAGGAATGTATGTTCCGGAGAACATTATTCCTAATAGTTATTTCGATGAAATTCTCGGAGAGAATGTGTCAGAATGGTTGGAAGCCAATGTGCACATACGCAATAGGCGTTGGTGTTCAGATAATCAGTCAACAGCTAATTTGTGTGGAGAAGCTGCCAAGATCAACCTTAAGCGAGCAGGACTAAGACCAGAAGATATTGATTTGCTGATTGTATGCACAGATACTCCGGAATATATCTCACCGTCAACAGCATCAAAAGTTCAGCATCGAATGGGTATGACGAATGCAGGTACTTTCGATCTTAACTCCGCTTGTGCCGGCTTTGTCAT
Organism: Marinobacter alexandrii; assembly: GCA_039984955.1. Lineage (NCBI taxonomy): Bacteria > Pseudomonadati > Pseudomonadota > Gammaproteobacteria > Pseudomonadales > Marinobacteraceae > Marinobacter > Marinobacter alexandrii. Next base: position 2,525,130 of record JBDWTN010000007.1, read on the forward strand.
TGGATTGGATACGGCTGTTAAGTATATAAAGGCTGATGAGAACTATACCAATGTGATGGTAATAGGAGCCTATGCTATGAGTAAATATCTCAATGAGCTAGATAAGAAAACATGCAATCTGTTTGCCGATGGAGCGGGTGCAGTTATCCTTTCTTTAACAGATGACGAAAATGAAGGCTATCTCGCGAGTGAACTTAGAACAAAAGGTGAATATTGCGATTGGATGGGAATATATGCGGGGGGAACACATCAGCCGGTAACTAAAGAAGTTGTTGAAAATAATGACCATCTGCTAAAGTTTGTCAAACGATTTCCTTCAGAGTTAAATCCGGATGTTTGGTCAGATATGGCACGAACACTAGCCAGTCGCTCAGCCACTAAGATTGAAGAAGTAGATCAATTTATATTTACTCAAATCAATATTAATAGTATTTGGGCCACTCTTGAGAAACTGGATATTTCCAGAGACAAAGCACATACTGTAATGCATGAATACGGATATACCGGTTCTGCCTGCATCCCGATGGCACTAGATGAAGCGGTCCAGCTGGGGAAAGTGAAGAAAGGAGATCTCATCTATTTTATTGGTTCAGGTGGAGGTTTAGCTTTTGCAAGTGCGGCATTTAGATTTTGACCTATGAACTTTCGAAAAGATTGGATGGATAGATGGGCAACATATGCTCCAATTAAAATGGCAGTAAATGATGCGGATACGGGAGAGAATTATACCTATCAGCAATTAAACAGTCAATCCAATTACCTTGCCCAAAGCCTCGAAGAAATGGGGCTAACTAAAGGTGATCGGGTGGCGGTACTTTCGGAGTATCGATTGGAATATATTGTCTTGCTTGGTGCTGCTATGAAGCTTGGAATCACCATCGTCCCGCTCAACTATCGACTGTCTTCCAGGGAACTTGCCTACATGATCAATAATTGTGAACCTAAGCTAATTGTAAGTGAAGAGAAGTATGAGAACCTATATAGTCCAGAGCTCATAGAATGTGATATTCAAAGCGTCATATTAATGGATGAGTTTGCTTCTGATTTAAGTAAAAAAATAAACGTCTCCTATACATATGAAGCGAAAGAAATAGAAGATGATCATCCACTTTTTATCATTTATACTTCGGGAACTACAGGATTCCCTAAGGGAGCTATTTATACACATAAAATGGCTTTTTGGAATGCTGTTAACACACAGGCCAGGCTCGATCTTACGTCAAGAGATCATACCATAATCTGTATGCCCCCATTTCACACAGGAGGATGGAATGTTCTGCTCATGCCATTTCTACTGCAAGGAGGATCGTTTACGCTTTTAAGAAAATTTGATGCGAGCATTGTAATGAAGCTTTTGGGAGATGAGGAGGCAACCCTTTTCATGGGAGTTCCCACCATGCTGAAAATGATGTCAGAGGTACCCGAGTTTGAAAGTATCTCACTTGATTCTCTCAGATACTTCATTGTAGGCGGAGAAGCTATGCCACTCCCCTTAATTCAGCAGTGGCAGAAAAAAGGCACTCCAATCCGACAAGGCTTTGGACTGACTGAGGTAGGACCAAATGTTTTCTCACTTCATCAAGATGATGCTATTAGAAAAATAGGCTCAATAGGGACACCTAATTTCTTTATTGAAACTAAACTTATGAAAAGTGATGGAACGGAGGCAGATGCAAATGAGGAGGGTGAACTCTGGCTTAAGGGGCCTGTAACCACTCCAGGTTATTGGGAAAATATTGAAGCAACTCTAAAATCTTTTACAGAAGGTTGGTTCAAAACAGGTGATATTCTAGTTAGGGATGAGGGGGGATATTACTTCGTCAAGGACAGGATCAAGAATATGTTTATTTCTGGAGGAGAGAATGTTTATCCTGCCGAGGTAGAACGCTTCTTGCAGACTCATCCTGAGATAAATGAGGTAGCAGTGATAGCTATTCAAGATGATAAGTGGGGTGAGGCAGGAAAAGCGATCATTATAAAGAAAGATACATCCCTTTCTAAGGATCTTGTCATCCATTTTTGTAAGGGGAGTCTTGCAAAATATAAAATACCGAAGGAGGTGGAGTTTGTGACTGAGCTTCCTAAAACTGCTAGCGGAAAAATCGATAGAAAGAAACTAAAAGCATCCTATGCATAAGTTCCGCCTCGGATAATACTGTTTTCTCATCTTTTGAATTGAATGAAGGCGCGTAAATCCTTATTCTATGGAAACAACATTTTAACCCTAAATAATACAATTATGAAGAAAAAATTGATTCTCTTAATAGGTATGGCATGCTCATTCCTATCTAGTGCTCAACTTACCCAAGTAAATGGTTTCGGGTCGAACCCGGGAAATCTTGATATGTACATTTATGTACCGTCCGGGATAGGTTCGGATGCGTCGGTGGTTCTGGTAATGCATGGTTGCACACAAAACGCTAGTTCTTACTCAAATGATTCTGAATGGAATGATCTGGCTGATGAGTACAAATTTTATGTGATATATGCTGATCAACCATCTTCTAATAATTCCTCGAACTGCTTCAACTGGTTTGAAAATGGAGATCAAAATAGAGGTGTTGGAGAAGCCGCTTCCTTAAAAAGCATGGTGGACTACATGAAGTCGAACTATTCTATTGACAATGATAAAGTGTTTGTTGCTGGTTTTTCTGCTGGAGGTGCCATGACTACAGTTATGCTTGCAGCATATCCGGAAGTATTTAGTTCAGGTGCTGTTATGTCAGGACTACCCTATGATGTAGCTACCGGGACAATTGAAGCTTTCCAAGCCATGTTCGGTAATGTCAATCTTTCTCCTGCACAACTAGGCAACAATGTAAGAAATGCATCCAGTTACTCAGGCTCATGGCCTACGGTAGCTGTATTTCATGGTGGATCAGATTTTATTGTTTATACCGTCAATGAGACGGAAATTATGGAGCAATGGACAAATGTTCATGGTATTGATCAAACACCAGAACTGGACGATCAAGCATATTTAGGAAATGCTAATGTTCGGAAAAGGGAGTATAAAGATAACTCTGGAAATGCTCGGGTAGTCACCTACAGTTTTAATGGAATGGGTCATGCTATTGCGGTAGATCCGGGAGCAGGACCTACTCAAGGAGGAAATACAGGATCTTATGCCACAGATATCAATTTTTGGTCTTCATATTATGCTGCTGAGTTTTTCGGTATTCTAGATGCAAGTACCAGCTTGGACGCTCCAACCGCCATTACCGCTTCAGCTAACTCGTTCTCTCAAATTGATCTGAATTGGACTGATAACGAGACTAATGAGACTGGCTATATTGTGGAAAGAGCTGGAAATGCCAATGGGCCATTCACTACAATTGCTAACTTGGGTATTAATGCTACGACTTACAGTGATACAGGGCTCGATCAATTGACAACTTACTTTTATCGAGTCTCCGTGACAAATGTAACATCCACTGCATCAGGAAATATTGTAAATGAGACTACTCCATCTGATGGAACACCTACTCCACCAGCCTCACCATCAGATTTGAATGCTACCTCTAATGGCCTCACTTCCATTAATTTGTTGTGGGATGATAATTCAAATAATGAAGAATTTTTTATTCTGGAAAGATCGGAAGAAGATGAATCGAATTATACTGAAATAGCCGTAATATCGAGCAATACCACCTCCTATACGGATCAAGGGTTAATAAGTGCCACTACATACTTTTACCGAATAAAAGCTCAAAATGCTGTCGGAGTTTCACCTTACTCCTCTTCTGTCAGTGCTTCTACTGATAACGAGGTAACTCTTCAGACGATTGAACAAACATCCGGTTCAGGTATTCTAAGCTATTTCAACTTTAACGATATGGGACAATCATTCACTCCATCGTTTAGTGGAGAGATCGTTTCAATAGATGTTAATTTAGTTAATACGATTTCAGGATCTACCCTGAGAATTTTCTCAGGGAATACGGTTTCCGGAACTCCAATTTATGAGCAGTCTAATATCTCTGTAGGAAGCGGATGGCAAACAGTTTCTTTAAGTAATCCTCTCACGATACAAAATGGACAGCAGTACACTTTCCAGTTGACAAATGCTTCTATTAGATATAGTTTTACTGACATTTATAGCGGAGGGAACTTTTGGTACAATAGTATTTCATATTCAGTTTTTGATGCTGCTTTTATCGTTACAACAAGCTCGAATTCTGGAGCACGCACCAGTTCCAATCAACCTAATCTTCAAAATCAAAAAATTGTTTCTGATTTTGAGGATAGTAAACCATTAGAAGCAAATGTATATCCCAATCCTTCTCAGAATGAAATTGTAGTTGAGTTTAATGAATCATCATTAATTAGATGGATAGAGGTTTTTGGTATCGATGGGAAAAAGTATTTAAACATTGAGACACAAAACAAGAGGGAGAGGCTAGACTTATCCACCTTTGGTAGTGGGATCTTTCTTATTAAAGTAAGTGATGCGAAGCAATCGATATTTAAGAAAGTTATAGTGAAATGATTAAAAAAAGCCCTTCAATTAATGAAGGGCTTTTTAATAACTCATGTATTGTTACCACTGCTTTTTAAATTAAATAATGTCTGCAGTTAACATAAAGTTTAATTAGTACTACTGTACATGGAGGTTTTTAGAAAATAGCCTTTTTCTGATAACTGATTTTCATTCAGAATAACTCTAAATTAATTGAGTTTTCAGAGATGAATCCAAAAAATTACATCGAAATCAACTTTTTTCACGTCTTTATAGAAACCTTTGGCAAAAGGTTCTGTCATTATTATGAACGTGAGCACCACACACACCATCCACAAGCACCTAATTGTGCAAAGTCAGCAAGGAGATCAAGCGTCCATGTCTTCGCTTTATGGTCTATATGCTAAGGCTATGTACAATATTTGCCGTAGGATGATGGGTGATGAGGAAGAGGCGAAGGACATGTTACAAGAATCGTTTATAGATGCGTTTCAGAAATTGCCTTCCTTGAGAGAGGTAAATACATTCAGCTCATGGATCAAACGTATAGTTATAAATAATTGCATTAATGCAATCCGAAAAAAGAAGTTGGATACAGCTGAACTGGAAGAAGGGGCTGATTTTATTGAAGAAGAGGAGGATGATTTTGAATATGCGCAATTTCAAGCTACTCAGATAATGCAGGTAGTAGATTTATTACCTGAGGGATGCAAAACAGTATTGAACTTGTATTTATTTGAAGGGTACGACCATAAAGAAATAGGTGAAATATTGGGTGTTACAGAATCAGCATCTAAAGCGCAATATTGTAAGGCAAAAGCGAGAATAAGGAAAATTCTAGTTGAAGAAAAAAGTCAAAATGCGGGATAATCTGAAGGACCATATAGAAAGCTTGAGAGAGGATTTTGAAGTATATCCCATCGAATTAGATAATGAGTGGGGCAAAGTTTCTAACAAAATTAACCCTAGTATTAAGAGCGAAAGTCGATGGAGAATTGCCGGAATGGCTGCCTGTTTTGCAGCAGTAATAGGTTGTACAGTATTTTTTATGAATACAAGATCAACAGATACTGGTGAAATGGTGGAGCTTGAACATTTTTATAATAGTGAGATTAATCAGAAAATTACTTTAATAAAAACTCAACTGACTGATGATCATATCTTGCAAGATCTTGAAGATATGGATAATGCTTTTGCAGAATTAAAAGCAGATCTAAAGGAAAATGTGGATAATGAGGAAGTAGTTACAGCAATGATGGAAAATTATCGACTTAAACTTCAAATTTTAGAGGAAATTCTATCAGAATTGGAAAAAGAAAGAAGTGAAGAAATACTTTAACATATTATTTACCATCATTATCATGACGCCACTCTTCTCGCAAGTGAGGCAGGAGCGTGATTATGAAAGATCCTTTACTGTGCCTGAAAATGCTAAAGTAGAAGTTATCAGTAAATATGGGGAGGTCATTGTTCGTACATGGAATTATGATTCTATTCGGTTTGAAGTGTTGGTGAGAGCAGAAGGTAAAAATTCATCAGCAGTTGCCAAATCAATGTCTAGAGTTGATGTAAGATTTAGGAAAGTGGGAAGCGTGATTTCAGCAGTTACTGAAATCAGCAAAGGGGGAGGATTTTTTGGCAATGTTCTGAGTGAAGTGGAAGGTGTGATGGGTAATAACAAACTTAAAATTGATTATCAGGTATGGTTGCCGAAAGACGTGATGTTAAGTGTAGAAAACAAGTTTGGAGACCTGTATCTAACTAATCACGATGGTAAAGTTGATTTAGATGTATCGCACGGTGATATTAAAGCCAACGATTTATCTCAATCTCTTAACTTAAAGCATAGTTTCGGGAAGTCATCTTTCGGAAAAATAAATGATGGTATTTTCACTTTGCGAGGGTCAGAGATTAGAGTAGATGAAGCTAAAGAATTGAACATTGAGAGCGGTAGCTCTGAAATCCGTGTTGATAAAATTGATAGAATACAGCTGAATTCAAGAAATGACAAAATTCACTTACTTGAAGCTAGAGAAATAATGTGTGAGGGTTCATTTACCAACTTGACATCAGATTTATTGAAAGGCTCTGCGAGATTGGATTTTAGTTATGGTGATATTTATTTAAGCCGGATCGTTAAGAACTTCAACAGTATTGATATCACTGGTAAATCGACTGATATCAACCTGATTCTAAACCAAGCATCTTACACGAAAACATACATCAAAGGGCCAGAAGATCGTATGATTCTACCTAATAGTATGCTAACAATGCAAAAAGAACAATTTGTAGATGAGGGTAAGATTTCACTTTCTGGTTTCGTTGGAAACACTAACACACGCCATAGCCAACTTCTTATCGAAGCTGACGGTGGAGAATTGATTGTATCGATTAAAGAAACTCCAATTTTTGTAGACAAAAACTAAATCATGCCCGTCACCACCGGAAGACCCATATGAAACAGTTCATATTATTCATTTCCATTCTGATTTGTTTCTCGGCAGCAGGACAACAGCTGTATGAAAAATCTGCAGGTCTTCGATTAGGACATACTTCCGGACTTACATTTAAGAAGTTCGTCAACGAAGATGAAGCTGTAGAGATGATTTTAAGTGGCAGAAATGAGGGAATGCAGTTTACAGCTCAATATCTATTCCATGAGCCAATGGAGTTCTCATTCAATGACCGCTTTTATCTTCACTATGGAGTGGGCGGGCATATGGGATATGAGAAATTTAGTGATATATCTAAGACTCTTTCTAATGCAGCTGGTGATGCATTTATTTATGAGGATAAAACATTTTTCACAATGGGTGTAGATGCAAGTTTAGGTATTGAATATAGGTGGCTTGAGGTTCCAGCTACTTTTGGATTTGATATTAAGCCCTACTTCAATTTTATAGGTATGCGGTATACTAAAGCACAATTTTGGGATGCTGCTATTTCTTTTAAGTATGTTTTTTGAGCAAATGAGGATATTCATCTTAGTTACATTAGTCCTTAGCTCGATAACCATTTTCGGCCAAAAATATGTGGATACCAATGACCCAAAGGATGAGGAGGTAAAATCATTGCTGAGCAAGAAGAATGATATTAATGCATTTGGTGCAGCAGATCTAAAGATTGGGGATCTTAAAGGTGAACGAGGATTGTTAGTAGGAGCATATGGGGGGTTCATTATTAATAGAAGATATTTATTTGGTGTCGCTGGATACGGATTAGTCACTCAACTAAGGTTTGATGGAGTGGTACCTGGACAAACTGAATCTAAGCCACTTAACCTTCATGGTGGGTATGGAGGCATTATAATAGGAGGAACCATAGCTCATAAAGAATTGATCCACATAAGCATTCCAATAATACTAGGAGCAGGCTCGATGGAAATCGTCGATAAAGATTTTTTTTTAAATAATCCTGCAGATTCTGAATTTACTGTAGAGAATTCAGTGTTTTTTGTTGCCGAACCTGGTATTGAACTTGAATTTAATATTACCAAATACTTCAGATTGGGAGCAGGAATGTCCTATCGCTATATTTCAGGCACTAAACTTGAAAATGTTAAAGATGAAGATGTTTCAGGTACTACAGCAATGATAAGTTTTCGATTTGGAAGGTTCTGATTTGTGCTATCTTTGATGTTGTCTGAAACGCACATCTCAACTTTTGAAACTCACTATTTACTTTTTTTTGATATTTGGATTTCTGTCTATTAATCCAGCAAGCTCTCAAGATTCTAGCATGTTCAAGGTGTTGAAACTTGTAGAAGACTGTGATTCATTATTATACGATCAGCCTCAACTTAGCCTTGACTTTGCAGAACGAGCCAATCTATATGCGAATGAGCTAGAAAATGATTCTCTAATTGCAATAACCCTTAATCGTATCGGTAGTGCCCATTGGTCTCTTGGAAATCAAATGGCTGCACTCGAGAAGATACAAGAGTCTCTTCAGCTCTCGGAATCAAATAGATACCAAGAAATCGGAGCAAAAAATCTAGGGAATATTGGAGACATTTATGCAGCATCAGGATTAGACCTTGATGCTATCGGGTATTACAAATCTGAATTAGATATTCAAAAAAAGGTAAATAATCGATTTAGGCTATTTACTGTCAACAACAGTCTAGGCCAAGCCTTTTTAGGCTTGAATAATTACGATTCTGCACATTTTTACTTGGATCAGGCGTCAAATTATCTGGATAAAGAGTTTGAGCATTTACATTCGATTTTCTTTTTTAATCAAGCCGAATTGAATTTTAAGGAGGGTAAAACTTTGGAAGCAGATTCTTTGATTAACCTAACCTATCAGAGCTCTACAAATTTTGACAGCAGGAGAGGAAAAGTACGTGCAAATCAACTGAGAGCAGAGTTATATAGAAGTAATGGAAAACTTGAACAAGCATTAAATCATGCACGTATTGCTTTTGACCTGGCTGATCAGAGTGGAGTGAAGGAGCTTATTTATATCACAAGTAAAACACTATCAAACTGCTATGGAGAATTGGGCAGGTATAAGCAAGCCTTTGAAAAACAAAAGCTTCATGAATTGTACATGGACAGTGTAAGAAATGTGTCGATAATTAACGAATTGGAGCTTCTTTCGTACTATCAAAGATTATTTCGAATGAGAGTGCTAGAGTCTAAGAATACGACGAATAAGGAAATGGCTGAGCAGCGGCAAATGGTAATTTATGGGCTCATTATTATCCTTTTGATTGCGGCCATTATGATTTCCGTAATTATCCGAAGAGGAAAGAAAATTCGAAAGCAGAAGCGAAAACTAGAAGAACTGGATGTATTTAAGTCTAAAATCTTTGCGATTGTATCCCATGATTTAAAGTCTCCAATCCAGTCTGTTTCTTCTGTAATAGAATTGTTCAACAAAAAATTGATTAGTAAAGAGGAGATAGAGCCATTTCTTCCTGAAGTAAAAGAGAAGACCTCAAATCTGATGAATTTACTGAACAACGTCTTTCAATGGGCCGAGGGCCAAATGGTGGGGGAAAACTTAAGTAAGGATATATTTTCTTTAACTCAAGTGATCAGTGATTTAAAAAGTGAATTAAATGATCGTTTAAAAGAGAAGAATATTAAGCTAAGTTTTGATAAATCTAAAGAGTATCAACTTGAATCAAATGGTGGTATAGTAAGAATACTGCTCAGGAACCTTATAGTAAATGCGATCAAATTTTCTCAGAGAGACTCAGAGATACGTATCAATATTATAGAAGGAAAGCTCCAAACCGTGTTAGAGGTGATAGATCAAGGAGTAGGGATGAATGAAGAAATGTGTAAAAGGATTTTCAATGGAGGTTTGACTAGTACTATTGGAACCGAAGGTGAAAAAGGAAATGGCTTAGGTCTTGCGCTTTGTAGCGACTTTGTGAAAGGCCTTGGAGGAAAAATAGAAGTTGAAAGTGAGGTTGGAAAAGGATCGATATTTAGAGTTACGCTTAAGGATTCATCTTCCGGACAATAACCATTTGAGCTTTTTCTTCCTTATCTCTGAATGCAATCAAGAAGTTATTTCCGCCATCTTTTAGTTTCCATTTTTTCTTTAACTCATTCGCATTTAATGAGTAATTACGAGTAATCACGTTGATCTTTTCATTGTCTGCATAATGAGAGATTTCTTTTTTCTTAGCGTGTGTTAAAATTTCAAAAACTTTTCCTGGAAAATCAAACAACTTCTCGTCTGAGGTATAGAGGTGAGTGTTTGGGGCAATTTTAGCCAACCCAAAATCAGCTCCTATTTTCTTGAATGCACCACTTTTCATGATGGAACTATTGGGCTCGTATAAATATTTCAGGCAAGTATTGAATTCGGAATGAATCTTGGCCTCCTCCGAACGAAAAAAAGAGTATGCGGACTGTCCACTTTCAAGGTTAACAGTTATTATTTTGGTATCGATCTGTTCATTAAAGTTGATGATTAATAAGATCTCTTTGCAATCATTTTTTACTGAAACAATATGAATTTCTGATGTTTCTGGGATTGCTTTGTCAATAGCTTGAATATCGAGAACCGGAGAAAGTTTGATCAAAACCCTGCTCGATTTTCCTTTAAGAGTTGGAATTAATTGGATGAGATTTGGGGAACAGTCTTCAATTTTAAACACACGATTTTTTTGATTATCTCGCCTAGCTGGATCTAGGTAAATGACTGTGTTTTCAGGCTCTGAGTCTAGGGTACTAAGGTATTCCTCCGCCGATTTATTGATGATGTCAATATTGCTCCACAATACTCTGGAGTTGTGTTGAAATATTTCGCAGAGTTTCGATTGCTCCTCCACATAAGTAGTTTGCCGGAATTGAGTACTTAGTGCCAAGCAATCAATTCCCATACCACCGGTTAAGTCAATTAATCTATCTCCCGAAATAAGCGGCTGCTTATATTGGCTGGTGGTTAAGGAAGAAGCTTGTTCTATCGAAAGAGGAGGAGGCATAATCAAATCAAAATTCTTTGCCCAATTATCCAGTTTCCCACGTGCTTTTTGACGAGCCAAAATCTGATTTGAAATTCCTTTGATTTGATTCTTAAAATCCTTTGGAGGATTCAGAATTAATTTTTTTGTATCAACATTGATATTTTGTTGGATGAAATCCTTTACATCTTCTCGGATTATAAAATCAAAAGAATCGTCCATGTTTTAGCTTAGTAAACCAGACTGTGCTCTAGCATATATTCAGCAATCTGGATCGTGTTGGTTGCGGCACCTTTTCTAAGATTGTCAGAGACTACCCACATATTCAATGTTTTAGGTTGCGTCTCATCTCGTCTGATTCTACCCACGAATACATCATCTTTGTCATGCGCATTGATAGGCATTGGGTATTCGTTTTTTGAAGGATCATCCACAACAGTTATACCAGGTGCTTTTGATAGAATAGAGTGGACTTGCTCCAACGTGTATTCGTTTTCAAACTCTACATTTATCGCTTCAGAATGCCCTCCGGCTGTGGGGATACGCACACAAGTAGATGTTACCTGAATGGAGTCGTCACCCATGATTTTTTTGGTTTCCAAGACCATTTTCATTTCCTCTTTCGTGTACCCATTTTCTTGAAATACATCGATATGAGGAAGCGCATTCATGTCGATTTTATGTGGATAGACTTTCTGAATGTCTTTGCCGGCACGCTCACCTTCTAACTGATCAACAGCTGCTTTGCCCGAACCAGTAACAGATTGATAGGTAGACACTACAATACGTTTGATTTTAAAATGATCATGCAGTGGTTTTAAAGCAACAACCATTTGTATAGTTGAACAATTAGGGTTAGCAATTATACGATCGTCGATTCGTAAAATATATCCGTTTACTTCCGGAACTATCAATTTCTTAGAAGTATCCATTCTCCAGGCGGAGGAATTATCAATAACTACAGTGCCTACTTCAGCAAATTTTGGAGCATATTCTAGCGATACAGATCCGCCAGCAGAAAAAATGGCAATATCAGGTTTTGCTGTAATGGCATCTTCCATTGAAATGATTGAATATTCCTTCCCTTTGAATGGGATTTTCTTGCCAATGGAACGCTCAGAAGCAACCAATAAGAGCTCATCAATGGGAAAATTTCTTTCAGATAAAATCTGGAGCATTTTTTGGCCCACCAGCCCACTAGCTCCAACAACAGCAATCTTCATATTGTATTAAAGTAAGATTCTAATTATTCTATTACAAAACTACTAATTTTATATATCGACGAAGATAAATACAGGATGATTGGATGCCTTTCAATTTTCCGAAAAAGACCACCAAATAGCATATAAAAGGTAACTAGTGTAGTGAGATATACATATAGTAAAAACTGAGTGGCCATTTCAAAAAAATAATCCTAAAAGATCATGAAGATTGTTTTTAATCAATTCAAGAAAACGTTAATTTTTAGTACTGCTTTACTTGTTAGCATGCTTTGTTTCGCTCAAACAGGGGACTTTATTTTAACACACCATTCCCCGAAGCACTCTGAAATTGATAATATCAATTTTGAGATAAAAGCGGACAAGAATGGGATCATTTGCATTGCAAATCGATTCGGAGTATTGAAATATGATGGTATAGATTGGGATTTTTATAGAACCAGTTCTTCTGCTCTTTCATTAGCGATCTCAGAAGACAACACAGTATATGTAGGTTGTCTGGGGGGATTTGGTAAATTGGATTTTGCCAACAATGCATATGCATATATCCCTATTTTAGAAAGCGATTCACTGTCAGATCATTTTTTGCAAACCTTCGCTACTGCAGAATACATTTACTTTTTGAGTGATAATAGCTTATATGAGTATTCTCCAAAGGAAGATGCTTTTAATAGGCTTGCCGAAGGAGATTTTTTAAATGGATATTTATCCGAAGACACCTTATTCGTAAATACGTATGATGATCTAGTAATTAAAGCAAAAAATGGAAGTATTGATACACTCTCAAACACAACCAAGCAATGGGGGTTGATTAGCGCTTCCCCAAAAGGAGAGCATGAGTTTGCTGTTGATATGGAAGGTGGATTATATCAACGAAAAAATGCTCAAATGAAGCCTCATCACCATTATGACAGATTGCAAGAGGCTGACGTTGTTATCACGGATTTGGAATGGGTCAATGATTCACTTGTTGCTTGTTCTACCATTGAATCAGGTGTATTCTTTTTGCATGTAGACGATTCATCTTATTTTGAAGTAACTGATTATCATTCAGGGCTTCCTGATAATGAAATTCACGACCTCTATGCGGACAATAACCAAGGAGTATGGGTAGCACATGAATTTGGACTGACTCGTATTGCTCCATTGTTCCCAGCCTACAGCTATACCAATTTTCCCGGTTTGGAGGGGAATCTGATAGAAGTTCAGCGGATTAGAGACGATTTATGGATCAATACCAGTCTGGGTGTTTATTATTTTTCACAGGACACCTCTTACAGAAGTAGAGTATACATTCAAAAGGTTGATAAAAAACCATCAAAAAGGACTACACCTACAAAAACGGTTGCAGAGTCACCAAAACAGAAGAAACAAGAGGCTGAGTCAGAGCAAAATGTAGAAGAGGAGGAAAAAAGCAAGAAGAAAAAGAGGAAGAAGAAGGGATTCTTAAATGGACTTTTTAAGAAAAAGGACCGGGCCAGCGATTCGGAAAAATCAGATGAAAAGTCAGGGTCTTTCAAGAAAAAATTCACTTCTCAAATACAAGAAAATGCGACATCTACTTCAAAACCAGTTGATAGATCTCAATATATCAGAAGGGTTGAAAAAGTGGTCACTGGAGTGAGCTATCAATTTCACCACGTGCCTGGCACAGATGGGAAATTTAAGCAATTGCTGAAGGCAAAAGATCGGATTTTAGCCACCAGCCATACAGGAATCTATGAGATCACAAGAAACTCAGCCCAACTGGTCATTAATGAAGCAATCAAGTATGCTTATCTCATTCCAGGAAGCAATCAATTAATAATTAGTACCGAGAGAGGAATCCTCAAATATTATGAACTCTTGAACAATATTTGGACTGAAATTTCAGGACAGGGCTTTGAGGATATTATATTGAATGTCTATATGGATCACAAAGGTGATATATGGATGGCTGGGACATCTCATATCTATCAGGGATCTATTACCTCACAAGGATTTGAAATTTTGCACAGCTATGAAATTAACAATAGATTTTATGATGAATTGAGTATCTGGGAACACGCCAATGCACTCTACTTCATAAATTCTCAAGGATACTTTAAGCTGGATAGAGATAAAGATAGGATTGTAAAAGACCGAGAATTAGAGAAAGAATTAGGAAGCCCTCATCATCATTTACATAACGAAAAAAGTAGAGTCTGGCTCTATAATGGCAAGATATGGCACTTGTTGCTTCCTGATGGGAGCATTAATGAATTTCAGTATCTGGGTGTTTTTCCAAATCTTAAGTACATAAACTATGATGATAAACTTGACAGGTATTGGTTGATTACGGACGATAATCAACTTCTGGCTTACTCAGCGGATAAAATACCTGAAATGAATAAGTCATATTCGATTTTTGTAAAGCGGCTTGTAAGTAGCAGTGGAGAGATGAAAGTGACGGAGAGTATTGCACTTTCGCATGACCAAAATACATTGAGTGTTGAACTTCTTAAGCCGGATTATGTCGGACTTTTAAATCCTGAATATCAATATAAGTTGGAAGGGCTAAATCCCGAATGGTCAAATTGGACTCATGCTAATCTAATTGACTACAGTTACCTGCCTCCAGGTGATTACAAGCTAAAGGTTAGAGTTCGCGATGCATTGGATCAAATTGATGAGGCTACTTTATTACAGTTTACTGTTGCAACACCGTATTGGCAAAAACCATGGTTTTATGCTATCCAAGTATTAATACTTGCGATGATGATAGGTATTTCGTCGAGGTTAAGTGAATCAAAATCAGTCAATAGATTTATTAAGCATGGCTTGAGTATTCTTACACTGGTTATTATCATTCAGTTCATGCAAGCAATCATCAATACCTTTATATCTTTTCAAAGTACACCAGTTGTTGAGTTTTTGTTCGATGTGGGGATTGCAGTCATGGTCTTCCCTCTAGAATTTATTTTACGCAAACTCATATTAAAAGGTGGGCTCAAGGTTTCAGGAACAACGGCTACAACTGAACTTTAAACTCTCCCATTTCAAACCACTACTTTTACATTGATAATGAGTTGAATTATGAAAGGTATTCTTTGTCTGATTTGTTTGGGTTTAGGTTTTTCGGTACTAGCACAGATAAACTCTTTCCCCGAAAATGAAGGTTTTGAAGACTCTTTCGTAGAAGGATCCGATATTGAGTTTGTTACTAATTGGATTGGTAATACTGTGGCATCTACAAATCGAATTTTTCAAACGAGTGATTTTAGAACAGGAGCAAATGCCTTAGCAGTCCAACCAATAACTAGTTTTGATGGGGAGATCTTGATTACTCTGAATTTAACAGGTTTTGAAGACTGTGAAATTAATTTTTATGCTAAATCAAACCAAAATGGCTCTGGAAATAGGTCAGCTTTAGTCTTTTTCTCAACCTCCATTGATGGAGGAATGAATTACGGAACTCCAATACAAATTGGAGATGAAAGCACATTTCCTAACTTACCCGGACAGTCCTATAACCAATACTCCTACACGCTTGATGCCGTCTCAGATAATCAATCTAATGTATTTGTGAAATTATTTGTAGAAAGAAATGAAACTGGTTCTGGTAGTGCTGCTGAATTTTTGATTGATGATGTCGAAATAATAGCAGACCCTTTAACAGACTCAGATCCCCCCACTATTCAATCGGTGACGGCTATCTCATTAACAGAAGTAGATGTCAAGTTCAATGAAAGTGTTGATGTGACGACCTCACAGAATTCAAATAATTATGGAATTGATGGCGCTATTGACGTAACCAATGCAGTAGTAGATGGAATTGACAATTCGATCGTGCACTTGACCACTGATGCATTGACAAATGGCACAACTTACGCTATCACCATTAATAATGTAGAAGATGAGAATGGAAATATAATTGCTTCAAATAGTCAGGAGAGCTTCCAATACCTGGTTTTTGAAGAAGCGGAAGAATTCGATGTGGTGATTAATGAATTCATGCCGGATCCTAATCCAGTAGTCACAACCTTGCCGGATGCAGAGTATGTAGAATTATTTAATAGATCGTCCAAGTACTTTAATTTGGAAAACTGGTCGTTGGATGGAGAAAGCTTGCCAGTGTTTACATTGGCCCCTGGAGGATATGTCATTATCGTAGACGATGATGACTTAGGGTTGTTTAGTGGCTTCTCGAATGTGCTGACCATTAGTTCATTCAGCTTAAATAATTCTACAGTAGATAATATTTCCCTACTAGATGATAATGCCACCACTATTCATGCAATTTCCTTTGTAGGATCTACAGGAGGAGTATCCACAGAACTTATCAACCCCAATGGTCCTGATTATTCGCAAAACAATTTTGGATTGAGCATTGATCCAGATGGAGGGACGCCCGGAGAACAAAACTCGATCTTTGACGATACACCAGATACCACAGCTCCACAAATAGAATCTATCAATGTGATTTCTATGACAGAACTTGATGTTACGTTTAGTGAAGTACTGGAAGAATCGTCAGCTGAAACAAGTGCCAACTACTCGATAGATGGAGGAGTCTCCATAAATGCTGTTGCATTAGATGACATGGATGGGAGTTTGGTTCATATAGTTGTTAGTCCACTAGTTTCGGGCGAAGTAAGAACTTTGTCAGTCAATGATGTGCAGGATCTATCAGCTAATTCAGCTTCTGATACAGAACCGTTTGAATATTTAGAAACTGAAGAAGCTGTTGCAGGAGATGTCGTCATCAATGAATTTCTATCTAATCCAGTAAACAATAGCGACGATTTTATAGAGTTATTCAACAACTCTGAGAAGTTTATAGACGTGGAAGGTTGGAACATCATAGATGCTTCGGATACTTCTAATAACCTTCCTTCATTTATCATTCGACCGGGGGAGTATTTGATTGTTTATGATGATGGATCAACGATAGATTATGCTGCATTTGGAAACGCACTAACAATCTCAAGTCTCACACTCAACAACTCAGATGATCAAATAGAAATTGTTAATGGATCAGATAATCAAATTGCTTTCATAGCGTATGAAGATGAGCAAGATGATGGGGTTTCATTAGAACTGATTAATCCTGATGATCCTTGCTTATCACTTGACAGCTACTCTACTTCGATAGACCCATCAGGTAACACTCCCGGTAGTCAAAATTCTGTTTTTGATGATACTCCAGATACTGAAGCCCCAACGGTGAGCTCCTTTGGCTATTCCACATCCTTAGCCATCAACTTCTCAGAAAAGATGGATGCTTCCAGTTTAATGACAGGTGAATATACTGTTTCAGGAGGGTTAACAATCGATGATATCATAATCAACGGTGATTATCCAACCTCGATAAATGTGGTATTCATACAGGGAATAGAGAAAGGAATTATTTACCAGTTTACCCTCTCAGATGTGAGCGATTGTGCAGGTAATGCGATAGTAGAAACAACTTTTAGTTTTAGCATGGGAAGAGCTCCTTCTTTCAACGAAGTGTTTATTACAGAAATCCTATTTGATCCAGATCCATCTGTTGGTCTGCCAGAGGTTGAATTTCTTGAAATTCATAATATCGCCGGAGATGTGATATCCACAGAAGGAATGTTTTTAATCGATGCAAGTTCCACTGTTGAATTGCCATCAATTAACCTGCAACCAAAATCATACACTATCTTAACATCAACTGCAGGAGCTAATGAATTCACTCAAGGCGCAGTTGGAATATCGAATTTTCCCTCACTAAATAATACAGGAGAACAACTCATTTTGACATTTCAAGAGAGTCTTATCTCTTCTATCGATTATGATCCTGCCTGGCACGAAGACTCTAAGTCTGATGGAGGTTATTCATTAGAAATGGTTGACATTACAAATCCCTGCACTGCAAGCGGAGCAAACTGGAATAGTTCTATCAATCTGAATGGAGGAACACCTGGGGCTGTAAATTCAATTAACAATGAAGGAAGTGTTCCTGACAATCTAGGTCCAGAACTTCAAAAAGTTACCGCAATTTCGAGCGATATGATTAGGTTAGATTTTTCGGAAAAAATTGATCCACTAAATGTGGAGACTATTAATTTGGAGTTCGAGCCTGAAGTAGAGATCGAGAGACTCTATCAAGACTTTCAAAATCCAATATCAGTATTTGTAGTTTTAACGCAAGACCTGGAAGAAAATATTGCTTACCAACTCAATGCATTTAATGTTGCAGATTGTAACGGCAATTTGAGTGAAGCTGATGAGATCACTTTTGCCCTCCCGATAGAGGCTCAAGCAAATCAAATTCTTATCAGCGAAGTACTCTTCAATCCGCGCACAAATGGTGTCGATTTCGTAGAGCTTTATAATAATTCCGATGATTTCATTACTCTAAAAAATTGGCAATTGGCAAGATTAGATCTAGAAGGATTGGATGATCAAGTGATACTCTCCGATGAGGAGTTGGTGCTAAATCCAAGAGATTTCATTGTCCTAACTGAATACGCAAATGTTCTGCTTAATAATTACCCGAAAGGGATCTTCTCTAAATTCTTTGAAACTTCCACATTTCCAACCTATGCTCAAGATACTGGAAATGTCATTATACTAAATGCTATGGGAGAAATACACGAGCGAGTCTTTTATGATGCAGACTATCATTATGACTTGTTGGAGAGTGTAAAAGGAATCTCGCTTGAAAGAGTCTCGTATGATGAATCCGCGAATAACTCGAGCAACTGGCGTTCTGCTTCTAGTACCGAAGGTTTTGCTACGCCGGGTTATGCCAACTCGCAATCTTTCGAAAATGATACACCAGTGGGAAGAGTTACTGCCAGTCCGGAAGTATTCATTCCTGGAAATGTTGGTTCTGGACGTGATTTCACCACTATCAATTACCAATTTGATGAACCCGGACAATTTGCGAACGTAAACATCTATGATCAAAACGGGAGGTTAGTGAAAAATCTGGCACAAGGTGCATCACTTGCAACTTCCGGATTTTTCCGATGGGATGGCGACACAGATGGTGGAAGCATGGCCAGAGTTGGTTATTATATCATCATTTTTGAAATATACGATGCTAGCGGAAATTCTGAGACGATAAAAGAGACAGTGGCAGTAGGGCGCGATTTTTAGTAAAATTTTCGTCGAGTTGGATTTGTCTAATTATTTATTGTGCATCAACCTGCGTATTTTCGCTTGATTTTTACGTTTTTAGAATAATAATCTCTACTACTATGAGCGAAAAGACAAGATATTCTGATGAAGAGCTAAAAGAATTCGAAGAATTAATTCTTCAGAAACTGGAAAAAGCTAAAGAAGAGCTTAATACATTGAAATCTTCTTTGACAAGAGAATCTGACGATAGCGGTGACAACTTTGCATCTGTAAAAACGCTTGAGGATGGTGCTGATACAGCAGAAAAGGAGCATTTGAGTCAACTTGCTGGACGGCAGCAAAAATTCATCAATAATCTAGAAAATGCCTTAGTGAGAATTAAAAATGGGACGTACGGAATTTGTGTTGATACGGGAAATTTGATCTCAAAAGAAAGACTCAAAGCGGTACCTCACACCACCCAAAGCATTGATGCAAAGCTGAATAGGTCTTAATGGATTATTTGGCCAATCATATTCAAGCGCTGGTTTTTTGCTCTCCTAAACCCATAACAGAAGAGGAAATTCAAGATTGCCTTAAGGAAATGTTTGATGCAGATGTGCCTGGTGGGGACATCTCATCTGGAATTGATACTATTCGAGCGAAATTTGAGACAGATGACTTTTCGATCGAGTTGGTGAAATCAGGAGGAGGTTATCAATTCTTGACAAAACCAGCATATCAAGCAAGTATTGGTATTTTGCTTAAACAGCAGTCAAAGAAACGTCTATCTAATTCAGCTTTAGAAACACTGTCTATTATTGCATATAAACAGCCAATTACGAAGAGTGAGGCAGAACAGATTAGAGGAGTAAGTTGCGACTATTCAATTCAGAAACTTCTTGAGAAGGAGTTGGTAGAAATTAAAGGGAAATCTGAAGGAGTTGGCCGCCCGATACTATACGGAACAAGTCAGAAATTCATGGATTATTTTGGCATCAATGACTTGAAAGAACTCCCCACCCCTAAAGATTTCAGTACTGAAGAGAACGCTATAGGCGAAGAGAACGAATAAAGGCGATCCCCGCCAGTTTAATGAAACGACCTAATAAAAAGGAAATAACAAAACCTGCTGAGATCAGATTGAATCGATTTATGGCCAATGCCGGAGTTTGTTCAAGAAGAGAGGCGGATAACCTCATTGCCTCAGGCAAAATAAAGGTCAATGGGAAAGTAGTGACTGAGATGGGCTATAAAGTCAAGAAAACGGATTCTGTTGAATATAAAGGTCAAAAACTAAAATCTGAAACTCATCAATATGTTCTCCTAAATAAACCAAAAGGTTTTGTCACCACTACAAAAGACCCTCACGCAAAGCGTACTGTTATGGAGTTGGTCTCTAAAGCATGCGAAGAACGAATTTATCCAGTAGGTCGGCTAGATAAAGAGACTACAGGCTTACTACTCTTTACTAATGATGGCGAATTAGCAAAAAAACTTACTCATCCATCTCACCAAGTAAAAAAAATCTATCAAGTGGAGTTAGATAAGTCGATCACAAAGGAAGATTTTCAGAAAATATTGAAAGGAGTGACCTTAGATGATGGACCAGCTACAGTCAATGAAATGGCTATTCTTGGAGATGACAATAAGGTGTTGGGAGTTGAAATTCATATCGGTAGAAATAGAATTGTTAGAAGAATATTTGAACATCTGGGGTACACAGTTAAAAAATTGGATCGTGTAATGTTCGCCTCGCTTACTAAAAAGAACCTTCCTCGTGGCAAATTCCGACACTTGGGCCCGAAGGAAGTAATGGGTTTGAAAGGGGTTAAATAACCTCCTCCCAAAATCAATGTCATTTTCTAAAAAAAATTGTTAAAAATTATCTTTTTGATAATTGATGGATCATTTATGTACTATCAATTATTCTTTTTGTAAAAATTCAATTCGAATGAGATAAAAAACTATCTTAAAAAGATATTATTTACGTAAATAGCTATCTTCATGGATCATTTTTAATCCAATTTCATGATAAAATTCAATTTTGACAAGAAATTTGCTTCAATTCTATTTCTTTTCTTACTTCCTGTTTTCTCTTTTGCTCAAAACGGAGATTCGATAGACACTGGCAATACCGCTTGGATGCTGATGTCAACAGCCTTGGTTATGTTGATGACACCTGCGGGCCTTGCTTTGTTTTATGGAGGATTGACACAAAGCAAGAGCGTGCTTAATACGGTAGGGATGAGCTATGTTGCTTATTTGATTGGCTCGCTTATCTGGGTGATTATTGGCTATTCACTGGCATTCGCTTCAGGAAATGACTTTATTGGGGGGTTGGATTATGTTTTTCTTAGCGGCATAAATATTACAGACTTGGTGGATGGTGCTAATATCCCCAAGTTGTTAGATGTTGCTTTTCAAGGAACTTTTGCTGCAATAGCTCTAGCCATTGTGAGTGGGTCTGTGATAGAACGGATACGATTCTCGACTTGGATATGGTTTTCCATCCTATGGATTATGGTGGTTTATGCACCCATCTGTCATTGGGTTTGGGGATCTGAAGGATTTTTGCATGGTGACTTGGACTTTGCTGGTGGCACAGTCATTCATATTAATGCTGGTGTTTCAGGGCTCATATTAGCTTTGTTGGTAGGCAGGCGTGTCAATTTGCACGAAGAGAGGAAGCCATCTTCAATCAAGTTTATGGTGCTTGGTTCAGCTTTGTTATGGTTTGGTTGGTTCGGGTTTAACGGGGGTAGTGCGTATGGAGCAAATGCTTCGGCAGCAAACGCGATGCTGGTGACCAATGTTGCTGCTTGTGCGGGCGGCTTGGTTTGGTTGTTGATTGAAATGTTGATCATTAAAAAACCAACCTTGATAGGCGTTGCTTCAGGGGTGATTTCGGGCCTTGTATGTATTACACCAGCAGCCGGTTATGTTGGAGTTTCTGGCGCTCTGATTATTGGAGCGATTGGAAGTGTGATTGGATATATAGGTGTGGTAAAATTAAAAGATTACTTTGGACATGATGATACATTAGATGCTTTTGGCATGCACGGCCTGGTAGGTATTGCTGGTGCGTTACTCACAGGATTGTTAGCAAATCCTGCAATCGACCCGTCTTCTGCTGGGGTATTTTATGGTAATCCGGGGCAGTTTCTTATTCAATTGAAGTCCGTAGTAGCTACCATTGTCTACTCGGCAGCAGGAACATTCATTGTATTTAAAACGGTGGCGCTATTCACAAAAGGAGGGAGAATAACAGAAGATATGGAGCTCGAGGGAATGGACATTGGATATCATGGTGAACAGCATATGGCCATTGAAAAAGAAATGGTAACTGACCTCACTAAATAAAAGAGCTTATACTTAGGCCGTAAGATAATCATCTACGGCCTGAGCTGCTTTTCTGCCTTCAGCTATAGCCCAGACAACAAGAGATTGACCCCTTCGCATATCTCCGGCAGCAAATATTTTCTTTGAACTGGATTTAAAATTTTTGGTTTCTACATTGCCTCTTTCATCTAATTCAATCTGAAGCTGTTCCAACAGCCCCTCTTTTTGCGGATGAACAAAACCAGCAGCGATGAGAGTGAGCTCAGCAGGGATGATTCTTTCAGAGCCATCTTTTTCTACCAGTTTTCCATTTTTGAAAGCTACATCTACAACTTTCAATCCTTTGAGTTTTCCATTCTCACCTACAAATTCTTTTGTAAGAATAGCCCATTCACGATCACAGCCTTCCTCATGAGAAGTTGAAGTTCTCAAGGTCATTGGCCACTCTGGCCAAGGATTAGTTTCCACCCTTTCAAGTGGCGGCTTATCCATAATTTCTATTTGACGAACCGAATCGGCTCCTTGACGATTACTTGTGCCCACACAATCAGAACCAGTGTCCCCTCCTCCAATGACTATAACATCTTTCTTGTTAGCGGAAATTTTATTTTTTACGCTGAGATTTCCGGCAACATCTCGGTTTTGTTGGGTGAGAAAATCCATGGCAAAGTGAACGCCTTCCAAGTCTCTGCCAGGAATAGGGAGATCTCGAGGAATAGTGCTACCACCACAAAGAACAACAGCGTCAAAATTTTTGAGCAACTCACTACCTTTAATATCCTGACCTACATTCACATTAGTTTTAAAGCTAATACCTTCCTTCCCGAGGATAGTTACCCGCCGATCCACTACTACTTTATCTAACTTGAAATCGGGAATCCCGTACCTCAGTAGACCTCCTATCTCTGAATCTCTTTCAAAAACAGTTACTTCATGCCCTTTTTGATTGAGTGTATCTGCGACTGCCAATCCGGCAGGTCCTGAACCAACAATCGCTACCTTCTTTCCAGTCTGAATTTGTGGATGGCGAACGATTTCCCACCCCATTTCAAAGGCTTTTTCAGCGATGCTTTTTTCGATGTGCTCAATAGCTACAGGTGGATGATTGATTCCAAGAACACATGATCCTTCGCATGGCGCAGGACAGATACGTCCTGTGAATTCTGGAAAATTATTGGTTGATTTTAAAATTTGATAGGCTTCCTTCCATTCGTTGCGGTAGACAGCATCATTGAAGTCTGGAATCTTGTTTCCAAGTGGGCAGCCGGAGTGACAAAATGGGACACCACAATCCATGCATCGAGCTGCCTGCATCTCAGTCTTTTCTTCCGGGAAGCTTAATTCAAATTCTGTGTACTTCTTTAATCGCTTAGCTGTTGGCTCATTCTCCGGCAACTCTCTTTGAAACTCTATAAATCCTGTTGGCTTTCCCATCTCTTATGATTTAATAAACTGGAGTCATTGGAATATTTGATTTGGCTTCTTCTCTAATGCCCTTGTATTGTATGGGGATCACCTTCACCAGATGATTTAGATATCGATCCCAATCGAGAAGAATTTCTTGAGCAAGACTGCTAGATGTATGCCTTAGATGATTAACAATCAAAGTTTTGATAGTGGATACATCTTCTCCGTCAAGTCTATCAAAAACGACCATCTCCATGTTGCAATTTCTGTTCAATTCACCACTTACATCTAAAACATAGGCGATACCACCGCTCATACCTGCTGCAAAATTTTTCCCAGTCTCACCAAGTACAAGCACGGTTCCTCCGGTCATGTATTCACAACCATGGTCTCCAACACCCTCTACCACTGCTTTTGCACCAGAGTTTCTAACGGCGAATCGTTCTCCAGCTATTCCATTTATGTAGCATTCCCCACTTGTGGCTCCATACAAAGCTACATTTCCGATAATGGTATTTTCTCTGGCTTTGAAACGTACATTTCTTTGCGGATGAATAATGACTCTCCCACCAGAAAGCCCTTTTCCCACATAGTCATTGGCATCACCTTCAAGAATAAATTTTATTCCGTTGGCTAGGAATGCACCAAAACTTTGTCCTGCCGATCCTTTAAATTTTATTTTCAATAAACTTGAAGGGAGCCCCTCTACACCATATTTTTTGGAGATAAAACTCGATATGATAGCACCAGTGGTTCGATCTGTGTTTTTTATGTCATACTCATATGCAGCTACAAATTCTTTCTCTAATTCATCTTTTACATCACTCCATATCTTTCTGTCCAATACTGTATCCAACTGAGACTGTTGCCTTCTGGAATGATAGCGGGTATCATTTGTTTCTTCATACAGAAGAATTTTGGAAAGATCTAACCCTCTGGAATCGATATTTTTGTTCTGTTGTAATACATGACTTTGTCCCACCATTTCGTTGATAGTCTTGAAGCCCAATTCGGCCATTATCTCGCGAAGCTCTTCTGCCATAAATCTGAAAAGAGTTATAACATGATCTGGATCTCCAGTAAATAGTTTTCTGAGCTTTTCATCTTGTGTGGCAATTCCTACAGGACACGTATTGAGGTGACACTTACGCATCATGATACATCCTTCGGCAATTAGTGCAGCTGTTGAGACACCCCATTCTTCAGCTCCTAGCAGTGTTGCAATGGCGATATCTCTTCCGGTCATCATTTTACCATCCGATTGTAAAACCA
Organism: Marinobacter alexandrii; assembly: GCA_039984955.1. Taxonomy (NCBI): domain Bacteria; kingdom Pseudomonadati; phylum Pseudomonadota; class Gammaproteobacteria; order Pseudomonadales; family Marinobacteraceae; genus Marinobacter; species Marinobacter alexandrii. Next base: position 2,550,307 of record JBDWTN010000007.1, read on the forward strand.
CTCGACTCCTTAATCTACTTTTGACTAAAGTTTGCTGTGCTTCCGAGAGCCCCATTTCCCATGGTAGGCCCGCATGCCGTATTGAACTAAGCGGAGATGCCCCTGTTCCACCATCGGCACCAGAGACAAGAATTGCATCTGCAAATCCTTTAGCTACCCCAGCTGCGATCGTTCCCACACCCGCCTGAGAGACAAGCTTTACATTGATGCGAGCATCGGGATTGGCATTTTTTAGATCAAAAATTAATTGAGCTAAATCTTCTATTGAGTAGATGTCGTGATGAGGTGGAGGAGAAATCAAGTCTACCCCGGGCGTAGACATTCGAACTTTTGCGATCCATTTATTTACCTTATGCCCTGGAAGTTGTCCTCCCTCACCAGGTTTTGCGCCTTGAGCAATTTTTATCTGAATCTCATCTGCATTGTTTAGATAATGCGAGGTAACACCAAACCTACCCGAGGCTACTTGCTTTATTCTTGATTTTTCTGAGTCGCCATTTTCTCTTAAAACAAATCGACTAATGTCTTCTCCTCCTTCACCACTGTTGCTTTTTCCTCCAATGCGATTCATTGCAATAGCAAGGGTGGTATGTGCTTCATGTGAAATGGATCCAAAAGACATAGCCCCAGTTGCAAATCTTTGAAGTATTCTATCTACAGATTCAACTGAGTCTAATGAGATTGATTTTCTTTTTTTAAATGACAGTAAGTGACGTATATAGAAATAACCTTCCTCTGGCTTACTGATGTGAGCAGCATACTTTTTGTAAAGTGAGTAGTCTTTTAACTTGGTCGCTTTTTGAAGCAAATGGATTGTTTCTGGATCTATTAAGTGTTTTTCCTGATCCTTTCGCCAGCTATACACCCCACCATGTTCAATAGGATTATTCGAATAGGCGAGCATATGATTTTTGCGGATTCCTTCTTCGAAATGATCAAAACTATTCCCTTCAACTCTGGAAATGGTGCCATTGAAACATGTTTTAATGACCTTTGAAGATAATCCGATGGCTTCAAATATTTGAGCTCCTTGATAGGACTGAAGGGTGGAAATACCCATTTTGGACATAATCTTCAATAGTCCTTTCCCTATAGCTCTGGCATAATTGTCCGAAAGCTCATTGAAGTCAAGATCTTTAGATTTTGCATGGGCATTCATGTGGCTAAAGGCTAGATAGGGCATCACAGCACTAGCTCCAAAACCAATCAATGTGGCAAAATGATGAACTTCTATTATATCTGCACCATGGGCAATTAAACTGGTCTTGGCCCTTAGTTTTTTGTCAGTCAAGTAATGCTGGACGGCACCAATTGAGAATAGTGATGGAATTGCAAAATGAGTTGCATCCTGTTTAGCATCACTAAGGATTAGGATTTTCGATCCACTTACTACGGCCTTCTCAGCTTCCTTGCATATTCGAATTAATGCTTTTTCCAGTGTCTCATTTTTTGAAAAAATACAATCAATTACTTGATGAGAAAATCCTTGATTTGAAAGTTCTAAAACTTTCTGAAATGTATTTGGTCGTAGAACAGGTCTGGTTATATGTATCTGATGGCAATGCTCAGGATCTTCGGACAAGATGTTGGCACCCTGACCTAATCTTGTAAAGAGTGACATCACCATTCGTTCGCGAATTGGATCAATAGGAGGGTTACTCACCTGAGCAAAAAACTGTTTCAAGAAGTTCGATGGATGCTGCGATTTGGTGCTTAGCGCTGCTAAAGGTATTTCCAATCCCATGCTACCAATAGGCTCTTTGCCCTGCTCACACATGGGAATCAATATTTGGTCAATGGCTTCTCTTGTCCACCCATTGGCGATTTGGAGTTTACTGATTTGATCACTATCCAGAAATTCAGGGTCAGTGAAAGGCCCTGGTAAAAAGCGGAGTTTAATTCTGTGCTTTTTAATCCACTCCAAATAAGGCTTAGATCTAGATATTTCTTCTTTTATATCGGCATCAAATTTCACTTCACCTTTATCTAAATCAGCCACTATCATTTTTCCAGGTTGAAGTCTTCCTTTTTCTTTAATCATCTTTTGATCTATTGGTAAGGCTCCAGTTTCGCTGGAAACCACCAATCTGCCATCAAAAGTGATTGAGTATCTGCATGGCCTCAGTCCATTTCGATCGAGAGTAGCTCCGATGACATCTCCATCTGTAAAACATAAAGCGGCAGGCCCGTCCCATGGCTCCATAATGGATGCGTTATATTTATAAAAGGCTTTGGTATGTTCATCCATGCTCTTATTGTACTGCCAGGTTTCGGGTACCAGCATCATGAGAGCATGAGGAAGAGATCGTCCGCCTATCACAAGTAATTCGATTAACTCATCCAGGTTTGCTGAATCAGAAAAGTCAGGGTTACATACCGGTAAGAGCTTCTTTAATTCTTCTTTAGAGAATACATCTGATTTCAATAGCGCTGATTTTCCTTTCATTTTATTGACATTGCCCCGGATGGTATTTATTTCTCCATTATGAGCAATGTATCTAAAAGGCTGAGCTAAGCTCCATCGAGGAAAAGTGTTAGTAGAAAATCGAGAATGAATGATCGAGAACGCGGATTTAAAAGCCGGATTTTGAAGATCCAAATAGTATGGTTTCAACTGATCAGTTCTTAATTGGCCTTTATAAACAATCTTGTAGCAAGACAGTGAAGAGATGTAGAAATCAGGAAAAGATGCAGTTATTTTTTTGGTGGCAGTCTTGTTAAGAATATACAGTTGCTTCTCCAGTTCTCGCTCCGCTAATTCACTATGTTTTAAAAAGACTTGAATAATAGTTGGTTCGTTTTCGCGTGCAGTAGGCCCCACAAATAAACTATCTACAGGAACTTCTCTTGTGTGAAATAGAGTGAATCCTAGAGAGTCAGTTATCAACTTTAATTGATCTAGACATTCTTCCCAATTTGGCTTTGGAAGGAATAACATTCCTACACCGTAAGATCGAGGAGTCAAAAGCGATTTATGCTCACTTAATTCCTGATCAAAAAAATCGTAAGGAATTTCAGTCATTATTCCGGCACCATCTCCCGTTTCTGGCTCAGCCCCAACCCCTCCACGATGCTCCATATTTTCTAGCATCAAGATTGCATCAGAAACAATTTCATGAGCTCGTTTTCGCTTAATATCTGCTACAAAACCTATTCCGCAAGCGTCATGCTCTAGCTCAGATAAATACATTGATTGACTATTTCTTCCCATTATATTCAACACTACAAGAGGATGAATATAGCCCTTATTGTACTTTTAACTGTAAAAATTTTAATAGAATTAATCAAAAATTATGATAATTATAATTTTTGATACTATTTATTGCGAATGGATAAATTCTGCTAATTATAATTGAATAAGATTATGAAATTCCCATTTTTGAAAATCTAACGTTCCTGCTGGGTTTATCTTGTTTTCATTGCATTGATCATGTAGCTAATGATTGAGTCATTGGCTATTATTTTATAATGTCCTAAACCTTTGACGTGAACAAATGAAGCATGAGGCCATGCTTCTTCTAGCTCAATTCCTTTATCGAATGGAATCACCTGATCATCCTCACAATAAAAAAGATGTGTATTGACATTTTTCATCTGAGTGGCTTTTAGACGAAGGTCAAAATAGTCAACAGGTTGATGATATCTTTCCTTTACTAGTCCACACATAGCTTCATAAACTGAGTGATTGCAGCCAATTTCCTTGACAATATCATCAAAGAAGTAACGCACATATGGAGGTGCTGCCAATACAAAGAAATTGTTAGGTTGGAAATTTTCACCAAGTTCACTCAAAACTATGCCTGCAGCTAGTGCGCCAAGTGAGTGACCTATGATAGCTTCATAGGGTCCATTTTTTGAAACATGCTTTTTTATGATATCTCTGAACTCGGGAAGTGCAGTATGTTTTCCTTCTGAATTTCCATGGGCACGCATATCAATAGCCTCAACTACATAGCCATCAGCAACTAGTGAGTTTATCATTCTTCTAAAGTCTGCTCCTTTTGATCGCCAACCATGACAAAGAAGAATTTTTGGACCTTCCTCTCCCCATTGATAGCATTTTATCAAATCGCCCCTGTAGTTAGTTTGACTAATATTCGCCTTTGATACAATATCATTTTGTGGTTCTGAGAAGCGAACTCTCCCTGGCATTGTAAAATAATGCCATATAATTCCTGCGGACTTCTTGGGTGATGCGTGTTGCAGCAACCCTAAACCCTTCTTGATTAATTCAATTTTCCAGCTTGTTTTAGGTGGACGTTCAGCAGGCCTACTGATGTCTTCACCTTTTATTTCTATGTGTGTGACCATAATAGTTATATACCAATTGGTATTTTATTAGCTAAATTTTTTTAAATACTTATTTCATCAATGCGCTTTTCCAAATAGTTTTTTACAAAGTCATAAGACCTTCCATCACCTTCAATTCTGGAAAGTGATATAGCTCCTTCAATAGTAGCGTAGAAGAAAACAGCAAATTCTTCTGCGTCTACATCTTTTTTTATCTGCTTTTCCAATATTCCTCTAGTGATGATTTTTGCTAGTGAATCTTTTATCAGAGCAATGGAGCGTATGATTCTTGATCGTAGAAAAGGATGATTATCGTCTGCTTGAATGGATGAATTTAGAATTGGACAACCTCCTGGTATGGGGGGATTGTTGATATATTTACCATAATACTCAATCATAGCCATTAGTTTTCGTGGAGCTGTTTTTTCGAAACTCACCTGCTTGGCAATCTGTCCAGTAACTATTGAAACACCTTTCTCGAAAGCTGCCGAAGCTACCTCATCTTTATTTTTGAAATTCCCATAAATGGCCCCTTTTGTAATTCCGGTTGCCGAAGTAATATCTGAAAGAGAAGCAGCTGCATATCCCTTTGTGTTGAATATGGGGAGTGCTTTTTCAATAATTAATTGCTTTGTGAGTTCAGGATTTCGAGGCATATACAAATATACCAATTGGTATATAAATTAAAAATTAATTTAAAAAGCTTCTAAAATAGTATGCATGCATACTATTTTGGTGATTTGATCTTATCTTAGAGGTGAAGTACAAGAACTTTCTAAAGGAGGTAGCTTTAAGGTGATTTGTTGAGTTGGAGAATCATATCAGGAAAAGGGATTGTTTCTTGACCTGATGCTGAGTGTTTGATCGCAGCGGCGAACCGTCGGAGTGGCGTTCCATTGAGTCGTCGAACCGCCACCGACTCGCGGGTTTTCGTTGAGATTGGATAGAAACAAAAAAGCCACCCTGTTTAGGACGGCTTGATGTGGTGCTGAGTGGATTCGAACCACCGACTCACGGATTTTCAGTCCGATGCTCTACCAACTGAGCTACAGCACCAAAAAAATTGGTTGGCAAAAGTATGTATTTCTTTGAAAAGGCAAAATTTAAATTGAAGTTCGTGTTAGGAATTTTTTAAAATATGGAATTTATCCCTCAAATTGTTTTCATTCTGATCGTAGGATTCTTTGGTTTCCTTATCTATCGCAGAGTCTCTCAGATTTCAAAAAACATTAAACTCGGTAAGGATGTAGATCTATCTGATAATAAAGCTGAACGTTTGAAAAACATGGTCTTAGTGGCTTTTGGTCAAAAGAAAATGTTTAAAAGGCCTTTACCAGCTTTTCTGCACCTGTTGATTTATGTAGGCTTTGTGCTCATCAATATAGAGGTCTTAGAGATTATCATAGATGGAGTTTTTGGAACACATAGAGTAGCTGCTCCGATTTTAGGAAACTTTTACTCAGGCATGATTAATTTCTTTGAATTTCTTGCTGTAGGTGTATTGTTTTCCTGCATAGTATTCTTAATTCGAAGGAGTGTCTTAAGAATTAATCGTTTCAAGAAAATTGAAATGGTTGGATGGCCTTCTCTTGATGCAAACCTCATACTTATCATTGAAATCTTGCTAATGATGGCAATTTTAGGAATGAATGGAGCTGATCAGATTTTGCAACAAAGAGGTACAGATCATTATACTCAAGTAGGATCATTCTTTTTTAGTTCGACGCTATTTGGTTGGCTTTCTGAATTCGAAACTGGTGCATTAATTCTAATAGAGCGAGGAGCTTGGTGGTTTCACATTGTAGGGATATTTGCTTTTGCTCTCTATGTGACTTACTCTAAACACCTTCATATATTTTTAGCATTTCCAAATACTTACTACAGTAAAATTTCTCCAAAAGGGAAAATGGAAAACATGAATGAAATCACTAATGAGGTGAAAATGATGTTAGGAATGCCTGTGGAAGGAGATAGTGCACCACCTCCTGAAGGAATGCGATTTGGAGCTAAAGATGTGAATGATCTTACCTGGAAAAATTTGATGGACGCTTATTCATGTACTGAATGCGGACGTTGCACTTCCGAATGTCCAGCAAACCTCACCGGGAAAAAGTTGTCTCCTAGGAAGATTATGATGGATACTAGAGATCGATTGGAGGATGTTGGTAAGAATGGATTAGATGATGGAAAATCCTTGCTTGGAGACTACATCACAAAGGAAGAAATCAATGCTTGCACAAATTGTAATGCTTGCGTAGAAGCTTGTCCTGTAAACATCAATCCATTAGATATTATTCTACAGACACGTAGGTACGTTGCAATGGAAGAGTCAGCCGCACCTGATTCATGGAATGCCATGTTCCAGAACGTAGAAACAAACTTTGCACCATGGAAATTTGGTGTGCAGGATAGATTTAACTGGTCAAACGAACTAAAAGAAGGGAAATGAGCGAAATACAAATACCAACAGTAGCAGACTTAGTTGCAAAAGGGGAAAAGCCGGATGTATTATTTTGGGTGGGTTGTGCAGGATCTTATGATGATAGATATAAAAACGTTACGAAAGCGTTTGTTAAGATCCTTAATAAAGTTGGAGTCAAGTTCGCAGTGTTAGGTCCTGAGGAAACCTGTACAGGAGATCCCGCTAGAAGGGCTGGGAATGAATTTCTTTTTCAAATGCAAGCAATGGCTAATATTCAAGTTTTGAATGGCTATGAAATTCAGAAAATAGTTACAGCTTGTCCGCACTGCTTCAATACACTTAAAAATGAGTACCCTGAGCTTGGAGGAAATTATGATGTGATACATCATTCTCAATTCTTACAAGAGTTGATTAATGATGGGAAAGTAGAATTGAAAGGTGGAGGTGAATTTAAGGGTCGAAAAATAACATATCATGATTCTTGTTTTTTAGGGAGAGCCAATAACGTGTACTCTGCTCCTAGAGCAGTCCTTGAAGCTTTGGATGCTGAGTTGGTAGAGATGAAGAGATGTAAGACCAAAGGGCTTTGTTGTGGAGCTGGCGGAGCGCAAATGTTTAAGGATGCTGAGCCAGGAAATAAAGAAGTGAACATTGAGCGTACGGAAGAGGCCTTAGAAACCAATGCAGACACTATTGCGGTTGCTTGTCCGTTTTGCATGACTATGATGTCCGATGGTGTTAAGAATAAAGAGAAAGAAGACTCTGTGAAAGTTAAAGATTTAGCGGAACTCATTGCAGAATCTGAAGGTTTGAACTGATATGTTGATTCCATTTGAACAAATGCCTGAGCAAGCCCGCTTGTGGATTTATCAGGCTGAAAGAAAACTCACACAGGAAGAAGTCAAACTAGTGCAAGCGAATGCAAAAACTTTTTTGGATCAATGGAGCGCTCATGGCCAAGATCTAAAATCTTCTTTCACAGTTGAATACAATCAATTTCTGATTATTTCAGTTGATGAATCATTTAGTCAAGCAAGTGGATGTAGTATTGATGCATCCGTTCATTTGATTAAAGGATTAGAATCTGCACTTGGAATCTCATTCATGACGACTAATCAGGTAGCCTTTTTGCAGAATGAACAAATAAATCTGTATCCATTCAATCAACTAAAGGCTCAGGTAAAAGAGGCTGTTATTCAGCCAGAGACCCTGGTTTTTGACAATACCGTTCAAAATATTGCTGATTTTAGATCACGTTGGCTACAAAAGAGTCAAAATACTTGGATAAATAGGTACTTTCAATAGGGCTTTTGTTTCGTTTCTTGTTTAAGGATTAACTATTTTCGGATAATCATCTGAACCAGTTTTTCGTTATTCTTTTATATGCGAATTCTTCAATACATCATTTTAGCTTCAATAGTAGTCAGCTGTTCTTTGGAAAAGAGCATGAATAATGCTGAGTTTGATGCTGTAATTTCCAAACTTGGGAATGCTCCCGAAAAAAATTCTCCAGAAGAAAATCTTATGGTTGGCGATGCATTTCGCAAATCAAATCGCTTAGTTGAATCAATCCCCTTTTATCAAGCGGCGATCAAAGAAGGAACTCCGGAAGAAGCTGCAAATCTTTATTTGGCTCAAGGCTTAAAAGTGGAACAGAAATATGATGAAGCGCAAAAAGTTCTTGACAATTATTTGCCTCGTGCAAGAGATGAAAAAACGAAGAAGATGGCAGAGAAAGAACTTCAGAATTTAAGAAAAATTGAAGATTTAAAAGATCATGGAAGCTATTATAGAGTTAAGAACTTACAAGATATAAATACTGAAAATGCTGAATATTCTCCAGTTTTCAGCAGAAACTATCTTTATTTCACAACAAATCGTGAGGGGAGTAAAATTTATAGAACTACTGGCACTCCATTTACAGATATTTATCGTGTTGCATCAAAAGGAGCCAACGTAAACTTGAGCACCTTGAGTGCGCTCGACCCAATTATCAATCACCTTGATACAAATGAAGGTTCTGTTGCAATTTCTCCAGATGGATCATCTATGATTTTTGCAAAGGGAAACGATGGTAAAGCAAAAGGATTTAGTGAAGTGAATCTTTTCTTCACAAGGTATAGAAATGGGAAATGGTCTGAACCAGTAGCGCTTTCTATCAATGAGGCTGAATCTTGGGATAGTACACCTACTTTTTCTCCCGATGGAACTACACTTTATTTTTCATCTACAAGAGCTGGAGGTTATGGTGGAGCGGATCTTTATCAGGCTAAAATTAATAGACGAGGTAGGTGGGTTGATGTTAGAAATCTGGGACCTGAGATCAATAGTACCGGAGATGATGTATTTCCATATGTGAGTGAGGATGGCAGTCTCTATTTTTCGTCTGATGGACATGCAGGCTTTGGTAAGCTAGATATTTTTAGAGCAGTACGCGAAGGGGGGCATGTGACTATTGAGAATTTGGGCAAACCAATGAATTCATCAGCGGACGATTTTGGTCTTTATCAATTTAATCTTACGAAAGGATTCTTTACCTCTAATCGTAAAGGAGGCAAAGGAGATGATGATATTTATACGTTCATCAATGACGACCCTGATTTGAAGGTGGTGAACTATTTCCTGACAGGAATAACAATTACTACTGACGATGCAGGTAAGGAAATAATTCTTCCCAATACAAAAGTTTCATTAACTACTGACTCAGGAGAGGTATTGGATGAAGCATTTACAGGGGCAGATGGATCATTTAATTTTCGTGTTTACCCTGAGGAGCATTATGATTTGATAAGTGAGAAGACTGATTATTTCACGGTAAGGAAAGATTTCACAACTATCGGGAAGACGGTAGAGAAATCGACACTGACGGAATTTGTTACCAATGTGAATTTTGAAACAAAGATCATGATGGATCCTATCGTTTTGGAGAAAGCAATAGTGCTTGATAATATTTACTACGATCTTGATAAAGCAGATATTAGGACGGACGCTGCTTTAGTTTTAGACAGTTTAGTACAAATCATGAATGATAATCCTGAGATCTACATTGAACTAGGCTCCCATACAGATGCCAGAGATACGGATGAATACAATTTGAATCTCTCGAGAAGAAGGGCGCAATCTGCAGTTAGATATATAATCAATACTGGGATTAAGTCCCAGAGAATTACAGCGAAAGGATATGGAGAGTCACAGCTCTTAGTTAAGAATGCTCAAACGGAAGAAGAACACCAAAGAAATAGGAGAACAGAATTCAAGGTGTTAAGATACAACCCCAGAGATCGAAATGATGACCTACCGCCAGAAGAGTCTGTTGATGAATATGATCGATTCTTTAAAGAATCAGGTGATGGGAACGGATAAACCTTTTTCTTTGCAAGAAAAAACAGCATGATCGATAGGTATGCACAGCGGGGAGTTTCTGCTGACAAAGAAGACGTACATTCAGCTATTAAAAATATTGACAAAGGTTTATTCCCAAAAGCCTTTTGTAAAATAGTAGAGGATATTTCCGGCGATTCTGAATACTGCACAATTATGCATGCTGATGGTGCTGGTACCAAATCTTCACTGGCGTATCTCTATTGGAAAGAAACAGGCGATATCAATGTTTGGAAAGGGATAGCCCAAGATGCAATCATCATGAATGTTGATGATCTTTTATGTGTCGGATGTACTGATAATATTCTTGTTTCATCGACCATAGGTAGGAACAAAAATTTGATTCCTGGAGATGTGATTTCTGAAATAATCAATGGCACAGAAGAAGTGCTTCAGATGTTGCGTGATAGTGGGATAAATATTAAGTCTACCGGTGGCGAAACAGCTGATGTAGGTGATTTAGTGAAAACAATCATTGTAGACAGCACAGTAACTGCTAGAATGAAACGTCAGGAGGTCATTAACAATGAAAATATACGTCCCGGTGATCTTATAGTAGGTATGGCTTCTTATGGGCAGGCAACATATGAAAAAGAATATAATGGAGGGATGGGCAGTAATGGACTTACATCAGCTCGCCATGATGTTTTTGATAAAACTTATGCAAATAAATACCCGGAATCTTACGATTTAGGAGTTCCGGAAGATTTGGTCTATAGTGGATCGAAGAAGCTTACAGATCAGGTAGAAGGTTCAACATTGGATGCAGGTAAGCTCGTATTGTCCCCGACTCGAACATATGGACCGGTTATTAAATCAATTCTGAAAGAATTACGTTCCGAGATTCATGGAATGGTACATTGCAGTGGGGGCGCTCAAACAAAGGTTTTGCACTTTGTAGATAATGTAAGAGTGGTTAAAGATAATCTTCTTCCCACACCACCTCTTTTCCAGATGATCCAACATGAAAGCAATACTGATTGGAAGGAAATGTATAAAGTATTCAATATGGGTCATCGAATGGAGGTGTATGTTGATGAAGAATCTGCCGATGAAATAGTAGAAATTGCTAGATCTTTTAATATTGACTCACAAGTCATTGGTCGAGTAGAGGCTTCAGATAATAAAGAGCTAATCATTCAATCAGAGCACGGAATTTTCGAATACTGAGATGTCAATTGGGATACACTAACCAATAATTTGGTTAGTGTATCAAAACTTATACTAGAGTATTTTCGATTTTAGAAGTATGAAAACGAATCTTCTTGCTCTATCCCTTCTTTTGATTTCTTCATTCGTACTAGCTCAACAAGAAAAACCAATTGTTATTGTAGAGTTATTTACATCAGAAGGATGTTCTAGTTGCCCACCAGCAGACAAACTATTGTCAGAAATTGTTAATTCAAGTGACACGAAAGTTGATATCATCGGGCTTTCATTCCATGTAGATTATTGGGATTATATAGGATGGAAAGATCCTTATGCAAGCAAGGATTTCACGATTCGTCAAAGAGCTTATGCAAGAAAATTTCGTTTAAATTCTATTTATACACCACAAATGGTTGTTAATGGAAAACATGAATTTGTAGGTTCAAGTAAATCCAAATGGAGAGAAACGTACTCAAGCGAGAGTGCAACAAAATCAAACTTAGATTTAGTTGTTTCTAGCATCATTGTAGACCATCAAACTCTTACCTTCGATGTGAAGTCTAAAGCAACTGATTCTCAAATCAACGTGGCAATTGTTGAAAAGAATCTATCTCAAAATGTTATCAGAGGCGAAAACCGAGGAAGAACTTTGTCACATGACAATGTTGTGAGAGTTTATGATACAAGAAGATTTGATGGGAAGTCAAATACGTTTTCCTTGAAAGTTCCTATGGATTTGAATTTTGAAAATGCAAGCTTGATCATTTATTCACAAAACAGTGAGTCTTGGAATGTTAATGGGGCTAAAAAAATAAGTTTCGCCTCTCTACTTAATTGACAATAATTATCTTTCCACCGTAAGTACAGCGAGATGAAAGATAAATTTTATCGCCCACTCAAAGGTGAAAAAATCACATTGATCCCTATAACGAAGGAGCATATTCTTCAAATGAGAATGCTGAGTTCTGATTCAGATATATGGACATGGTATACAGAAGATTTAAGCAATCCGGATGCACTAGAGGGATGGATGACCAAGCGACTAGAAGAGACTGAAAGGGGGGATAAAATGACATACTCTGTGCTACTAAATGAGACAGGTCAAGTTATTGGTGCAACAAGTTATGGTCATCTGGATTGGGTTGAGCAAGGAATTGAAATCGGTTGGACATGGCTAGGAAAGAAATATATAGGTTCAGGAATCAACAGACACATGAAATATTTGATGCTTCATCATGCTTTTGAGATAATGGATATAGAGCGTTTGGAACTTCGTACAGATGAACAGAATATTCGGTCACGGAAAGCGATGGAGAAGATTGGGGCCAAGTATGATGGTACTCTTAGGAATCATCGAAGTACACAAGGGAATAGAAGAAGAGATACAGTGGTCTATAGTATCATTAAATCGGAGTGGTCTCAAATAAAATCAACGATATTCAAAGAGTTCTAAATGGAGGTAATTTTAGTAATTCTCACTGTTCTTTTGATTGCGGGAGGTATTGTGTTCTCAATTCTGCCTCCGCTTCCTGGTCCAATATTAACCTATGGGGCATTGGTTTGTGCTGATGCGATTTCAGGTGATACTGAATTCAGTACTACATCATTTGTTATCTGGGGTGTGATTGGTTTAATAATTATAGTAGCAGATTATTTGCTACCAATAGCAGCTACCAAGAAATTTGGAGGAACTAAGGCAGGAGTAATTGGAGGAATGATAGGTATGGTAGCTGGAGTCTTGTTACCCATTCCATTTGGGATTATCCTAGGGCCATTATTAGGTGCAATTATTGGAGATTTATATGGAGGTAATCGAATTAGGTCTGCATTTAAATCTGGCTTTGGTTCCTTTTTAGGATTTCTTTTGGCTACTACGATAAAACTTACCTACTCAATTGTGCTAGGAGTAATTATAGCTTGGAAAGTAGGAGGATTCACGTTTAATGCAATAATGGGAATGTTTTAAATCAAAAACATACTCACCAATCCGGCTATAATGATAATGTCTATGTAAACCTTGATGGTTTTAAAATCATTCATTTTGTCTGCTTTAGAAAGTTGAACGGCGATCCAAAAAATGAATAGCAGTACGGCGATAAAAAAATAACGAACTGTCCAGTTTGGTATGGATAGGAGGTAGAATGATAGCCCCCCCACACCAGCAATTCCTGCTAGGTAGATGAACACTTTTGCTCCCCTTATGCCCCACACGATTGGTACAGATTGTATCCCAAATTGTATCTCGCCTTTGGCACTTATGATATCTTTTATACTCTCACGAATAAACACAGTGACACATCCAAACATTGCATAAGCAACTACTAGTAAGCTAAATTCTCGAAAGTAAACCATGACTAAAAGAAGAGTCAGACAGGCTAAGAATGATATTGTCAGAGTACCTAATAATAGCCACCTTCGTAAAACAATACTATATGTCCATAAGGCGCCAGCTGAGAAAACATGGATGACCCCAACGGCAGGATCAATGAGGAACCCAAGAAGTATACCAGATATGGTCAAGATGATATGAGAGAAGAGAGCAAACCTTCTACGAAAAGTGGTTCCCACGATTACCTTTCCTGGACGATTGATCATGTCAATCTTTTGATCAAAATAATCATTGATTATGTATCCAGCAGCTCCAATCATTCCAGTACTAAAAATGAAAATGAAGAAGTCTGGTTGTATAAGTGTGGAGGTTGATTTATCCAGAAGGCAATATGCAGTAACAAATTGCGTAAGGCCAATAATGATGAGGTTAGGAATTCGACTCGCTTTTAAGAATCCTATGGTATCATTTGTATGTGCTTTCACTTGATATTTCTAATACTATCGGTAATCATACGATAGATATTTTTCATTTGTTCATCCTGAAGCATATCAAGATGTGTGTTTATAGTTGTTTCGTCATTTCGAATTGCAGGACCAGTTTGTGACTCAGATGGACCAAGTTTTATTGCTTTTTGTAGGGTTTCCTCTACAAGTGGTTGAATGTCCTGAAAGGTCATATCTAAGCTATCCAATATTTTTTCTGACAAGTGAAACATATGATTGCTGAAATTGCAAGCAAAAACAGCAGCTAAATGTAGCTTAGAGCGATTAGTAGATGTAAGAAGCCTTACATCGTTGCTGAAACTTCTAACAAGAGTAAAAATGTCTCTTTCACCATCTTCAGAGCCCTCAATAAAGATTGGAAAAGATGTAAAGTCAATTTCCTTCGTTCGACTAAAAGTTTGAAGAGGGTACATCACTCCATGCTTGGAATGTTTAGATAACTCAGCGATAGGAATTGACCCTGAAGTATGTAATACCACAGCATCTGAAGAATCAATTTGTTCTGATATTTCTTTAACGATACTATCAGGAACGCTTAGAATTATAAAATCAAATGAATTTGGATCGAGCTGATCGATAGGTAAAATTTGATCCTCAGACTGTGTTCTCGAAAAAATAGATACATCATGCCTTTTGGAAGAAAGCCGATTGGCTAAATGATAGCCTACATTTCCATACCCAATGATTGCTACCTTGCTCATGGAGTAAAAATAGGAGATAAAAATTCAAAAAATGAAAGTTACGCCTCTACTCCTTTGTCTCGCATTCTTACAAATTCTAAATACCTTCTTCTAATTGCAACTATAAAGCCAATCACTAACAGGAAGGTGCCTATCCATAAAAGATTAATCCAAGGCTTTTTCACTGCTTCCATGATGATCCAATCCTTTTGGGTAGTTTGATAGGCCAGTACTACCGCATTCTCTTGAGGTAAGATATTCTGAATAGACACTCTGAAAGCTAAATCATTTACCTGATCATCTATTCTACCAACATATTCCTTATTGCGAATGACAAAGACAGGCTCTGCATCGTAATCTTTATATTCACCTTGTAAGTTGATTACAGCCTTTACCGCTATATCTCCTGACGAAAGTGGAGTTCCTTCGACATTTGAAACAGGCTCCATTCGTTCTAGTGTCGCCACATAATCATTGATGAAAAATTGATCTCCAATCTTCACTTTTATTTCTTGTGGTTCGCTCCAGTCTGGCTCCTGATCTGGATCAGGAAAAGTTCGTACATGTGTATACATGTCTGCATTGACCTTCCTTTTGATGTCAGGAGAATAAACAATCATGTCCATCGCTGTATTTATTTGAACTCTTGGAAAGAGTGTGAACTGTTTTCCTTCTTCCGTATGATATTCAACCTCAAAGTAGCTATTCTCTGGGTTGATTAATGTAAGTGTGTCAGTTCCACGCTCACTCTTTCTGACCACCTTGAGGGGGTTGATAGTAGGGGTCAATTCGTTCTGATCTACAAACCCATCTTCGCGAGTATCCTTGCGAATGCCTCTATAAATCATAGAATACTCATCCATTTGTCGAGGTTCGTTGATGAAAAGCAGGAGGTTATCTTTATTTACTTCTTCAGGAAATTCGCTACTCCAGACCATAGAAGTATAATTGGTGGAAAGAATTTTTGAATAACCGCTGGAAAACAAGATTCCCACTAGCATTAAAGCTACTCCTATATGTGTGATGGATCCACCTGAAAGCTTAATGTTCGATTTTGCTATTCCAATAAAAACTTTACTATTAGCTACGATAGAATATATGCAAGCAATGAGTAGAATAACATAATAAGGCTCAGTGATTTTTCCGATTACAATAATCAAACCTGAGATAACCAATGAGATTAGAAAAGGAGTACGGAGCTCTTCTTTAAGCTTCTTTCCATCCATCTTTTTCCACCAAAAAAACTGACCAGTACCAGATAGAATTGCCAGCAGTACAGAAAGTATCAGTTGAGGTAACGAATAGGCAGAGTAAGTGTCTGTGGCAGGGGCCATATTTAATTCAAACCCAAACAACTCGGCTACCTGATTATAGACAGGTATAGAAGTGCCAGCAAGTACTTGAAATGCCATCAGGCAAAGCACTGCAGCACCCATAAAAATCCAAAACTCACGAGAATAGGGTGATGTTTCTTCTTTAGTAGACGGTATGTCTTTCCACCGCTTAACAATAAATGCAATGGATAACGCGATGAAAACTAGAAGATAAATCAGTAATTGTCCAGAAAGACCTAAATCTGTGAAAGAATGAACAGAGGAGTTACCTAGAATTCCACTTCTAGTTAAGAACGTAGCATAAAGTACTAGTAGGAAGGAGGCAACTACTAAGATCATAGAGATTTTCAGCGCAGATCCACTCTTTTTGTAGGCTATCATAACATGTATGGAAGCTACCAAAACAAGCCAGGGAACATAGATGGCATTTTCAACCGGATCCCAGTTCCAATACCCTCCAAAGTTCAATGTTTCATATGCCCAATAAGCACCCATGAGAATACCTACTCCAAGAATCATAGCCGAAAACTGGGCCCAAGGAAGCGCTGGTCTTATCCATTCTTTGTTTTTGCCTATCAGCAATCCACCAATGCAATACGCAAATGGAATAACGGTCGTGGCAAACCCTAAGAACAGTGTTGGAGGATGAATGACCATCCAATAATTTTGTAGCAAAGGATTTAATCCATTTCCATCCTCAGGGATGAAATTTGGGTTTGTTTTGAAAATAGGAGCGTCTATTACTTCACGTAAGAGCATGAATGGCGAACTACCTAGTTTAATATCAAAAATGACCACTCCGAGTATCATGGATGCTAGAAATACCTGCGTTAACGCTACTACAAACATGACAGGTGCTTTCCAGAAATTGTTGGTTCTGATTAAAATGACCCCAAGAATTGCGTTCCAAAACATCCAAAGTAGAAATGACCCTTCTTGACCTTCCCAGAAACAGGAAATCTGATAATAAATAGGTAGCAGCTTAGAGCTATGACTGAATACGTAGTGATATTCAAAGTAATGGTTGGTAATGAGATAAAATAATGTCCCTATAATTCCTATAATCGAAAAAACATGAACGTAGAATATTTTAGAAGCGAATGTTGTCCATTCTTTATCTTGATTTCTTCCTTTGAAATAAGCATATGCTGAAAGCATACTTGTTACGAATGCAATGATGACAAACGTATGACCTAACTGTCCTTCGAAGTAATGTATCATAAAACAGGCTTTTTTCAGCCTAAGGTTTAGCTATTAAATTCAGGATCTTCTTGATATTTAGAAGGGCACTTGAGTAGGATTTTTTCTGCAACAAATTTATCTCCTTGATAAGAACCGACAATGACTACCTGTTCAGAACGTATAAAATCAGTAGGAACTGGATTGGCGTGTAGTACTTGTTGCTGCACCCCATTCTCATCAATCATTTCGAACTTGAAAGAAAGCTTATCAGGACTCTCCTCTATACCAACTATTTCACCTGAGGCTGTTTTAGGTAATTCTCCAACAACATGGATGCTCTTTTTGAATCCCTTTTCAGAGAGCTTTTTGGCTTCACCAAAGGTGACGTAAGTGCTGGCGTCCCCAGCCATAGAAATGATAATGGCAATGGCTATTCCAATAATAACAATTGCTCCTATGTATTTCGTTTTCATTTTTCTCTTACTTCTTTTTCTAACTGCTTAGTCCTTTTGTCGAGCCTAAAAAGCAAAACAAAGAAACCCGCCAAAATGATAAGAATAACACCTATAACAATATAAATTTTTCCTTCGCCACGAAAATTATCAGCCATTTCCACTTGCGAATAACTTACAAGTGAACCAAGCGAGAAAAATCCTGTCATTAGAGGTTTTAAGTATTTCTTCATCATGCTAATTTTTCAATCTTGATTATCATTTTCATATTGAATCAACCCAATACGGGATGAAATAGTTGCCATCCAGAAGCCCAATAAGGTCCATCCAATTACAGCCACATAAAATACTTTTTTGAGATTACTGTCTGTATCATAAATACTAAGCGCAGGGTTACCTCCATTGCCAGGATGTAGGCTGTCAGTCATTCTAGGGAGAATGAAAAGCAAAGGAATCATTAAAGCAAAAGCGAAAATGTTATAAACAGCTGATATTTTGTTTCGCTGTTGTTCATCTTGTATCGAACTCCTTAAGACAAAGTACGCCAGGTATATAAGCAAAGAAACCGCTGATGCATTCTGCTTTGGATCATTACTCCAGTATTCTCCCCAAGCAAATTTTGCCCAGAGCATTCCAGACAGAATGCCCAAAATCCCAAAAAACAAACCAACTGTTGCTAATTTTTCACTAAAAATATCTGACTGGTAGCTCCCTGACTTCAAATACTTCACTGCATGAATGACGGAAGCGGTAAATACGAGAATCATCCCAAACCACATCGGTACATGAAAATGAAGGACACGGATAGTCTCATTTAGAATAGGTAGTCTCGGAACAGGAAACAATAAACCTGCAATCACTGTGTAAACGAGAATTGCCACACATAACCATTTCCACCAATTCGTTTTTAGCAAATACCCCATTAGGATTTCCAGATAAAAGGGAACAAAATAAACGTGAGCGCAATGATAATCACATCGACTGAAAAGAGTGTAGCAATATTACCCTGAATCTGCATTAGAATGTATCCATCAAGGACTTTGAAACTGTTGCTAATCGATAAAATAAGTACTGGGATTATCACGGGAAACCCAAGAACCGCCATCATAATTGATCTATTGCTAGTTCTAAATGCGATTGCCGAGACCATTGTAAAAGCAGAACTTAACCCAAGACAACCCAGAACTAAATTGAGAGTAAATAGAGGATAATTAATGATTGGATTCCCAAGTAATACGCCATAAATAACAAGTGAGATGATACTGATTGAAATCAGATAAATAAATGAATAAATCAGTTTTGCAAAAATGATCTCATTCGGTCTACACAAAAAATAATAATAATGTGACCTTCTTTCCTCTTGAATAAAGCTTTTTGAAATAGCGTTAATAGAAGTGAAGAGTAGTATAATCCAAAATAAAGCATTCCACACCTCCATAGATACAAATCCTTGAAAAGCCATATAGGCAGCAAAAATGGTAGACGCGAGGTATAGTAAAATTCCAGATATAGGATTCTGTTGTCTCCAGTCTACGATTAGATCTTTTTTTATAAGGGATATAATGCGTTCCACCACACAAAGGTACCATC
This sequence comes from Marinobacter alexandrii, assembly GCA_039984955.1. Lineage (NCBI taxonomy): Bacteria > Pseudomonadati > Pseudomonadota > Gammaproteobacteria > Pseudomonadales > Marinobacteraceae > Marinobacter > Marinobacter alexandrii. The sequence goes on from JBDWTN010000007.1 coordinate 2,569,622, forward strand.
AAGAGTGAAAAGCTATCTTGTTATCAAGTTCTAAAACCTTTAGAATTGTATTAAAATCAAAAAAATTGAATAACTCATCTTCTATTTTAGTAACGGGTTCTGCTGGTTTTATAGGATTCCATTTAGCGAAAAGGCTTCTCGATGAAGGTTTTCAGGTTATCGGAATTGATTCTCTCAATGATTATTATGATGTTTCATTAAAAGAAGCGAGAAACAATATCTTAGAGAGACAGAAAAACTATCATTTCTACAAAGAATCGCTGGAAAATTATGCTTCAATCAAATCTATTTTTGAGAAGAATCGTCCTAAAATTGTTGTCAATTTAGCTGCTCAAGCGGGTGTCAGGTACTCTCTGACTAACCCTCATGCATATACAAGCGCTAATGTCACAGGGTTCCTTAATATTCTTGAGTCATGCAAAGACTTTGATATAGATCATTTGCTTTATGCATCTTCAAGCTCTGTTTATGGCGCTAACACATCCATGCCTTTCAGTGTGAATCAAAATGTAGATCACCCCTTATCACTATATGCAGCAACGAAAAAATCAAACGAATTAATGGCGCATACATATGCATCAAGTTTTGGTTTACCTGTGACAGGTCTGCGTTTTTTTACTGTTTATGGTCCATGGGGAAGACCGGATATGGCTTTGTTTCTCTTCACAAAGGCAATTCTTAATCAAGAATCTATAGATGTTTTTAATTATGGTAAAATGAAAAGAGATTTTACCTATGTCAAAGACATTATCGAAGGAATTTATCGCCTTATCGCTCACCCGCCCAAGAAAAGGGATGATTGGGATTCAATGCATCCAAATCCAGCCTTTAGTTTTGCGCCATATCAATTATTTAATATTGGTAGTAACAATCCAGTAGAGCTCATGGAATACATCTCTGCGATAGAAAAAAAATTGGGTAAAAAAGCGATCATTAATTTTCAACCGCTCCAAATAGGGGACGTTCCAGAAACATTCGCAGATATTAGTAGCCTGGCTGAGTTGACTGACTTTAGACCACAGACAAATATTGACGATGGAGTCAGCGATTTTGTAGAATGGTATAGAGAATTCTATCAGGTTTGAGGATGCCAAAGAGAGCTAAAATACTGATTACTGGAGGAGCAGGATTTATTGGGTCACATGTCATGCGAAGGTTTATTAAGACAGACAAATACCATATTGTTAACTTAGATAAGTTGACATATGCAGGTAACCTTGAAAATCTAAAAGACATTGAGGATAGTTCAAATTATGAGTTTATCAAGGGAGATATCTGTGATTTTGAATTTGTTAAAGGGCTATTCACGAGGAATAATTTTTATGGTGTTATTCATTTGGCAGCTGAGTCCCATGTCGACAGAAGTATCTCGAATCCAATAGAATTTATTCAGACCAATGTTGTTGGGACAATGAGTCTATTAAATGCGGCAAAGAATTCATGGAATCAAAGCGCTAATCATAGGTTTTATCATGTTTCAACTGATGAGGTCTATGGTTCATTAGGAGATGAAGGATTCTTTTCAGAAACTACTCCGTACGACCCAAAATCTCCTTACTCTGCATCAAAGGCTTCATCAGATCACTTTGTCAGAGCCTATGGAAATACATATGGCTTGCCACATGTAATTTCTAACAGTTCAAATAATTATGGTCCTAATCAATTTCCTGAGAAATTGATCCCATTGATGATTCATAATATTAAAAATAGGAAGCCCTTACCAATCTATGGAAAAGGATATAATATACGAGATTGGTTATATGTTGAAGATCATGCTCGAGCCATTGAATTAATTTTTGAGCAAGGGGGAAATGGTGAAACTTATAACGTAGGAGGATTTAATGAGTGGAAGAATATTGATTTGATCCATTTACTGTGTGATATTATGGATAAAAAGCTAGGTAATGAACAGGGTACTTCTAGAAAGCTAATCACGTTAGTAAAAGATAGAGCAGGTCATGATATGCGCTACGCTATTGATGCTAGCAAGCTCAATTCAGAATTGGGTTGGAAACCTTCTTTGCAGTTTGCTGAAGGATTAGAAAAAACGGTAGATTGGTATTTTGAAAATGAGAAATGGCTGAATGATGTTACCTCTGGTGATTATCAAAAGTACTATGAAGAATATTATACAAATAGGTAGATCGTGAAAGGAATAATTTTAGCAGGCGGCTCAGGTACACGTCTTTATCCGTTGACATATGCTGTAAGCAAGCAAATCTTGCCGGTTTACGATAAACCAATGATCTATTATCCCCTTTCTACTTTAATGTTATCGGGAATCAATGAAATTTTGATCATTAGTACACAAAGAGATTTGCCAATATTCCAAGATTTACTAGGGGACGGGTCTGAATTGGGCTGCTCCTTCTCTTATACTGTACAGGAAGAGCCAAAAGGATTGGCAGAGGCCTTTATTATAGGAGAGGACTTCATAGGAACTGATTGTGTTGCCCTAATTTTGGGAGATAATATTTTCTATGCATCTGGTTTGCCAAAAAAACTTCAGACCTGTATCGATCCTAATGGAGGCATTGTCTTTGCCTACCACGTTAATGATCCCGAAAGATATGGAGTAATTGAATTCGATGAGAATAAAAAAGCTATCTCTATTGAAGAAAAACCAACTAATCCTAAATCTAACTATGCAGTTCCTGGGCTTTATTACTATGACAATGAAGTTGTAGAGATTGCTAGGAATGTGAAGCCAAGTTCGAGAGGAGAACTCGAAATCACAGATATCAATAACTTCTATTTGCAAAGAGATAAACTAAATGTTCAAGTATTCAATAGGGGTACAGCGTGGTTGGATACGGGAACGTTCGCCTCTCTCATGCAAGCTGGAAACTTTGTTAAGGTAATTGAAGAGCGCCAAGGACTTAAAGTGGGTTGCATAGAGGAGGTGGCTTTTTACATGAATTTCATCTCAGCAGAAGAGTTGGAGACATTAGCTAAGCCGTTAGAAAAAAGTGGCTATGGGAGCTATTTGTTAAGTGTTTTAAAGAAATGAAGGGAGAAAAAAGTAATTTAAAGGATTGTTGGATACTTGAACCAGATGTGTTTGAGGATGAAAGAGGATATTTTTATGAAGGGTTCAATATTGAGAAATTTAAAAAGGCGACAGGATTAGATTTTGATGTGAAGCAAATCAATCAATCAAGATCCTCTAAAGGCGTTCTAAGAGGTTTACATTTTCAGCGAGGAGATAGGGCACAAGCAAAATTAGTTTCATGTATTGAAGGTGAAGTATTAGATGTGGCAGTGGATTTAAGAAAGAACTCTCCAGATTTTGGAATCTATTCAATAGTTAGGCTCTCAGCCCATAACAAGAAACATTTCTACATTCCCAAGGGTATGGCACATGGTTTCTTAGTGCTTACAGATTATGCAAAACTGATGTATCAAGTTGATGAACTTTACTCAAAAGAACATGATTCAGGAATTATTTTCAATGACCCTGACATAAAAATTAGCTGGGGGCTTTCCGAAGATCAAATAATTCTTTCGGAAAGAGATAAAAATTTACCATTACTAAAGCAAGTAAAAACTGATTTCTAATGTCGAAAAAGAAAATATTAATAACCGGAGGGGCAGGATTTCTAGGTTCGCATCTATGTGATCGATTTATTAAAGAAGGATATCATGTTGTAGCAATGGATAACCTACTGACAGGTGATATTGCCAATATTGAGCATTTGATGGGGCATAAGGATTTTGAGTTTCAACATCACGATGTTTCGAACTATGTACATGTTTCAGGTGATCTAGAATATGTTCTTCATTTTGCTTCTCCAGCGAGTCCAATTGATTATCTCAAAATGCCAATTCAAACAATGAAAGTTGGCTCTTTGGGGACACTAAATTGCCTGGGTCTTGCAAAAGTTAAGGGAGCAAGAATGCTGATTGCTTCAACATCAGAGGTATACGGAGACCCTCTTGTTCACCCTCAAACAGAGGAGTATTGGGGGAATGTAAATCCAGTGGGACCTAGAGGAGTATACGATGAGGCTAAAAGATTTCAAGAAGCATTGACCATGGCTTATCATACATTCCACGGATTAGAAACCAGGATTGTTAGAATTTTTAACACATTCGGCCCACGAATGAGACTAGATGATGGAAGGGTATTGCCAGCCTTTATTTCGCAGGCTTTAAGAGGAGAAAATCTTACCGCTTTTGGCGATGGTTCTCAGACACGTTCTTTTACTTATGTTGATGACTTAGTTGAAGGAATTTATCGATTGTTAAAAAGTGACTATGCTCAACCAGTTAATATTGGAAACCCCGAAGAAATTACAATTAATGAGTTTGGGGAAGAGATTATTCGATTGACTGGTAGTAAGTCCAAGATTGTTTACAAAGACTTACCCAAGGATGATCCGAAACAACGTAAACCGGATATTAGTCTTGCCAAGAGTATTTTGGATTGGAAACCACAGTTTACAAGATCTCAGGGGCTAACACCAACGCTCGAATATTTCCAGAAAAAGGTATTAGGGTAAGTTTTATCCTATTTTTGCAGCCTAATTTATTCAGATATGGATTACAATGTCGGTATTATTGGCTTAGGTTATGTTGGCCTTCCTCTTGCAGTGGAGAGTGGAAAATTATACCCAACAGTTGGATTTGATATCGATTTAGGAAGAATTGGAGAGCTAAGGTCGGGAAATGACCGAACATTGGAAGTAACTAGTGAAGAGCTAAAGGAATCCACTTTCTTGAAATGTTCGCAAGAGCGAAAGGACCTGTCTGAATGTAATTTTTACATTGTTACAGTTCCTACACCGATTGATGAGAACAAAAACCCGGACTTGAGACCGATGATTTCAGCGTCTCAAATGATAGCTTCTTTTCTTAATGATGGTGATATAGTTGTGTATGAATCAACTGTTTTTCCAGGGTGCACGGAGGAGGTTTGTGTGCCGATTTTAGAGGAAGGTAGTGGCCTATTTTTTAATAAAGATTTCTATTGTGGCTATTCTCCTGAACGAATTAATCCGGGTGACAAAGAACATCGTATCACGAATATTCTTAAAATAACTAGCGGGAGTGATGAAAATTCCTCAGAAAAAGTTGATTTTTTTTATAAGTCGTTTATCAAGGCAGGCACCTACAGAGCATCATCAATTAAAGTAGCCGAAGCAGCTAAAGTCATTGAAAATTCTCAAAGAGATATCAATATCGCTTTTGTGAATGAACTAGCAATCATTTTTGATAAACTAGAAATAGATACCAATGAAGTGCTCGAAGCGGCTGGAACTAAGTGGAATTTTCTCCCCTTCAGACCAGGACTTGTTGGTGGGCATTGTATTGGTGTAGATCCCTTCTATCTCACACAAAAGGCAGAATCAGTAGGTCATCACCCTCAGGTAATTTTATCCGGTAGGAAAATAAATGATCAGATGGGAGAGTACGTGGCTCAGAAGGTCATAAAGCTGTTGGGCAGTAAAGGAGAGTTGAGTAATGAATCCAAAGTCTTAATTCTTGGTTTTACATTCAAGGAGAATTGTCCTGATACTCGCAATACACGTGTGATTGATATTTACGATGAGTTTTTAACTTATGGAATAAAAGTTGAAATATTTGATCCTCAAGCGGATAAAAAACAGGTGAAATCAGAATATGGAATTTTGCTTGAGGACACGATAAAAAATGATTATAATGCAATTATCCTAGCAGTCGCTCATACTGAATTTTTAAGTATGGACTGGAAAGCACTTAGAAAATCTACGTCAGTCATTTATGATGTGAAGAGTATTCTTCCGAAAGTTTTAGTAGATGGCAGATTATAAGGAAAACATTATCCCCCATTCTCACCAAATTAGACTCGAAGATCGAATCCTGCAAAAAGGTTTTAGGCCAAAATTAGTGTGGTTTACTGGCCTCTCTGGATCTGGAAAATCAACACTAGCCAGTGGCTTAGAAGCTTATTTCTTTAATAAAAATGTCAGTACCTACGTTCTCGATGGTGATAATATCCGAAGTGGACTCAATAATGATCTGGATTTTGGTGATATAGGAAGAAAAGAGAATATTAGAAGAATATCAGAAGTTTCAAAATTGTTTGTGGATGCAGGTGTGTTAGTCTTTACAGCATTCATCTCACCATTCAATGAAGACCGAGAGACGGCAAGAAAACTAATAGGGAGTGAGAATTTTATTGAGGTATTCGTAGAATGCCCTTTGAAGATATGTGAAGAGAGAGACGTAAAAGGCCTTTATAAAAAAGCCAGAGCTGGCGAGATTGAAAATTTTACTGGGATAAGTTCACCTTTTGAGAAACCGACCAATTCAGACATAAAACTGAACACGGCTGAACATTCATTAGATGAGTGTTTAAAGAAATTAATTGAAGAAATAGAACCGAAAATAAGATTATGAAATGAACAAAAAGAAAAGCTTGTCAATCGAAATGGCATTATACTTTTTGCAAATTCCCGTTTCGGCGGACCGATGTGACCATTTAAAAATGTACATCATACATGAAGAATTATAACCTGACACATTTGAAAGAGTTAGAAGCTGAGTCAATCTACATATTGAGAGAGGTGACTGCTCAGTTTCAGAAACCTGCTATATTATTTTCAGGAGGTAAAGACTCCATATGTGTAGCACATTTAGCCCGAAAGGCTTTTCACCCAGGCAAGATTCCATTCCCTTTGGTACACATTGATACTGGCCATAATTTCCCTGAGACCATGAAGTTTCGAGATAGTTTGATAAATGAATTGGGAGCGAAACTGATTGTTGGTTCAGTCCAGAAATCAATAGATGAAGGTAGAGCAGTAGAGGAAAAAGGCAAGAATGCCAGTAGAAATGCCATCCAAACAGTGACTTTGTTAGATACAATAGAAGAGTATGGATTCGATGCATGCATAGGCGGAGCTAGAAGAGATGAGGAAAAAGCAAGAGCGAAGGAGCGATTCTTTTCTCATCGCGATGAGTTTGGACAGTGGGATCCTAAAAATCAGCGACCTGAACTTTGGAATATATTTAATGGAAAACAAAGCTATGGAGAGCACTTTCGTGTATTCCCATTGAGCAATTGGACGGAGATGGATGTTTGGCAATATATCATGGCTGAAAACATAGCGATTCCTTCACTCTACTTTGCTCATCAAAGAGATGTAATTTGGAGAAATAATACATGGTTGCCAGCCTCGAATTTCATCCAAATTGATGCCGGGGAAGAAGTCGTCAACAAGCAAATACGGTTTCGTACACTAGGAGATATTACAATCACTGGAGGTATTGAGTCGGATGCGGATTCGTTGGAAAAAATTGTTGACGAAGTTGCTGCTGCTCGACATACTGAGCGAGGTAATAGAGCAGATGATAAACGTTCTGAGACTGCAATGGAAGATAGAAAGAAGGAAGGATATTTTTAGGTTAGCCATTGGCTTGTGCTATTAGCCTATAGTTCATGAGAGATTATACTAAGTACGATATTTGGAAAGGTGGAATAGAGATTTCCATCAAGAAATATAAATTGACAAAGCCCTTTCCTGAGGAGGAAAAATTTGGGATAGTTTCTCAACTTAGAAGGGCTTCTGTTTCAATTTCTTCAAATTTTGTTGAAGGATGTAGTATAAGTTCAGAGAAAGAATTCAAAAGATTTATTGAAATAGCCCTCGGTTCAGTTTTTGAGCTGAAAACTCAATTGATTATTTCAAATAAGCTTGGTTTTACAGAAGAAAGATTATTAACTGAATTAACAGAAATGATTGACAAAACATCTAAGCAATTAAATGCACTAAGAAATAAATTAAAATGACCTTGAAACCAAAAAAATCAACTAACGTCAACAACCAACAACGAACGGCTAAAGGCCAACAGCTAAAGGCCAACAGCTATCTCGATATGGAATTGCTGCGTTTCACTACAGCAGGGAGCGTAGATGACGGAAAGAGCACATTGATTGGCCGCTTGCTTTACGATTCAAAATCAATCTTTGAAGATCAATTGGAGCAGGTGCGAGAGACAAGTGAGAGACGAGGTGCAACGGAAGTTGATCTTGCATTATTAACCGATGGACTTAAAGATGAGAGAGAACAAGGTATAACGATTGATGTAGCATACAGGTATTTCGCAACTCCGAAACGCAAATTCATCATAGCGGATACACCAGGTCATATTCAATATACACGCAACATGGTTACAGGAGCTTCAACAGCCAATGTTGCACTAATTTTAATTGATGCAAGAAACGGTGTTGTGGAACAGACTTGCAGGCATTCTATTATTGCTTCCTTGCTCCAAATCCCACATGTAATTGTTTGCATAAACAAGATGGATTTGGTGGATTATAGTGAAGAAAAATTTGAGAGTATAAAAGAAGATTTTGAAAAATTTGCATCTAAACTAGATGTTAAAGATGTTCGTTTTATTCCCATCAGTGCTTTGAAGGGAGATAATGTTGTGAATCGAAGCAATAAAATGAAATGGTTTGAAGGATCAACACTTTTGTATTCCCTCGAAAATATTCACATCGGAAGCGATCACAACCACGTTGATTGTCGATTTCCGGTTCAAACTGTGATTCGCCCACAAACAGATGAATATCATGACTATCGTGGTTATGCTGGCAGAATTGCCGGAGGTGTGTTTAAACCAGGAGATGAGATAATAGTTCTTCCATCTGGGTTCACCTCGAAAATTAAAGCGATTGATACTTTTGATGGATCGGTTGAAGAGGCTTTTGCACCCATGTCGGTTACAATCATATTAGAAGATGATATTGATGTTGGCAGAGGAGATATGATTGTGCGACAAAACAATCAACCAGAACCACAACAAGATATCGATGTGATGCTTTGCTGGTTAAACAATAAAGGTCCCCAGTCTAGAACTAAATATACCATTAGGCATACAACTGCAGATGCCAAGGCAATGATCAAAGACATTCGATATAAGTTGGATATCAATTCACTTCATAGAAATGAAGATGATAAGAACATCTCTGCAAATGATATCTGTAGAGCACAAATCAGAACGACAAGACCACTTTTAGTAGATTCCTACAAGAAAAATAGAAATACTGGTAGCATCATTCTTGTTGATGAGGGAACAAATGAAACGGTTGCCGCCGGAATGATAATATGAAGGTTGACTTACAAAACCTTCTCGAGGTAGCAAAAGAATCTGCACTTGCGGCTGGAGAAGAAATCCTTAGGATTTACAAATCTGGAAATTTTTCTGTTGAAGTAAAATCGGATGACTCGCCTTTAACCAAGGCAGATAAAGCAGCACATAATAAAATTGTTTCAATACTCGAGAAAACTAAGATCCCTATTCTGAGTGAAGAAGGCAGAGATATCCCTTATTTGGAAAGGTCAAAATGGGAATATTTTTGGATGATAGACCCTTTGGATGGAACAAAAGAATTCATTAAAAAGAATGGTGAATTCACAGTCAATATTGCTTTGATACATGCTGGTAAAGCAATACTGGGTGTTGTATATCCACCCGTGATCGGAGAATTATACTGGGCAATTGAGCGAAATGGTGCTTATAAAGAAAGAAATAATGTTGTAAGTAGATTAAGTACAACTAAAAAGGAACTTAAAGAGTCAGGGGTTAGGGTGGTCGCTTCTAGATCTCACATGAATGAAGAAACTGAAAAGTACTTAGGCAAGTTCAAAGACGCAGATATTGTGTCAAAGGGGAGCTCATTGAAATTCCTTTTGGTGGCATCAGGAGAAGCGGATGTTTATCCTCGTTTTGCACCTACAATGGAGTGGGATACCGCTGCTGCCCATGCTATAGTTTCTGAAGCTGGGGGTCAAGTAGTACTTGAAGATGGTATAACTCCATTAACCTACAATAAACAGAACTTATTAAATACATCCTTTATAGCTTTGCCCTCTTAATTTGGAAGCACCGATTACATGAAATTTCTAAAGTATTGTTTGATATTGATATCTCTTGTATGTGCAGTACAAGGGTTAGCGCAAGACCCCAGTGATTTTTCTCCCAGCGATTTGAACTCTGTTAACATAGATGAATTAACAGACGAGCAAGTGCAAGGTTTCCTCGACAAAGCAAAGGAAAGTGGCCTTACACTAGAGCAACTTGAATTGGTAGCAAAGCAAAAAGGAATGTCAAGCTCGCAACTATCTAAACTAAGAAATAGGATACAACAATTACAGTTTGTGACTAATAGCGAGTCAGCAATTACTGTACCTTCAAGTAGACTAAGGGAATCTAATCAAGATCAGAACGACGAATATTCTTTTTTTACGTTCCTGAATAATCCAGATTCAATAAACACAAATGAGTTGGAAATTTTTGGAATGAATATTTTCAAAACCGCAGATATGACTTTTGAACCTTCGCTAAATGTGGCTACCCCAGAGAGCTATGTATTGGGTGCTGGTGATGAAATCATAATTGATGTCTATGGTGCGTCAGAAATCACGTATCAGGAGGTCATAAGCCCTGATGGCACTATTTTGATCACTAGTGTCGGGCCAATCAGCCTTACGGGAATTAGCATTAAAGAATCAAAAAATCGTATTTTTAATAAGCTATCATCTATCTACTCCGGATTAAGAGGAAGAAATCCTAACACCTTTATTCAAGTGTCTCTTGGTCAAGTAAGGTCCATCAAGGTTAATGTGGTAGGTAATGTTGTACAGCCAGGAACATATGAGATGTCGTCTTTTTCTACTGCATTTAATGCTCTTTACTTTGCAGGAGGACCATCAGAAAATGGATCACTAAGAGAAATTGAAATTGTAAGAAAAGGGAAGAAAATTGCGGTACTAGACGTATATAAATACCTGTTTGAAGGAGATGATAATCAAAATCCGCAACTTTTAGATCAAGATGTAATCATTATTAAACCATACCTCAATAGGGTAAAATTAGCTGGAAATGTCAAACAACCCGCAATATATGAGTTGAAGGATGACGAGACTGTTGCTTACTTATTCAACTTTTCTGGAGGATTTCATAATAACGCATTCAAAGAATTCATTACCATTGACCGAGTTGGAGAAAAAGAAAGAGAAGTTGCAACTATTGAAAGCTCAGAATTTACATCAGAACAAGTGATAGATGGAGATTCAATATTTGTGACAAGAATCTTAGATACATACGCCAATAGAGTAAAAATAGATGGCGCTGTAAATCGTCCGGGATACTATGAAATAACTCCTAATCTCATGCTATCGAATCTAATTGAAAAAGCAAATGGTTTAAGAGAAGATGCGTATCTTCAAAGAGGTAATATTATACGTTTATCCCAAACACTTACTCTTAAAAATATCTCTTTTGATGTGCATGAAATAGTTAACGGAATTCAAGATATTGTTTTAAGTCCAGATGATATTATTAAAATATCATCAATTTTTGATCTAACAGAACAGCGCGTTATCACTATTGATGGTCAGGTTAGAAATCCTGGAGAATTTCCTTATATAGATTCTATGACTGTGGAAGATTTAGTGAGTATTTCTGGCGGCTTGAAAGAAGATGCAAGTACTACGACCGTGGAGGTAGCTAGACGACTATCTACAGATGAGGATTTAACCAAATCTTCGAAAATCTTTACTTTTCAAATCAATGGTGACTTGACCATCGATGATGAGGCATCAAGCTTTATGTTACAAGCTTTTGATTTAGTCCTGATTAAATCGACTCCATTTGTGAGGCAACACAAGATAGTTAGAATAGAAGGCGAAGTTAATTTTCCGGGATTCTATGCCTTAGAAACCAATGAAGACCAAATTTCAGATTTGATAATGAGGGCTGGAGGATTGACCAAATATGGTTATCCAGAGGGCGCATCACTTATACGAAGAACTGAGTATTATCGAACTCTATTTGAAAAAGAGGAATTTCAGGCACTTTTGAATTCTAGAAGAGAAGAGCTAGAAGAGAAATTCATCAAAGACAATCCCAATGGCATTGAAAACTACAAGCTCGTTGAAGAGCAGCTTCTAGAATATGAAAAAGAATTGACTGAAGCTTTCAAGATTGAGGAGTCAACAGATGAGCTAGAAGCTCGAATTTTTAGAGCACAACAACTTAGAAAACTTTTGGTTAGGGATTCAGTCTCTGGGTCTGAAGAATTGATCGAACAGCAAGCTATAGGAATTGAGCTTGATAAGATTCTCGACCAGCCAAAATCTAAATATGATTTAATTTTAAAAGATGGAGATTTGATTAGTGTTCCTAAACAGCTGGAAACTGTGAGAGTTCAAGGAGAAGTGCTTTATCCTAATACGGTCCGATTTCAAGATGGAATATCATTTAAAAATTACGTTTCCGCATCAGGTGGTTTTTCTTCAAAGGCGAAAGTTGGAAAATCCTACATTGTATATGCAAATGGATCTGCTAGACGTACGAAAAATTTTCTGTTTTTCCGAAACTTCCCAAAAGTTAAGCCAGGTGCAGATATTATTGTTCCACAACGAGAGCCAAGAAGAAAGTTAAGTCCTCAGGAAATTCTTGGGATAGGTTCATCTCTGGCAACAATGGCATTGATAATTGATAGACTAAGCAATTAAAGACTAAGATAGTGAATCAGCAAAAGGAGGATATATCTATTTCATTGAGATTGCTAATTTCAGTAATTTTTAAAAATTGGGTTAAAATATTAATTGTATCCCTAGTATTCGCAATAGCTGCAATCTTGCTTTCATATGCTTGGCCAAAAGAGTTTGAAAGTAATGTTCTACTGCTGCCCGAAAGTAATTCTAGTGGATTGGATATTGGTAGTTTGTCTGGGTTGGCAGGATTGGCAGGAATTAATATTGGAAATCTAGAGACTACACAAGGGATATCGGTGAAGGTATATTCTAAGATTGTTAGTTCAACTGAATTAAACCATACCTTATTGTACTCTAGTATTGATTTACTAAGTTCAAATGACAGCATAACAGTAAAAAAGTATTTAGAAGGTTTAAAAAAATCACCTCTCGATTTTGTGTTAGGCTTTGTAGAAACAATTAGATCCTTGGCTAGACCAAATGTTTCTGGTGAGGGTGTAAGTGAAAAAATCATAGAAGAATATCTTATTCTCTCTCAGCAAGAATACTCATTGATTGAAGAGTTAAAAGACAGGATAGCAATTTCCTATAGTCCTTTAGATGGAGTGTTTAATATCAAGATAAAGATGCAAGATAGGATTGTGGCAACTCAAATATTGGATATTACCATTCAAGAACTAGAAAAAAAATTGATTGATTATAAGATAAATAAAGAAAAACATAATGCGGAGTTTATAATGGAGAGAATGAATGAGGCGGAGATAAATCTCAATAGGAAGATGGAAAAACTAGCCAGTTTTATTGATCAAAACAAGAATAGAATTGATCAAGGTCATTTACTTCAAGAAGACTTTCTGCGTTCTGAATATAATCTTGCTTTAGAAATCTATTCATCTATGGCAAATCAATATGCTCAAGCTTTGATTAAAATAGAAGAGTCTAAACCGGAATTCGTATACCTTGACGCAATCCAAGTTCCAGTTAGAAGATCCTCACCTCGAAGAATTTTTGCTGGAATTAGTTTCTTTTTATTTGGAGCGATCATTTCAGTTTTACTTCTTTTAATAAGGAATTACAAGGATGTACTTATTTAGTATCAATAGACCTTATTTGGGTTAGATTATATTTTTTCAATCAATGAATTCAACATTAAAAAAAGGTATTTTTAAAGATACACTTCTGGTTTCTATTCTAAGCATTTTTAGTCAAGGTGTAGGCTTTTTGATGATTATTTTTGTTGTTCGTATATACGGAGTAACAAATGTTACTGATGCTTACTATTTGGCTCTTTCTTTTTCCGATTTGATCATCAGTATCATTATTGGAGGAGCAATGAGATTGGTTTTACTTCCTATTTTAATTGAATTAAAAAATAGCGAAAACTACTCGGAATTTCTTGGTCAGATTTTACTTATACTGGTTTTGTTTTCTTTGCTAATGGTCGCTATTGCACTTATGGTATTTGAATCAAGCCTTTTTTCTGAGTCAATTTCAGGTGAATTCAAATACATATATTGGCTTTTGTTGATATTAGTTCCAATCAATATTTTTTTCAATTATTTCAATACTATTTATACTTCAGAACAAAAGTTTGGGTTATTCGAGGTTGCAAATACAATCAGGATTTTGACAGTATTAGGTTTTATTTTGTTCTTAAATAAAAGCCTTGGAATATATGCATTGGTATTTGGTCAACTGGTTGGGAGTTCGATTGCCTTATTAGTGACAATTTACAAGGTAAATAAAACGGTAAAACCAAGATTTATATTCAAATTAAGAGTTCACGAGTCGATTAAGCAGACTTTTAACCTTGTCGCCTATGGTGTTGCAGCATTTGTTCTTGCAAGATTCACGCCCTTTGTTGCAAAAATGCTTTCAGCCATTCTAGGCGAAGGAGATGTTACCATATACTCCGTTTCAGAAAAAGCGATTGCTATTCCAAGCCTATTAATAGGCAGTACTTTTACAACAGTTCTGACTTCACACTGGATGAAGTTAAAAACTGAACAAAAAAATGATGAAGTGATTAAGACTTTCAACAATACTTTGTCAATTATTACAATGTTAACAGTCCCTATTACTACTGGTTTGTTCTTCTTACGGGAGAATTTTGTGGTATTGATTTATTCTGATAACACCTTTTCTGAACAGACAATCAAGGATGCGGCACTAGCTTTTGGAATTCTAGCAATTACAATTGTGCCAAATTATGTTCATTCAGTTGCCATTAGAATTTTACATATCAATAAGTCTTTAAAGCTAAACTTTATTCTGGCTTTGGTTGGGTTCTTAACCAGCTCGTTTCTTATGTATATTCTTGCCGTAGAATTTAAACTGGGTCTAACAGGATTGGTTACTGGATTATTGATTAGCAACACCTTGATTTCAGCTACAACTCTGCTGTATGTTAAAAAGCATTTCATTAAGCTCAATGTAAAATATTTGCTAACTAACAACGTAAAAGTTGTACTAAGCACTGCTGTTATGTGGTTGATGCTCCATATGCTGAATAAGATTATTACATTCACAAGCTCGTTCCTACATGTATTGGTGTTCAGTTTAGTTGGGATATTGGTATATTTTTGCATGAATTTTTTACTGAAAAATTCTGACCTAATGGAATTGAAGAAAATAAATAGAAAATAATGGAAAATAGTTTTAAAGAAGTAGAATGGAGTGCTGAGAAAATATCAAAATTTTGGGATTTTATAGGGTCGAATACTTCATCCAAAGACCACTACTTTAGTAAGATGATGGGTGACGGGATAATTAATAAAGCAAGGAAGAGCGTCCCCCTGAAGGGAAAATTTCTGGATATGGGGTGTGGTCCTGGCTTTTTTACAGAGCATCTATTGAATGCAGGAATAGATTTCATCGCTATGGATTCATCTCCTGATTCTATCACAAAATTGCAAGAAAGGTATCCAAGCGTAGATTCAAAAGTTGGAAGCTTGGATAGCATTCCAACAGATGATGATTGTTTCGATGGAATTTTTTTGATAGAGGTTATGGAACATCTTGGAAATGACTATTTACAAGTTGTTCTGAAAGAGTTGAAGCGTGTCATTAAAAAAAATGGTTATTTGATTGCAACTGTACCTTTTGCTGAAGACTTAAGAGCAAACCATGTTGTTTGTCCGGAATGTGATCATCATTTTCATAGAATGCAGCATTTGCAAAGCTATACTGAGCAAAAAATGAGTACTTTAATTAGTAATGCAGGATTTGAACCTGTTTTAGTAAAAGCTTTGAATTTTAAGGACTATAAGAATAAGAGCATTAATAAATTTATAAGGCTAGCCAAGAAGTTGCCGCTTGGATTGGATCAAAGCACTCCTCACCTCCTTACAATAGCTAGACACCCCTGAAGATTATAATTTTGGAAACAATTAATAAGAGCGTTTATTATAAGCTAAAGGAGCTAAAGGATAATGCTGGAACACACTCTCCCAGTATTAACACTATTCTTGAAAATATTCCAGAAATTGATTTGAGAATTGATGCTTGCTATCTTTCTAATCCCTATGCTACAGACTTATTCATTTCTCATTTTGATTCGGATCTTGTCAAATCCAATAAACTTCGGGAAGTATTAGAATTTTATCCCTCTCAGAATAATAATATATCTTACAAATTGGGAGATTTTCTTGATATTGATCATGAAAATATTTTTATCGGGAATGGAGCCGTTGAAATTATTCAAGCTGTGATCCATAATTTTTCTAAGAGGATAATTGTAAATATTCCTACTTTTTCATCCTATTATGAATTTGCTAAGCCTGATCAAGAAGTTATATTCTATCAGCTGGATAAAAATGACAATTATAGACTTGACATAGAAGATTATATTCAGTTTGTTAAGGAAAAAAAACCAGACACAGTTGTAATAATCAATCCCAATAATCCAGATGGGAGCTATTTAACCTCTGAGGAGATGGAAGTTCTTGTTAAAGAACTTAAGGATGTAAAAAACTTAATCATAGATGAAAGTTTTATCCATTTCGCTTACGAGGAAGATAGCTTGCAAATGATAAAGGCTGTTGACTTTTTTAGAGAGAATAAAAATGTTATCGTCATTAAAAGCATGTCCAAAGATTTTGGAATAGCTGGTATTAGAGCGGGCTATGCAATCATGCCTTTAGAAAAAAGAAATTACCTACTTGAGAATGGTTTTCTTTGGAATTCTAATGGCTTAGCTGAATATTTCTTTCAACTTTATGTTAATAAGAATTTTCAATTGGAATACGATGAAGTACGAAGAAGATATATCCGGGACACACAAAAGTTCTATCAGGATTTATTAGTGCTTCCTGGAATCAAAGTTTATCCGACAAAAGCTAATTTTGTTTTGATAGAGCTATTAAATGGGATGAGTTCGTTTGAATTCGTTTCTAAATTGCTCATTGAGTATGGAATTTATGTCCGAACTTGCGATGATAAGATTGGTCTGGAAGGTCAGTTCTTAAGGATTGGAAGTAGAACCTTTGAAGAGAATGAACAAATTGTTTCTTCCTTACAGAGTATCTTGACCATTTGATCAAATGAATAATACACAATTAGAGCTGGATTATAATCCAATTTTAGGATTTAAACTTCTGAAACATTCAGAACTCAAACCACATGAAAGAGTGGTGACTGAAAGGTTTAGCAAATTGACTGATTACCTTAAATCATTGTCACCTTATGTTATAATCCCATCGATTTTAGTAAACATTGAAGATAATGTGATAATAGATGGTCACCACAGGTTTCATGCATTGGTTTCATTGGGTTTTGAGAAGGTACCGGTTACGTATATCAATTATCAACTTGATATGATTGTGACTGATTTAGAAGGTAATAAAGTATTGAAGTCTGAAATTTTGGAAGCTGGTAATTCAGGAAATTTACTTGAACCAAAAACATCTTTTCATCACGTAAGAGATAAAAACGAAGGGTTTCATCCTATTATATTGCTGTCTACACTTTATTCGGAGATAAATTCACTTCATGCTCACTCGACTGAAGTCTAGTTTATTTTCGATATATGTTAAGATGCTATTCATATCTTATAGAACTCAACTTGCTGGGAAGAAAGTTGTAGTGTTTGACATTGATAATACAATAAGCAACACTTGGCCTTTATTGAAAGAAACATCTAAGAATTATGCGTTAACATTCAAAAAAGCAATACCATTTCCGTCAATCAAGGATCTGATTCGCGAATATCATAGTTCTGATTACCAAGTACTCTACCTAACAGCAAGGAAGCATAGCTATTATAGAGTTACTTTAGAATGGATTAAAAAAAATGATCTTCCCTGTAAATATGGTGCTTTCCTGGTAAGAGCGCCCTTTAAGAAGCTTTGGTTTCTTAATAAATTAATAAAGATGGAATGCAGCGTAATTTACTATGATGATTTATCCTATAATCATGAAAATGGGAGAGTGAAATTTTATGATAACATTGTAGAAGAGGTAATGAAATTGGATTTGAAGTTCTATGGATATGAGGATTTAATAAACATTCAAAGTACAGATGCTTAAGAAAATTTTCAAATTAATTATAAACGTTTTACTGGTTCTTAGATATGGCCATTTTAAGAATGTTTCATTTTTCAAAAAAGACCAGAGTGTTGTTTTATGGATTTGTCCTAGTAGACGGTATTGGATATCGGATAATTTTATAAAAGATTTTTCAGCCGCTTCAGCTCTTTCCAAGAGAGGTATAGGGGTGTATGTTTATATTGGAGATAAAATTGGGAGATTTGAAGGTAGAAATATTATGTTTTCTTTTGATAGAGGTGTAAACAAATTTGGATTCAAGAATTACCTCTCCATACAACATTACATAACTTCAAACCTAAGTAATCAGCGAAACCGGATTTACCCTAATTCACATGAAATGAATCTATGGGAAAATAAGGCATTAATGCACCGGATGTTCGAGGAATTAAACATCAATACGCCGAAAACAGTGGTATTAGAATCTCTCAATGAGCCGAATAGCAGGCAGTTACCATTTCCATTCCTAATTAAAGAAGAACATTCATTCTCTTCTCAAGGTATTCACTTGATAAATAATAAAGAACAGCTAGATCAATGTATAAACGAAAAATTTTTAGAGAGAAATAAGCATATAATCCTCCAAAAACTCATAAACATGAGACGAGATCTTAGGGTTATTTTGGTGGGTGATGAAATTGTGTTGCATTATTGGAGAATAAACAAGTCTAAGGATTGGAAACCCACTGCCACCGGATATGGAAGTGAAGTGGACTTTGTTATGTTCCCAGAAAAATGGAGACATTATATAATAGAAGTATTTAAAAAACTGAATCTAGTGACAGGTGCATTTGACATTACTTGGGAAAATGACGACCTTGAAAGCGAACCACTTATTTTGGAAGTTAGTCCAAATTATCAGCCTAATCCCGTAGTTGATGTATCCAAATTGAAGGTTCCTTATGGTGAATTCAAAAAGAAGATCGGTTTTGGAAAGAATTCATACACTAACCTTTTTGTAAAAACCATATTTTCGCAACAAGAAAAAATTGTTAATTATTTAATTGACGTAGATAATAGATTTAAACTCTAAGCAATGGATTTGAATTCAAGATCAATATTAATAACAGGAGGCACTGGGTCGCTTGGCAAAGCTTTGACTAATCATATTCTTACAAATTACCCAAACATTGAAAGGCTGGTGATCTATAGTAGGGATGAACAAAAGCAGTTTCAAATGGCTCAAGACTACCCACAGTCAAAGTATCCGCAAATTCGTTTTTTTATAGGTGATGTTAGAGATAAGGAGCGTTTGATTAGGGCATTTAAGGGTGTTGATATGGTCATTCATGCTGCAGCAATGAAACATGTGCCAATAGCTGAATATAATCCTGATGAATGCATTAAAACAAACATTGTAGGAGCACAAAATGTAATTCATGCTTCGTTGGAAACGAATGTTCAAAATGTTGTTGCTCTTTCTACCGATAAGGCCTGTGCACCTATAAATTTGTACGGAGCAACTAAGCTTACATCTGATAAACTATTTGTAGCAGCAAATAATATTAAGGGAGACAACCCTATTCGATTTTCTGTTGTAAGATACGGAAATGTAATGGGGTCGAACGGATCAGTGATTCCGTTTTTTCTAAACAAAAGAAAAGAGGGAATACTACCAATCACTGATACCAATATGACAAGGTTTAACATATCACTTCAAGGAGGAGTTGATATGGTTATGCATGCTCTGGACTTGGCTTGGGGAGGGGAGTTATTTGTTCCAAAAATTCCATCATACAAAATTCTTGATGTAGCAGAAGCAATAGGTCCTGAATGTGAGAAGCCAGTCGTTGGAATTCGTCCTGGGGAAAAGGTTCACGAAGAAATGATAACAGCCTCAGATTCCTTTTATACCTATGATCTAGGAAAGTATTATGCAATTATTCCAGCTACACTCTCATGGGATTTAAACGAATTTATTAAAACATTCAAAGCAGAAAAGGTTCAAGAGGGATTTAGCTACTCTTCCGGTGAAAATACAGAATGGGAGACCGTTGAGACACTTAGGAACTTGATAAAGGAACATGTTGATCCAGAATTCAAGGTATGAAAAAAAGAAGTATTCCTTATGGCAAACAGCAAATCACAGATCAAGATGTAAAAGCAGTTGTTGAAGCACTTACTTCAGATTTTTTAACTCAGGGCCCACGCATTAAGGAATTTGAAGTCGAGTTTGCCAAATATGTTGAGTCTGATTTTGCAGTAGCAGTATCTAATGGAACTGCTGCTTTACATCTTTCAGCACTGTCGTTGGATTTAAGACCAGGACAGAAGGTAATTACCTCTCCGATTACATTTTCGGCCTCAGCAAATTGTATCCAATATTGTGGTGCAGAAGTTGTTTTTGTGGACATTGACCCTGAAACATATCTTTTGGATTTGGATAAAGTAACTGAGTTGCTGAAGAAATCATCTGAAAATGAATTTGTGGGAATTATTCCGGTTGATTTGGCAGGTAGAGCTGTTGATCTACAACGATTGAGAGAAATAGCTGACGAATATAGTTTATGGATCATTGAGGATTCTTGCCATGCTCCAGGGGGATTTTTCGTTGATAATCAGAGCAAAAAGCAATTTTGCGGGAATGGGTCATTTGCTGATATGTCTATATTTTCATTTCATCCCGTAAAACATATTGCCGCTGGAGAAGGAGGCATGATTACTACGAATGATGAAAAACTATACAATAGGCTATTGGACCTTCGAACCCATGGAATCACAAAAAATCCTAATCGATTTGTAAACGAACAAAGCCTAGCTGTAGGTAAGCAACATACGTCACCTGACTGGCCCGAATGGTATATGGAGATGCAAGAGTTGGGTTACAATTATAGACTCACAGATTTTCAGGCTGCTCTAGGACAAAGTCAACTGAAACGTGCAGATGAAGGTGTAGCCAAAAGAAGAGAAATAGCTGCACAATATTATAAATCATTTGAAGGAAAATCCTTTATTCTGGGGCAGTCAGGAATTGTATATGGTCATGCGTACCATTTGTACGTCATAGAAGTGAACGATCGACTTGGTCTATATAATTATTTAAGAACTAAAGATATTTATTGTCAGATTCACTATATCCCAGTCCACTTGATGCCATATTACGGGAAATTGGGTTGGAAAAAAGGAGATCTCCCACATGCTGAGAATTATTACAAATCATGCTTGAGTCTACCAATGTTTCCCTCATTGACTGAAGAAGAACAGGCCTTTGTTATTGACACAATTTGTAAATATTACAATGAGTAACATTTGTATTATACCAGCAAGGGGGGGGAGTAAGAGAATTCCAAGAAAGAATATTAAACAGTTTTTTGGTAAGCCAATAATTTCTTACAGCATTGAGGTGGCAAAAAGATCGCAGCTTTTTGATGAGATTATGGTTTCGACCGATGATGAAGAAATTGCTAAAATTGCGAAAGAAAATGGAGCTAAAGTCCCCTTTTTGAGATCAGCGGAAAGAGCGGATGATTTCACTACAACCGCGGAAGTTCTTGTTGAAGTTTTAGATAGATATAAAGAATTGGATAAATCATTCAAATATGTTTGTTGCTTGTATCCAGCGGCTCCTCTTGTCAGTTTCGAGGGTTTAATTCAAGGGTTTAATAAATTGCATACTGAAAAGAGAGATAGCGTGCTACCTGTTACTTCTTTCACTTATCCTATTTGGCGAAGTTTGAGACAACTTTCAAACGGTAGTGTAGAATTGATTTGGCCTAATTTTCAAGATAGTAGATCTCAAGATTTAGAAAAAACGTATCATGATACAGGCCAATGGTATTGGCTTAATTATGAATTATTTATTCATAACAAAAAGCTGTTTACCAAAAATAGCGGTATGATTGAATTATCACAGATGGAGGTTCAAGACATAGATGAATTGACTGATTGGAAAATGGCGGAACTCAAGTATGAAATATTACAAAATACTAGATAAGCAAGTCTTTAGTTCTGGAGATTATTCAATAGTTCCTATAAGATTGGAAGATCGTTACTTAATAATGAAGTGGCGAAATGAACAAATTTATCATTTGAGACAAAAGAACTCTTTGACAAAAGAACAACAAGATGATTATTTCTCAAATGTGATAGCAAAGAGTTATGATCAAGTCAGCCCGCATCAACTTTTGTTTTCTTTTTTGAAAGAGAGTGAGTGTATAGGTTATGGCGGATTAGTTCATATCAATTGGATTGATATGAATGCAGAAATCTCATTTATAATGAATACTGAATTAGAAAAGTCCGGTTTCAAATCTATTTGGTCTTGCTATCTTGAATTAATTGAATTAATTGCATTTGATCAGCTAGAATTTCATAAGATTTATGTTTATGCTTTTGATTTAAGACCTCACTTGTATGACACACTTGAATCCAGTAGTTACTTTCTTGATGCTAGATTGAAGGATCATTGTTTTTTTGAAGGGTCTTTTAAAGATGTAGTTATTTATTCCAAGATAAATCCAGGCTCATGAAGTTGGCATTGTTGTTATCGGGAAATTTAGGATTATCGATGGCGAGATATCTCTATGATAGAGACTACAACATTGAGGCAATTTTAACAGACAAAAATTCTTCTCAAATACTAGATTTTGCAACGTCAAAAAACATTAAACTCTTTGTTGGCAATCCAAGAAAAGGAAGGTGTGAAAAACTTATTGAGGATGTCAAACCAGAAGTACTTATTTCAGTTAATTATCTTTTTTTGATTGAAAACGATTTGATTCAATGGCCGAGCAAAATTGCTTTCAATGTTCACGGTTCTTTGCTTCCTAAGTATCGAGGAAGAACACCTCATGTATGGTCAATTATTAATAATGAAAAAGTAACAGGGATTACTGCCCATATTCTTGACGAGGATTGTGATGCCGGGGACATCCTTCAACAGAAACAGGTAAAAATTGAAAAAAATGATACTGGAGGAGATATTTTAAAGAAATTTGGGTTGCAATATCCTAAACTTATCGACAAAGTCTTAAGCAATATCAACTCGAATAAATTGCAAAGAATTCAACAAGATGAATCTTTAGCAACATATTTTGAAAAGCGAGTACCAGAAGATGGTAAGATTGATTGGAATTGGCAAAAGGAAAGAATAAGAAATTGGGTGAGAGCTCAGTCGTATCCATACCCAGGAGCATTTACAAACTTTGGGGATCAGATTATCATTATTGACGAGGTTTCTTTTGATAATTATGGATTTCGTCAAAGTATGAAAAATGGAGAAGTGATTTCCGCTAACCCAATAAGAATCAAAACCCCCAATGGGGTATTACTGATAAAAAAAATAAGAGGACAAGATTTCCAATTTTCAAAAGGCATGTTATTAAAATAGTATGAAAATAGATTCATTTAATTTCAGTACTGAACCAGGTGTTTTCATTATTGCAGAGTTATCGGCCAATCACAATGGAAGTTTGGATGTGGCAATTGAAACAATACATGCAGCAAAAAGAGCTGGAGCTGATGCAATAAAGTTTCAAACCTATACGGCTGATACTCTTACTATCAACTGTGAAAAGGAGGATTTTATTATTAAATCAGGATCTATTTGGGACGGTAAAACATTTCATGAACTATATCAAAGTGCTTTTACTCCATGGGAATGGCATGAAAAACTCTTCTCTGTTGCGAGAGATCTAGATTTAATCTGCTTTTCATCACCATTTGATAAAACTGCAGTTGATTTTCTTGAAGATTTGAATACACCAGCGTATAAAATCGCTTCATTCGAAATCACTGATATCCCGTTAATTGAATATACTGCATCAAAAGGTAAACCAATTATTTTATCAACTGGTATTGCCAATGAGGAAGATATAGAGCTCGCGTTGAACGCTTGCAAAAGCATGGATAATAGTCAAATTGCGCTATTGAAATGTACTTCAAGTTATCCTGCACCAATTGATGAAGCTAATATGTTAATGGTGCAGGATTTCCGGAAACGCTATGGAGTAATTCCCGGCCTTTCAGATCATACAATGGGCAGTACGGTACCTATAGTTGCTACAAGCCTGGGAGCAAAAATAATTGAGAAACATTTCATTTTAGATCGTTCAATTGGTGGTCCAGATGCTACATTTTCAATGACTGAAGAGGAATTTGCTGAGATGGTAAGAGCTGTACGTGAAGCAGAAAAAGCCATTGGGAAGGTGGATTATGAATTAACAGATAAGCAAAGGGCGGGTAAATCATTTTCAAGGTCTCTTTATGCAGTAAAGGATATAGAAATTGATGAGACTTTTACATCAGAAAATATTAAATCAATACGTCCAGGCTTTGGGCTTCATCCAAAGCATTACTCTGAATTAATTGGGCAAAGAACGAAGCGGAAAATAGAAGCTGGAGAGCGATTGACTAGTGATGATCTTACCTGATAGAATTGTTTTAGTTGACCGATTATCCTTTTCATTTGGAGTGAAAATATTGCATTCCGTAGGTTTTGTTTTTTTAGCATATTTTCAACGCTTATCAGATCCTTTTTCTAGTATAAAGGTTTTGGAGAGTCCGATTCATATAGCTCTTTGTACTCTTTCTATAATCTTATTCATAAAAATTATACCTCAACTCAAATCATACGATTGGAATATATGGTACTTTATTTTTTTGTTGGTACTTATAGCTTCAACTCTTTGGTCGGAACATCCCATCATTACCTTAAAAAACTCTTCTCTCTTAATAGCGACCTCTCTTTATGCTACTTATCTTTTTGTCAAATTTGATTTCAACGATTTCATTTTGATAATAACCTTAGGATTGCTAATTGTTCTAACATTATCACTCTTATTGACTATTCTAGCCCCATCAAAAGTCATACATAGTGGTACTGTTCATATTGGTGCCTGGAAAGGTATTTACTACCACAAATCTGGTTTTGGGCGTGAGATGGGTATTCTTGGTTTACTTCTACTCTTTACAGGAAAAGGTATCTGGAGATATTTGGTTTTTGTTCTTTGTTTGTTCCTAGTTTACAAATCTCAATCGGCTATTAGTTTACTTACAATAGTTGGAGCTTCGTTTTATCTCTTGACAGAAAGAATTCTTTCTAGAATAAAAGAACTAAAAAATCACACTAACAAAATAATCTTAGCTGGGATAGCAGGCTTCATAGCGTTCATTGCATCCGATTTCGCAAGTTTCATGGAATTGATAGGTAAGGATATCACTTTAACAGGCAGGTTGCAGATTTGGTTGTATTCAATTTTTTCGATTCGAGAACACTTATGGTTTGGATATGGATTCGAAAGTTTCTGGCAGGATCAAACGCTTACTCATAATTTAGGCTGGACAATAAATCACGCACATAATATGATATTTGATATTTTACTCGATGGAGGTATTTTATTGTTAGTGCCATTTTTAATGCTAATAGTTACCTTCTTCAAAAATTTGAGATCGTTATTAAGTAATCCACACTTGGCAAGTGTAATAATTACCTCGTTTTCCATGATCATCTTAATATCATTTATGGAAGAAACTATATACGTACCTTTTGATTTAAAATGGATATATACAAGTTGTTTAGTATTTTATGTCTCTAACCCTGGAAAAACAAAGAATTTTAATAATTACTCCTTCCAAATATGGGGGGGGAGCTGAAAGAGCTGCATCAAGACTTTCTAAACATTTAGATGAAGAAATTCACGTTCTTTCTCTCTTTGATAAAGATGAAAGTTACGATTTTGGAGGATTTATATATAATGTTCATTTTGAGCCTCGGAAATCTCTTTTAGGAAAAGTCTTATCATTTTTTAAGAGAATCCATACAGTTAAGTCAATTAAAAGGAGAATAAAGCCGGATGTATCAATTTCATTTATGACACAGCCTAATATTCTTAATGTCCTATCTAAGATTCGTTCAGAAAGGGTTTTCGTTAGCATCCGAAATTATCCATTATTAAAAGACCAAGAAGATAGGTCTATGCTGAACAAGCTTATGAATTTTGGATATACATATGTGCTTAGGAAAGCTAACAAAGTAATTACCGTTTCTAAAGGTATTGAAGAGTATTATCGAAAAAAAGACCCCAAATTGACGAATAAATTAAAAACAATATACAATGGGGTAGATGTGAATGGTATTTTTCATGACAGCAAGGAATCTGTGCAATCAGAATTAGAAAGCTTACTTTCTAACAAACCATCACTCATTAACATAGGAAAGTTGGAATATCAAAAAGGGCAAGTTCATCTGATCGATATTTTTAGCGAAATAAAGAAAGAAAAGGCCTTGAGTGACGCTGTTCTTCTAATTCTTGGCGATGGGAGACTCAAGTCGGAATTAATGGAATATGCAAGTAAGAAAGGCCTTGTCGTTACCACAGCTGATGAGCTTGGGAAATACAACTTTGATGCTGATATTTTTTTTCTTGGGTTCCAAAAGAACCCATACAAATATGTGAGGAACACCGATTTGTTTGTTTTAAGTTCTTTGTACGAAGGATTTCCAAATGCGCTAATTGAGGCAATGGCATGTGAGAGCCCCGTAGTATCCGCTGACTGTTTAACAGGCCCTGCGGAAATCCTAAAAGGACCTAAAGAAAACTATGGAGTATTACTACCAACCTTTACACAAACAAACCTAGAACCTATTTATAGTCAGTGGGGTAAAGAAATCTCCAATCTTTTGCTTGATAAGCATCGTTTGTCCTACTTTGCGTCAGCTTCTAAATCGCGATCTCAAACATTCGAACTATCTAATATTATTGATGTGTGGAAGCAGTTGATCAATGAAAGTTAAGAGAAAGAAGATTTTAATTAATGCGGATGCTACCAATGGCAATTTTAATGCTCAAAATCGCAATGGAAAACTTTGGTCTATTTTCCTTTCAAAAGAAAAGTACAATATTTATATATTCAGTTCAGACAAGAATATAGATCAAAGGATTAGCTCTGACTCTCAGATAAGAATAGTTTTTTCCAAAAAATATTTCTCATTATTAATCTTTTTTCTGAAACATTTTGTTTTTGAAAAATTTGATGTAATTCTAAACGCCAAGGTTACCCCCCACCTCAAATACTTTCTTTATTTTAAGAAAATTTTTAGTAAGAGAACTAAGTTTATCACTTTTGTAGTTAATCAAGTTCCTTACGGAGAATTTGGATCTAAATACACCAAGACATCAGATTATATTGTCCAAAATTCAGACTTGCGAATAGCAAATAGCGGATTTGTAGCCCATACAGTAAAGAGATATTACAAGGAAGATATTCCAGTGATAAACAACTTTATTGATACCAACCTTTTTAATCTGACAAGCAACTCAAGTAAAAGTAAATCTGAAAGAATCAAAGTGATTTCGGTTGGATCCATGATTTGTGTAAAACAACCTTTTTTATTTGCGTCTTTAGCAAAAAAACTGCCAGAAGTAGATTTTATGTGGATTGGAGGTAGGTACTACTTTCCAGACATGAAGGAGAAAAAGGAAAAAGAGAACATTGAAAATCTTCAGATTTTAGAAAGAGTTGATAATAATGAACTCCCTAATATACTATCAGAACAAGACATTTTTGTTTCTACATCTATACAAGAAGGTTTTGCCAATGTAATACTGGAAGCACTGGCTTGCGGCATCCCTGTTATTGCATTAGACAGATACTGGCCTGATGCTATTCTTTCTGGTGAAACGGGTTTTATTGTCTCAGACGAATTTGAGATGCTGGAGAAACTTCAATTTCTGTCTAAGAATAAAGAACTCTTGGATAAATTTAAGTCAAATGCAGCAAAACGTGCTGCTGATTATTCAGCAGAAAAAAATATTTATAGGTTAGAAGATATTATTGACCAGTTGTGAAAAAGAAAGTTTTATTATCCGCAGCAAATCCTCAAAGTTTCAAAAACATATCTATCATCTGCGATTCTTTGGATCCAAGTAAGTTTGAATTTTATTTTGCTGATTTCCGAGATGTATACAAGCAAGATTTTCAACTTCCGCCCTATATATCAAAGGTTTTGAATTTTGATGGATTAAAGGATTCCTTCTACCTAAAGAATTCTATTGGAAAAATTCAGCTCCTGATAAAGCTAAGAAGACATTTTAGAAGGTTGGAGGAGGATGTACATTTATGTTTACTTGGAGACTTTGGGATTTTAGAATATTGGTTAGTGCGATCGGTAAATCCATCCAAAACTCTTTTTATTCAAGATGCGATTCTATTATGGCCGGAAAAGCAAAGTTTTTTTAAACGTCTAAGAGGTTTTTTATATGGATTTCGTCCAAGATATAGATTGATCGATAATATTTATTGTTCTGGAGAGGCCACGAAGAAAACATTGACACTAGATGGTGCTAATGCTGAGATTATAAAAACGGTTGGAATTCCGCGATTTAAAGACGGCATGAAATTAAGGAAACGTTCCTATGATGGTGGGACAATAGAAATCCTTATCATTGGAGCATCATATACTTGGCACGGCCGAGATGACCTTCAGAAAAAACAAGCACAGTTTTTAAATAAAATAGATCAAAACCCTAAAGAAAATGTTCGCTATAATTTTAGAATTCATCCTAGGGATTTTGATAATTATGAATTTAAGAATATAAAGATCCAACATTCTAAAGAGATGACTCTCAAAGATTCAATTGAAGAGAACCATTTGGTGGTTAGTTACCAATTTCCATCTACGATAATCTTCGAATTGATGAATTTAGATGTACCATGCATTTTTGTTGAAAGTAATAAAATTGATTATTCTTTTATGACTAGCTGGGAAGAGTTCAAGAAAGTTTTCAATACAATTGATGAGGACAATTTCTTAGAGATCGATTTGGTTCCATTAATTAGGAATCATTTTTATGCTGCCGAAGCAAGTAAAGGATTTTTTAGTACCGATTTCCTTCTAGATGAAATTCTGGAAGCATTCAAATAATGGAATTAATTATAGGTAAGATTAAATAGTATGAAACATAACACAGAACAAGAAAAATTTTGGGCTGGAGATTTTGGAGACCAATATATCGACCGAAACAAAAGTGACGAATACCTAGCCTCTAATTTAAATTTCTTTTCAAAGGCCTTAACTGATGAAGAAAAGGTTAAATGAAATTTTCAAATTGAGTAGTAGCTTTTGAGTTTTAATGATGTGAAGGAGTTTGAGAAGATTAATATTCTGGGTATCAATGTCACTAACCTGACAAGTAAGGAATTAATTCGGCAGATTGGATTTTACGTTACACATAATCAAAAGCAGAATATTTTATATGCGAACATTCACGGCATCAATGTTGCAAGTTCATTAGGTTGGTTTAGAGAGTTTTTCAATAGATGTGCAATAGTTTTTTGCGATGGGGATGGTGTTAGGTTAGGAGCAAAGATTTTAGGACATCATATTTATGAAAAGATTACTTATAATCGTTGGATTTGGGACTTTGCATCATTCTGTGAAAGTGAAGGAATTTCGTGGTACCTTGTTGGATCTGAGAGCATCGTTATAAAAAATGCAGTAGACAACCTAAAAGTCAAGTATCCTAAGCTTGTGATTGTAGGCTATAGAAACGGATTTTTTCAAAACGAATCAGAGTATGAAAAACTAATTACTGATTTAAATACTACAAAACCTAATATTTTATTGCTTGGTATGGGTATGCCTCATCAAGAGAACTTATTGTTAAAACACGGAGATAGAATGACTTATAATGTCGCATTAACAGGTGGAGCAGTTTTTGAGTATGTTTCGGGTGAAGCAAAAATGACGCCTAGCATTTTCTTTCATTTAAAACTGGAGTGGTTTTTTAGATTCCTTTTAGAGCCCAAGAGATTGTTTAAAAGATACTTTATTGGAAATCCACTTTTTTTTGCTAGGATTTTTATGCAAAAATATTTCAATAAGTCTTGAACTATATTTGTACTTGTTTAGTAACAAATGCCAGCAAATCACCGATATTCCCAATACTTCCCAATACTTTTTCTTATCACAGACTTGGTATGCCTGAATATTGGTGTTTTGGTTGCCAATCAGTATCGCTATGGAAGTTTGATTCCCAGCGACGAATATCAGTTGCTTCAATTGCTCCTCAATGTAATTTGGGTTGGAGTTTTTTTCAGTTCCAATTTGCAAAGAATAAACCGAAACTCAAGGCTTCTTGATCATTTAAATAAGGTACTTACTGGTCTAGTTATTAACCTGTCTATTGTTTTTGCCTTGTGGTTTGCCTTAGAGCCGGTTGATTACTCGAGAAAATATCTTTTTGTAACATATTTAATCTTTACAGTGGCCATTCTACTATGGCGGAGCTTATGGCACTACCTGATTAGATATTATAGGATTAAAGGCTATAATATTCGTCGAGTAGTTATTATCGGCAAAGGGGATTTATCTGATTCACTAACTCATTATTTCAAAGAAACTCCAGAACTTGGATATCAGTTGGTAGGGATTGTGGATAATGATAATGGGGCAGATGAAAGCTTGACTAATTTTGAGGAATTCACTATTAACAATAAAGCTGATATTGTTTTTTGTTGCCTACCACACCTACAAGATGAACAAGTAAAGGATGTAATTGATTTTGCGGAAAATAACCTGATAAAGGTGAATTTGATATCGCAATTTAGTCGACTATCTAATTACAACCTTTCCATTGAGCAATTTGGGAACATCCCAATAATCAATGTAAACTCTATCCCCTTGGATAGCCAAGTGAATCGATTAATTAAAAGAGGATTTGATCTGGTATTTTCTAGCATATTTATTTTGCTGATTCTGTCATGGTTGATCCCGATCATCGGATTACTTATAAAGATGGAGTCAAAAGGCCCCATTTTCTTCAAACAGAAAAGACATGGAAAGGATAATAATTTTTTTCTCTGTTGGAAGTTTCGGACGATGGCGTTTGAAAAAGGAGCAGACTTTAAGCAGGCGACAAAAAATGATAATCGCATCACAAAAATGGGAGCTATTTTGAGAAAGACTTCTATTGATGAATTACCACAGTTTATTAATGTGTTCCTTGGTGATATGTCTGTGGTAGGCCCTAGACCTCACCCTATTAAATTGAACGAAGAGTTTCAACCAAAAATTGATCGCTTTTGGCAAAGACATGCTGTAAAACCAGGCATTACAGGATTAGCCCAAGCTAAAGGGTTTAGAGGCGAGACAGCAGAACTTAGTGACATGAGCGGTAGAGTAAAACTTGATCGTTTTTATGTGAAGAATTGGTCACTTATTCTAGACTTTAAGATAATTCTCCTCACCGCGCTCGCTATAGTTAAAGGAGATCAAAACGCTTATTAATGAATATGGAGAATGTACTTGTGACAGGAGGGCTTGGGTTTATTGGCTCTCATACAGTTGTGGAGTTAATAGCTCAAGGATACAAAGTCTTTATTGCAGACAATCTTTCAAACTCAAAAATAGAAGTCTTAGATAGAATTGAGAAAATCACAAAAGTTAAACCTGAATTCTTTAATATTGATTTAACTGATAAGGAGAAGCTCTTTAACCTATTTTCCACATACAATTTAGATTCGATCATACATTTCGCTGCATCAAAAGCTGTAGGGGAGTCTGTTCAAAAACCACTCTTATATTACAAAAATAATCTTAGCTCTTTAATTAATGTATTGGAATGCTGCAGAGAACTCAAAGTAAATAATCTTATTTTCTCCTCCTCATGCACAGTATATGGACAGCCGGATAAACTACCTGTTACCGAGAAGACGCCCAAGCAGCAAGCAGAGTCACCTTATGGTAACACGAAACAAGTAGGCGAAGAGATAATCGAAGATTATTGCAATTCAAATGTTGATTTTAAGGCTATTTCATTACGGTATTTCAATCCAATCGGAGCGCATGATAGTGCATTGATCGGAGAGCTTCCTCTTGGGATTCCTAACAATCTTATCCCCTTTATAACCCAAACTGCTTCTGGCATTAGAGAAAAGCTAAATGTATTTGGTGGCGACTATGACACCCCAGATGGCACATGTATTCGAGATTACATTCATGTTGTGGATTTAGCAAAGGCTCATATAGCTGCATTGAAGCATGCTAACTCTTCTAAAGTAAATTACGATTTTTTTAATGTAGGTACTGGAAAAGGGCATTCAGTTTTGGAGGTGATACAAACTTTTGAAGCACAATCAGGTATGAAGCTTAACTACGAAATCGTTGAAAGAAGACCTGGTGATGTCGAGAAGATTTATGCCGATACGACTAAAATGAATCAAGAACTTGGTTGGAGTGCTGAAAAGGATTTAAATGACATGATAAGCTCAGCTTGGAAATGGCAAAAGTCTCTGATAAAGTCATAAAATGCCTGTTCAACTATAAAATTCACCTATTTGCCGAAATAGTCTAATATTCCCTTAAAAAGTTTACATTTTTGAGTTCTCATTTGATAAAACAGATGACTTAAATAATGATCATGGTACTACCGCTAGCCATAGCAGCTTCCTTTTTAGTAACACTAACTCTTATGCCAATAGTAATAAGAGTTTTCAAGTCTATTAATCTTCTAGATAAGCCTGACAAAAGAAAAATCCATAGCGTAAGTACGCCATCTTTAGGTGGTATTGCAATTTTTGCAGGAATCATCTTTGCCCTTCTTCTTTCTACTTCACTAGTAGATATAGCAACTGAAAAATATTTTCTTGGAGCCACTGTTTTAATTTTCCTATTGGGAGTACGTGATGACTTATCAAGTCTCTTAGCACAACACAAATTAGTTGTCCAAATTTTTTCTGCTTTCATGGTGGTCTATTTTGGAGATGTTCAGATTCATGGACTTAATGGACTATTTGGAATTACTTCTTTTCCTTGGGTTTTTAATGAAATTTTCACAGTTTTTGTGATCGTAGTGATGACCAATGCATTTAATCTAATAGATGGGATAGATGGTTTAGCAGGCAGTATAGCTCTTATAATTTCTTCTTTTCTTGGATGGGTAGCTTTTCAAAGTGGTTATTACGTTGATGCTTGTTTGGCTTTTTCAATTTCTGGCGCATCATTAGGCTTCCTACTATACAATTGGTATCCATCGAAGGTTTTTATGGGAGATACTGGCTCAATGGTTTTTGGTTTCATGCTTACTACCTTAATGGTTAAATTTTTAGCAATACCAATTCCTCCGTCAACGATATTAGCTCCAGTAGCAACAAGCTTTGCACTATTTATCTTACCCATATATGATACTTTAAGAGTGATTCTCATACGCTTTGTTACTGGCGCGCCTCCATTGGCTCCAGACAGAAATCACACACATCACGTTCTATTAAAGTTAGGACTTACTCATGGACACTCTACTTTGTGTTTGGCTTCCTATAATATCTTCGTGATCACTATGGCTGTAGTTTTCCAGTCTGTTGGGGAGCTGTGGTTAATTTTTATCATGGCAGTTTTGACAGCAAGTATTGGCGCTATCCTAGATAGAAAATTAATACGAAGAGAAGCTGCAAGGCTTGCTAAAATTATGCCGCCAGAAATAAAATTGAGTAAAACACATACCTCAGTTTAATTACTATTTTTGCAATTCAATATCGAATTGCAATCATGCTGGAGAAAGTAAAATTATTTATTTCAGAAGTAGAAAAAGCCACTGCACAAAGCAGTGATGAGGTAGAAAAGTTCCGGCTGAAATTTATCGGTAAGAATAATGTGATAAATGATCTCTTTGAAGACTTTAAGAAAGTTCCGGCTGAGCAAAAACGCGAACTAGGCCCAGCTCTTAATAATCTTAAAAACCTTGCTCAAATCAAACTCAAAGATCTATCTAGCCAAGTAGTAGGCGGAAGTGTATCTTCTGAAAATGTAGATGTAACGCTACCAGGAGAGTACGGTGTGGAAGGCTCTATTCATCCAATTTCACAAACTAAAAATCGAATCATTGAGATTTTTGAGCGACAGGGATTCAATGTAGAAGATGGACCAGAAATAGATAATGATTGGAACAACTTTACTGCGCTGAATTTCCCCGAAAATCATCCTGCGCGTGAGATGCAGGATACTTATTTCATTGAAAAAAATCCAGATATTCTTTTGAGGACACATACATCAAATGTTCAAATACGCTTGATGAAAAATAAGAAACCACCTATCCGTTCCATCATGCCAGGGAGAGTTTTTCGGAATGAGGCAATATCTGCTAGAGCACATTGCTTTTTTCATCAGGTTGAAGGACTTGTAGTTGGAAAGAATATTAGTTTTAAAGATCTAAAGAATACACTGTATCACTTCTCAAAGGAAATGTTTGGGAAGGATACAAAAATCAGATTGAGGCCTTCATACTTTCCTTTTACAGAGCCAAGTGCTGAAATTGATATTAGCTGCTTTATCTGTGGAGGGTCAGGTTGTAAAATTTGTAAACAAACTGGCTGGGTTGAGATTGCAGGTTCAGGGATGGTAGATCCAAATGTTTTGGAAAATTGTGGGATAGATTCAACTAAGTATAGCGGATTCGCATTTGGAATGGGAATCGAACGCGTTACTATGCTGAAATATCAGTTAGACGATTTGAGACTTTTTTCAGAAAACGATATTCGATTTTTGAAGCAATTTTAGAGAAGATCAGAAATAATCTTCTCCTCGGTAACTCGTTCTGCTTCAGCTTTAAAATTCTTAACAATCCTGTGTCTTAATACAGGAATAGCAACAGATTTAATATCCTCAATATCAGGGGAGTATTTGCCATTGATAAGTGCATTGCATTTTGCGGCAAGAATCAAAAATTGACCTGCTCTAGGGCCAGCACCCCACTCTAAATACTCTTTGGCAATAGGATCTGCCTTTTCGCCATCAGGCCTTGTTTTTGTCACAAGATTCACTGCATATTCAAAAACATTATCAGCTACTGGAACTTTTCTGATAAGTTTTTGATAATTCAATATGACTTCTTT
This sequence comes from Marinobacter alexandrii, assembly GCA_039984955.1. Taxonomy (NCBI): domain Bacteria; kingdom Pseudomonadati; phylum Pseudomonadota; class Gammaproteobacteria; order Pseudomonadales; family Marinobacteraceae; genus Marinobacter; species Marinobacter alexandrii. The sequence goes on from JBDWTN010000007.1 coordinate 2,604,487, forward strand.
TGAGATCACTTCCTTTACTTCTCCTGTTTGTTGGGATGTGGTACTCTTTATTACTTCTATCTCGTCTTCGTAGCTTGGATAGTCCAGCTTGATCATAAACATGAATCTATCAAGCTGTGCTTCAGGAAGCGGATAGGTTCCTTCTTGTTCTATTGGATTTTGAGTTGCTAAAACAAAAAATGGTTTATCTAGTGTGTAATTTTTACCGGCAATAGTTACTGCTCCTTCTTGCATTGATTCCAGCAAAGCAGATTGTGTTTTTGGTGGAGTTCTGTTGATTTCATCTGCTAAAATCACATTGGCAAAGATTGGACCTTGAATAAACCTTAAGTTTCTTTCTTTATCTAGAGTTTCAGCGCCCAAAATATCAGAAGGCATAAGATCTGGTGTGAATTGGATTCTATTAAAATCTAGAGATAGACATTTTGATACAGTTTGTACAAGCAATGTCTTTGCAAGACCTGGAACACCTACCAGCAATGAATGTCCATTACAAAACAGTGATGTAATTAACAATCTAACAACTTCAGGCTGGCCTATAATCTTTTGGGATATTTCAGTCTCCAACCTTTTAAAATCTTTGGAAAGATCATCCGCCAATTGTACATCTTTTGTATCAGCCATTCAGTTATTTATTTGTTCAGTGAATTTATTCTTTTCTTAATCGAAAATTAATTTGTCAGGTTACAGTAATCATACTCAGGATCCACCTCTATGAATACATTACCCCTGGCTTTGTCAAACCAATTAGAAATTTTAAGGTTTCGTTTTTGAGCTAATGATGCGGCCGCAATCTTTTGATAATCATCATTAAGATTTGCTTGGTGAGGTGCTATTTTATTGTTGTAATAGATGATTCTAAAAGCATAACTTCCATCTTCTTTCTGAAAGCGCAATGGCTTGGTTATATTTCCAATTTTCATAGTGTCAATCGTAAAGAAGATATTTGGATCTAGCTGCTCCGCAGGAATTCTTAAGGCACCTGTTTCATCTTGGAAGTATCCTCCAGCGGAGGAAGTCTGTTGATCATCAGAATGTTCTTTTGCTGCTGATTGGAATGTAATACTATCCAATGTAATGAGTGTTCGGATACTGTCGATATAATTTTCAGCTCTTTTATAATCCTCCTGATTTGGTTGAGGGCTAATGAGGATGTGTTTGGTCTTATACGTATTCCCCCTTTTTTCCAGAAGCTGTATTACGTGATATCCAAATTGTGTTTCAACTGGCATGGAAATTTCGCCTGGAGACATAGAGAGTGATGCAGCTTCATATTCTGGAGCTAACTCTCCACGACTATAAAAACCAAGTTCTCCTCCTCTAGCGGCAGATCCCGGGTCTTGCGAATATTGTTTTGCCAAAGCAGCAAAGGATTCTCCTCTCTCTAATCTTTCACGGATATCGAGCATGAGATTTCGAACCTTATCTTTCTGAGATTTACCAGGTTTTGGCTCTTTCACTATTTGAGCTACTGATACCTCCGTTGAGAAATAGGGAAGTGAGTCTTGAGGAATATTTTTAAAGAACTTCTTTACTTCTGAGGGTGTAACCTTCATGCCTGAGGTAAGCTCAGATTGCATACGTTGAATAGTGAGCTGCTCTTTAATGTTATCGAAGATTTCAGCTCGAATCTGAGTGATACTTTTTCCATAAGCTCTTTCAATTTCAGACTCTCCTCCAAACTGTTGGGCCATAACAGACATCCGCCTGTCAAGACTTAAGTTAACTTCAGAATCGTCCACAAAAATTGAATCAATTTCTGATTGGGCCATTAGCATTTTGTTGACTACCAGCTGTTGAAGTATGTTGCACTTTGCGTTACTGCCACGCGCTTCTCCTCTTGATAGAAAATCAAGATAGGAACGTTCTAGTTCTGATTTTAAAATAATATAATCATCAACCTTGGCAATGATTTTATCTATTGCTACTTCACTATCTTGCGCTAAACCGCTGAATGACAGCAGGATTGCTGTACTAATTACTATAAATCTCAAACGCATTTGTCTGTTCTGCTTCTTCATAAATTTTCTTCTCTAACTCTATCTTCAGAGCTATTTTACGCTTGTTAATGATAATATCAGAAACACTTTCTTTTATAAACTCTAAAGGGGCAATTTCACCGACTAACTTGTATTCAAAAATCCTAAGGAAATAAATATAATCTTCGTCAGAAACCTCTACTGAGCTATTTGTTTTGAGAAATGAAACCTTATCGCTAACGTCCTTGAGAGGAGTCTCAAGTAATACCTCATCAAACTTTACCCAAACTGAGTCCTCAATGAAAGCTTTGATCGCATGCTCATTAGCATATTCCCAGATTTTTGTTGTGTCCTTTGGGTAATTTTTCAAATTTCTTCTAAATCTCCATACATTCGGCGAATTTGAAGGAATCTTAAAATAAATACATTTGGCTAAGTTTTGTCTAAGGATAAAATTTTCTGCTTTATTTTGATAGTATGCCTCTATTTCCAGATCATCCACCTCATCATTGAGATTAGCGTCTATATATTTTTTCTCTAACTCATGAACCATCAGCGCATACTGATAGTCCAGTACCTTCTTTTGGATTCTTGCTTCATTGAAATCAATTGCCTCTTCTGCTCGTGCAATCATTAATTGTTTCTTCACCCAATCGAGAATAAACTTCTCAACAAAAACTGAGCTGTCTATGATAGAGAGATTAGCAGGAATCAAGTCTTGCAGAGAAGATTCTAATAGTCTTTTATCTCCCACTTTTGCGATAACCTTTTCCTGAGTCTCTTCCTTCGGTTGGAAATACTGACAGCCAGTAATAAATAAAATATTGAAAATGAGGATGTTTCTCACTTAAGGATACATTTTAATGAGCTTGCAAATATTATGATTCTTTTCAGTAGAGAACTCAATTTTATCCATTATTCTTTTGACAAGCATTAAGCCTAAACCACCTTGCCTGCGTGATGATACTAACTCTTCCATTGATGGAGATTCATATTCATTGATGTCAAAACCAGCCCCTCTGTCTCTAAATGTGAAAATGATTTGTTTGGGCTTAAAGTCTATGTCAAATTCTATACGACTTTCAGGATTGCAGTCATTGGCATGTATGATCAGATTAGCGCATACTTCGTCTACTGCAAGAACCAATTTATGTGCTTGTAAGTCAGGTACGCTATGTTCTTCCAGCATATCTGATGTGAATTGACGTATTTTTACCAATTCATTTTTATCACACCCTATGGTTAATCTCTTAATCATTTAACGCTTTGATGGCTGCTTCTTTCGTTTCTTCTATTGTTAATAACTTTTCCAAACCTAGAATATCAAAAACTTGTTTCACTGAGTCGTTTATTCCAAACAATGCCAATTCTATATTTTGCAACTTGAATTCATCAAGGTGTGAGATAAATACGCCAAGTCCGGCAGAAGAGATATAGTCCAGCCCCGACAAATCAGCAATGATTTTCTTCTCACCATCTCCAAGAGCCTCTTTAAAGGCATTGTCAAGATAAATACTTGAACCAGCATCAATATCTCCATTTACGGTTATAAAATGAATTCCATCGTTATTTTCAGTATTTATTTCAGCCATTTTTTCCTTTATCTTTAAATTTTATGACCACTAATGTGTAGTCATCATCAATAATCATCTCTCCTATAAATTCAGATAGATCATCTTTAATTCCTTCTTTGACTTGGTTGGGTGCTTTCGAGGCATGGATGGTGAATGAATCTTTTAACCGTTCGCTTCCAAATTGCTCCCCGTCAATATTCTTTGCCTCAGTAATACCGTCAGTATATAGAAGAAGAGTATCTCCTTCGTTATAGTTCACAGTGTTGCTATAAACGTAATCATCGTACTTTGAGTTTCTAAGAATTCCTAAGCCCATACCATCACACTTGAGAAAATTTACTTCATCTTCCTTTTTGCAGTAGAACAAACTAGGGCAATGTCCCGCTCGTGAAAAATGTAAAATATTTTTAGTCGTATCAATATCAAAGTACGTTGCGGTGATGAAAGATGACTTTTCAAGGCATTGACTTAAGGCCATATTGGCTTGTTTGTTAAACTCTTCTGGTGATTTACCTTGTGCAACTAGACTGTGAAATATTCCTTTCATTTGAGCCATTTGAAATGCAGCACTCGTACCCTTACCCGAAACATCTCCGATAATCACTCCAAACTTATTTTTTTGATATTCTAAAATATCATAGTAGTCGCCTCCGACTTCATCTGCAGCCATAGAAAACGCAGACATTGTAAGATGATCATTATTGATCAAAGCTCTTGGAAGGAGGCTTTTTTGAACGTTCTTGGCAATTTTTAACTGCTCTTTATAGCGTTCATTTTCAATGGACTCCTGAATGAGTGTGAGGTTTTCCAATGAAATACTTGCCTGATTTACAAAAGTTGTAATGATATTTACCATTTCGCGGTTAAATGCTTCAGAGACCTCATTTAAGAGAACAATAAAACCAACTTGGCTATCCTGAACCATAATGGGTAGTGCGATGATGGATTTAAATTTTGCATGCTTAATGCCATCCGTCAACTTCCCAGGACTGACTTCATTTTTGAGCTCAAGTTGAAGTATTGATTTTATAGTATCTGTTTTGATCGCGGATTTTATTCCTTGTATATCGTCATCTCTTAAGTTTCGGATAACTTGAGTTCTTCCGCCATCTTCGATAACCTCTAACCATGCAGCATCAGCAAATACGGCGCTCATTGAGCTTTCTAATAGAATTTCATAGGTCTGATCTTTTGTTTCACCTCTGGGGATTGACTGACTAAGTTTTTGAAAATCTATAGCCTCTTTCAATTTTTGTTCAAAAACAGAGGATGTAGGAAGATTAAAAAGCGTTACTAAAATGGATATGACAGCATATAAAAAAAGGAATCCAAAAACACCCCAAACAAATACTCTATCTAATAAATCAATCACCAAAACTTCGGTGTAAGAGAATTTTAGAAGGTTAAGTATAAAATGATAGAGATAGATAGCGGATAGAATAATAAATAGTATTCCCTTCCACTTTTGCTTAAAATTTAAATAGGCAACCCATTTGAGATTGAATACGAGGATGATTGAGAAACAGCCTAGGACAATAAGCGAGAATCGAAAATTAGCATCATCAACCTTTAGATTAAAGAAATCAAATAGTAGAGCTGCAACGAGAGCTATTTCAAACAATCCCCAAAGCTGAAGTAGTCTTTTTGATTTTTGATAGAGAATCAATCGCTTCCAAACGACTAAAGTGGAAACCATAAATATGACCACTAGAGCTATTAAAATATTATAGAAGAAGTTAATAGTGAGCGGGCTTTCTACCAGAGTAGATCTTGCAAATAGGTTGAAAAATAGCTGAATAGCTAGTGATATTAAGGTTGTAATTAGACCGGTGATGAATACTTTCCACAATAAGTCTGTGAAGTTGAGCGAATCAGCCTTTGTTATTACATACCTGTAGTACGCGAAAGTGAATAGAACAAATCCGGTAAATGACAACTGAGGGAAGAAGTTAGAAAAATCTACCTTCATGTCGTAGTTCTGGACAAAAAGAAGGTATATGCTAGAGCCTGAAAAAAGCAGCCAGCATATAATTGCTCCTAGAAAACTCAATCTTATTTTCACCTTGTCCGACACGGGGGCAAAAATACAGCGCTTGGTCTATATAATGATGATAGAAGCCAGATATGCAGTTAAAGTATGTTAAGGAAGAAGATCTAGGATTTTTTGAAGATATTTCTGATCGATTTCATCAAAGTCGGCAAGTATATCACTGTCTACATCCAATACACACATGGTCTTTCCATCTTTTTTAATAGGTATAACAATTTCGGATTTCGAAGCTGAAGCGCATGCAATGTGACCTGGAAACTCATCTACGTTTGGAACAATCAATACTTCATCTCTTTGCCAACTTGCACCACATACACCTTTACCCTTTTTAATACGAGTGCACGCAACAGGACCTTGAAATGGTCCGAGAACGAGTTCATCTTCGGAATCAACTTGGTAAAAGCCAACCCAAAAGAAATTCATGCCTTCTTTTAGTGCAGCTGCTATGTTAGCGAGATTGGCAATCAGATTTGTTTCTCCGTACAGAAGCCCTTGAATCTGAGGCAGTAATGCTTCATACCTCTCTTCTTTAGTCCCTTCCTTTACAATTGTTAAATCTTCAGCCATTAATGTTTTTATAAAAAGTTAGTATATCATCAAAAATCTTCTCTTCTCTAGTTATTCCATCAATTTGCGGAGCAAGAACACCTTTTTCGAAGGACTCTTTTGAAGTGAAAACCCTAGCTTCATCCCAACAATTTTCATTGATAAAAGAGTTCAATACTTGAGATCCTCCTTCTATTATAACTGATTGTACTCTTCTTTCATGAAGCTTTCTAAGGACACTCCACGGATTGTTCATGTCTATTTTAATCCATTCAAGATTCTTCTTCTTTTCCTCTTTCAAAGAATTAAAAATCAAAGTAGGTGCAAAGTCATTGAAAAGATTTGAGTCTTTATTGACTTCTAGATTGCTATCTAGTAAGATTCGAATGGGGTTTTTTCCTTCCCATTCTCTAGCGGTAAGTTGTGGGTTGTCATAAATGGCAGTATTCTTCCCCACAAGAATTGCATCTTCTTCTGTGCGCCATTTATGTACTAACTGCCGTGAGTATTGATTGCTAATCCATTTTGAATCATAATTTTCTCTTGCGACAAAGCCATCAGAAGTCTGTGCCCATTTCAAGATTACATAAGGTCTTTCCTGCTGAATAGAAGTAAAGAATCTGATATTTAATTTTTCAGCCTCTTCTTTATGTAAACCGATTACAACTTCGACTCCTGCTGCTTTTAGTTTTTTAATCCCCTTTCCGTTTACCTTTTCAAAAGGATCTCTAGAGGCGATTACAACTCGTTTGATTTTTTTTTGAATCAATAAATCAGCACACGGAGGAGTTTTGCCATGATGAGCACATGGCTCTAACGTAACATAAGCGGTGCTTTTGGCAAGTACGGAGTGATCCTTTACAGCATTGATTGCATTGACTTCTGCATGAGGTTTTCCATATTCCTGGTGATAGCCTTCTCCCACAATAGTGTCCTCATGAACAATGACACAGCCCACCATCGGATTGGGGGAGATTGACCCTCGACCAAGTTCGGCTAGTTCTAGCGCACGTTTCATATATCGCCTATCATCCATTGAATGTGTAGTTTCGCTTTGCTATGCAAAATGTCAAGCAAATCTGGCAAGAAACAGCGAAACGACTGGAAAAAATTTATGATAGGCGAGAAGCTGAAAGCATTACTTATCTATTGCTGGAAGATGTTTTTAATATAAAACTTGCGGATGTTATTGCTGAGGAAAGCAGAGGGCTAGATTCAGAGAAATTAGAAGAATTGATAGGTCGACTACTAAATCACGAACCAATTCAATATGTGACAGAGGTGGCTGACTTTTATGGAAGGAAATTCAAAATCTCTCCCGGGGCTTTGATTCCGAGACCTGAAACCGAAGAATTGATCGAACTGATAGTTCACAAAAATGAACTTGAAAAGCCAAGAATTCTAGATATAGGAGTAGGTTCAGGATGTATTGGAATCTCACTATCTCTGGAAATAGGTGGCATTGTTTATGGTACTGATACATCTAAAGGTGCGATCCAGATCGCACAGGAAAATGCGAAGAGATTGAATGCAGAGATAACTGTTTTTCAGCACGATGTTTTGAAAGATGAATTGCTGCAAAGTGAACTCGATATTTTAGTAAGTAATCCGCCTTACATTCCAGAAGAGGATAGGGAGCATATGAATAAGAATGTACTTCAGCATGAGCCTAATATTGCCCTTTTTGTGCCGGATTCTGATCCAATTGTTTTCTATAAACGGATTGCAACTATAGGATTGATATCACTAAAAGACGGAGGAAAAATCTATTTTGAAATTCATGAGAATTTTGGAAAGGATGTTCAGGATTACCTCATTAGTCTGGGATATGTTGATGTAGCTATCCATCAAGATATGCAGAAAAAAGATAGAATGATCTCAGCTACAAATTCAACCAATAAGTTGCTTTAAACACAATTTGGCGGTCTTTTAAGCCTAATCCATCCATTTCGTAATTATCTGTATACACAAGAAAAAAGTCTGACATTGGTCGGTAGCGCCACTGAAATCGCGTAAAGAAGTTATAGTTTTCGCTCTGCGAATTGAATTGAACTGCTGATGTTAAGAACATAGTGTTGGAAAAGCTGATTTGAGCATTGGTTCGCAATAAGTGAAAATCTGCTTCACCAAAGGCTCCAGGTAATTGCACTTTGTTATAATCGTAAGAGATTCCAAAATTTCCCCAAGGTTGGGCGCGAAAGTTCAAACCTGTTGAGGTATTGACTCTTGTACCGTTGAAGAAATTTCCAAACCCAAAAATAAGATTTGCGCTTACTACTTTTCTTCGGTCGGTGTTATATCTGACATCTGCTCTGGTGAATCGATAATTGGCAACTGGGAGAGGTTCAAAATCATCACCAAGTAATGTAGTAGGTACGGGCAGATTCACTTCGCGATAGACCATGTTTGGCCTCAACCATGAAGTATTCTTAAAATTGAAGTTATAGCCTAAACCATGAGTCCTTTCATTTAAACCTGTGCCATCTTGATTTAAGAACATGTTAAACCATGATACTGGCCCATGCGAATTTAATTTCCCTTTTTCAGGGAAAAAGCGATAGTTAATCCATGGATTTATGCGTGTAAATCCCTTACGAGTAGTTTCTTCTGTTTCTGCGTTATAGTTCTCTAATCTTGGGTTGAACCCTAACTCTGTAATGTAATTTTCACCAACCACATCAAATGACCAACCCATACGAAGGTTTCTGCTGTTATAATTCCCGTTGAATCCATAAAAATGATTGTCACTCAAACCATCATCGGTAGTTGCAGCATGAAATCGAACAGTATTTCCCAATTTTCCATCGTTAGATAAGTAAGCGAATTCAAGTCCTCCATTTCGAGCAAACTGTCCGGTCTCTAAGGTCTCTCCAGCTTGCCTATTAATAAAAATGGCTTTGATGACTGAGCGATCCAATACCTGCTGATGGATGGCTGCAACAGAGTAATTCTGTACGGCTATTGTATCGAATTGACTCGTTCGAATATTCATAACACCTATTCGAGTGCTGTTGGAGATATTCCCTGTCAGACGAGCTCCATGAGTAATGGGAACCTGTTCTCCATCAACTAAGCCGATACGGCGTGAAAAAAAAGGGGAAATCTGCCATGTTCCAAAGTTTGAGAAGATGTCGCCATTTTCTAAGAAAAAATTTCGCCTCTCGGGAAAGAAGATGCTAAATCGGGAAAGATTTGTGACTTGCTGATCTACATCAACATTAGAGAAGTCTGGATTAATAGTTAGATCCAGGTTCAACGAGCCAGTAACGGCAATCTTGGCATCTAGTCCGGTATCGCGTGTTTTTTTATAAGATGTTTGCTCAGTCTCCTCAAAGTCTCTCTGTGTTCCTCCTGATAGGTATGGAATCAATACAACTTTCCCGGAAGCTTTTTTTGGATTCTGCTCCCAATCCAGCGTACCCATAAAGTTTAAATCAATACCTCCATAATTAAGTGGAAACTGTGTCCAGGTAGAAAACTCATTTCGCTCCATATCTCCTCTTATGAAGTTGATTCCCCACTCTGATTGATTGGGAGAGTATCTCAATGTTTTGAATGGGATAGCAAACTCAGCAGTCCAATTTTTGTCATTTGACTTCACCACCGAATACCATTTATTGTCCCAATTTTGATCATATTGAGTTCGTGCACCTTGCACATTTAATTGCCCTTCCAATTGAGAACCGCCCGCATTCACACCAAAAATGAACCCATTTTGTTTATTGTTCATTGGATCTATGACAATGGTGAAATTGTCACTATTCCAATGAGCATCTTCATCATCTCTTCTTAATGACTGCACGATGCGTGTGCCGTTATCAAAACAAGTTGCTAGTATATATAGGTAGTCATCATCGTAGGTGACTTTCACTTTGGTCAATGTTTCAGATCTGCCAGAATCAATGGGCCAGTGGTTAATAAAGTAAGGGATGTCTTGCGTGTTCTCCCAGGCGGGATCATTTTCTTCACCGTCAATCTTGATGGATTCCGTTGATTTTTTTATGATGTATCTAAATGTTTGACGGGTCTCTTGAGCAGAGAGAAATAGTGTACAAAAAAGTAAACTCAAGGCTAACACAACTTTAGTCATAGTAGTAGGATTTGAATGCGTATACCTATCAGGATCGCCTTAGTTCCTACTTCATTACTTTTTTAGCTAAACTGCATTTTACTAATCCTCAACACATTTTTTGACTTACTTAATGCCTCTTAGAGATAGAGATTGGTTGTTTGACAGAATAAGGATGTTGTTTGTCGATGGAAGATCAATTATCCAGTGGAATTGATAAGTTTGAACGTAATAGGAGTGGATTATGAGTCGCATTAAACTTGAAGATATTCTATTTAGGCCCCCAAGGATTCTATGGCACTTTGTGTTTTGGATTGTATTCATAAGCTTCTTCGCACTGGTGTATGGAAGTTTTGAGGAAGACTATGGACGGCAATACCTGATTCTACTTACTGATGCTGTTCTCCAAATTCCAGCTGTTTACTTCACGCTTTATTTTCTGATGCCCAAGTTCCTATTCAAGGAACGCTATATAGAGTTCATCATTTATTTGGTTCTGGTGATTTTAGTAGTTAGTGGATTGCTTTGGCTCAACTACGTCTTAGTACAGAAGCCGATATTCTGGCCTGATAATGATTACAATCCATACTTTTTGAATTTTGGAAAAATGCTGAAAAACACCACCAAGATTTATCCAGTCTTGGTCTTGGCAATAGTGATTAAGTGGTTTAAGTATTGGTATCGAGAGCAAAGAGCGAATCAATTGTTGGTTGAGGAAAAGCTTAAGGCTGAATTAAATTTTTTGAAAGCTCAGGTTCATCCTCATTTTTTGTTTAATACGCTTAACAACCTTTACGCATTGACGCTGAAGCAGTCAAAAGATGCCCCAGAAGTAGTATTGAAGCTTTCAGATTTACTCAATTACATGCTTTATGAGTGCACAGCTGATGAAGTTCTTGTTGAGAAAGAAGTCAAACTGTTGAAGGACTATATTTCCCTAGAACAAATTCGATACGGTGAGCGGCTGAATATTTCTTTTAATATTCTCGGACAGGCTACAGCAATGCGGGTAGCTCCTTTAATGCTTTTGCCTTTTGTAGAAAACAGCTTTAAACATGGTGTAAGTGAGGAAATGGATGAAGCATGGGTGAGCATTGACCTTGAACTTAAACCAGAAAGACTAACCTTAAAGGTAGAAAACAGTAAAAGTAAACATGAGGATAGGGATGACAAATTCAACTACAAACAAGGGATAGGGCTAAAAAATGTAAGAAGAAGATTAGAGTTGCTTTATCCTGAAAAGCATAAACTGGATATGCACGATTCAGAAGATTCATTTTTGATAGTGCTTAACATCAATCTTAGAACAGATGTCAATTAAATGCTTAATCGTTGATGATGAACCGCTAGCCATTGAGATTCTTCAATCTTATGTAGAGCGTGTGGAGTCATTAGAGCTTATTGCAACATGCAATAATGCGGTAAAGGCATTTGATGTATTGAAGAAGGAGTCAGTGGATTTACTTCTCTTAGATATTCAAATGCCCAAGTTGACAGGGATAGAATTTTTGAAGGTCTTAAACCCTTCGCCTAAAGTGATTTTTACAACTGCCTACCGAGAATATGCCGTTGAGAGCTATGAACTCAATGTTGTTGACTACTTACTCAAGCCAATAGCATTTGATCGCTTTTTGATGGCCATCAATAAAGTAGTGAAAAATGGGAGTTCGACACTTGAAATGGCTCAGCCAAAAATAGAATCCACTCAAGATGGTGACCCTTTTCTCTTCCTTAAGGTAGATCGGAAGATGGTAAAAGTCTATTTGAAAGACATTACATACATCGAAAGTTTGAAAGACTATGTGAGAGTTAAGAAACATGACGGGAAAGAGGTAGTGTCTCTCCAGAAAATTAGCTACCTCGAGCAAAAGTTACCTTCGGATTGCTTTTTAAGAGTTCATAAATCGTACATCATTTCTCTAAAGAAGGTTGATGCCTATTCAAATACATCTATTGAAGTAGGAGGAGTAGAAGTTCCTATTGGGAGAAGTTATAAGTCCGAGGTTGTTAAGGTGCTCAACGATCAAGTTTAAACTTCACCCTCACTCTTAATTTATCTTCAACCTTATTTCCATCTTTTTCTGCAGCATCCCACTTGGGTCCTTCTCTCACTAATCGTATCGCTTCTTCATCACAGCCATATCCAAGGCTTTTTTTAATGGAGATATTACTGACTTTACCATTTGAATCAATGGTTAATTCTAGCACCACAGTTCCTTCAATGTTGTTTGCTGTTGCCGCTTGAGGATATTGAAGATTTTCTTCCAGGTATTTCTTAAAGGCTCTATTTCCATTAGCAGGTTGGGCTGGAGAATAGCTTGGGCTTGTTTCTTCATTATCGCTATATCCTGTTACTACAACTTCTTGTAGCTCAGTAGCTCCTCCCATTGTCACATCAATAGTTGACCGACTGCCTACATCGATCTCTTGCGATTCAAAACCAACATAGGCAAATACTAAAGTTTGTCTGTTGATTTTTGGAATTTGATAGTTACCGTCCAAATCGGTAACTACTCCAGTAGTTGTGCCTTTGATGATTACATTGACTCCTGGTAAAGCTTCACCCGTATCATCTGTTACTTTTCCTGATATGTTTTCGGTTGATTTACTTCTTGCAGTAGCCAATGGTATGGATGCCTTTGCTCGTTTAGCGATTTTTATTTCTTCATCCGAGTCAGTAATTGAATTCCCAAGTGCTTCTTTCTTGGCAACCAAAGGTTGAGCTGTAATGACCACCTCTTCTAATTGAGTAGTGTCAATAAACAATGCAGCTCTGTCTTGATTAATTTTTACTCCTGCTACTTGACTGTTAAGGGCTTTTGCAATATCCTGATCATCTTCAGATACCAATTTATCTATATCAACTATTTCTGATTCTGGAATTTCAGCGACTTCAATTTCTTCAACAAGAAGTTCTTCTTTATTCTCCTCTTCAATAGCCAGCTGGGCTACTTCATCATCTTTGTCTTCGACCTTCAATCCATCTTGTCTGAATTTTTTCGGATCGATTTCTTCTGTCAATGTCGATTCGCCAATTGACTCTATTTCCTTAGCTGTAGGGACAGAAATGGTGTCTGGTTCAGGGCTGCTTTGAATGAGTTCCTCAATTGGTTCTTCTTCGATTGCCAATTGCTCGCCTTCTATTTCATTAGTAAATTGATAAATAGAGAAGAAGCCGACAATTAGTAGAGCTATAGCGGCGGCTACTTTCATGAAGGAGAATGTTTTTTTCTTCTTGGGAGAAACTTTTTCTTTCAGAATCTTAATGTCTTCAAGTGAATTTGATCCTTGCGCTTCAAAACCTTCAAGGGCTTCTTGGGCAAAAGGATCGTCCAAAACCTCACGCTCAAAAGAATGTGCTTCTTTCGGATCCATCTGACCTTTCAGATACCTTTCAAATTGCTCGCTATGGTTTCTATCGTTTGACATTCTTATTCTCTAGGCACATCTTCAAATTTCGTTTACCATTTTGAATGTAGCTCTTCACTTTTTTTAAATCTATCCCGGTTTGCTCATTAACCTCCAGATAGCTCTTTTTTTCAAGGAAGAATAGTTTCACACATTTTCTTTGTTGCTCTTTCAATTCTTCGATGCATGCTTCCAGTGCTTCTATATCTTTTTCCAACTCCACCTTTTCCTCATTAAGATGCACAGCTTCAGCGGATTCCATAAAAATATCTGCATGAACCTCCGGATTCTTTTTACGCAATTCCATGAGGCAATGATTTTTACTCACCATATATAGCCAGCTTTTGAAGTGTTGTACCTCAGTAGTAAGCAGCTTGGTACTGATCTTCTCATAGATGGTCATCGTGGCATCTTGACTGTCATCTCTGTTTTTCAAATACTTCAAACACAAGCCATACACTAGATGCATATAGGAATTGAAAAGATTTCCGAATAGCTCTTGATTACCCGTTTCTCTATATACAGAAAGGATTTCTTCATCTGTGGATGATATGGATTTTAGTTTACTCAGAAAAAAATCAAAATAATTTTATGGAATCTATTTTATAACTGCATCTCAATGTCAAATCAAATGAAAAATGGCATGAAAAATCTAATAATCATCTTCTTAATATTACTGGCATTCAATGTTAATGCCAAGTATGTGAATGGTACGGTCTATGAGGATGGCGGGCAAACGCTAGCTGGAGTGAATGTGGTAATCAAAGGAACAACAACAGGTGTCATCACAGATATCAATGGTTTTTATTCTATAGAGGTGCCCAATGAGCGGTCTGTTCTGGTCTTCTCTTATATTGGTTTTGAATCTCAGGAAACCAGAGTGGGTAAGAGAAAGATCATAGATGTTGCACTCGTATCAAGTGAAATGGAGCTGCAAGAAATAGTGGTAGAGGATGCTGTATCAAGACCTATGCTGCTCAGATCAAAGGTGGGGAGAGCAGAAAAAAAAACCATGAGTTATTCACCTGCTTATTTTCAAGAGCAAGGAATAAATCATAATACCGAAGAATATGCAACGATTCATGAAAATGGATTTAGAAAAGTTTTGGATCATGCACTCTCGACCTTTTCGATAGATGTGGATGCAGCTTCTTATAGCAACATGCGGAGGTTTATCAATAATGGGCAGCTGCCACAAAAAGACGTAGTACGAATTGAAGAGATGATAAATTATTTCAATTATGAATATAAGAACCCAGAAGGAAAAGATCCATTCTCGATTAATACTGAATTAGCCAAAGCGCCTTGGAATGAAAAGCATCTTATAGCGCAAATAGGGCTTCAAGGAAAGAAAATTGAGTTGGATAATCTTCCAGCCTCAAACATCGTGTTTTTGCTGGATGTGTCTGGCTCAATGAGTGCTCCGAATAAATTACCATTGTTAAAGTCCTCATTCAAGCTTTTGGTGAATGAGCTTCGTCCTCAAGACAAAGTATCTATCGTAGTGTATGCTGGAGCAGCTGGTGTTGTTCTTGAACCGACCGATGGGAATGACAAGAAGAAAATCATGGATGCGTTGGATAAGCTGCAAGCTGGTGGGTCAACTGCTGGTGGAGCGGGTATCCAGCTCGCATACAAGCTAGCTAAGGAGCAATATATGGAAAGAGGAAATAACCGGGTAGTGATAGCTACTGATGGAGATTTTAATGTTGGTGCTTCCAGTAATGCCTCAATGGAGCGTATGATTGAGGAAAAGCGAAGTGAAGGAGTATTTCTGACTGTGTTGGGATTTGGAATGGGAAATTACAAAGACTCGAAAATGGAAATATTGGCAGATAAGGGAAACGGAAATTATGCTTATATCGATAACATGAAGGAGGCAAAGAAAGTGTTAGTAAATGAATTTGGCGGAACTATGTTCACCATTGCGAAAGATGTGAAGATTCAGGTGGGGTTTAACCCAGCAGTGGTTCAAGCATACCGATTGATCGGGTATGAAAACAGAATGTTGAATGATGAGGATTTCAATGATGATAAGAAAGATGCAGGAGAACTTGGAAGTGGGCACACAGTAACGGCATTGTATGAGATTATTCCGGTAGGAGTAGATAGTGAGTTTGTGAAAGACATTGACCCTCTGAAGTATCAAGCAAACGATAACAACGTGCCTGTAATTTCCAATGATTTGTTGACTGTAAAATTCCGATACAAAGAACCTGATGGAAACAAGAGTAAGTTGATCACCCAGGTTGTGGGAAATCAGATTAGAAAGTCAAGCAATAACCTGGACTGGTCTATGGCTGTAGCTGGATTTGGAATGCTCTTGCGTAATTCTGAGTATAAAGGAGACCTAAACTATTCAAATGTGCTAGCCTTAGCAAGGTCCTCCAAAGGATCAGATGAGTTTGGCTATCGAAGCGAGTTTATTGAATTGGTGGATTTAGCTAAGAGCATGAGTCCGCAGTAATGAAGATTGAATTTGATCAAGAGGCGGTTCCGAAGGGATCGCCTTTTTTCTTCATTCTAACAGTAGATAAATCAGTCTAGCTCTTTTAAAAGCACTTTCTAAGTTTAGGAATTCCCCTTCTAAAGCATGGATAGCAGTTAAAAATGTATGTGACTGGATCATCTAAGTAAATTCCGCAATTCGATACGTGCTATTGCTATAAGTATCATCCGTACATTTCTCAGTGATTTTCGGAAATATTAAGAACCAGAGAATCACTCTCAGTTTCGACCACTCATTTTCGGACTTTTGAATTATCAAACAATTTAAAACCAATACGAAAATGAAAAAGCAATTACTACTTCCGATCTTTTTTGTGGCAATTCTAGGAACTCTATCAGCACAAACTGTAATCATTAGAACCTACGTAGAAAAGACTCACATGAGCCCGAAGACAGGAACATCTATTGGATTAGAAAACCGATACGCTTGGGAATTCGGAGCATTCTTTCAGGAAGCATCTTTGATGGAATCATTCATGATGAGTGAAGAGCAGAAAGAAGCACTTCCAAGAGAATATGAGGAAGAGTTCAGTGGTATCTACTTCGCAGTGCCTATCACTGTCAGAGAAAAATTTGTTGTAAAAGCACAGGTGCGAACGGGTATGACAAATGGAGAAAACTTCGCAATCACACCATCGATCCTCGCAGACTATAAGCCTATGAAGCATGTCAGAATCGGTATGGGTGTAGGAACAAGAAGCTTCCGACCCACCTTACAAGGCTCAGTGTCTTTTTCTTTTTAATATCCTTTTCCAATCTACTCACAAGAATTTAATTATACCATTATGAACGCGCTTACAATAAACGAAACACATCAAGAAGAAGTATCTCCTCTGCACCTGGTAAAAAGTGAACTCAAAGTATTTAAAGTTCACTACCTGGGAAGTCTCAATCTGATTACTGTAGTAGGGTGGAGCATCACAGATGATGCTTGGATAAAGTACTGTGAAATGCTTGCAAACATTGAATCACATTTTGTGAATCGAGACGAGCTTGCCATTCACTTCAAGTATGAGTTATTCAACACTTCATCCGCAGCATACATGTTTAAAATCATTCAGAGATTGAACAAGGCTCATGCTGCTGGCAAAACTGTGAAAATCTACTGGTCTTATACTTCAAGTAATGAAGATGAAATGGTAGACATGGGATTGGATCTTTCGGAAATGTGTGATTTCGAATTCAAGATCTCAAAACAATAAAATCAAAAGGAAAAGTAGTAGTTTTTAAATTGGTAAAGGAGGCTCGTAACGAGCCGCCTTTTTTTGTTATTCTTGTAAGAAAATTCTTATGAGGAATATTATTTGTATCGGGTTAATCTCATTGTCTTTTATTGCTTATGGACAAATTCAAAAGGGTGCAGAAATCATTGATCTAAATTTTTCTTATATATTAAGTAATTCTGAAACCATAGGGGCACTTGATGGGACCTTAAGAACTTTTAGAACCGAGTCAAGAACTATTAATATATTACCTAATATAGGAATTGCAATAAAGAAGAATCAACTCCTTTATATAGGAGCTAATCTACTCTTCAACAAAGGAACCAATAATCGATTCTTTTCATCCGGCTTTACACAGTTAGTGACAACAAATAATGTTTACTCATTTGTTCTTGGTTATGAGAGATTGCTACAGATAGAAAACAGGCTGTTTATAGCTCCTTCTCTTTCAGGATCAATAGGGTTTGGAAAAAGAAAAGGAGAAGATTTTTCAGGTGAAGTTGATAATAGTATAGTTCAATATAGAGTGTCATTAGCACCAAGAATGTATTATTTTGCTAATGAAAAGTGGGCACTAACAGGAAGCATTGGATTTATAGAATATCGTAGAAATGAAGAAAAGATTGATGTTCCTAATGGGGAAGATTTGAAGGCTATTAATCAAAACTTCCAATCAACATTTGGTTTAAATTCGTGGAGGTTAGGAGTCAGGTTTATCTTAAATAATTCATCAGATTAATATGAAAAAAATTTCATCCCGAAAATCCGACTTGAAAATTTATCAGACATTTAGAAAAGCAAGATCACTGAGTTTAATCGTATTGATGGGGCTTTCAATCTTTTCTTGTGGTGATGATGATGGAATCAACTCAAGTGTGGAAATCAATCTTGACCCCAATTCAATTTTGAACATTGTGAATAATCATCGTCGGTCTGGAGCAAACTGTGGTGGAGATAATTTACCTAACACCGGAGGCTTGCAATGGAGTGATGAACTTGCAAAAGCAGCACTCGATCACAGCAATGACATGCAGCAAAATGGTTATTTTGATCATACCTCTCAGGATGGAAGAAAATTCTCCGAAAGAGCTAAGTCTGCGGGATTTGAAGGTTCCCCAGTTGGCGAAAACATAGCTTCAGGTTACCAATCAGAGGAAAGTGTGATGCAAGGTTGGATGGAGAGCTCGGGACATTGTAAAAATATTATGAATAGTAATGCTACCCATGTCGGAGTGGCCAGATCAAATGAAGGTGCACTTTGGACAATGGTTTTAGGAAGACAGTAGATATGCAAAAAGTACAGTTAGGAAAATCAGACCTTAAAATTTCGCCGATCGTATTCGGAGCGTGGGCCATTGGTGGCTCAGCTTGGGGCGGAAACGATGATCAACATGCGTTGGAAGCTATTAAAACTAGTTTCGATTTAGGTGTAAGCTCCATTGATACAGCTCCAATCTATGGGTATGGTCATAGTGAATCGTTGGTAGGAAAAGCCATCAAAGAATTGGGTCGAGATAAGGTGGAAATACTCACCAAGTTTGGCATAAACTGGAAAACCAAAAAAGGAGAGTTTTACTTTGACGGAGAGGGGCATGGAAAATCCTATACGGTTCATGCTTATTCAGGAAGAGACGGCATTATTCAGGAAGTAGAAGATAGCCTTCAGCGATTAGGCACAGACTATATTGATCTTATTCAAATCCACAGGCCAGATGCCACTACTCCAATCGAGGAGACAATGGAAGTGTTGAAGGAACTCCAGCAACAAGGTAAGGTCAGAGCAATTGGGATGTCTAATCACACTGTTGAAATGATGAAACGTGCAGATAAAATCATTGATCTTGCGTCGACTCAATCACCTTACAGCATGGTGTATCGCAAGATCGAGAAGGATATTGTTCCCTTTTGTGAGGAAGAGAATGTTGGTATTCTTGCATACAGTCCTTTGCAAAGAGGATTGCTGACCGGGAAGATTACTTCAGATTATGAATTCAAAGGAGATGATCATCGCCCGGGAACTAAATGGTTTAAGGAACCCAATCGATCCAGGACGAATGAATTTCTTCAAAAAATAAAACCAATTGCTGATGATCATGGAGTTGCTTTGGCGCAGCTTGTGATTAATTGGACCATTCAACGTCCTGGCATTACATCGGCTTTAGTGGGCGCCCGAAATGGCGAACAAGCAAGCGAGAACGCTAAAAGTATGGGTTTTCAATTGTCAAGTGATGAAATTGCATTGATTAATACCGAGTTAGAGAAGGTAGTAATAGACGATTAAGCTATTGATTTGTAATTTCTGTTGAGAGTCTCTCTAGGCTAGATCCAAGCATTTGTGAGATTGATTCATTATAAAGTTTCAATTTCCCCTTCTTGAGACTTTCTGTTTGAGTGTCAGAGAAAACTAACTGACCGTTTTCATAATATGCCACCTTTAAAGACATCACTCCAAACTTTCTTGTCAAATCTTTTTTAGGATCAATCCAAAAGTCAGTCACGACCATCACGATACTTTTCCCCAGGGGGTTATGAAAGCTATAGTTGGCTATAAATTGTTGAAATTGGAACTCTAATCCGTTTTTAAATTTGATTGGTCTTTTTGTGTTTTGATATCCTTTGTATACAAATCCATAGATCTGGTTGTTACCTGTACTGTCGATGATCTGAGTGATTTTAAAGGGCATTTCTCTAAAGGAAGGGTCTTCACCAGAAAAGTCGAAAGCTAGAAAATGTGGTTTTTTGTAATTTGAATATTCTCCGATATGCTTCTCAATATTTGAATAAGAATGTTGAGACTGTCCAAAGGTGAAGAATGCCACGAATACGAAGCTAATTCCTAAAATCTTTCTTTTTGAAATCATTAAAATCTAAATAGTGGTTACTTAAAATTAGCAACTTGATTTTAATAACTGCCTGAAGCCAAATAAAGAGACCATTTCAAAGTTTGGATTTAGTATCACTACTTCAAAATGGTCTCCTAAGTACATTGTTCAGTTAATGGAGCTTATTAGTAAATAATTCTGAACTAGAAACTTTGGTTTCCAATCCATGCTTTTTTAACCATTCTACATAGCTAGAAACGTTATCATCATCCATGATACCCCATGAATCTGTTGTGTCTACATAATCTGATGAAAATTGGATTGCTTCTTTTAAGTCCATTTTCTCATCTTGCTTGGAAAGATTTGGAGCAAGTATGTCAGCCGCTTCATCAGGATGCGCTATTGAGTAAATAAAGCCTTCTTTGGTAGCTGATATAAATGCTTTGTAGGTGTCAAACCGCTCTTCGATATATTTCTCTCTGGCTGCTATGACCGGAGAATAGGAATATGGAACGCCATAATCTTTCATTTGAAAGGAAGACAATTCCACTCCATTCCCTTTTGCTTCAACGCCTTCCCAGTTGAGAAATATCCATGTAGCATCAGCATTCCCTTTGAGTAGTGTCTCCCAAATGCCTAGTTTTTCAGGATAGCTGATCTGAAAGTTTCCATTACCTCCATCATTTCTGATCATTTGCTTCACAATCTCATCTTCATACCTTGCTTTATAAGAAGCGTAGATTTTGTTATCTAAATCCTTAGGGCTTGTGATACCAGATTCTTTGAGTGAAGCAATTGCGCTCACATCTTCTTTGAAGATAGTAGCAATTGCCTTCATTGGAAATGCATTAGCTTTTGTTCGATAACTGATGATACTTTCCATCGGGCATAAAGCAAAATCCACTTCACCCATTTCTACCTTCTTAGCAGGAGTAACTGCATAATTATCATCAGCTGGGGAGGTAATCTCTACCGATACTCCCTGATCTTGATAGAAGTCTTTTTCCCGAGCTACGAAGAACCCAATGTGATTCACATTAGGTGTCCAGTCTAGTGCTAGTTTTAGTGTTTTCATCTTACAGCTGATTTAAAATTTCAAACTAACAGCCAACAAAAAGTTCCTTCCAGCTTGCGGATAATAATTGTTTTGTTGATACAGTTGATCGTCACCGTAATAGTATCCCCATGTGTATCCATTGGAGGAATATTCTTCGTCAAGTACATTGTTTACCAAAAGAGAGATGCCAATGTTCTTTACATCACCAAAGGTGAAATCATACGCAATACGTACATCATTAGTCAAATACGCTTCAATTGCTCGGTTATCATTGGAAGTGTTGTCCAGAAACTGCTTACCTACATACTTGGTTAATAATTGCAGTGAAAGTCCATCTATAGGAGAATAGCTTAGATCACTTGCACTTATAACGTTTGGAGAAAAAGAAATGTCGGTATTAGCATGCTGTATCTCACCAAAACTTGCAAATACTATTTCAGAAAATTGATCAATCTTATTTCTGCTAAGTGTGAGGTTGGCAGACCATGTTAAGTTATCCAAGAATTTGTATGCTCCAGCTAACTCAATACCCATACGGAAGCTTTTCGGAACGTTCACCCTAATAGGTGAACCCACATCATTTACAGCACCGGTCACCACCAATTGGTTTTCGTAATTCATATGATAGAAGTTAGCCTCGTATGAAAAATTTGAACTTGTGGAGCGAACTCCTATCTCAATGTTTTTCAATGTTTCATGCTTAGGTTCAGTTCCATCATTGGCGTCAATGAAATCGGATCTTACGGGTTCTCTATTTCCTATGGCGTAAGAAGCATACAAATTGGTAGAATTGTTAAGTGAGTATGTCAGCCCAAATTTCGGATTGAAGAAGGTAAAGCCTGTATCCACGTCATATGCTTCTCGATCATTGTCTAATCCCGACGTTTCGTAATTTATTTTTCTTATTTGAGCATCCCCAAACAAATTAAGTTCATCATTCAATTGATAGTTTACTTTCAAGAAAGTATTGAAATCAGTTTTTTCCCCATTTCCGGAATAGTACCTGTCTCTTATGTTAGTTGCATTCGCAAACTCAGCCCAGATGATTTCGCCAAAATGATCACCATCGTACCTATTCCATGCTCCTCCAAGAGTCACATCCCATTCATTTTTATTGTAGTTAATTGAGTAAGTAGCTCCATAAAAATGATTGTCTAACCACCTTCTTCTTATAATATCTGTTTCAGAACGCTGGGCTATTCCTTCTAATAGTACATTTCCACCTACATCTCTAATAGTGTCACCATTATTATCAAAAAGCACATTAAATAAGATTTCTGGATCGTTTTCAAGATTGTTCCCAAATGAGGAATTTGAATAACCACTATCTTCGGAAAAAGCATCACTGAAGATAGTATCCCGTTGAAAAATAATATTTTCAAGTCCATAGTCTCCAAATTCATCACTATCCCGGAATTGCTCAAAAAAACCTCTTCCTCTGGTGTAATGTAATGCCCCTGAAAAATTGAAATTTTCAGATATGGTGTGTCCTACATGCAGCTGATAATGATCTTGGCGGTAATTATCCACTTCGTTATCATACAGATAGTAATTAAAAGATCTTCCGGAGTTTCTCAAATTGTCCAGTTGTTCAGGAGTGCTGTATTCACCACCAAAATCAATGAGTTCTTGTATGTCATCGGCATTGCCGGTGAGCCTTGCTTCTGGTGTTCCATACCATGCTTGTTGGGTAATCTCCTGACCGCCAAACATGACCATTTTGATCATTGTTTTTTCACCATAACGACCTCCGGATAGATAGTAAGATTTTAAATCAGCAGCAGACCGATCAATGAATCCATCGGAAGTGATTCTAGATAGTCTTGCTTCAAAATTGTATACCCCATTCATCAGACCTGTATTATACGTTACATTATTTTTCAAGGTATTAAAACTGCCAATGGTATTGTCTGTCTGAAAAAATGCTTCTGGAGATACATTATTGGTCTTTAAGCTTACTGTGGCTCCAAATGCGGCTGCCCCATTAGATGAAGTACCTACTCCTCGCTGTATCTGAACGCTATTTAAAGAAGAGGAGAGATCAGGCATGTTTACCCAAAACACTCCGTGCGATTCTGAATCATTTACAGGTATACCATTGATGGTTACATTGATACGAGTAGCATCACTACCTCGTATACGCAGACCCGTGTAACCAATTCCAGCTCCGGCATCCGAAGTGGTAACTAGCGAAGGAGTGAAGTTGAGTAAAATCGGTAAGTCCTGACCAAGATTGCGTTCGGTCAATTCCTTTTTGTTCACCGTAGAATAGGTGGTTGGTGTTTTTTCATTTGCTCGTGTTGAATAAACAGTGACATCATCCAATTGTACCGTTTTCAATGATTCTTGACTGTATGTCAAGTTTGCAAGCAGTAACCCAGCTGCTAAGAATAAAAATTTCATGTGTTTAAAAATTTAACATTTAACCATTGGAAAGTGGGGACTCTCCATTCATTGGTTATCATACTTTGATCATGATTCTCATCATCATCAGTCCCTACGCCAGCATTACCCGGATCAGGTTTATGGGTATGATCTCAGCCGTTTCTACCGCAATTGCGGTTTGGCACCCCTTGTTAATACAAATGTAGATATAGATATTGTCTAATATCCAATATCTAAAGCCTAAAATCTCTTAAACCTCGCTCAACTCCAACCAGCGCATCTCTTTTTCTTCCAGCTCTCCTTCTACCTCTTTTATCTTATTGCTTATTTCCTGAAGTTTTTCGTACTCAGTTTCTGAAGTAAGAGATTCCTGAAGTTCTGCCTTTTTAGCTTCTAGTTTTGGGATGTCTTTATCCAACTGATCCAGTTCACGCTGTTCATTGTAGCTAAGCTTTCGAGATTTTTTTGTTTCTTCTGGCCTTGTGCCGGAATCTTCCTTATTTTGATCATTTCCTATTTTTTCTTGTGCTGGCAATTCAGCAACTGGCACACCTACTTTGTCTCGATAGTCAGTATAGTTACCAGGGAAGTCTCTGATTTTACCATTCCCTTCGAATACAAACAAGTGATCAACCAACCTATCCATGAAGTATCTATCGTGAGATACGATCATCAGACAACCGGCAAAGTTTTGAAGATAGTCTTCCAGGACATTCAGGGTTGTAATGTCCAAATCATTTGTTGGCTCATCGAGGATCAGGAAGTTAGGATTGGCCATCAATACGCGTAGTAGTTGTAGTCTTCGTTTTTCTCCACCACTCAGTTTCCCCACAAAATTGTGCTGCATTTTGGGAGGAAACATAAACTGATTCAAGAGTTGCGAGGCTGTAACCTGACTCCCATTATCTAGCTCAATGTATTCTGCTACCTCTTTGACAATATCCAACACCTTCTTGTTTGGATCAAAGATGGTTTCGTCCTGTGTGTAGTAGCCAAATTTGGTAGTCTGACCGATCTCAATTTCACCAGTGTCAGGCTTTATTTTCTGTGAGAGAATATTTAGAAATGTAGACTTCCCAACTCCATTTGGTCCTATGATACCGATCTTCTCTCTTCGCTTGAATACATAGCTAAAGTCTTTCACAAGTTGAAGCCCTTCGAAGGATTTATGGACATGTTCGAGTTCTAGAATCTTCTTGCCCTGACGTTCCCCTTTTAGGTTTACCTCCATCTTTTGGTTCTGCACAGCACTGTGCGCTTTAGCTTTCACATCTTGAAAAGCATCCACCCGATACTTGGCCTTAGTACCTCGTGCCTTTGGTTGTCTTCTCATCCATTCCAGTTCTGTTTTGAAAAGATTCTTGGCTTTATCTATGGAGGAAGCCTCCATCTCCATGCGTTCAGCTTTTTTCTCTAAAAACTGACTGTAGTTTCCTTTGTATCTGAAAATATCACCGTGCTCTATTTCAAGAATTTCATTCGTTACCCGATCGAGAAAATAACGATCGTGAGTTACCATCAATAGTGTAAGATTAGCTGTTGCTAGATAATTTTCAAGCCATTCGATCAATGCTAGGTCAAGGTGGTTAGTAGGTTCATCCAATATGAGGAAGTCTGGATTTACCACAAGTGCTTGTGCGATTGCCACACGTTTTTTTTGACCACCTGAAAGGTCGCCCATTTTCTTTTCCAGGTCATGAATGCCTAGCTGTCCGAGAATTGCTTTGATCTGATGCTCATATTCCCAAGCATTCAAAGCATCCATTCGCTCTAATATTGGAGAGAGGTCAGGTGCATTTTCTGGATCATGCTCTGTCTTATACATCGCACGCTCATAGTCACGGATGACATTTAGTTCTTCTTTGTCTTCAGCAAATACCGCCTCGATGATTTTTTCATCTGGATTGAATTCAGGATGCTGAGGAAGCATAGATACGGTCAGACCTTTTCGAAAGGAAACAATTCCTTTATCAGGAACTTCTATCCCTGCGATCACTTTCATGAGTGTGGATTTACCTGTCCCGTTCACACCCACAAGTGCCGCTTTCTGTCCTTGATCCAGCCCGAAGGTGATGCTCTCAAAAAGCTTCTTTTCATCGTAGCTTTTACTAAGGTCTTCAACCGATAAATAATTCATGCCGCAAAAGTACGCTTTCGGTAATTGGAACAAATCATTCGGTTTTAGTTTTATATAATAAACCCTACAATCATGAAGAACTTCATCTATTGCTTTCTCTTTATTTCGTTGACTGCTTGTACACCTTCCAATTCGCAAGAAATTTCAACGATCAAACCGAAAAGCTTTAATGACTATTGGTATGCTGGCAAAGCAGAAATTACTAGTTATGAATTGCAGCAAGCTCGATATGGAGAAGTTCACTCAGGTGAAGCGGTACTTGTCTTTGTGACTGAGCCTTTTTCTAAGAAGAAGCAAGTAAAGCTGGATAACTGGAGAGACCAGAGTCCGGATAATGTAAGTGTGATGAAATTGAATATGACTAAGAAGTTCCTGACGGGAATCTATCCTTATTCCATGATGATGAGCACATTTACACCAGTCTCTGCTGACAAACATCCTGATCCATTTAAGGTCACAACTTCTTCTCAAGAATGGTGCGGGCATACATTCATGCAGTTAAATCTGGAAGAGAAGGATTATCGATTGAGAGGTTACTCTTATTTTGAATCTGAAGGTGATGTAGATATCTCCGTGCCGAATGCGATTTTAGAAGATGAATTATGGACCAGGATACGATTGAACCCTGAAAGCTTACCAGTGGGAGAAGTTGAATTGGTGCCATCAACTTTCTACTTGAGATTGAGGCATCAAGAAAGCGGAGTAAAAAAGGCTACAACGAAAATCTCAGAACTATCAAAGTCTGATTATGCAGGGGATGCTCATAAAATGTATTCCATTGAATATGATAATCGATCTGTAAATATCTATTTTGAATCCACCTTTCCATATACCATTCTTGGGTGGGAGGAGAGCTATTTGAGTGGTTTTGGCAAGCCTGAAAAACTAACGACTAAGGCCAAGAAAATTAATACAATCAAATCAGCTTACTGGGGGAAGAATAGCAATGCTGATCGTGAGATTCGGAAGGAGTTAGGGTTGAGAGTGGAGTAGCATATTTCTGTCATTACGAGGAGGAACGACGAAGTAATCTCAAACTAGAGATTGCTTCTCCACGAATCAGACGGACGAAGCAATGACGTTACTTATTTTTACTTCATGAAAGAGAAAAACCCTTGGATCACCCACTCTTCCAAAGAAGTCTACTCCAACCCATGGATCAAGCTCACAGAACATGATGTGACCAATCCAGGAGGAGGAAAAAGTATCTACGGAAAAGTTCATTACAAGAACTGGGCACTGGGCATTATTCCGTTGGATGAACATCAGAATACTTGGTTGGTTGGCCAGTATCGCTATACACTAGATGAATACAGCTGGGAAATTCCAATGGGAGGTGGACCATTAGATATTCCTAAACTAGAATCTGCAAAGCGAGAGCTCAAAGAGGAAACGGGATTGACAGCTAAAAAGTGGACAGAAATATGTAAAATTCACACCTCCAATTCAGTAACAGATGAAGTGGGATTTGCTTACTTGGCTGAAGGGTTGACACAAGGGGAAACTGAGTTCGAAGAAACAGAAGATCTTCAAATAAAAAAGCTCCCTTTTCAGGAAGCTGTGATAATGTGCGATCGAGGCGAAATCACAGATAGCTTAAGTGTTGCCGCTATTTACCGATTGGCTCGGTTACTCAGTTGATATTGCTACTGATCAAAACTTCATGAGCGTCATCTTCTCATTCAACTCGTTCACATCTGTATCCTCCTTAAAGCGATCCATATAGTACGGGTCGGCAAACACAAAGGGATTGTATCCTAACTCCAAGAATTTTTGATTTTTTAAGTTCTCGATTGCTTTCACGGCCATGAAGCGAGCGTGTTTTTCGCCACTTTCGTTAACATATTTCTCTAATACTTTAGAGTATTCCAGCATCGCTTTCATAGTAACCACGAGATCCTCCTTGGTTAACTTTTCTAATGTAGGAAGCTGATTAATTTCTTCCATCCGCTTTTTATTATAATAGGTCTTGGAAAGAAGTTTCTTGGAATTCTTGTTGTCTAATTTACTTAGCGCGTCTTCTTTATTTGCACTGGCCTCTCTCATCTGGAAAGTCTTCAACTCACCATTTTTATCAGTCCAGAATTCTCCTGCAAAATATTGATTCTTCTCAGGTAAGAATCCTAGTATTTGATAACCTGATCCTTTTTTCTCCAGACTGATGATTGCACTCTCTTTATCTTTTTTCCAATAGGGCTCTTCAACTTCATAGGTTTCCAGTCTCTCAGAAACCAAAGCATTGCTGGTCAAGACAATTCTCTGTCGACTTTCATCATCGTTTTCAATGACATACCATGTTCCGAGTATAGACTCTTGAGAGAGAAGACTATTAAATGACAGAAAAGTGATTAAAATGAAGATTTTTTTCATGATCTAGTAAACAAATTGTGGACTACTGATAAGGTTATTGCATGTTGAATATCTAAGATACTACCTTGCGGCTTGATTTTAAAAAGGTCATGACGCTCAAGGAACATATCAGAAAAAACATTATCCTTTCTCTACCAGTGATCATAGGTCAGTTGGGTCATATCATGGTAGGTGTTTCTGATAGTATCATGGTAGGAAGGATAGGTGTTATTCCTTTGGCGGCTGCAACGTTTGCCGGAACGATCTATCATGTTTTAATGCTGTTTGGAATAGGTGTGAGCTACGCAATTACACCAAAGGTAGCAGCAACTGATGTTAAGGATAAATCCAAATTATTAAAATTCCTTCAGGACGGGTTTTTCATGAATCTTGGATTGGGACTTATTCTTTTCGCCCTCGGATATTTCGCCAGTCATTTTCTCGGATACTTCGGGCAGGATGAGTCTGTAGCAACAGCAGCAGGTCCTTACCTCATTATCATGTGTGGATCACTGATTCCACTAATGATTTTCCAAACTTTCAGGCAGTATGCCGAAGGCCTTTCTGATACATTTAGCCCTATGATCGTGTCTGTTTTTGCTAATCTGCTCAATGTGTTTTTCAACTATATGCTTATCTATGGAAAACTTGGAGCTCCTGAACTTGGGCTGAATGGTGCGGGTATTGCGACCTTATTAGCTAGAGTAATTATGTTTTCTGTAATGATCTGGTGGGTTAGGAAAAGAATTTCTGGATTTGAATGGAAATATCAATGGTCGGGAATTAAAGAATTGCTAAAGATTGGATTGCCTTCAGGCCTTCAATATGTATTTGAGGTAGGAGCATTTGCCACGGCAGCTATTATGGTGGGGTGGATAAGTGCAGAAGCTTTGGCAGCTCATAACATTGCTTTGAATTTGGCTGCTATTAGCTACATGGCAGCTACGGGATTAGCCGCAGCATCTACCATAAGAATTGGAAATCAAATGGGATTAAAGGATAAACAAAACCTTCGGATCGCTGGTTTTTCTTCCTTTGGACTGGTGACAATCTTTATGGCATTTTGTGGACTGACATTCATCTTGCTTAGAGATATACTTCCTGCATTGTACATCGAAAATGATATAGTGCAAGCCACCGCGGCATCTCTTTTGATAATTGCTGCTGCTTTTCAGATTTCGGATGGCATTCAGGCAGTTGGCTTGGGAGTCCTCAGGGGGTTAACTGATGTAAAGGTGCCAACAATAGTCACTTTTGTTGCATATTGGTTAATCGCTATTCCTGTTGGGTATTGGCTTGCTTTCCATGGAGGGTATGGTGTGCAAGGGGTATGGTATGGTCTTTCTATTGGGCTGACCATTTCCGGAATCTTGCATATTTGGCGCTTCAATAGACTCTCAAATAAGATTCAATTCAAATGAAACATTGGTTTGTCATATTTTTTGTAACGGCTACTTTCTTATTGGAAGCACAACCGACAATAGATAGTGCTTTTCGAGTACCCGTTATCAGCCCTATGTTCTTAAGTGAGGATGGTCCTAAAGTCTTGGTTGATGAAGCTCATAACAATCTTCATAGAAAGGAAGGAGGGCTTTACTCATTTACTCGTATGATGGAAGAAGATGGCGCACAGGTTTTTGCAAATGATCAGGTATTTACTGAGGAGGTTTTAATTAAATATGACCTGTTGATCATAGTAAATGCTCTTCATGACTCTAACGTTGGAAATTGGCAAAATCCATGTCCTTCTGCATTCACAAAGGGTGAGATAGAAGCTATTGTAGCTTTTGTAAAGAATGGAGGTAGCCTGCTTTTTGTTGCAGATCATATGCCATATGGTGGAGCGGCTCAGGATTTAGCAAAAAGATTAGGCATAGAATGGAGTAATTCTTTTGCTATTCAAAATGGTAGGCATTGGCCACCAAGTGTTTTTGATAGAAATCACAATACCTTGTTTGATTCTCCAGTGACTACTGATACTGGTTATGGAAAAAAGGTATCCAGAATTGGTTCTTTTACAGGATCAGTATTTAAAGCTTCAGAAGATGCCATTCCGTTTCTGATTTATGATAATTCGCATGCCATTCTGATGCCGGATGTTGCCTGGCAATTTTCGGAAGAAACGAAGAATGAAAATGCATCAGGTTGGTATCAAGGGGCATGCTTGAAACATGGAAAAGGTAAAATGATATTGCTTGGTGAGGCTGCTATGATTACTGCTCAGGTACGAGGAAAAGCCAAAATCGGGATGAACAGTCCTGATGCTCCTGAGAATGCGCAGCTGGCGTTAAATATTTTTAGGTATTTGGTTACCAATTGATGACCCTATTTGATTGCCATTTATGAGGTAATAAAGTAACTATGCCGATCATTTTCGTCATATGAAAAACAAACAAGCCGCAATCATATTCATTTTTATTACTGTGCTGATTGATATTCTAGGGATTGGATTGATTATTCCTGTTTTACCTCAATTATTTAAGGAAGTAGGTGGACTTAGTGCAAGTGAGGCAGCATTTGTCGGTGGACTCCTTACAGCTACCTATGCTGTGATGCAGTTTTTCTTTGCGCCAATCCTTGGTGGTTTGAGCGATAAATATGGAAGGCGCCCTCTACTTCTCATTGCCTTACTGGGTTTAGGTTTAGACTATGTAGTCATTGTATTTGCCCCTACCATCGCCTGGTTTTTTGTAGCAAGAGCTATAGCTGGAATTTGTGGTGGAAGTATGACCGTTGCGAATGCGTATATTGCAGACATAAGTACACCTAAGGATCGAGCGAAGAATTTTGGTATGATTGGAGCAGCTTTTGGTCTAGGGTTTGTTGTGGGGCCAAGTTTGGGAGGTTTGCTCGGGGATATTGGGACGAAAGTTCCTTTTATGGCTGCTGCAGGTTTATCATTCTTAAATATGGTGTATGGCTACTTTGTGATACCAGAATCTTTGAAAAAAGAAGATCGAAGAGAATTTAGCTGGAAAAGAGCAAACCCATTTGGTACTTTAAAGCAAGTGTTTAATTATAAAGCCATTATTGGGCTAGTCGTTAGTCTATTTTTCATTTACATAGCAGCAAATGCTACCCAAGCTAATTGGCCATATTTCACAGCCGAAAAATTCAAATGGGGAGCTTCAGAAATAGGGCTTTCGCTAACTTTTGTTGGAGTAATGGTCGCCATTGTTCAAGGTGGAGTTATCAGCCCAGTTGTGAAGAAGATTGGAGAGGTTAAAGCTGTTTATGTTGGGTTGTTCTTCAATATACTCGGACTCTCGCTTTTAGGAATTGTTCCGGAGGGCTGGATGATTTATGCTGTTATTGTACCTTATGCTTTTGGCGGACTAGCAGGGCCTTCGCTTCAATCTTTAATGACATCCCAAGTACCCAAAAATGCGCAAGGAGAGTTTCAAGGTGGACTGACAAGTATCGTCACCATATCCGCAATAATAGGACCCTTGGTGATGACTGGAATATTTAGATATTTCACCAATCCATCTAATGAAATTTACTTCCCTGGAGCTCCTTTTATCCTTGGGACGTTTTTAGCAATCATCAGCGTTTTCATTGCTAGTATTTCCCTTAAAAATCTAGTTACTCGTCCTTCAGATGATTAACCGGATTTGAAGAAGCAGCTCTAATGGATTGATATCCAACAGTGAGAATTACAAGCCCTAAAACAATAAGAAGAGCAAGTCCAAAAGTGATCCAGGAAATAGAAATTCTATAGTAGTAAGACTCAAGCCATGCGTTGAGGAAGTAAATAGCAAAAGGCACACTGATAATAAAAGCGATAGCTACCCATTTGGTGAAATCTTTGAATATCAATTTGAGAATGGTATTGATCTGAGCCCCCAGAACCTTTCGTATACTAATTTCTTTCCTTCTCTTTTCAATAATAAATAGGGTCAATCCATAAAGACCTAAACAAGCAATCGCAATAGAAAGAGCTGAAAACAATCCGACCATTCCCAGATATCGGTTTTCCTGCTCATAAAGTCCAGCTACACGATCATTCATAAATGAGTGTGTAAATTCCTGAGTTGATCCTAACTCATCCCACATCGCCTCAATTTCTTCAATTCGTTCAACAAGATTACTCATATCCATCTTTAGGGTTATGGTACTATGAGCAACAGGATTCGATGCTATTCGATGGAAAATAAGTGTTGGACCCACCTTATTCTGGAGCGTTTCAAAATGAAAATCTTCGACTATTCCGACTACATTGATTTCTGTATTTCCAATTCGAATAGTATTTTCTTTTTCAGGAGTAAACTGAAAAGCTTTGACTGCAGCTTCATTCAAAATCACAGAGCCACGCTGATCTCCCTCAGAGTCAGGCAAGAAGTTTCGTCCGTATTTTACAGGGATATCATAAATGTCAAAGAAATTCGCGTCCACATAGGTGTATCTCATTCTCAGTGGATCACCTTCCCACTCATTTGGTCTTACGAAAACAAAACTCCCAGTCCATGAAGTTGGAACTGATCTACTGCTGGATATATCTGTGATATAAGATTTATTTATGAGCTCCTCTTTAAAGGTATTGAGCCTAGATTGAGCTAATTCACTATTGGTAAAACTTCTTGGCGAAGCAGAAACAATTAAAATACCTTCTGACTCGAATCCCATATCCTTATTCGACATGAAATTAATTTGTTTGTGTACGATGATGGTACCTGCTATTAAGAAAAGTGCTATAGCAAACTGAATAACCACCAGTACGCTCCGAAAACTTGACGAGTTACTTATCCCTAACTTTTGTCTCAATACTTTAATGACACTAATGGATGAAAGGTAGAATGCTGGATAGCTGCCACTTAAAAAGCCCAGACAGATGATCAAAAACGAAAAAGCTATAATAATTTCTTGAAGTGAGAATTGGTTAAACGAAACTGTTACATCAAAAAACTGATTAAACTGAGAGACTAGAACTGCGACAATGAAGACCCCAATCGTACAAGCAAGAAAAGACATTACCAATGCCTCTGTGATAAATTGAGCTCGTAATTGACCTTGAAATGCACCCAACACCTTTCGCAATCCTATTTCTTTTGCGCGTTGTGTGGCTTGGGCAGTTGAGAGGTTCATAAAATTGATAATCGCAATTAGAAGAATCCCAATTCCTATTACCAGTAATGTTCTTGCATTGGATGAATCACCGAAAAAAGTGTCGTACGTTTGATCAAAAGGGAGCAGTTTGAAGTTAGTGTTTCCTCGAGTTTCAGCATCCCAAATTGATTCAATAAGATTAGGAAAATCTGCTTCCAGTGGTACTGCATCTTCCTGTTTCTGTAAGAGTACATAGGTTTCCAAAAAGGAACCATTCCAACGATTAGACAATTCAGGATAAACCGGAATGCTCTCAATTGGAATAATCAGAGAGGGCCTTATTGATGCATTATCTGGATGATTTTGAATAACTGCAGACACTTCATAACGCATGGTTGTATCCTCTTCTGGCAAGAAAATCTCAAGACTGTTGGCTACTGCATTTTCTGTATCAAAATATTTGATGGCCAACTCCTGGTTGAGTACTACGGAATGTTTTGTAGGAAATACATTATTTAGACTACCATGAACTACGGGAAAAGTGAAAATCTTAAATAAAGAAGCATCTGTATAAGTAATGGATTCTTCCAGATAGCGATTGTTTTTTAAAATGCTGGCTTCAGTTGTATAATGCCTAGTAGCGTACTCCACTTGTTGGTAGTCATTTTTCAGGCGATCTTTTAAAGGCATCCAGGTATCATAAGTTGGCTGAATACCATCAGGAGTGATACGTTCTTTGTATGCCAAAAAGATGCGATCCTTGTTGGTGTGATGATCATCAAATGTGAAAATTTGGTGAGTGTACAGGTAAATGAAGATAAATGACGCTACCCCTATAGATAGCCCAAGGATATTGATGAAAGAAGTGGATTTTCTTTTCAGAAGGGTTCTGAATGCAATTTTTAGATAGTTTCTGATGATCATGGTATTGAGGGATAAATGATAAAAAGATTTTAAGTTGGTTGGACGTAGTGATACAATCACTTCTAGAATCAATTTGAACTTGGCTTTAGTTTTACCCTCCTCAGCAATTCGCCAATGGTAAGCTTCAGTGATATCCCCAAGGATTTCGTCAGAGTAATCTGATCGTAAAAAAAACTCGAGGAGTCTCTTAGCCCATTTTGGAGAATGTTGAGGAGTGTTCATGCCGGACTAAAATTCAATTTTGGGATTACCTTCCAGATTTCATTTCGTCGATGTTGAAGTTCCTGAGCAGTTTCATAACCTTTATTGGTTGCTTTGTAAAGGCGCTTTCCTTTTCCTCCCCGTTCCGGTGTGGGATCCCCCATTCGTGAGTCTACGAATCCTTTCTTTTCCAGTCGCTTAAATACTACATGAATGGCAGGCAGAGAAATAGATTGATTTAACTGGCTTTTGTACTCTTTGGCTATCTCAAATCCATACGTTTCTTCCTTCATTAGGAGGATAATGAGGATCATTTCTTCTAGTGTCCCAAGTTGTAGACTCATTAAATTAATTTTTGTTTAAAATATAAGATACGAATAAAATTAATTTTTGTTTAAAAAATATAATTGCCCTCTGCTGGTATTGAGTTACAGCTATTGAGCTAAGTGGCCAATTATCCCTCTTTGGAGAGGGTTAGGGAGAGGAATAAATGAAAACAGCTTAGCTAGTAGCGGAGGTGAAGGAAGGGTTTTACACTTTTATCATATCCACCCCCAACCCCCGCCAGTGGGGGAAATCTTAATGTGAACTCTTCAAAGCTCTCCAAGTCCACATCCCTGCGATAAACTCAATAAAGGAGAAGGCCACAAGAGCTAATGTTCCTCTCTCAAAAACATAAAGCCAAATGAAGAACACAAACTGTACGATTCGGATTTGCACAGTGAAGCCAAAAAATGGAAGTAGATTTTCTTTGGAATTCCTAACATAATAATACCCAAGAACGGATACTACAAAACCGAGAATAACTCTCCAGATACTTTCAGAGTCAGGTATACCAATAGCATTTAATACCCAAGAAGGAGCGATCATCAGAAATAACCCCTCAATAATCAGGTAGAACCCAAAGAACCATACAGTTTTTGCAGCTTTACTCATTTTTTACTCAATTACGTCTTGTAATTTATCACTCTATGAAAAAGTTCTTTATTCTAATTGCCTTTTTTCCATTGCTAGTTGTTGCGCAAATAACTTCAAAAGAAGTCTTAGCAAAATCAATAAAGTATCATGATCCAAATAGAGAGTGGACAACTTTAAAAGCGATATTGACTTTTAATGAAGTAAGGCCTGAGGGACCAGAGCGATTCTCAACCTTCATCCTTGATAATGGTAAGGACTATTACAAAGTGAATAGAAATGACGAAGAAATATACGAGGTTGTCCAGGGAAAAGGGAAAGTTTTACTGGGAGATAAGGAAGTAGAAAGATCGCTGTTTATGCGCAATTACTACTTGTATCTATGGGGACTCCCAATGAAACTATTAGATGAAGGGACTGCTCTGGATGAAGAAGTTTTGAAAGAAAATATCAATGGCATTGCATGCCATGTTCTGAGAGTAGTGTATGAGAAGGATACCTGGTACTTCTTCATTGATCAGAAAACTGGAAGACTGGTCCAGTATAAATTTTATAAAGATGAGGCTGCTGGGAAGGGAGAGCTTATTGGCCTAGAAGATGAAGTTTCATTCAAAAGCTTAAGATTTCCTCAAAAAAGAAGCTGGTATACACTTCCTGAAATGAAGTATCTCGGTACAGATATCCTTACAAAAGTGGAGTAGATCTCAATTACACTTTAGTTTATTTTATTGATTGAAGGTGTGGCTATTTTATTTACTTAACAAAAGTGAAACTTATATATTATATTCACGTTTGTTAAGTAAATATTTTGATCCATGGAATATCAATTAGGTGAATTTGAAGAGCTCGTATTACTGACAGTGGCTGCTCAGCATGATCAGGCATATGGAGTGTCTATTCATGAATTTCTCACTGAAGAAACCAAAAAGAAAATCAATGTCAGTGCAATTCATGTCGCACTGAAAAGATTAGAAAAAAAGGGATTTGTGGATTCACGTTTTGGTGGAATTACGGAAGAACGAGGAGGTAGGAGAAAAAAATTCTACATAGTCACGGCACTGGGCAAAAAGGTGTTGGATGCTTCGCACGATCTACGTACAAGTATCTATCAGAAAATTCCACAGCTCCAATTCGTAAAAAATTAGAATGTCGGAACTTCAACCACCAAAATGGGCACTCAGGTTTCTGAGATGGTATTGCCGAGAAGAATTTCTTGATGAGATAGAAGGAGATCTATTCGAGTTTTTCTACTTGAGAGGCAAGACTTCTCAGAAGTCGGCCAATCTGTTTTTTGTGTGGAATGTCTTCCGATCTTTTCGAATAATCAACTTTAAAAAAACTGGACTACTTAATAATTGGACTATGAACTTATTAAAAAACTACACTAAAATATACTTCCGTCGGTTTCGGAAGGAAACATCTCATTATCTGGTTAACATATTGGGGTTAGGGTTGGGATTTGCTATCCTGTTTTTCATCCTCATGTATGTCTATGATGAGCAGAGCATTGATCAATATCACACGAAAATGGATCGTGTCTATCGGTTGGTAGAAAAAAGTCAGGAAGAGGATGGGATTCACGATTATTTAAGTACATCCAATGCTGTTGCTGCAGCTTTAAAATCTGATTTCCCAGTAGTAGAAGAGACAGCACATATGACATACATGGGGTCGCAAGTATTGGTGGAAGGAGATATTAAAATTGCAGATAGAGATTGGGCGCTAGTTTCTCGGGGAATATTTGACATTTTGGATTTTCCTATTGTCAACGGTAACCCCAAGAAGGAATTTGAAGGTCCTATTGGAATCATATTGGAGAAAGAGATGGCAAAGGCTCTTTTTGGTCATTCAGATGTGGTAGGAGAAGTGCTAGATGAGTCAAGATTTGGACCAGTAGAGGTGTTGGCTGTGATGAATTCTATGCCGGCTAATTCAACTTATCGTTTCAAAGAAATCTATATATATAACCTAGAACAGGTTGATGAAGGATTTCAAAACTTTATGAAATCATGGGATACACGATTTATGCAAACGTGGGTCCTTTTAAAAGAGGGAGCTAATCCTGAAGATATCTATGCCAAGAAGTCTGATTTTCTTGAGAAGTACTATGATGAAGAAATTAGGAAAGAACATGATTTTTACCTTCATCCGCTGAGCGAACTTCATTTGGGATCTACTCATATAGAGAATGGCGGTCCTGGACCATTGTTGGCAATTCCTTATAGTGACAGACAGTTTGTGTCCATGATATTGCTTATGGGCTTTTTGGTGATTTTCATTGCTGCACTCAATTATGTAAATCTCTCTTCTGTACAAGCTTTAAAAAGGACTTTAGAAGCCAGCATGCGAAAAATCAATGGAGCCAATGCCCGACAACTTGTTGGTCAATTGTTTTTTGAAACATTGTTTACAATCCTTATAGCTTACTTTTTATCAATTCTATTGATCATTGTTCTTTTTCCTTACTTTCTGCAGATAGCCAATAAGAATATTGAACTAGTGAATTTAATATCCATGGACTTCATTATTTCACAGTTGGTTGCAGTCATAGTTATATGGGTTGCTTCAGCAATGCTTCCGGCATTATACTATTCAAAGTTGAAGAGGTCACTTCTAATCTTAAAAAATGCTTTTTCTGGGAAAGGTGATACATTAAGAAAAGTGTTAGTTGGTATTCAATATTCGCTATCTCTTTTCCTGATCATAGGTTCAATGGTTATTTATCGTCAATTAAATTTTGTACAATCCAAAGACTTAGGATTTGATAAGGAGAATCTAATTGTCATGGACATTAATTCAGGAACTACCAGAAATAGCTTTAAAGGAATAATTGAAGGCATAAAGCAAAATCCGAACGTGATTAATGCAACCACTTCATCTCGAGTTCCAGGTGAATGGAAAAATATTCCTCAAGTATTTATTGGAGAAAACTTAGCCGAAAGTGAACTTGAAGCAAGCTTTTATGGGATCGAGAAAAACTGGCTTGATACCTATGGTGTGAAGCTCATTGAAGGACAAAATTTTACAGGGTCAGATGATACGGATAGTTTGTACGTGCTGGTGAACGAGCGGGCTGTTGAGATGCTGGGCTTTGATGAGGCAATTGGAAAAAGTATTT
This sequence comes from Marinobacter alexandrii, assembly GCA_039984955.1. Lineage (NCBI taxonomy): Bacteria > Pseudomonadati > Pseudomonadota > Gammaproteobacteria > Pseudomonadales > Marinobacteraceae > Marinobacter > Marinobacter alexandrii. The sequence goes on from JBDWTN010000007.1 coordinate 2,642,798, forward strand.
GGGTAATAGAAGGAAATGAGGGTGATTCAGCCAGATTGAAAATTGCTGGAGTGGTGGAGAACTTTCACTTCGAGTCACTCTATGAAACTATAGGTCCTGTTGTATTAGGAAGTTGGAATAATCATGTGATGGGTATCGACTATTTCACCATCCGATATAGTCAGAATCCACGTGAAACGGTTAGTCATATTGAAACAGTCAATGATAAATTTGATCCTGAGACTCCAGCGGAGATAAATTTCTTAGATCAGCAATGGAATCGATTTTATCAGGCAGAGGAAAGTCGAGCAACTATCATTTTAATAGCGTCGATTGTATCGATCATCATTTCAGCCTTTGGATTGTTTGGGTTGATCAACTTCACTGTAGAGCGAAAGACCAAAGAGATAGGTATTAGAAAAGTGATGGGAGCAACTATTCCCAATATTCTTAACCTGGTGTTGAAAGACTATTTAGTATTGTTACTTATTGCTTTGGTGGTTTCTGTACCCGTTTCATGGTGGTTATTTGAGGATTGGCTTTCTGATTTTGCCTACAGGATAAATCTAAGCGTTGATCTTTTTCTCATAGCTTTTGGAACAGTTTTAATGATTTCTTGTGCTACTGTATTAAGTAGGATTTTCAAAATTGCTAAATCAAACCCTGTCACAGCCATTCGTTACGAATAATGGCTGCTAAACCACCAAAGTGGCCTTTGAAATTCTTGCGATGGTTTTGTAAGAAAGAGTACCTGGATGAAATCGAAGGAGACATTCTTGAACTTTATCATGCAAGAGCTAAACAATCCAGAAGAATAGCAAATGCTTTCCTTTTCTGGAATGTCTTGAGGTCGTTGAGGTGGGAAAACGTAAAGCATAGTCAGATGATCAAATTCGGATTAATTGGAAACTATTTCAAGGTGGGTTTCAGAGCACTATTAAAAGATCGTCAGTTTACTGCTATCAACCTTTTTGGTCTTTCATTAGGACTTTCAGTTTTTCTCACAATTGTGTTATTGGTAAGGCACGAGCTCAGCTTTGATCAATTTCACTCCAAGGCAGATAGGATATATCAGGTTATTCAAGAGTTTGAAAATGCAGATGGAGTAGATCCGGAAATTTGGACTTCCTGGCAGCTATCGAATGCCCTCAGAACGGATTTGGACATTGTAGAAAATGCCGTCACCATCCATGCAGCTTCCTCTACCTGGGTAGAGACCGGAGGCAAACAATTCTTTGAAGAAGATGGGATAGTGGCGGGACCACAATTCTTTGAAATTTTTGATTTTGAGCTGAAAGATGGCAACACAACTAATGTTCTTAGCAGAAAGCGATCAATTGTTTTAACTGAATCTCTGGCTAAGAAATATTTTGAGTTGGAAACCCCAATAGGGAAAGAAGTTGAGTTAGAATTTTATGGGAGGTTTACTGTGACAGGAGTACTAAAAGACATTCCTGCCAATTCATACATTCAATTCAATTTCATCATTACTCAAGATTATGATGTGTTTCTACAGAATGTATCCGAGAATTTTAGAAGGTCGTTTTATGCATGGACTGGTGACCCGGTGGCTACTTATGCCCTTTTGAAAGACCCGAAGTACAAAGAATTGTTCGAAGCTAAAGCGGAAACTATGCTTGCGAAGTACCTTGATGAAGAATACATGAATCGACACTATTTACTAGGATTGCTCGACCTTCATTTTAATTCCCACGGCATTGATGGAAGAGTCAATGACTATGTCAAAGGAGATTTTTCTAAAATCCAATTTTTGATCATTGTAGGTTCAATCATTCTACTAATGGCCTGCTTTAACTATATAAGCATATCTACTGCGCGCTATATCAAACGAACGAGGGAAGTGGGTGTGAGAAAAGCGATGGGTGCACATAGCAAACAGGTTGCAGCTCAATTTTTGATTGAGTCTTTTTTGATGGTGTTATTTTCTTTCATGCTAGGTATGGCCTTTGCCAATTTTCTACTTCCATATTTCAATATACTTACTGGAATAGAACTTGATCTAAGCACTACGTTTGTAATCGAATCACTTCCCTATTTCATTGTCACAGTCATACTGGTTACACTCTTTGCCGGCTTCTACCCAGCTTTTCATTTAAGTAGATATTCAGTCGTTAATGTACTTAAGAATATGACTATTTCTGTTTCAGGAAATAATACCCTTCGCAAGTCCCTTGTGATTATTCAATACTTGTTTGTTGTGATGATTTTGGCAGGGTTGACCATAGTCAATCAGCAATACACTTTCATGAATAGTAAGTCTCTGGGCTTCAACACGGAGCAATTGGTCGTTGTAGAAATCAATAGTGCCCCAGTACGAAATAACTACTCAAAAATTAAAGATGAGCTTCTTAAAATTCCAGATGTTCAAAAAGTTGCTGGTCTTACCAGGATGATAAGTGGGTATAGATCAGGAACCGCAGTAGAGGTGAACGCATTGGGCAATCCGAAAGGGAAAATTGCAATGAAATACTACGGAATGGATCAAGATGGTATTTCTACACTGGAACTTTCATTGGTTGCAGGTCAAGGTTTTTCCGGAATGAAAGGACAGGATAGTATTTCTGTTTTAATTAATGAAACAGCTGCAAAAATGTATGGAGGGAATGGTGCTGTTGGACAGTTGATAAAGATTCAAGAAACAGGAGGCGATGAATTGCAAGCACGTATCATTGGAGTCATAAGTGACTTCCATTATAGATCACTTCGAAAAACGATTGGCCCGGTGGTGATTGGACACTATCACAATCCATTTGTAAGTCTAGATGATATTGTGATTCAATTAAGTGGTTTTAATACAATCTCAACACTGGAGAAAATTGAAACTATTCATAATTCTTTCGATACGAATAAAGTGATGACATGGGAATTTATGGACGATATGGTACAGCGGGAATATGAAAAGGAAGCGATTTTTAGAAACGTATTTGTTAGTGCTTCTATTGTATCATTTTTTATTGCTGTAATTGGTATGATTGGATTATCCTCATATAATGTAGTAGCAAGAAGAAAAGAAATCGCCATCCGCAAAATTATGGGGGCAGGATTTCTAGACTTAATTCACCAACATACACGCGAGTTTGTCAAATTTTTATTGATAGCATCAGCAGTATCGGTACCACTATGTTGGTGGCTTGCTTCACAGTGGCTGATCGGGTTCGAATACCGGGTGAGTATTTCCCCGTTGATCTTCTTGGCCGTTATCTTGTTCGTACTGGCTATTACATGCCTGGTGATCCTTACAGTAAGCAACAAAACGATTAAATCAAATCCAGTTAATTCTATTAGATATGAGTAATGAAGAGAGAATGCAATGTAAATTTTCGCCACTCATCTACCTGATCTCACTTTTAGTTGTATGCCCTTGTATTGGACAAAAAAGATCAAAGGACAATGCTGTTTTATCTGAAATAGAAAATGGACTAACAATCACAGCTACACTTAATGGAATAAATGGTAACTATTCTATTCAAGATAGAATGGAATATTATGGTGTTCCGGGCGTAAGTATATCCGTAATGAATGGTGATAAAATCGATCTGAAAGCTAGCTATGGAGTATCCAGAAAAAAGGATGAAAAAGGCATTGACTCGAATACCCTTTTCCAGGCAGCCTCTATTGGTAAGCCAATCACAAGTTTTGCCATTTTCAGACTGGTTCAAAGTGGATTATTATCTCTGGATACTGACGTAAACGATTATTTAAAAGGATGGCAAATTGACTATTCTAATTACAGTGATACAGCAAAAGTCACCTTAAGGCAGATTATATCTCATACTTCAGGATTGTCACGAGGGAGTGTCGCATACTATTCGATTGGTGAGGAAATACCTGATAATGAAATAGACATGTTAGATGCCAACCCGCCCGCAAAGCTTGAGCCAGTTAAATTAGAGTTTGAGCCAGGAACAGATTGGTCTTATTCCGGAGGAGGTTATACCGTGCTTCAAAAAATTATTCAGGATGTATTAAATGTTGGCTTTGAGAAAGCAATGGACTCTTTGGTATTCAAGCCATTAGAGATGCATAGAAGCTTTTTTGATCCATCATTTAGCGACACAAGCACAAATGTTGCATTGGGTTATAATTACGATGGCACTCTGGTTGAAAGTGGCTGGATGATACTGACGGATCTTGCTGCTGGTGGACTTTGGACAACTCCGAATGATATTCTGAAATTTGTTTCCGCTTTCTCAACATCCCTTAAGGGAGAAGCTGTTGGTTTTCTCACGAAGGAACTCGCTGATGAAATGCTTGACCTTGGACTTTTTGTTGATGATAAAGGAACTCCAACCATATTTTCATTCAGGGGTACGAATAAGGGCTATAGAAGTGAGTTTATAGGCTTTATAGAAAACGGAAGAGCCAACGGAGCTGTAGTGATGACTAATTCTTATAATAGTCGTTATTTGATTCAAGAAATTCTAAGAAGTATCTCAAATCATTATAAATGGCGATATCCTTTTGCTAAAGAACCTAAAGAGTATAGTGTTGTAAGCTTAGATGATAAGAAACTTTTTCAATTTAAGGGGAGGTACAAGTCTGAGAGTAGAGATTATGTGATAGAATTAACATCTAGAGATAGTTTGTTGATGGTAAGCAGAGAGTGGAATGGACGTTTCACTTATATGAATCCAACATCTGATAGTTCTTTTGTCGACCCTACAACTCTTCAAGAATTCGCATTTTTGAGAAACTCATCAAATGAATTTACGAGACTGATTATTAACGGAAAATCAACATACATCAAAATAAAATGAGACTGTCTCAAAAGCCGTCATCGCGAGGAATCGAAGCGATCTCATGATAGAAAAAATGCCTTGAAATCATTTGAGATAGCTTCACTTGTTCGCTATGACGTTTAATTTGACTTTTGAAAACAGCCTCATATTCTTACCCTGGAGCATTATAATAGAATCGCTCGTGAACAATCAAATCCCCATCCCATTTTTTCACAGAAACTTCCTCGACTTTCATCCGGTTTCCATTCTTAAATGAAACATCTACCCATGACTCGGTCATAGTATACCCTGTTTCTTCGTTGGCAGACATAGCTCCGATACCACCTCCATGCATTTCAGCTATCATATCCAGCCATTCTTCATTCCTTTTTCTGTTTGTTGCTTTGCCTTTGTATTCTATACCATCTCCCTCTATCATCACCACATTTTCATGGTAAAATTTGTCAAATGCTTCGAGCATTTGTCCTTGGCTGACCATAGATTGCAATTCTTGTTCTTTTTCTAGTAAGTTCATTTTGTATTGTGTTTTAGGGTTTAATTAGTGTTTGAACGATTACACTCAAAGTGAATGGACAATGCCTCTTTCCTAAATCAGAATATTAATTTTCTGAAATTGTAAAGAAAATCGAAACTTACTGGGGCAATTTTTGGTTGATTTATCGTATATAATAAGATAATCTATTGCAAATACAGCGGCGAAAAGCCTATCTTTGCAGATTGCTTTTGTAGACCCATAACAAACTAGTATTTAAAAAGAACATATGCGACAGTTAAAAATTACCCAGTCAATTACCAACAGGAGAGAAAGCCACACCCTGGAGAAATATTTTACTGAGGTAAGTAACGTTCCAATGATTACTCCAGATGAGGAAGTAACGCTAGCTAAGCGTATCAAAGAGGGCGATGACCTTGCATTGGAAAAACTTGTGAAAGCAAACCTTAGGTTCGTGGTATCTGTGGCTAAGCAATACCAAAATAGAAGTCTGCCACTAAATGATTTGATCAATGAGGGGAATCTCGGTCTAATTAAGGCAGCAAAGAAATTTGATGAAACAAAGGGATTTAAATTTATCTCTTACGCCGTATGGTGGATTCGTCAGTCCATTATGCAAGCACTTGCTGAGCAGTCAAGAATTGTTCGTCTTCCTATGAATAAGTCTGGTGCAATTAACCAGATCAGAAGAGCCTATGCGGAGCTAGAGCAACAGTTTGAGCGTGAACCAACAGAAGAAGAATTGGCTGACATTCTTGACATGAAGCCAAGCGAAGTAAGAAATACGCTTGGAGCAGAAGTGAAGCAAATGTCAATGGACGCACCTTTCGGAGAGGATGAGAGTGGGTCACTACTGGATGTTCTTGAGAACCAAACTACTGGTCCTACAGATGGAAACTTGGTTTTCAATGATTCATTGAAAGTAGAAACCATGAGAGCATTATCTACACTTACAGCTCGTGAAAGAGAAGTAGTGATGATGAGTTTTGGAATCGGATGTGACAATCCATTCACACTTGAGGAAATTGGCGATGCAATGGGATTGACAAGAGAACGAGTAAGACAAATCAGAGAGAAGGCGCTTCAAAAATTAAGAGAGCCAGGCAAAAACAGAAGGCTGAAAGAATTCTGTGCAAGCTAGCAACTGAGAAAATACGAACTAATCTCGACCATAGTGTCGAGATTTTTTTTGCCCTAAATAATATGCCGATTCAAGACAAACTTGCATTTGCACTAAAACAGAAGATTCAGGAGCCAAACAGGCAAGCTGCGAAATATATTGTTGAAACGGGAGGCATGAATGCAGTGGAAGAGTTAGTTGCTTTCTTCGAAAGCAAACCAATTCAAAGAGCTCAATCTGATGCGGTTCTTACACTTGCTTACACGGGAGAGCTGTCTCCAAAATTATTGGTTGGTCAAATTGATTTTTTATTAGAACAATTGAGGAGTCCCATCAATCGTGTTGTTTTTGGGAGTATGATTGGTCTTGCGCATATCGCCCATTTAGTAAAGGAGAAGTTGTATGATGTACTTCCTCAAATCATTGATGCGATGGATGTTGGTACAGTTGTGACCAGAGATTATGGATTTCGGATCATGACTACTCTGTATGTCGATAAGCATTTTCAGAATGACATGTTTTTACTCATGCAAGAGCAATTGATGAAAGCTCCTTCTAATCAGCTCGGCCAATATACTGAGCGATTAATCCAGGAATTGAACAAATCCCACCTGAATGCACTTATTGAAATACTAGAGGAAAGAAGAAGTGATATTGAAAATGAATATCACTTAAAAAGATTAAACAAGAACCTTAAAAAATTATACAAACTGCTATGATTAATTGGAGTGACTTTGAGAAAATAGATATGCGAGTTGGCACCATTGTTAAAGTGGAGGAATTTCCTGAAGCAAGGAAACCAGCCTATATTCTCACCATTGATTTCGGCCTTGAAATCGGAACCAAAAAGAGCTCTGCACAAATCACCACACTTTATAACAAGAAGCGTCTGAAAGGCGAGCAAGTCATAGCGGTAGTAAACTTCCAGCCAAAACAAATAGGTCCATTCATGAGTGAATGCTTAGTCATGGGCATCTATAATGAAAGTGAAGAAGTGGTGCTACTTAGACCCCAAAGAGAGACAATGAATGGATGCAAAGTGGGTTAAAGCCTTGTTCACCTAATTTCTGATATTTTAACCTGTTAATTTCCCTCAAAATCAAGTCAGGGTTAAGTTTTATAAATGGCTCGGTGTGCTTTTCTTTGCGCACTTGACACTAAATCTGAAAAATTAAATGCCTCAATCTCATCTGGTTTCCTGGAATGTAAATGGTATTCGTGCCATTGTGAAGAAAGACTTTATTAAGGACGTAAAAGCAATGAATCCTGATGTTTTATGTCTACAGGAGACAAAAGGCCAGCCAGAAGATGTAAAGACAGCTTTACAGCTTTTTCCAGAATATAGTCTAGCCGTAAATTCATCCAAAGCCAGGAAAGGCTATTCAGGCACTGCCATCCTTTCAAAGGAAAAACCACTTGAAGTTTTCTATGATATAGGTATTGAGGAGCATGATCAGGAGGGAAGAGTCATAGCCGCTGAGTTTCAAGATTTCTTTGTGGTCACAGTATACACACCTAATTCCGGTGAAGGAATGAAGCGTCTGGATTATCGAGGTACATGGGACGATTCATTCAGAGAATACATCATTTCTCTTGAAGAGAAAAAGCCAGTAATCATTTGTGGAGATCTAAATGTTGCTCATACGGAAATAGATATTGCCAGGTCCAAAGAAAATTACAATAAAGCGTCAGGATATACGCAGACTGAAATCGATGGATTGAACGCTTTATTAAATGAGGGATATTTAGATACGTTCAGATTGAAATATCCTGAAGAAGTAAAATACTCCTGGTGGAACTACAAGTATAGAGCGAGAGAGCGAAATGTGGGTTGGAGAATCGACTACTTCCTGGTGAGTGAAAAATTGAAAGATCAAGTTGCTGAAGCACACATCTACAATGAATATTTTGGATCGGATCACTGTCCGGTTGGATTAAAAATTAATAGCTAGAAAGCATGGAAACGAAACAAATTCCTTTGAATGACCTGCATGAAAAATTAGGTGGAAAGATGATGCCATTTGCAGGGTATAATATGCCAGTAAGATATTCTTCTGATAAAGAAGAACACATGACAGTGAGAGAAGGGGTAGGGGTTTTTGATGTCTCGCATATGGGTGAGTTTATGCTTCGAGGACCTCATGCGTTGGACTTGATTCAATGGGTGACTAGTAATGATGCTTCCAAGATTATCAACGGTCAGGCGCAGTACTCGTGCTTACCGAATGATAAAGGAGGGATAGTTGATGATCTATTGGTATACCGTTTCTCAGAGGAGAAATACATGTTGGTTGTCAATGCCTCTAACATTGAGAAAGATTGGAACTGGATCAAAGGCCAAGACAAATGGGGAGTAGATATGGAGGATGTGTCAGATGATTTAGTGCTTCTGGCTGTGCAGGGACCAAAGGCAATGGAAACACTTCAAAAACTGACAGAAGTCGATCTTTCTGAAGTTAAATTTTATCACTTCAAAGCCGCATTCCTTGCCGGATATGAAATGATTATTTCTGCAACTGGATACACAGGATCAGGAGGTTTTGAGCTATATATCAATAAGGAAGATGCTAAAGATGTATGGAATAAAATTTTTGAAGCGGGCGAAGAGTTTGGAATCAAACCGATTGGACTGGGGGCAAGAGATACCTTACGACTAGAAAAAGGATTTTGTCTTTATGGTAATGATATTACGGACGAGACATCTCCGCTAGAGGCAGGTCTTGGATGGGTAACCAAATTCACGAAGGACTTTGTGAATAGCGAAAATATAAAAGCTCAAAAAGAGGCAGGTGTTCAAAGAAAACTAGTTGGTTTTGAAATGACTGAGAGAGGTATTCCCCGTCACGATTATGAACTTGCTGATTTAGATGGGAATATTATTGGTATGGTAACTTCTGGTACAATGTCACCCTCGTTGAATCTAGGAATAGGCATGGGCTATGTTACCATCGAAAACAGTAAGCCTGACACTGAGATCAATGTGATTATTCGGGATAAGCAAGTGAAGGCAAAAGTTGTTAGACCACCATTTTTGAAGTGACCTGAAGGGTTATCCTGAACGTGATGAAGGATCTTTATTAATTCAAGCAAGATCTAAATATAATTATGAAAACCATTGAAGTTTGTTTAACACCAGACCTGATACATCAGCATGATTTGAAAGGAAAAATCGTGGTAGTTGTAGATGTATTTCGGGCAACTTCATGCATCGTAACAGGCTTGGCGAATGAGGTAGAGGCTATCAAGCCGGTAGGAGAGGTAGATGAAGTCAAGGCCTTAGGAAAGGAAGGCTATTTAATGGCGGGCGAGCGAGGAGGGATCAAGATCCCTGAGTTTGATATGGGAAACTCCCCTTTTGAATATCAAGCTGATCAAGTAAAAGGAAAGAAGATAGCGATCTCTACGACAAATGGCTCTCAGGCAATCATTAAATCGGAAGGGGCGGACGAAATTATTATAGGAGCTTTTTTGAATTTGGAAAGCGTGGCTGAATACGTATTGCAATCTAAAAGCAATGTGCTCATACACTGTGCCGGATGGAAGGGAACACCTAATCTGGAAGACACGCTTTTTGCCGGAGCATTGATTGATGAATGTGCTGAGGAAATGAAAACAGTTGGCGATTCAGCGTTGGTTGCTCATCAGGTCTACATTGCCAATCATGAAAACTTGTTTGGCATAGCGAAGCAATCAAGCCATGCTGAACGACTCAGTGGATTTGGTATCGAGGAGGATCTGGAGTTTTGTATGACAGAAAGTGAGTATCAAGTGGTGCCAAGGCTGGTGGCGGGTGAGTTAATTGTATAAAAATGAACTGGATTTACATTCTTATCTCAATAGTGATCATTGTTCAAATCGCCATTTTCATCATGGGGAGGAGAATAAGGAAACGCGAGAAAGAGAATAATGTGCTGTTTAAGTACGATATCAACTCTCGCCAAAGAGCCTGGCAGTTGTTGGCTGACCCTTCGATTCCTGATGAGGATAAAGAAAAGATCAAGGCGATTTATGACGATGAATCTTCTGATTAAAAATTCACCTTTGTATCCTTAAGTATAGACTCAATTCGCTTTTTCTCTGCCTCAGAAAAATGATTTTCGCCCAGTTCCAATACAGCTAGATTTAGAAATGGACTTAGATCATCAGGCATTTTTTCTATTGCATTATTTCTTAGTAAAAGTACTTTCAATTGACTCAGCTCCTTCAGAGCTATACTAAGGCTTTTAAGGTCTAGATCGGGGTTGTTGTCCAAAACCAATCCTTGCAAATTCTTAAGAACGCTCATTTCTCTGGGTAAAATTTTTATATCATTCTTAGCCAGACCAAGAATAGTAAGAGACTCCATTTCTGCTAATACTGAGATAGTATTTTCTAAATTTAATCCTGGATTATCGCTTAGCAATAGTTCTTCAATCATATCCAGTTCACCCATTTTCGGCGGAAGTGATTTCAAGGAGTTTCCTTCAAGTACAAGCTTATCCAGCATCTTAATGTTGGTTAATACGTCAATCGATTTATCTAGGTCCAGATCTCCATTGAAGGAGAGGTCAAGTTCTCTTAATTTGGCCCATTTTGATAAGACTTTTGGTAGAGATTTGAATTGATTGCGACTGATGTTAACAACATCAATATTTTGCAATTTTTTCAAATTACTTGGGAGAGTGTAGAGACTATTTCCCTCAACCTTAAGCAATTCCAGATTAGCAAAACCTTCAATTCCTCTAGGCAGCTCCTTCAGATTGCAATTAGTTAGAAACAACACCTTTAAGTTGGTTAGATTAGAGACCATTTCTTCAATGTCCCTCACCTCTTCACAGGGGATGTCAAGCCACTCGACTTGTAAGGGATCAGGTTTTACCTGACTGAAGGAAGTAAACCTTTTAAGATTATTCTGTGCTTGGGCGAATAAGGTGGAGATTAAAAGAAAGGGAATTGAGAATATCTTTTTCATGTCACAAAAAGAAATAGAACAACTCATAGAAAGGTCGCAATGGGTAGATTGAGACCTGTTGTCAGTGAGACCTATTGTGTTTTAGAAAATCACTTGGAGACATCTTGGTTAGTTTTTTGAAAGATCTATTAAAAGTAGCTTTCGAGTTAAATCCGCATTCATAAGCGATAGATTCAATTTTATAATGCTCAAAATCGGGATTCATCATCATTGATTTGGCCTCTTCAACTCTGAAATGATTGATAAAATCATAAAAACTTCTCTTCAAATGAGTATTGAGCATGAAGGAAATCAAGTTTGGTTCTTCTCCAATATGCCTAGATAAGGAGGAAAGGCTTATTTGATCATCTTTAAACAGCTTCTCATCTTTCATGGAGTGCTCAAGTTTATCAATAAGCTCTTTTACTTTTTCTTTGGAAATACTGGAGTACCCCTTGTTTGAATAAAGAGTTTTTGGTTTGATTAGATGAATACCAGAGGATTGAATCAAAGCTTCCAAACCTAAAAAATAAGTTAAGTAGGTTACTCCTAAAATTAAGGTGTACATGATCACAACAAGAAAAAGACCTCCAACATCGTATTGAAATGTTATTAGCAATAGAATAATGAAGGGAATCCAACAGATCCATATCCAACGATAAAAAGAAATGAACTTCAAAAGCCACCTTAGAGTAATATCCCTTAGGTTGGCATAATTACCTATTATCCAATTTTCATGATTTTGAATAAGTTTTAAAGACTTGTTGGCGAAATAATAAATAGAACCCCCAGTCCATAGGTAGATCAAGGTGTAGAGAGGGATAAATATGGAAGTTCGATCATAGGAGGTATTACATTGAACAGTAAAGGCAACTTGGGCGATGTGGAATACGAGTTCAACAATGGTTGGGATAAATAACTTAAACTCCGCTTTGGAAAAGGAGAATGCATTGTCAGTCTTGCTCTTAGAATACAAGTACAGCAAAGGACCAATTGCAGTAGTGTAATTCAGAGGAATCCACAATAGCCATGAGTAACTAGCTGTAATATTAAAGTCTATCAGCAAGAGGTATGTAAGGTGTAGGAAGGTGACTGCTAGGGCTATAGATAAATACTTATTAGAATTAGCTTGACTATGTTTTCTAACAGCTAAAACAATGGTAATAATTATGCCCTGAAAAATCCCTGCTGCGATGAGTACATTAACAAAGTTGATGTTGTAAGGCATACTTGATTACTTTGTTCAGGTCTTGATTACTTTCTATAATCTACTGAACTCATTTCACCTTTCTCATTGACAATATTTGTTTCCTTGCCGGGAATAACATCTGTATTATGAGCAGACACGCAAACCCATCCTTTTGCTTCTTTTCTCATAACAAAACTGAAAATATTCATCCGATCGGCTGGTGATACAACTCCACCATAGCTAGTCTGTCCAGTAAGCTTCATCCGAGCATGAACGATAGATACATCAATTGAGATTTCTTTTGTGGTGACTTTCCTCAACTCAAGATTTGATTTATTGAAAATTACTTTAAGCCCATAATCATGAGCTTTCCAGATATCGTTCCTTTTGTGCCACCATAAGCCTACAACATTGATAAATTCGGCATCTTCTATGAACAGGTTTGCAAGAGAGCACGCATCTCTATCGTTCCAAGCATCGACCCATTTTTGAGGTAAATCATTTGGATCGCGGAGATACGTTTGACTGAAGTTCATTTCAATTTTTCATTTTCAAGATGTCTGGTACCATCTCGAATATTTTTCTTTTCCAGATTCTTTTTCAATGCTTCTGTAAGGTCTATGCCCGTTTGATTTGCAAGGCAGATTAAGACCCATAGCACATCGGCCATTTCATCTCCCAGATCTCGATTTTTATCAGAGTCTTTAAAGGATTGTTCTCCATAAGTTCGAGCTATAATTCTTGCTAATTCTCCAACCTCTTCAGTGAGCATAGCCATGTTGGTCAATTCATTGAAGTAGCGGACCCCTTTGGTTTTGATCCAATCATCTATAATCTTTTGAGCTTCTTCAATTGTCATCTATTACTATTAGCTTCTAAATTTTCATTGATGTGTTTCAACTCAAAACCTTCTTTTTCAAGCTTGGATAGAAAAAAACTCATCCTATTTCGTTCTTCTGACATCAAGCTGTCCATATCGGGTTCAAATTCTTTGAATGTTTCATGCGGGAATCGCTTGCCAGGCTTGTAATGATCTTCCCAAAATAAGCTTTCTACTATTGTATCACCATGATAATAATACTTAAATTCTTCTGCGAGCCTATTATCCATGAAATTGATCATATGACCAGAGAATATGGGTTTTTCATTTTCAAAGTAGAAGTAATCATCTCGTTCAAAATGTGGTGTTTTTATGACACCAACAAGTTTCATTAAACGTCCTTCATTAAAGTACCCACGTACTTTATAAACAGAATCGGACAGCACAAAGTCATCTTCCACAATACTGATCCTATGGTTGTGATCAATGCTTTTCACTTTATAGTCAATTGCTTCGACTAGATGTCTATTTTCCTTCTTTACTTCTGAGCCACAGGAATAAAAAAGAAGTACTGTGATGATGAGGCCTAATTTTCTCATGGTATAGGTTGGTTTTTATGAAAAGTTAAGCAATTCCAAACTTCACTTTATGTTCCATTCCATGGATTAGCGGATTTATTCGATGTAAGCAGCTAAATAAGTTGTAAAAAAGCACTGAAAAAAGTGGTTAGAATGAAAACAAAAAGACAGCTCTTTCGTCCATATACAATCATTGAATTAACCATCATTGATATCAGACTAAGAATATTATAAAAAAAACAAGATGAAAAACTTAAAAATTGCTTCATTCCTGATACTGAGTCTATTATTTACATTCTCTGCTCTAGCACAAAAAGATAAGAGTAAGAGGAAAAGTCCTCCAGCTCAGGTTTCACAAGAAGTAGATGGGCTAAATATCACAATTGACTATAGTCGCCCTTCCAAAAGAGGACGTGAGATTTTCGGTGGATTAGAAGACTATGGTAAAGTTTGGAGAACTGGAGCGAATGAGACAACTTGGATAGAGCTATCCAAAGATGTGAAAGTAGAAGGTAAGGCCTTAGCAGCCGGTAAGTATGGTTTATTCACTATTCCGGGTGAAGATGAATGGATTATTATCTTCAACAAAAAATGGGATGGATGGGGTGCTTATGAGTATAAGGAAGATGAAGATGTATTACGAGTGTCGGTTACACCTTCAACCACAGAAGAAGTTGTTGAGTTGTTTTCAGTAGATGTCGAAAACAGTGGAGATGTGATCTTAGCTTGGGATCAAACCAAAGTAAAATTTTCAATTAGATAAAATTGACAATGGAAAGTTAAAGCCCGCTTTGGCGGGCTTTTTTGCTTTATTTATAGGATGTTAAGGTTTTGCTCTTTGATCTTTTCTAGTTCATCCTTCATCATTACCACAGTTCGTTGAATTTCGGCATGATTAGCTTTTGATCCAATGGTGTTGATTTCTCGTCCTATTTCCTGAGAAATGAATCCGAGTTTCTTTCCAGCATTTTCTTCTTTTTGTATTACTTCGTCAAAGTAGTCTAGATGCTGTTTTAAACGCACTTTTTCTTCAGAGATATCCAATCTTTCTGTGTAAAAAATCAATTCTTGCTCAAATCGATTTTCATCTACCTGCACTCGATCTCTAATTTCATCTAGATTTTTTTGAATTCGTGTGCGGATGTTTTCAGACCTGCTATCGTCATTATCCTCTACAGTTTTCAAACCATCACGAATATTTTTAATGTATTCTGAAAGCTTCTTGGCTAGCGCTTCCCCTTCATTTTTCCTAAACGCGATACACTGCAGAATTGCCTCTGAAAGACTTTCCTTAATATCTTTCCAAGGCAAAGATTCCGAATCAAGCTCTTGTTGTTTTATTACGTCTGGGGCTTGCAATGCAAGTTTCACCAATTCAGGGCTGTCACTACCCACCTCTCTAGTAAGCTCACTGAATTTTTTGTAATATGCTTTGAATCTTGCCTCATCTACTTGAACATCGAGGGAACTATCATCTGCTACTTCAATCTCTATTGTAAGCATGACCTTACCTCTTTTTAGGCGATCAGTTACGACAGTTCTAATTTCAGCTTCTTTAGATGAAAGCTCTTTGGGGTAACGAGGAGAAAAGTCTAAAAATTTACTATTTAGAGTTTTGATCTCTGTCTTAATCAACAAATTTTGACATGTCCGCTCATCACGTCCATATCCAGTCATGGATTCTTGCATATTCTGCAAATGTAAGAATTGGTCTAGAAGTCTAGCCCGAGAGTGAAATAAAATCTGTAGTTACCTACCTCTCCATCGATATACGGCCTGGCCGCATCAAATTTGATGTAATATCCAAATAGGACAGTTCTAAGTCCAAAACCGAATCCACCCAGCCATGGATTTTGAAATTTGACAATTTCTGCTGTGAATTCACCTTCCTCAAACTTCCTGGTTATCGGACGCCCATCTTTAAATGGAGGTGGCCCTGTCCAGACTGAACCTACATCCAAGAAACTAATCAATTGGAAGTTCCTCAAGAAATTGGAACGGATAGGTCCGTTGGTTAAGTATTGAAAAACAGGTACCCTTAGTTCACTGTTGAAGACCAATACATCAGATCCAAAGGCTTCATTATAATCTAGTCCTCTTAGGTTAGTGACAAACTCATTGAATAGAATATCACTGTTGTCCTGATCGTTGGTGATAGCAAGCGGATCTTCATCACCTTGTATTTCTGACGATGCAAATAGCCAATTGTCCATTCCACCCAACATATAGTCTTTTCTGGCAGGACCCATTTGTTTGCCATAAAGCACCCTATTGGCTAGTGTAATTTCTTTGTGAATTTTTTGGTAGTGCCTAAAATCAAATCTGATATTGCTGAAATTAAGATTCGGATTAGTGGAGTGAATGTGGGTAGTATACTCGAGCAAAGCACGCGTACCGTGATAGAGATTAAAAGATTTTTCAATGGTATTGTCAAAAACAAAAGAAATACTACCTCCTACATATCTTTCTCTACTATTTTCTGCAAATTCATTGGCTCTTCCTATAACACTTAGGAAGTTCAAATTTGTAAACGATGTTTCAGTGAAAAAAGGAGAAGCTTCCACTCTGAAAGTATGAGTGACTGGCAAAGCAGCAGTAAGCTTAAACCGATTGAGCTTATACTTGTGTCTAAAAACATTGTCTTGATTTTCGAGGATATATGTTTTTCTATCAACTCGGAATTTGAAATCCATCCAATATTTCAGATACTGAAATTCTGCAAAAATATCTCCTTGGCGAAAATCTGTTTTAATCAATGCCCCGCCTTTAATTTTATAATTCTCAAGAACATCATTGATCTCAGTTTCCATGAACATCATGAAATTTCTATACGGATCCCATAAAAATGATGTGATTACATTATTAAAACTAAATCTAGGACTATAAGGAATAGGTCCTAGTCGCTCATTGTCCTGTTCAAAGCTTCTGTATTTACTGAAGAAAGATTCAGGCTGAAAAGCCGTTTCGGATTCATCTTCAAATTGATAATTGTCAGTATCTATCCAGTTGGGGTTATCTGATTCTGTACTGTCAGCTTCTAGATCTTCTTCTTCAAAAACGAAATCTTCCGTATCTATTTCGTCTTTTTCTTCAATGACAGGTTTTTCTTCTTCTAATTGAGCATTTCTCAATACTCTGGAAACCACCAGCATTGCATTTTCCCTCCTCTTACGTGGAGTCTCTGAAGTAAACTTGTTAGAACTCAGATCAGTGAGTGAATCAAGATAGACTTTATCCTCTCCATCATTTAGCATTATGTACGTAAGCCGATCAGGATCAAAATGAAGGTCATAGCTAATAATGCTTTTATCAAAATTTGTAATTTGAGTGGTTAAGGAATCGAAGAGATTGTATCTATAAAGGTTTGAGATACCTTGTTGGTCACTTAGATAATAGATTTCATTCAAGTTCTTCGCATAAGGTTTTCTATCCTCTCCATATGAGTTTGTCAGGCGAAAAAACTGAGTTGATGTTGTATCAAGATCATAAACAAATAAATTAAAATTTTCATCTAAGGTTTCCAAAGGGACATCAGAAACACTCACAGAGTCACTTACGCGATTAGAGCTAAATACGATAGCAGCTGTTCCAGGAACAAATATTGGATCAAGATCATCGTATACATCGCGTGTTATTCTTCGAAGCGCATTTCTATTCATGGCAATTAAAAACACATCATTTTGACCATCAATATCTCCAGAAATCACAGCAAGTCTTCCGTTATCATTAAATGAAAAACTTTCGATTTGACGAAATCGATTTAAAGGCTTTTGACCCTTCTGTCCATTCTCAAGATTAAAAGTATTTAAATAGAGGAATCCTCTTTTAAAGAGAATTACGCCCAATGTGTATTCATCTTGCCAGTCTAGTAGCGGCAAATGATCATCTACATCCTGGCCATTAATTCGATACCCTCCACTTGTTATTTTATTGGTTCTACCTGATTCTAAATCAGTTACGAAAACCTGATACTTGCCATTTTTTAGTAGAGCGTAGGCCACCTTATCAGCGTCTTTATTGAAACTAATACTACTTTCAATGAGATCCTTCGAATTTTGAATGTCCCTGAGCAACCTCTCTTCACCAGATGGAACATAGTTTTCTTCTACTTCAAGTCTCTGCAGAAGGTAATAATTTTTCCAGTCATCTAGAAAGGTTTTAAATGAAACGCCAAGTGTATTTGCGATACTATTCTCTTCTTTTCTAATTATTCGTGTGAGGTTAAGAATATTTGAAATATTGCTTTCTCCATATTTTACTGCGATATAATTCCAGATACTCTGCCCGACAACTGAGGCAGATTCACCCTCTATTCTCTTTAGTTTTTTAATTTTCTTTTGACTCATATAGTCACGGAGATAATCATCCATCTCTCTAGACCAACCATAAGCGATATATCTTGCCGCACCATCAATGAACCATGATGGTAGTGTTAATAGGAAGCTATTTTGAAATGCTTCAGCAAGACTGCCACCAAACATCATGTCTTGAATCAATGTAGCAGAGAGCTGGTACATTAAATCTTCCTTGAATCTATGCGCCTGACCAGGGTAAGCAACTTCGAGCTGCAATTTGACGAAATCAGTTCTACCTCCAATAGTATAGACAGCACCATCTATACCTACATTGCTTTGTTGGAGGTCATGAATTGAGTTATAGATAAAAATTTTGGTTTTGCTGTAGGGTGCGTATCCAAGCTTGTCGGTCAGCTCGACAAACTCATCTTCTAGAAAATCAATAGCTTCAAGAGCATACTCCTGACCGCCTGGGTAATAATAGATATCAAAATTACTGGTGCTGTAATAGTACCAATCAAAGTTTTTGTATTGGATTCTATTTTGCCCAAAAGGAGTAGTGTAATGCTGCGCAAAGGCAACATTCACAAGAAAAAAGAATGGAATAGTATATTTAATTAACTCTTTGAACATGTACTTCTTGATCTATCTCATCCCTGTGTGTCAAAACATCGACGAAGTGTTTTGCAAAATATGGTGCTAAAGAAACACCTTTCGTGCCAAAACCATTAAAAATACCCAATGTTTTATACTTTTTATGCAAACCAATATACGGTTTTCGATCGTGTGTAGCTGGTCTGACACCTGCTTGTTTGTCAATGATCCTAAAATCTCCTTTAAAAATTTTCTTTAACCGTTCTTCAAGAGATTTTATCCCCGATTCCTGAGGTTCAAAAGTAAGATTCTTATGATCGTAAGTAGCTCCTATAGTTATTCGATCTTTCTTGGGGATCATAAAAACCCCTTGATTGATAATAAAATCACTTTTAAAATCACATTCGATATCAATAATTTCTCCCCTCACAGGCCTAAAAGGCAAATCCCAAAATTGATTTTCAGGTAATGATCCTTCACAAAAAATAATTTTTTTAGCTTCGAACGAATCGTACAGTGCTGTATTCGAATTTAACTTCATCTTATCATAATCAAACACCTCACTAAGGTATGCTCCCTTATTGAGAAGGAAAGTCTTCATCGCACTTAGCATTACGGGGATATTTACATAACCGGATTTGTTCAAAATTATTCCACCAAGAGGGTCAATAATATCATCATACCCAATACTTTGTTCCTTAAACTCCTTTAAGTATTCTAAATAGCCTTCATCGGATGCTTTTCCATTCCAATCATTTTGATCTTCTACTGCTTTAAAAGGACGATAGATCGGGATAGGGTGAAGAAATTTTGCTCTGATTTTTTTTTCTAGATGAGAATAATCAAACTCTAGATTAGAAAATAGTGCATCAGCCTTCCAGGTTTTTACCATGTTCCGCCCTGTGATTGGGTTATAAATACCAGCTGCTTTTTTAGAAGATGTTTCTTCAATGTTTCTATCAAAAACCATGACTGATAAATCTCTTTTTAGAAATTCAAATGCCAACCATGAACCGGCGAGCCCTTGTCCAACGATGATATAATCTATCTTAATTTTTCCCACTTTACTTTTGTCCCCTCAAAGGCATAAAGCTAATCAGATGAAGATAAAATCTTTTGTGTTCAATCCGTTCTATGAGAATACTTACATACTGTCCTCCGAAAGAGGGAATTGCCTAATCTTTGATCCGGGATGCTACGAAGATTATGAGGTAGAGGAGTTGAAAGAATACATTCATATGAATGATTTAAAAGTTCAATCTATAATTAATACACATTGCCATATAGATCATGTGTTGGGAAATGATTTGCTAAAAGTTGCTTACAAAGTGCCCTTGAAAATCCCTAAGAATGAAAAAGAAGTTTTTGATTCTGTTCCAGCATACGCTCCACAATGGGGCATGGCAGGATATAGACACGCTGAGATAGATGAATACCTCAATGAAGGAGAAGTTTTATCATTGGACGAAGTTCAAATGAGAATGATAGAAGTCCCTGGGCATTCGCCAGGTCATTTGGTCTTCTACATAGAAGATCAAAAAGTAATGATTGGGGGAGATGTTCTTTTTAGAGAAAGTATTGGACGAACAGATTTACCAGGGGGCAATCATGATGATTTGCTTAAAAATATTCAAGAAAAGGTGTACACACTTCCTGAGGATGTCGAAGTTTTACCTGGACATGGACCTTCTACTACTATAGGTCACGAAAAACAATTTAACCCCTTTGTAAAAGGATGATGAAGCATCTTCCCAACTTCCTTACATGCATGAATTTGGCAATTGGATGTGTAGGAATTTATTTCACACTTTCAAGCCAAAAACCGGAAGCATTTTACTTTGTCGTTTTGGCAGGATTATTCGATTTTCTGGATGGTTTTGCTGCACGATTACTCAAAGTACAATCTGAAATTGGAAAGCAATTGGATTCATTGTCTGATTTGGTTTCATTTGGATTGTTGCCATCTTTTTTCATGCTTCAATGGATGAAAGACTTAACGCCTTTTTATTGGATAGCCATTGTGATAGCCATCTTCTCGGCATTACGCTTAGCTATGTTTAATGTGGACGATTCCCAAACAAATAATTTTAAAGGTCTTCCGACACCAGCGAATGCAATAATGATTACTTCCTTAGTTTTTGTTCCATTTGAATTGTATGAATATACATTGATGAGTCTCTGTATTTTTTCAGCGATTTTATTAGTCTCTCCGATTAGGCTTATTGCGCTAAAGTTCTCTTCGAAAAAATGGAAAGGAAATGAGCCTAGATGGATTCTGATTGGAGGAATTGTACTACTTCTGGTTGTCTTTCAGTGGGCATTTATTCCCTTCTTAATTCCTTTTTATATAGTGGTCTCAGTTATTTCATTTGTGATAAATAACAAAGCAGAGAATTTTTAATTTAGATAGTACGTTATTTATCTCAATGAAGCAGACTTTTTACTTTCTATTCCTTTTAAGCTTACAGCTTACGATAGCTCAGACGTCCGTCTTATCAGAGGGCAATTGGTATAAAATTGGTATTACTGAAACTGGAATCTATAAACTTGATATAAACACACTCGAAATTCTTGGGATACCATCATCTGTTGACCCAAGACAGATTAGGATTTTTGGAAACGGAGTTAACGGGATTTTGCCCCAGTCAAATGAGGGGGAAAGGCCTGTTGACCTTATAGAGAATGCAATTTTTGTTTTAGGGGGTGCAGATGGTTCATTTGATCAAAACGATTACATTCTTTTTTACGGAAAGGGTCCCGATAAAAAAGTTTGGAGAGAAACAGGGTTTGAATACGAGAAAAATTTCTATTCTGATACCTCTTTTTATTTTATCCGAATTGACGGAGAGGATGGAAAAAGAATCGAATCCAAAGTAAGTTTAGGCGGAGCTGCTACAGCTACCGTTAATTCGTTTAATGACTTCATTACTTATGAAGAGGATAAGGTCAATTTGATCTCCTCGGGAAGAGGCTGGTATGGGGATATAATTTTAAGTGGAGAAACTATGTCATTTAATCACATGATCGATGGACTAAATTCTGAAATCACTTTTAAACTAAACGCCATTAGTCAGTCTTCCGAGAATGCAACTTTTGATTTTTCAGTAGAGAATTCACCAATAGGCTCTGTGCCGATCGCTGCTGTACCGGATGGACCTGGGACAACATACAGCATCAAGGCCCGGCAAGAAATTGGCCTATTTACTTTGCCCAATAACCCTGACTTGAATCTTGAAATTGATTTTAGTGGAAATGCTTCAGGAGAAAGGGGATTTATCGACTATTACACCCTGACTTTTGAGAGAAGTCTTGCATTGTATAATGATGAGACTGATTTTAGATGGGTATCCAATCCTGGAGAGATGTTAAGGTATGAGATTTCTAATGCGAATTCAGCTACCATATGGAATGTGACAGATCCTACAAATGTGGAATCTCAACAATTCTCAGTTGCAGAGAATACAGCGATATTTCAGAGCCAGTCATCAACTATCGAAGAATTTGTTGTCTTTAGTGGGAATAATTTTCCAACGCCTTTTGTCTTTGGAGCAGTGGCAAATCAAAATATTAAAGGCTCATCGAATCTTGATGGAATCATAGTCACGCATCCTCTTTTTGAATCAGAGGCACAAAGACTAGCACAATTTCATTCGGATCACGAAGGACTCAGTATTGGAGTTGTTACGACTAATGAAGTTTACAATGAGTTTTCTTCTGGAAGGCAAGATGTATCTGCTATTAGAGACTATGCGAGATACATTTATCAAACAGGTGGTCGGTTGAAATATTTACTCCTTTTTGGTGATTGTTCTTATGATTACAAAGATCGAATTATAAACAACACCAACTTTGTTCCTACCTACGAGTCTCGCGAGAGCTTTCATCCAATTTTCAGTCACTCATCGGATGATTATTTTGGCTTTTTAGAAGATGATGAAGGAGAGTGGCTAGAAACCATTGCAGGGGATCATACCATGGAGATAGGTGTTGGAAGACTTCCAGCAAAGTCTATAGAGGAGGCCGAAGGAATGGTAGATAAAATAATCTATTACAGCACAAGTCCTAACACGCTAGGTAAGTGGAGGGGAGAGATTACGTATGTCGCGGACGATGGAGATGGGAATATTCATGCCCGACATGTAGAAGACCTATCTGAGCTTTTAGATACGACATATGCCCAATACAACATTAATAAGGTATTGCTGGATGCTTTTTTTCAGGAGCCATCAGGATCATCGGAAAAATCACCTCAAGCAAATTCGGCCTTAAAGACACGAATCAAAAATGGCACATTTGTAGTAAACTTTATTGGCCATGGGAATGAGCGACTGTGGATGGAAGAAGAAATTCTGACCAGATCTGATATTGAGCGATTGACAAACAGAAATAAACTTCCAATTTTTGTTACTGCTACGTGTGAGTTTGGTAGGTATGATGATCCCATTTTGGCATCTGGTGCTGAAGAATTACTCCTATTGGAACAAGGTGGGGCGATAGCACTTCTTACGACTAGTCGCCCAGTATTTGCAAGTACAAATTTTAGCCTGAATCAGGCCTTTCATGAAAATATTTTCCGAGAGGACGCAGGAAACAATCTAAGGCTTGGTGATGTAATTCGTTTTACGAAGAATGAAGGATTAGAAGGCCCAGTAAATAGAAATTTCACTTTACTTGGGGATCCAATGATGATGCCTGCGTATCCTAAGCTAAACGTTTCAATCAATGAGATAGGAAGCAGCGAGTTGGATACATTAAATGCACTTGAAGAAATAACCTTTACAGGACAAATCCAATCTGGAGGGTTCATAGAAGCTAATTTTAATGGAACCTTGATTGTCGGTATTTATGACGTAGAACAGGCATTCAAAACGATAGGTCAAGAAAGCAATCCTTATACGTATACGCTAAGAAGCAATGCAATCTTCAGAGGTGAGGCCACAGTTGAATCTGGTGAATTTTCCTTTTCTTTCGTCGTGCCTAAGAATATCTCTTATCAATACAAAAAAGGGAAAATGAGTTTGTATGCTTGGGATGAGGAATTAAATATAGATGCCGGAGGATCTTCCAGAGATTTTTTGATCGGAGGAACAAATAATGTTGCAATTGCAGATACGAACTCACCTGAGGTAACCTTGTATATGAATGATTCTTCATTTGTCAATGGGGACGTTGTTGGTGATTCACCGTTACTTATTGCAAAATTGAGAGATGAAAGCGGTATTACTACTACCAGATCAGGAGTCGTTCAGGGTATTACATTGACCATCGGGGAAGAAACCTTCAACTTGAATGATTTTTATACAGCAACTACGGATAATTATAGGGAAGGTGCAGTTGTTTTCCCATTACAGAATCTAAGTTCTGGAAATTATACAGGGACGTTGAAAGTTTGGGACACTCACAATAATGCGACTGAAGCTACAGTTAGCTTTACTGTTTCATCTGATCCACTTTTATTGGTTTACAATCCTATAACTTATCCAAATCCAGTAAATGGGTCTACTGTTTTTTCATTTGAGCACGATAGAGAAGACGAGGATATTCAAGTTTCACTTTACGTTTTTGGCTCCAGAGGTGAAGTTGTCAACAAGCAGGAACTATTATTTGAAAACACACAACGTAAAATAGAAATACCTTGGGAGGCAAGGACAAATTCTGGGCAAGCACTAAATCAGGGCATTTATTACACGAAAATGATAGTAAGAAGTAAATTAGACGGAGCAATGAAAGAAATTAGTCAGAAGCTCGTTATTGTAAATTAACACGCCTTAGTTATTGAAAAGTAACAGTTTTATTCAAAATTTTAATTGGTATTCACCTGATAATGTTAAGTTTGGCCTCCTTTTATAAAATCATTCTAATGAATCATCTTGTGAAGAAGATATTCGTAGCTCTTCTTTTAGTATCAGCAATCAGTTCCTTTGGTCAGGTTCAGCCTGGAGGATTAGGAGGAGCAGACTTGGATCGTAATCCAATAACAACAGCTGTTCCATTCTTAAGTTTCGCACCTGATAGTCGTGCATCTGCTATGGGAGATGTGGGAGTTGCTACCTCTCCAGACGTTAATAGTATCCATTGGAACAACGCTAAGCTTGCTTTTCTTGACAAAGATTTGGGAGTAGGTTTTTCTTACTCTCCGTGGTTAGGAAACATTGTGGACGACATGTCATTGAGTTACTTGTCCTTCTATAAGAAGATTGATAGAGTTCAAACTATAGGAGTGAGCTTTAGATATTTCGACCTAGGTGAAATTGCTTTATTTGATGATAATGCTAATTCACTTGGAATAGAGAATCCAAATGAATTAGCTTTTGATGGGACCTATTCAAGAAAACTCTCCGAAAATATGGGGTTAGGCGTTACGTTACGTTTTATCTGGTCAAACATTGCAGGAAATATTACCCAAGCACCCGATGCTAAAGCAGGGACTAGTGTGGCTGTGGACTTTGGTTGGTACTACACCAAACCTCTGATATTATCAGGGAAAGATTCTGAAATTTCTTTTGGGGCACATATTTCAAATATTGGCCAGAAATTAACCTATAGCACTGAGGGAGCAGAGAACTTTATTCCTGCTAATCTCCGAATAGGAACCGCATTCAAAACAAATTTAGATCCTTACAATTCTTTCACTTTTGCATTCGATGTGAATAAGTTACTTGTTCCTACTCCACCAATCATAGAAACAAATGAAGATGGGGAAGATGTGATTGTAAAAGGAAAAGATCCGAACAGATCTTTACTGTCTGGTACGTTTGGATCTTTTGGTGATGCTCCCAATGGATTCAAAGAAGAAATTCAAGAACTAACATATTCTGCCGGATTAGAATATTGGTACAGAGATATCTTTGCTGCACGAGCTGGATATTTTTCAGAACATCAAAACAAAGGAAACAGAAAATACCTTACACTTGGAGCTGGTTTCAGATATCAGGTATTTGGATTTGATTTCTCCTACTTGATCCCAACGGATGGACAAAATAATCCATTAGCTGATACACTTCGAATTTCTCTATTATTTAATCTAGACAAAGGCATAGACGAGGGAGGCTAAAATTCATATACTCAAGACATTTTGAAAGAAGAGTTAACTGATTTTAGTTGACTCTTCTTTCTATTTTTACGGTATTAAAAAAATAAACCATGAACCAACTCTCCAATCGCATTAATAGTATTCCTGAATCAGCCACTTTGGCTATGGCAGCAAAAGCTAGAGAAATGAAAGAAAAAGGGGTTGAGGTAATCAGCCTCAGCCTTGGAGAACCTGATTTCAAGACACCTAAACATATCCAAGATGGTGCGATAGATGCGATAAAATCTGAAGATTTTTTTGCTTACCCACCCGTAAACGGGTATTTAGATTTAAGAAAAGCTATTTCAGAAAAATTTAAAAGAGACAATAATCTTGAATATAGTGCAGATCAGATAGTTGTATCGAATGGGGCAAAGCAGTCGATTGCCAATGTTTTCATGGCTATCCTAAATCCAGGCGATGAAGTGGTGGTTTTAACACCCTATTGGGTGAGTTACTCTGCCATGATCTTATTGGCAGAAGGACAACCAGTTTTTGTGAGGGGTACCATAGAAAATGATTTTAAGGCTACTGCTGATCAGATAAAAGAGGCAATTACGGAAAAAACCAAAGCAGTGATCTTTTCTTCTCCGTGCAACCCAACCGGATCGGTATTCACTAAATCTGAGTTAACGGCAATTGCTGATGTTTTAAAAGACAGAAAGGATATTACGATAATTTCCGATGAGATTTATGAATTGATAAATTTTGGGGAAAAACATGAAAGTATTGGCACAATAGGAGATTTGCAGGAGCGTACAGTTACAGTAAATGGATTCTCTAAAGGATTTGCAATGACGGGATGGAGAGTCGGATACATTGGTGCTCCGCTTTGGATAGCTAAGGCAGCAAATAAAATGCAAGGGCAATACACGTCAGGCAATTGTTCAATTGCCCAAAGAGCTGCACTCACAGCTTTAAATGGCCCAATGGAACCAACTATAAAGATGGCTCAAGCATATGAAAATCGTAGATCCTTAGTCTACGATTTATTGAATGAAATACCTGGTTTTGAAGTAAATATGCCACAAGGAGCATTCTATTTTTTCCCGAATGTTAAACATTACTTAGGTAAATCAATCAATGATACTAAGATTGATACAGTTAATGATTTATGTATGTATTTGCTTGAAGACGCTCACGTTTCTTTAGTAACTGGAGAAGCCTTTGGTGATCCTGAGTGCTTAAGAATTTCGTATGCTGCCTCCGAAGAAGATTTGACCACTGCACTTTCCAAGGTAAAAGAATCTTTGGCTAAATTATCCTAAATGAAATCACTGGAAGAAGTATTTGACGGATTCAAAAACAAGACTGTTTTAGTTGTCGGAGACGTAATGATAGATTATTACATGCATGGGCAAGTAAGTCGAATCTCTCCGGAGGCACCTGTTCCTGTTTTGAAATTGGGTAGGCAAGAAAAACGTTTGGGTGGAGCTGCCAACGTAGCTATGAATATTCGTGCCTTAGGAGCAACACCAATTTTATGCTCAGTTGTTGGTGATGATTCAGATGGAGCAGCATTTGAGCAATTGTTAGAGTATGAAAATATGCCAAATAAAGGCATCATTAGGAGTCAAAATAGAGTTACTACTACGAAGCTGAGAATTATGTCTGACCTTCAGCACCTTGTCAGGGTGGATACTGAAGATGTACATCCTTTGGTTGATCTGGATCAAAAATCACTTTTGCATCATATAAAAAATCTTTTGGAAGAGTGTGATTTAGTGATTTTTGAGGATTACGATAAAGGGACTATCAATCCTGAGGTAATTCAAGAGACGATAGCACTTGCACAAGAAAAAAATATACCTGTAGCAGTTGATCCCAAAACAAGAAATTTTACTAAGTATCAGGGTGTATCAATATTCAAGGTGAATATTGCAGACTTGAAGGATGGGCTAGACATTGAATTTGATGCATTAGAAGAGTCGCAGTTTGAGAATGCTGTAAAGCAATTGAAGAATAGTGTAAAAGCTGAGAATTATCTAATCACGCTATCCAAAAAAGGAATTTTTTACGATTCAGAAAAATCATCGGGTAAACTTTCGGCACATCCTCGTCAGATTTCAGAAGTTCTTGGTGCTGGAGATACAGTTATTAGTATTGCAGGGCTATGTTTAACGCTAGGTCTTCCATTAGAATTCATAGCAGAGCTTGCAAATCTTGGAGGAGGAATCGTTTGTGAATTGCCCGGAGCAGTTCCAATTAATAAAGAAATATTGCTTAAGCAAGCAAAGGAGAATTCTATACTCAAAAAATATCTTTAATTTGGCTGATATCAGCCATGAATAGATTCACATTAATTATTCTGTTTTTGTTTTCTATCACTCTTAGCGCAAATGCGCAAGAGGTGGTTGATGGGGTTATTGATCTTTCTGGAATTGAGCTGAAAGACAATGCAGTGACCTTGAATGGCGAATGGGAGTTCTTTTGGGAAGAATTGATAAGTCCAGACTCAATTCAATTTTATGAGAAGGATTACTATCAATTCCCAAAACTTTGGAATGGAGGGACGACTAGAAATGGTCAAGAATTGCAAGCGGTGGGTTATGCAACCTACCGTATAAAAATTATTCTACCACCAAAAACGCCCCAACTTGCTATTTCAATGGGCGAAACGTACAATTCTTATTTATTGTACTACGATGGGTTTGAAATCTCAAAGAATGGGAAAGTGGGAAAATCGAAGGAGGAATCAGTGCCAGACTGGATGCCTCAAGTTATTTCTATTGCACGATATCAAAATAGTCTGGAATTTGTTCTTCAGGTTTCTAATTTCAGACACACAAAGGGAGGATGCAGAGAGCCAATCTTAATTGGTGACAGGAAGGTTTTAACCGCTCAGCGCGACTTTAATTTTAGTTATGATTTTTTACTGAGTGGTAGCCTGATCATGGGAGGATTATTTTTCCTTGGACTATTCATGTTTGGTCAGCACGAAAAGTCTGTGCTATTCTTTGCATTATTTTGTTTGACCTTCAGCTATCGAATGATAGGGAGCGGAGAATATGCCATTCATGCTTTGTATCCTGATATGCCATGGGATTTGATTATTCGAGCTGAATATTTAGCTCTCTTTATACCCTGCGGCATCTTTACCATATATAGTTACCTACTTTATCCAGAGGATAGTAAAAAGCTAGTGTTACTTGGATTTTCGCTTGTAGCAGGTGTTTTTTCAGTACTTTCTTTTTTTGCACCCACAGCATTTTTCACCAAGCTAGTAGAGCCCTTCTTCTTCTTAATAATTGTTGGAATTTTCTACTTGATATACGTCTATTGGATTGCGTATAAAAGAAATCGTACCGGAGCTCAATATGCATTTGCCAGCACAGGAATTGTATTCATGGTGGCGGTTTATCTTATCTCTGTATATCTAACTCCGGTTCAGGAAAATACATTTTTAACGTTTATAGGATTTATCCTGTTCTTCTTTTTCCAATCACTAATTCTATCGTATCGTTTCGCACATTCATTAAGGAAGGCGAAAGATGCTGCTGAAACAGCTTCGAAGGCGAAGACAGATTTCTTAAGTACAATCTCTCATGAGATTCGTACCCCACTAAATGCAGTAGTTGGAATTTCACACTTTCTTATCAATGAAAGCCCGAGATCGGATCAAAAAGAAAGCTTAGAGTCTCTTCAGTTCTCAGCAGAACACTTAACAGCGCTGATAAATGATATTTTAGATTACAATAAACTCGAATCAGGAGCAATTGAATTTGAATTCACAAATGTGAATCTCAATAACCTTTCAGCTAAAATAATCAAAGCCCATTCAGCTTTAGCCAAAGAAAAGGGAGTGAGTTTAACACTTGAAATCGATGAGAAAATTCACCCTTTGGTACTAGCGGATCAGACAAGAATATACCAAGTACTCAATAATCTGATCAATAATGCCCTCAAGTTTACTTCGAAAGGATATGTAAAACTGAACTGTATATTGCTTGAATCTGATGATGAAGTTCAGAAAATTAGGACCGAAGTTCTAGACTCTGGAATCGGTATTCCATACAACAAGCAAAAACTAATATTTGAAAGATTTACTCAAGCAGGCTCTTCGACAACTAGGGAATATGGAGGAACTGGACTTGGGTTAGCCATTATCAAGAAGATTTTAAACCTGGTGGGTTCAGAGATTCATGTGAAAAGTGAACCAGGTTCAGGTACAATATTTTGGTTTGACCTTAGCTTCAGGAAGATTCTTAGCGAAGAAGTGGATGAAGCCATTCAAGAAGAACAGGATAGTAATATCATTTCAGGAAAGACCATTTTGCTGGTTGAGGATAATCAAATGAATATCATGGTTGCAGAAAAGTTCTTAAAAAAATGGGAACTTCATGTGGTTGTAGCGTTCAATGGTCAAGAAGGTGTTGAAATGATGCAAAACAAGAAATTTGACCTTGTTTTAATGGACTTACAAATGCCAATCATGGATGGCTACAAAGCCACTAGGAAAATAAGAACCTTTGATCAACAAACCCCTATTATAGCATTAACCGCATCTGCATTGTTAAAAGTGCGGCAGGATGTAATTGCAGCGGGGATGAATGACTATATAACCAAGCCATTTGACCCGAATGAATTAAGACGCAAGATCGCACACTATATCAAGCACTAGCTTGTTGATAGCTCTTTCACGGATTCAATAAAGTATTTCACCTTATTAGGATCAGTGTCTGGATACACTCCATGACCGAGGTTTGCAATGTGAGGATGACCTTGAAAACCCTTAAGCATTTTTTTGGTTTCTATTTTTATAAGCTCATTGCTACCATAAAGTGCACATGGATCCAGATTCCCTTGAAGAGTTTTATCCTTCAGGACGTTCTTAGCTGTAGCAACGTCCATATTCCAATCCAGACCTATTGTTCTGCAGTCTAAGTTTACCATTTCAGGTAGTGCCCACCATGCCCCTTTTGCAAAGACTGTAATAGGTACTTCAGTAATTGCTTGACATATTTTGGAAATGTATTTAAGAGAGAATTGTGAATAATGTTCAGGAGGAAGTACTCCAGCCCAAGAATCAAAAATCTGAATGATATCAGCACCAGCTTTGATTTGATTTTTGAGATAGCCGATTGTAGAATCGGTGATCATGTTTAGCAGCTTATCTGCCATTTCAGGATTTGAGTAGAGTAATTTCCTTGCTTTCGAAAAAGTCTTACTCCCACCTCCTTCGATCATGTAAGAAAAAATAGTCCAAGGAGCACCTGCAAATCCAATAAGAGGTACTCTTTCATTGAGTTCCTTCTTCGTGATTTTAATAGCCTCATAAACGTAACTTAGATCACTGGGATCCGCTACTTTCAAGCTATCAATGTCAGATATTTTTTCCACGGTTTTTGGGAAGTGCGGCCCTTTTTTCTCTACCATTTCATAGGTCAATCCCATTGCCTCAGGAATTACAAGAATGTCAGAAAAAATAATTGCAGCATCGACTCCTAGAATGTCCACCGGTTGAATTGTGACTTCAGCAGCGAGCTCTGGGGTTTCTACCAATTCTTTGAATCCAGATAAGCGATTTCTTATTGCTCTGTATTCAGGCAATATTCTTCCAGCTTGTCTCATTAACCAAACAGGAGTGCGTTCTGTCTTTTCCCCTCTGGCTGCTCTTAGGATAAGGTCGTTTTTCAGCATGGCCGCAAAAATAGACACGATTGGCAAACTCCAACATCAAAGCTTCAGTTATTGCTTCAAACAATGAGTATCTTTGAGTATGGCAATATTATTCGACAGTTTTGAAGCTTGGAAAAAAGAATGTGAAGAAAAAGATCTGCCACTTTTTAGACCTGTGCTTGATTTTGAGATAAATCAAAAAGGACACGCTGAAGAGGAAATATGGAACGGAGTTGGGGAGGCATATAAGGTAATGAAAGAGGCCGTTCAATCTGGTCTTAGTGAAGAGATGAGTTCTTATTCAGGCATGATTAATAATGGAGCTAAGAAGGTGATGAATTTCCCCAAAGCAGTTTTGTCTCCTGAATTCCAAAAATTAATCGCCAGATCGCTTGCTGCCAAAGAAGTGAATTCTTGCATGGGGAGAGTTGTAGCTGCACCAACAGCAGGAGCCAGTGGTATTTTACCAGGCACTTTAGTTACGCTTCAGGAAATTCACGGAATAGACGATAGAAAAATATTTGAAGCGTTGCTGATAGGCGCAGGAGTGGCGTTGATTTTAGAGAAACGAGCTTCAATTGCGGGCGCAGTAGGAGGGTGTCAAGCAGAGACCGGAGCAGCAGCAGCTATGGCCGCAGCAGGGATTGCTTATTGTCTAGGAGGATCCAATGATCAAACATTTAATGCAGTGGCGATTACCATCCAATGTATGCTTGGTTTAGTCTGCGATCCAGTCGCAGGTTTAGTGGAAATACCTTGTGTTGTGAGAAATGCTAGTGCTGCAGCGATTGCGAATTCGTCAGCACAAATAGCGCTTGCGGATGTAAGCTCTGTTATTCCAGTAGATGAATGCGTGGATGCGATGGGTGAGGTAGGCCAAAGCATGGAGTCCAGATATAAAGAGACCGCAGAAGGAGGCCTGGCTGCTACGCCGACAGGTAGAGCAATATCTAAGAGGGTCCTAATTCAAGATATTGAGGTGATGGAGGATCCTACAGATGAGGATTAGTTAGGGATAAAATCCTCTACCAACCAGAAGGCATACTTAATCACAAGTGTAATTATGGTACTCCATAAAAAGGCACTAATCCACATCCATTTTAGGATTAATTTCTTTTTTGACCCGAGAAGATTTACAAGAAGACCTCC
This sequence comes from Marinobacter alexandrii, assembly GCA_039984955.1. Lineage (NCBI taxonomy): Bacteria > Pseudomonadati > Pseudomonadota > Gammaproteobacteria > Pseudomonadales > Marinobacteraceae > Marinobacter > Marinobacter alexandrii. The sequence goes on from JBDWTN010000007.1 coordinate 2,675,396, forward strand.
TCCAGGGGGAGTCAATACTAATGGGGTCAAAAGACACATTCCTTTCAAGCCAAACCTTCTCCATATTTTGACAAAACGTCTACTTTTTTTTGAAAATACACGTTTGTTTTTTCTAAATCTTCCAAAGAACGTTCTAATCTCATCACCAAAAAAAGTGAAAAGGTAGATTGTAGTCATCATTCCTAGCGCTGTAAGTATAATGATAGCCGGAATGGGTAGGTCATTAGCTACTCCGAAGGTGGGTCCAAAAACGAATTTTAACCCACTCAAAAAGTATACAGTAAAGTATTTCAGTGCTGTAGCCATAATAGTTCGCTAACTTAGTGATACTAGTTTAAAATCAGACCGACAGATACACTTTTACCTTTTATCTTTACCGCTTTTTACAAATTGAAGGTATGCTAAATATTATTTTGTTTGGACCTCCAGGAGCGGGGAAAGGAACTCAAAGTGAGCGATTAATAGAGAAATACGGATTGTGTCATATATCTACAGGTGATCTATTCAGATTGCATACAAAGAATGATACTGAACTTGGCAAGAGGGTTAAAGAAATAATGAATAATGGTCAGCTGGTTTCTGACGACATTACCATTGCCATGTTGAAGGAAGAAGTAGAAAAAAATCCAGATGCGAGTGGTTTTTTGTTTGATGGATTTCCAAGAACAGTAGACCAAGCGAAGGCCCTTGATAACCTTATGGAATCAATGAGTTCTAAGATTCATTCTATCATTGAATTGAAGGTGACTGAACACGAAGTGAGACAGAGAATTGCTAAGCGAAAGGAATTAGAGAATCGCGTAGACGATGCATCAGATAAGTTGGATAGAAGAATTAATGAATACTTTACAAAAACAGTTCATGTGCTCCCATTTTATGAAGAACAAGGTAGACTCTCAACAGTAAATGGCATTGGAGACATAGAGGATATTTCAAAAGAGATTGATAAAACAGTATCTGCCCTGGAGGTCTAAAGACCCATGGATTCTAACTTTATAGATTACGTCAAATTCTACGCCCGATCAGGCGATGGAGGAGCAGGATCTGTCCATCTCAGACGAGAGAAACATGTGCCTAAGGGAGGTCCTGATGGAGGTGACGGAGGAAAAGGAGGTAATATTGTTCTAAGGGGCAATAGTCAAATGTGGACACTACTCCACTTGAAATATAAAAAGCATATCACAGCCGAAAATGGAGGTCATGGCGAAGGCAATAGACGTTTCGGGAAAGACGGAGAAGACATTATTCTCGATGTACCCATTGGGACGATAGCTCGCAATGCGGAGACCAATGAAAAAATGCTGGAAATTCTTGAGGAGGGAGAAGAAAAGATTCTTCTTTCTGGAGGAATTGGTGGCAGAGGAAATGTTCACTTTAAGACATCAACGAATCAAACACCACGCTATGCTCAGCCGGGAATTGAAGGTGTAGAAGATTGGATTATTCTGGAGTTGAAAATTTTAGCAGATGTTGGCTTGGTCGGCTTCCCTAATGCTGGAAAATCGACATTACTTTCAGTAGTATCTGAAGCCAAGCCGGAGATTGCGGATTATCCTTTCACTACTCTTGTTCCAAACTTAGGAGTAGTTCCATACAGAGATTATAAGTCTTTCGTAATGGCGGATATTCCAGGAATTATTGAAGGAGCTGCAGAAGGTAAAGGGTTAGGAAATCGGTTCTTGAGACATATAGAGCGAAACTCAATACTTCTCTTTTTGATACCTGCTGATGCGGAGGATATTCGAAAAGAATTCAATATACTGACAGGTGAGTTAGAGAAACACAATCCAGAACTCATGGATAAAGATCGATTGTTGGCTATATCAAAGTCGGACCTCTTAGATGAAGAGCTCATGACGGAGATGAAAGAAGAGCTTCCTGAAATCGAGACGCTATTTATCTCTAGCGTAACTGGATTTGGGATTCAGGAGTTGAAAGATAAAATCTGGCAAAAAATAATCTAACTGACATATTGACACATCCTGGATCATTGGCAAAGAAATTGTCAATCACAGATCATCTTTAAGCATGTTGGAGAATGAAGGAAACTAAAGAAAAAGTGAACAAAGAGCAGGAAGCACCTGAAGAACAAGAACCTCAAGTGAAAGAGGTTAAAAAAGAAGATGTTGATGCAAAAGAAGAATCTTCTGAACCTACTTTAGAAGAACAGGTAGGTGAAGCGAAAGACAAGTACTTACGTTTGTACTCTGAATTCGAAAATTTCAGAAGAAGAACATCTAAGGAAAAAATTGACTTGATCAGTACGGCTAATAAGGATTTAATGTCTGATTTAATTCCTGTTCTGGATGATTTTACACGAGCAATGACAGCATCGGAAGAAAGCGATGACATCAAAGCGCTTCGAGAAGGTATGATTCTTATTCAAAATAAGTTGAATAAGTCTCTTGAGAACAGAGGGCTTAAGAATATGGAAGTCAAGAAAGGAGATGCATTCGATGATGAAAAACACGAAGCAATAACACAAATTCCAGCAGAGAAAGGTCTAGAAGGAAAAATTGTTGATGTAGTAGAACCAGGTTATATACTTGGGGAAACTGTGGTGCGATTTGCTAAAGTTGTGGTTGGAGCAAAGCAATAATATGGCGAAAAGAGATTTTTACGAGATACTTGGGGTTGATAAGTCCTCTTCCAAAGAGGAACTAAAAAAAGCTTATCGCAAAATTGCAATCAAATACCATCCTGATAAAAATCCGGATGATAAAGAAGCTGAAGAAAAATTTAAGGAAGCTGCAGAAGCATATGAAATCCTTAGCAATGATGAAAAGCGTCAACAATATGATCGTTTTGGACATCAAGGGGTAGGCGGTGCTAGTGGAGGAGGCTTCAGTGGTGGAAGCATGAACATGGAGGATATCTTTTCTCAGTTTGGAGATATTTTCGGAGGTGGAGGAGGTAGTCCATTTGAAAGCTTCTTTGGTGGTGGAGGCGGTGGAGGTCGCCGAACTCGTAAGGGCACTAACCTTCGAATAAAATTGAAACTTACTCTTGAGGAGGTAGCTAATGGTGTTGAGAAAAAAATAAAGGTCAACAGACTAATAGTTGACCCTGACACAAAATTTCAGACTTGTTCCAGTTGTAACGGAGCAGGTCAGGTCCGAAAGGTGATGAATACCATGCTTGGACAGATGATGAGTACATCTACATGTCCATCATGTGGTGGAAGTGGTCAGACGGTTGAAAGTAGAGCATCAGGAGTCGATAGCTCCGGGTTGAAACGTCAAGAAGAAGTTATCCCTATTAAAATACCAGCAGGGGTTACCGATGGTATGCAACTTTCCATGTCTGGTAAAGGAAATGAAGTAGCGGGAGGAATTCCAGGAGACTTATTAATTCTAGTTGAAGAAGTCGAAGATGATACGCTGAAGCGAGATGGAAATAACGTGATCTTTGATTTATACATAAACTTCATAGATGCTGCATTAGGAACATCCATGGAGGTTCCGACAATTGATGGTAAAGTAAAAATCAAGATAGATGCGGGCACACAAAGTGGCAAAATCTTGAGGCTTAGAGGCAAGGGAATTAAGTCAATTGAAGGGTACGGTCAAGGAGATCAGCTTGTTCATGTAAACGTTTGGACACCAAGAAAACTGAGCAGTGATGAGAAAGATGCATTGGAGGCCTTACGTAGTTCTCCAAACTTTCAACCAGATCCTGGAAAGTCTGATAAGAGTTTCTTTGAGCGAATGAAGGAATTTTTCTAATTCCTTTGAGACAAACGTAACCTACTTATAACCATTGCGTATTAACAATCCATGTTGCGGTTGGTATTTATGGCAGGTACATCCTTGCTAATGAGTCTGAGTGCGTTAGCACAACTTTCAAAATTTTATACAATAAAGGAATCTTCGGAGTTCGATACCGTTGACTTTTATCTTAAAGCTACGGCTACTAACTGTCTGTTGAAACAAGCAGATAGTGACAACAACCCCTTGACGATATACGGTAATCCTGATTTGGATAAGATTAATCCAACTTTTGCGAGTAAAGTGAAAAATAATACCTGCTATGCTAAGTTGGCGCTAGATGAGTATAATTCTTCAGGTTTTGGTGACAGCTTTACGATGGCAGTTTCGAGAAGCGATAAAGACAATGATTTTTGGAAGGTTAATTTGAACGGAACGAATACGTATCGGCTCAATTTAATTTATGGTTTTGGGAATGCAGATGTAAATCTTTCTGGTACCTCCGTTAAGCAGATGAAAATTAAATCAGGAAGTGCAGATATTGTCGTTGGCTATGATGATGGAAATATGAATCCAATTCAAATGGATACATTCTATGTGAAGGCCGATTTCGGATCTATTATTGCCAAAAGAATGGATCTGTCGCGTGCTGAAAACGTAATTACCAAGATCGGTTTTGGAAATGTACTATTAGATTTCGCTAATGAGATGAAAGAAAGATGTAGTGTAAATGCATCTGTGGGAGCAGGAAACCTCGAAGTAATCTTACCAAAGGATGGAACTCCTGTAATCATTCATTTAAGAGACTCACCTCTATGTGCCGTTAAAATTGCCGATGGATTTGAAGAGGTTGAAAAGAATGTGTTTGTTAACATGAGCTATTCAGCAAATGCAGAAAACCTCTTATCATTTGATGTAGATGTAGCACTTGGTATGGTGCGATTCAAGTAGCCAACTAAAAATCTTTACTCTTCTCAAGCCTATTCTGCGTGCTTTAAAACCCCAAGTACTAATAGCAATTGTGCTCCGCAATATGTTAGCATGATAAATACTCCAGCATAAGGTATTGTTGACTGGAAGGAATTGAATGCTAGCAATGAATCTGAAAGTAGAAAGAGAATGCTTCCAATAAGTGTGTAGGTATAGCTTCCGTTAGAAGTGTTGCCATCCCTTAGTCTAGCGTAGATAGCCATTATCACGATAACTGATCCATAAACAATAATTGGTATTGAAAAGTGGCCAGCCGGAAGCAGAACATAAAATAGCAAGCCAGCATAAACCAAAAAAGGCAATGCTTTTTTGAAATTGAATAACGGATTTTGATAGGTAGATTTCCTTAGGGTAATAATGTAAAAGACCTGAGCGACTAAAAACAATCCAATACCGGCCATGAAATAGATTTCATTGGACTGATACATCAACACAACATCTCCAAACCAGGAAAACAAAAGAGCCACGCTAAGTAATAAAGTTTTTAAGGTAGTTTTCCCAATACTAGATCTATACACATAGAATATGAGCAAAGGCATCAAGAGAGGCTTAGTGTATTGGTTAAGTTCTTCAGAAGGAATCACTTTAGCAACTAGGTTAGCGATGGATACCGCTACATATATCCATAAAATGTATTTAGTCATTTTATTTGCCCTTAAACAATAGGTAAATAAAAGCTAAAAATGCTAAGCTTCCGCATCCCGTAAATACAATAGGGAAATTATCTGGGTTACCATTATAAATTTGACCGGCAAGCATAGCGCCCATTCCTATACCTATTTCCAATGCCATAAAAAGTGTGGAAAATCCACGACCTCTGAATTGATCAGGAGCAAGATCAGCTGCCCATGCAAATAGAGCTGGCGAGGAAAGCCCATATCCTGCTCCAAAGATCAGTGCTCCAGTGAAAAGTTGAAAAGCTGATGAAGAGAAGCCGATATATACTGATCCTGTAGAAACGATTAACATAGCTGCAATCAATACCTTTCTTCTACCAAATTCATCAGAAAGGCGACCGCCCACCACGCGAGAGACCAGAGATGTCATTGTAAAGTAGGAAAAAAATAGTCCTTTATTAGCAATGCCAAGAGAAACGCTCAAATCTGGTGCGAGCGTTAATGCAGCACCAAATGAAAATGTCACCAGCATCATCACCACCGAAGGAACAATAACCGTAGGTTCATAAATGTCTACAGCCTTTATTTTCAATAGCTGACCAGAAAATTTCTGTTTATTTTCTACTGTTTCCTTCATGCCAGCTATTACAATGACCGAGAGTAGAGCCACAGCTGCACTACTGTAGAATAGTACATTTATATCATTGTGTATAGCAATGACACCACCAACGTAATTGCCAATTCCCATTCCAGTCATCCCGAAAAAGCTTAGGATTCCCATTCCTTCACCACGCCTGTGAGCAGGAACGATATCAGCTACATAAGCTGCAGTACCAGTTGGCTTAAATCCAGTGGAAAACCCATGGAGGAAACGAATGAATAGAAAAGCATAGATGTTTAAAAAGAAAGGATAGAACAGGGAGACTATAGCAGTCACAGCAGCACCAAAAACCATGACTGGAATTCGACCCCAGGTATCTGTGAGCTTACCACTAAATGGTCTTGAGATAAGAGCTGTGATTGTAAAAAAAGTAATGTGAAGGCCTATGTAATCTTCTCCACCCAAGGTTCGCATGAAGTCTGGTAGTTCTGGCAAAACCATATTGAACGAACCAAAAAACAGGAAAGAACTTAAGGAGAGTAACCAAAAGTTCAGTGAGTATTTTTTCATGCAGTTAGGTTAGCGTTTAGCTACTCCTCATGGAGGAGAAAAGCTTTGATATAATCGTTCAAATCTCCATCAAGTACATTTTGCACATCTGTTCGTTCAAAGCCTGTTCTAGCGTCTTTGATGAGTTTGTATGGATGCAACACATAATTCCGTATTTGAGATCCAAAGTCAATGGCTTTTTTTCCAGCTTCAATGTTAGCTCTCTCTTTATTTCGTTTTTCAATCTCCATTTGGTAGAGCTGAGATTTTAGCATTTGCATCGCACGCTCTCTATTGGCCAATTGAGATCTTTCTACCTGACATACCACCACTATGCCTGTGGGCTTGTGAGTAAGCTGCACTTTAGTCTCAACTTTGTTGACATTCTGCCCACCTGCACCACCAGATCGTGAGGTATGTAATTCTACATCAGCTGGATTTATTTCTACGTCTATGGTATCATCAGCAACAGGATAAACATATACAGATGCAAATGAGGTGTGTCTTCGTCCACCACTATCAAAAGGAGAAATTCTTACCAATCTGTGAACTCCATTTTCAGATTTAAGATAGCCATATGCTAAAGGTCCATCAAACTCTAGAGTCACGGACTTAACTCCAGCCACGTCACCAGCTTGATAATCTACCTCACGAACTTTATATCCATTTGCCTCACCCCACATGATATACATCCTCATAAGTATACCTGCCCAGTCGTTACTTTCTGTACCTCCGGCACCAGGAGTGATTTGAAGCATAGCAGAAAGTTGATCTTCTTCTTCGCCCAGCATCTTTTTGAGTTCAAGCTCTTCAAGTTGCTTTAAAGCATTGTCATAAGCTTCTTGAACTTCAGCATCATCAGCTTCTCCTTCTTGATTAAACTCATGGAGAGTTTCTACATCACCGAGGGATGTCTCAATTTCTTCGAAACTATCCGTCCAGCCCTTAAGCCCACGGATTTTTTTCATGGTTTTCTCAGCGTCTTCCGGGTTATTCCAGAAATCCGGCTGAGCAGTGACAAGTTCTAATTCCTCCAGGTTTTTCTTTCGACCATCATAGTCAAAGATACCCCCTCAAGGCATTAACACGAGCCTTTAAATTTTTCAATTCTTCGTTTGTCATGGAATGTTAAAATTGAAGTGGCGAAGATAATAATACATTGATCTCTTCCAAGATTTCTCTTAAAATCAATGCTACTTAATAGTGAACAAAATTTTTAACCGACCTTATGCATCCATCCAAATCTATCCTCTTCCTGACCTAACTTAATTTTAGTCAATGAGTCTAGTATTTTGTTTGAAACAGCTCGTGTTTCAATGGCAGGAAGCTCATAATCAGTACCCTCATAGCCGACCACAGCAATGTGAGAAACAGTGGCAGCTGTACCAATTCCAAATGCTTCAGTCAATGAGCCGTTTTCAATAGCTTCAATTACCTCATCTACTTTGATGGGTCTTTCTTCAACATTAAGGCCCCAATCTTTGGCTAATGTCAATGCACTTTCTCTGGTAATTCCAGGTAAGATTGAATCGCTAGTAGGTGGAGTTATTAGTGTGTCATTAATCACAAACATGATGTTCATTGTACCTGATTCTTCTATGAATTCATGGGTGCTTCCATCGGTCCATACCAGCTGATGATAACCTTGTGCTTGTGCTTGCTTTGCTGGATAAAGGGATGCAGCATAGTTACCTGCGGTCTTTGCCGCGCCAACACCGCCTTTGGCTGCTCTGGTGAAATGTTTTTCAATCTTTACTCGTACAGGTTCAGAATAGTATCCTCCAACCGGTCCGGTAATAACCATAAACTTATAAGTTTCGGATGGTCTAACACCAATAAATGGATCATCTGCAAATTGAAAAGGTCTAATGTATAAGGAAGTTCCAGGTGCATTTGGAACCCAATCTTTATCCAGATTTATGAGACTTTCAATGGCCTCCATAAAAAGCTCTTCTGGAACAGGTGGCATGCACATCCTTTCTGCACTTCGAATTAATCTTTGAGCGTTGGCTTCAGGACGGAATATGAGGATTTCTCCGTTTTCGTTTTTGTGTGCTTTTAGACCCTCAAAAATACTTTGAGCATAATGGAGTGTCGCATTAGCGGGGCTCACTGAAAGATTTTGATAAGGGGTAATTCTTAGATTAGTCCATTCGCCGTTTTTATAATCAGCGACAAACATGTGATCAGAAAAAGTCTTTCCAAAAGCGAGGTTATCGAAATCGATTTCAGGAAGCTTCGATGTTTGCGTTTCTGTGATTTGAATGTCCAACGTCTCAGTCATTTTCTACAATCTATGGGTTGAAAAAAAGGATTTTAATCAGGGCTTTGGTGCCCAAGGAATCTCCTTCACACCCAGAATGTGCCCGATTGCGCGCGCAAAGATGAACAAATAATCAGACAATCTATTTATGAATTGTAATATTGACTCATCTACAAGCTCGTGATCATTTAACGAAATGATGCTTCTTTCGGTTCGCCTGCAAACGGTTCTACAGATGTGAGATAAAGAAACAGCCGGATGGCCTCCTGGTAATATGAAGTTCCTTAGTGGCGGTACTTCTTTATCAAACTTATCAATCCAAACCTCGAGTTGTTGAACCTCAGTTTGCGAAACTTTTGGCAATTCAAATCCTTTGAAATCTGATTCTGTGGCTAGAATACTTCCTATGGAGAACAGATGCTCTTGTATCCAGTAAAGTTGCTGTTTAAGTCTATTCTCTACACCTTCATGATCTTTTAGGTGGCCGATAAAAGAATTTAGCTCATCCACATTTCCATAAGCTTCTATCCTAAAATCTGCCTTGGAAACTTTCTTGCCTCCTAAGAGAGATGTTTTCCCTTTATCGCCAGTTTTTGTGTAGAGCTTAGCACTCATGCGTGCACTTTCGAAGTTCGAATATTTTTATTTACCTCATCAGTTTCAATGAGACCATCTCTCATTCTTACGATTCTGTGCGAATATTCAGCAATATCTTCTTCATGAGTCACCATGATGATAGTGTTACCCTTGTCATGAAGCTCTTGAAAAAGATCCATAATGTCGTAAGATGTTTTCGAGTCGAGGTTACCAGTAGGCTCATCAGCTAGAATAATACTCGGATCATTTACTAAAGCACGAGCAATAGCAACTCTTTGCCGTTGACCTCCTGAGAGCTCGTTGGGTTTGTGATATGCTCGATCATCTAAACCTACACCGGCTAAAGCAGCTAAAGCCTTCTCTTCTCTATCTGCTGAGTTATACCCTGCATAAACCAATGGTAGTGATACGTTTTCTAATGCGGAAGCTCTTGGTAGTAGATTAAATGTCTGGAATACAAATCCAATTTCCTTATTTCTAATTTCAGCAAGCTCATTCTCAGTCAAATCACTTACATCATTATCATTCAATACGTAGGTGCCATCCGTAGGTGTATCTAGGCACCCAATTATATTCATAAGGGTAGATTTACCAGAACCTGAAGGCCCCATAAAGGCTACATATTCACCTCGATCAATATTGATTGAGATAGATTTTAGGGCCATGATAATTTCACTGCCCATGACATATTTCTTTGAAACTTCTGAAGTGGTGATGATGCTGCTCATACTTATTTTATGTTCTGCTAAGGTAAAAAAATTATGCGCTTGCCTTTGCAAGACACTAACACGTTTTTTAGATAGTTTTGGTTCTAATAATGTTACACACTATGATGACAATTTTTCTAGCCCTTTTGTTTCACCCTCAATCTTCAGGATGGGAATTACTATCCTCAGTGGAGATTGTGATGGGTTATGATGACTTTATGGGAACCGAAATTGAACAACCTAAATTTTCTGAGCAACTAAAATTACGGGAAGGGAAGGAGTTGACCCTTGAGGGGTTTATAATACCACTTCAGCAGGAGAGCGATCAGGACTATTTTGTACTTTCTCGCTTTCCATACCAATCATGCTTCTTTTGTGGAGCGGCTGGCCCAGAGACAGTTGTTGAAGTGTATTCAGATAGAGAATTTAGGTTCACTGATGAGCGTGTTAAAGTCACTGGTACGCTCAGATTAAACGATGATAACCCCTTACATCTATTCTACATCCTTGAAAAATGTGAGGTTAAAAAACTTGACTAATGGATAAGGATAGTTTTTTTAAAGATGTATACGAAGTTGCTAAACTTATACCTGAAGGAAGAGTGACAAGTTATGGGGCAATTGCTGCATACCTAGGTGTAAAGAGATCGGCTAGAGTAGTGGGCTGGGCGATGAATGGAGCTATAACAGAACATGATGTTCCTGCTCATCGAGTTGTTAATAGAATTGGCGTTCTATCCGGTAAGAATCACTTTCAGAGCCCAACATTGATGGAAGAAATGCTAGCAGCAGAAGGTGTAAAGGTTAAAAATGATCAAATAGTGAACTTTGAAAAGCATTTTTGGGATCCAATGATTGAATTAGGATTGTAGCAACAATGTTGTTTGGTTAAGTGCCTAATCATCTCTCCCTCGAGGAGGGAGGTAGAGGGAGGACACAAGAAAAATACTTAACTAAACGAAATTGATTGTAGCAATTGTTAATTGCGTGCCTGATAGAGTCTAATAAACATAATATTTGCGATGTTGCTGGCTCGCTGCTTAGCCATCTCTGCCTTTTCCCCCTCAAACATTGATTCTATCGTTTGATGCCATAAGTTGACCCACTCATCAAAATGGTTTTGAGTTAAAGAGTACTCAATATTTTTATCTACATCCATGTGAATGGCCATTGGGTTGCCTTTGTATGAATTTGAAGAAAAAAGGGTGGACTCCCAGAAATTTGTAATGACCTGTATATGTGGATCCCAGTCAGTAATGAACTTCAGGAAAATAGGTGCGAGCATTTCATTCTCTTGAACTTTTTGATAAAAAGAGCGGACGAGAATTAAAACATCGTCTCTATTTTTTAGGTCACCTGATTTCATATGTTGTAAACTTATCTCAAACTAACACTTGATTTCCTGATAAAAATCAGCCCTAAAAACATGATCAACCCATTCAGGATCAAAATTTCAAAGCCAAACTTATAACCACCTAAAAGGGTCTCGGAATTAAGGTTGATGATGCAGCTCAAAAGAGGAGAAAGAATAGATACCAAAGGGACCAGATTGTCCCTCACGTCCCACTTAGTAAAAATACCAAAGGTGAATAGTCCTAGTAATGGGCCATATGTATAACCAGCAGCAATAAAAACAGAGTTGATGATGCTTTGGTCATTGATAGCTTGGAATAGTAGGATTACAAAAAACAGAATGATAGAAAACCCAAAGTGAACACCAATACGCAGTTTTTTTCTCCTCTCATAGTTTTCTTTTTTGAAACCAAGAAAGTCTATACAAAAGGATGTAGTAAGTGCCGTTAGGGCAGAATCTGCACTGGAATATGCTGCTGCCGTGATGCCTAATAAGAATGTAATGGAGCCAATAGTAGAAAAGTTATTGACAGCAAGCATTGGAAAAAGACTATCTGACTTTTCTGGTATTGCAATGTTTCCAATTTCTGCATACTGGTAGAGCAGTACACCAAGGCTTAAGAACAGGAAATTAACAATGACAAGTATTACGCAAAACCAAAAGATATTTTTTTGAGCATCCCCAATATTCTTACAGGTGAGATTTTTTTGCATCATATCCTGATCTAGCCCCGTCATAACGATGGCGATGAATGCACCACTGAAAAATTGCTTGAAAAAATTGCGGCCACTCTTCCAATCCCAATTAAAAACAGTAGATCTTTCATCTTGAAAAAGATTTGAAGTAAGCTCTGTCCAGGTCCACGAGAGTTCATTTTTGATAAACAGGATACTAACAACTACCGCAATCAACATGAAGGTTGTCTGGAGCGCATCTGTCCAAACAATTGTTTTTATCCCACCTCTAAAGGTGTAAAGCCAAATCAGCAGAATGGTCACTAATACAGATATCCAGAATGGAAGATCAAACGCATCAAAAAAGGCTATTTGTAATACGCCCGCTACAAGAAATAGACGAAAACTTGCACCAATTATTCGGCTGATCAAAAAGAAGAAGGCCCCCGACTTATAAGACCAGAATCCAAAGCGTTGTTCCAAGTAGGTGTAAATCGATACCAGATTCAGTCTGTAATAAAGAGGAAGTAAAACTTTAGCAATCACAAAATAACCGACCAAGTAACCCAACACAACCTGAAAGTAGTAGAAGTTGGAATTTGCAACTTCTCCCGGGACAGAAATAAATGTCACTCCTGAAAGTGATGCTCCGATCATTCCAAATGCCACTAAATACCATTTTGATTCTCTATTAGCGGTATAAAAATCTGTAGCTTTTGCATTTTTGGAGGTTAGCCATGAAATAGATATAAGCAAAATGAAATATCCGAGAATGATCGCTCCAACGAAAAGTGGATTCATGGTGTTTAATAATTAAATGATATTGCAAATTACAAATCAAGTTGGGTTGTTGAGCAATTATTAATTTTGCAATTAAATCGATAGTGATGAGTACTGATTTTGATATAGAAGAAGAAATCCAGGTTGGAGAAGACATTGGAAATGAAAATGTGCGAGATCTCATGGTATTCAATGATGATTTCAACACATTTGATCATGTGATTAATACACTAGTGAAAGTTTGTAAACATGATGTTCATCAAGCAGAGCAATGTACATTTCTAATTCACTACAAAGGCAAGTGTTCTGTTAAAAAAGGCGATTATGAAGAGTTGAAGCCGATGCGTGAGGGGATAACTTCAAAAGGTATAAAAGCCTCCATTATTTGATGGATTACCCCTCTCAATTAGTTGAAAGAGCAGTTGAAGAAATCTCTCGTTTACCAGGAATAGGAAAGAAAACCGCCTTAAGATTAGCACTTCACCTTCTGAAGCAGCCACAAAACACAACACTCGAACTATCATCCTCGCTTAAGGAACTTCGCGAAAATATCAAGTACTGCAAAACCTGCCATATTATAGCAGATACTGAAGATTGCACCTGTCAAAGTGCATATAGAGATACCTCAGTCATTTGTGTAGTGGAGGATACTCCGGATGTTCTTGCAATTAGAAACACGGGTCAATATAACGGGCTATTCCACGTTCTTGGAGGTCGTATTTCTCCAATGGATGGAATTGGACCAGAAAATGTAAAAATTGATTCATTAGTGAATCGTATTAAAAGTGATGATCAAATTAAAGAAGTGATTTTAGCCCTAAGCGCTACTATGGAGGGAGACACTACATCTTTCTACATAACTAAACTTTTGAAAGAGTTTGGCATCACTGTTACCACTATAGCCAGAGGAATACCCGTAGGGAGTGAACTTGAATTTGCAGATGAAGTAACTCTAGGAAGAAGTATTGCGACTAGAACGCTATTTAATCAAGATTAATCAATCCTTACGACGAGCACCACTCCTAAGATTCTGAGAAAGCAAAACAGCTATTCCTAAAGCCATGATTAGATATATCCATCTTGGATTACCTTCCTCATAAGTTTTCATTAAATACCATACACTTAAGAATAGAGCTAAGATGACCCCAGCGAAAGCAAGTACTCTAAGCGATTTTAAATTCATTGTGTAAATATACAGATCGCATTATTCCTTCCTAAGAGATACTTTTGTTCCAATGGGTGACTTTATTGAATTTTTATACGCTAGATTCCTTCTTAGCGATGGAGTTTCTATTGATACGAGAACCATCAAAAAGGATAATCTTTTTTTTGCTATTAGTGGACCTAATTTTAATGCCAATCAATTTGCTGAAGAAGCACTTGAGAAAGGGGCAGCTTACGCAGTTGTAGATGATGAAAGCTATACAACTAGTGAAAAGATCATCCTGGTTGATGATTGTTTAACGGCACTACAACAGTTAGCTGTTTTCCACAGAGATAGGTTTAAAAGACCTGTCATTGGAATTACAGGATCCAATGGAAAAACCACTACCAAGGAATTGATTTCAAAAGTTCTATCTGAGAAATATATCGTTCATGCCACCAAAGGAAACTACAATAATCATATAGGAGTCCCGCTAACCTTACTCCACATTCATCCACAGGTGGAAATTGCCATTATTGAGATGGGAGCAAATCATGTAGGGGAAATAGCTCAGCTATGCAGTTTTTCTAAACCAACGCATGGACTTATTACAAATATTGGACGCGCACATACCGAAACTTTTGGAGGGATTGAAGGCGTTATCAGAGGAAAGAGTGAATTATTTGATTATCTAAGAAAGACTGAGAGTGTTTCTTTTATCAATATGAACGACTCAGTTTTATCAAATATGTCGAAGAGATTTGAGGCACCCATTCAATACCCACAAAAAGACTTTAAACTATTGGCCTCAACACCACTGCTTAAGGTCGCCCTTAATGGCATAGAAAAAGTGACCAATGTTGTAGGGCGATATAATTATGTGAACATGGCGGCAGCTGTTGCTATCGGAAGGTTTTTTGAGGTTCCAGATGAAAATATCCTCAACGCTCTCACTTCCTATGAAGCGGATAATGCAAGATCTCAAATCATTAGAAAAGGCAGCATCACTATTATATTAGATGCTTACAATGCTAATCCTGACTCCATGAAAGCAGCTTTAGATAACCTAGCGGAACAAAATGATTCAAAATTGGCAATTTTGGGCGATATGAACGAATTAGAGAATTCAGATAATCAACATGCAGAAGTATTAGAGCATGCAAGAAAACTTGGTATTAATCGCGTTTTAACTGTGGGTGAAAAAATTGGAAAAGTAGCTAACCCAAACCAGCACTTTGAATCGAAGGATCAGCTTGTTGCGGAGCTAAAAAAAATGGATTTATCAAATTCAATTGTCCTTTTAAAAGCGTCTCGTTCGATCAAATTAGAAAGTATTTTAAATAGTATTTCAGAATGAATTTACAATTGGCATTAGACTTTCTCACTGATCTATCTAAACATAACAATAAAGCTTGGATGGATGATAATAAAAAAAGATACCTAGAAGCTAAATCTCAGGTAATTGAATTGGTTTCTGAAGTAATTAAAAAATCAATTATTTTCTCTCCTGGTTTATCAGGAATTGATCCTAAGAAAACACTGTTTAGAATCAATAGGGATATTAGATTTAGTAAAAATAAAGACCCCTATAAAACCAATTTTGGAGCTTCTATTGTTGAAGGAGGTAAGAAATCGGGGAACCCTGGCTTTTACCTACATCTAATGTCTGGGAATAGCTTTGTTGGAGGAGGCGTTTATCAACCTTCCTCTGAAATGCTCCAAAAGGTTCGTCAGGAAATTGATTACAACGGGAAAGATCTTTTGGCGATTATAGAAAACAAAGATTTTCAGAAGATATATAGTGAGCCATATGGGGAAGACAGATTAAAGACTGCACCAAAGGGTTACCCAAAAGATCATGAACATATTGAGCTTCTTCAATTAAAGCATTACGTATTTATGAGGAATGCAACTGACAAGGAGGTTACCTCAAATGACTTTGTGAATAAGATTGTAGAGTCTTTTCAAGCTTTACATCCATTCAATCAGTTTCTCTCGCGAGCATTAGACTAAAATAATTTCCCTAGTAATCTTGCATGGAAAGCAAAGCGTACTAAATTTGCACTCCTTTTGATCACCAAAGCTTTTGCAAAGGTGATTTTTTATTGAAAGGGCGCTTAGCTCAGTTGGTTCAGAGCATCTGGTTTACACCCAGAGGGTCGGGGGTTCGAATCCCTCAGCGCCCACATCGAAACCCTGATTCAGGAATGAGTCAGGGTTTTTTGATTTAGCACAAAACTATGTTGAGGGATGAGAACCTGGTTCGAAACCGTAGCACAGCGGAGGTTCACGAGGGGTTAGAGCGGTATGGTCGTGTGTATGAGTAATCCCTCAGCGCCCACATCGAAACCCTGATTCAGGAATGAGTCAGGGTTTTTGTTTTCTATTCGAAGGTCTTAACTGATTAAGTATTCTTTAGCAGTTTCTTCATCATCAAATGGCCGCATAGATCCGCCTAGGAGTCTATTGTATCCAGAAAGTAAAACTTTCTTAGCGCCGGTAATTCCAACCACTGCGCCTTTGACAGGGATATCCTTGATCTCTTTGCCCAGTTCACGAATATAGGCTGTGAACTTTCGTGTGGCAGGAGTGTCAGAAATATTGACCAAGCGTAGGTGTTCTTCAGGTGTTGAAAGAAGAAAATTCCGTAGAGATGCTGCTGTCTCTAGCATTTCATCTTCTGATTGCCCTCGATAATCAACATAAATAATTTGTTTGCCTTTATAGCTAATTTTTTCAATTCCTGGCATTTATGACAGTTGGGTAGGTGCGAATCACGAAAATAGTGAGAAACACAAAAATCTTAATGTCTTGGGTAAGACTAGGTTATTTTTTAGTGATTGTTTTTAGAAACAAAAACAATCTATGTTGTAAGCTTGCATAATAAATAACCAAGACTATGAGAAAATTTGCATTTTTTGCCATCCCAACACTCTTCTTGTTGGGAGCGTGTTCTTCAGAATCGCCAGAAGAAAAAGATCCAGTATTCAATGAGGAAGGCATAGCTCTAGCTGGTTATGATCCAGTCGCATATTTTGAACAATCTGAAGCAAAAAAAGGAACGGATCAAGAAGTTGTAAACTATGAAGGGCTGAAATATTACTTTTCGAGTACAAAAAATAAGTTACTATTTGAGGAAAATCCGGAAAAATATCTCCCTGAGTATGGTGGATGGTGTGCTTTTGCCATCGCTGAGTCATCCACTAAGATGGAACCAGATCCAACCATGTGGCAAATACAAGATGGTAAGCTTCAGCTATTTTATGATGATTGGATGACTAACCTAACAGGAAACCTTAAGGAAGCCTGGAATGAAGATTCTATAGCATCTAAGATTAAGGCAGACGAAAATTGGCAAAAATTCGGCAACTAAAAATTGGTCACGAAACCTGCAGTATTAATTTTTCTTCTTATTGAATAAAATAGGACTTAATATTTTGCATAATTTCTAACTTGGCTGCTAGGTTTTTGAAATATTTTGATGGCCAAAAAAAACCAAATCAATACCAAGACTCTTTATAGGAAACTTGATAAAATTTACGATTCAAGTCCTACTCTTGATCTTAACTCAAGAGGAAAATGGGTTATTTTCTCAGATCTCCATATGGGAGATGGAGGATCCACTGATGACTTCAAAAGGAATTCCAAACTCTTTCAGAATGCGTTGGAAGGTTATTATCTTAAAAATAGACACACATTAATTCTCAATGGTGATGTAGAGGAATTGCAGCGTTTTCAAGTTAGTAAGATCGCGAAACAATGGGCATCAGTTTATAAGTTGTTCAATGAATTCAATGAAAGGGATGCTTTTTTCAAAACAATTGGTAATCATGATCTAGAGTTACAATTGATGAAAAATCTGCCTTTTAGCTATAAACATTATGAGTCGCTAAAGTTAAAATTTGAGGATGATTTTCTTTTTGTTTTTCATGGACATCAAGCCAGTAAGAAGTATCAACAGCATAATGAATTAATTGGCTTTACACTGAAGTATTTCGCTAATCCTTTAGGCATAAAGAGCTATTCCGTTTCGCACAGTAGTAGAAAGCAGTACAAAATAGAAAAGAACGTTTACGGTTTTTCTGCCTTCAATAAAGTCGTTTCGATTATTGGACATACACATAGGCCATTATTTGAATCATTGCATAAGGTTGATAGGCTAAAGTATAAAATAGAGCAACTCTGCAGAGATTTTTCAGAAGCTGAAAAAGATGATTTGAGTGAAATCAAACAGGAAATTAAGACACATAAAAAAGAACTGAAAAGATATTACAAGGAGAATAAAGACCACAGCTTTCAGAATTATGTCTACAATACACTATTTCATATACCATGTGTTTTTAATTCTGGTTGTGTAGTCGGTAAGCGTGGGATGACATGTTTAGAAATCGAGGATGACAAAATCAGGCTGGTACATTGGTTTGATAAAAAAATTAGTAAGAAGTATTTAAAGCAAAGTGGATATAAAACAGAAAGACTTGGCGATACAGATTTCTACAGATTGATTATGAATGAAGAGTCACTGCACTACATTTTCACACGGATTAAATTTTTATCATGAGTAAATGGCTCTTAGCATTTATCATTCTTTCGTATTCCTGTTCACAAAAAAAGAACTTATTGAATATCGAAATTCAAGGACATAGAGGAGCAAGAGGATTGGCTCCAGAAAACAGTATTCCAGGTTTTATTCTTGCGGTTGATCTTGGTGTAAATACATTGGAATTAGATCTTGTAGTATCTAAAGATAAAAAGCTAATTGTAAGTCATGAATCGTTCTTTTCATCGGATTTTTGTCTTGATACAATGAGCCGCCCTATTGAAGAGGATTCAATCATTAATATTTATCAGTTATCCTACTGCGATATCAAAAAGTTTGATTGGGGTCAGTAAGAAATCCAAGGTTCCCTGAGCAAAGACAAATATCAGTTTACAAACCCCTCTTACTTGATGTCATTGATAGCATAGAATCTTTTATAAGAGAGAATAGCTTACAGCCGGTTAATTATAACATTGAACTAAAGACCAAAGCAAGTACAGATACTTTATTTCATCCCGTACCCGCAGAATTTTCAGAGTTAGTATATGATTTGATAAGCGAAAAACAACTTTGGAATCGGGTGACTATTCAATCTTTCGATTTTAGAACGCTCCAGTATTTTCATGCCAAACACCCGGAAGTGAAACTCGCCTTGCTGATAGAGAATGAATTGTCATGGCGAAGTAATATTGATTCTTTGGGTTTCATTCCAGACATATACTCATCATATTATAGGTTACTTTCGCAAAAAAAAGTAGAAGAAATCCAAGGCAGTGGTATGAAAGTCATACCATGGACGGTCAATGAAATCTCTGAAATAAACAAAGTGTTAGCTTGGGAAGTTGATGGGATCATAACAGACTATCCTGATAGAGCCTTAAATGCAACAAATAGGAAATGAGTAAAAAGTATGATGTATGTGCCATTGGTAATGCTTTGGTGGATTATGAAATTGAAGTAGAAGATCAATTTTTCACTGAAAATGAAGTTGAAAAGGGATTGATGACACTCGTAGATGAGGATAGACAAAGAGTTTTACTCGGTGAGGTTGAAGGAAAAATAAAGAAGAAGCAAGGAGGAGGGTCAGCTGCCAACACTATTTTTGGATTAGCCGAATTTGGTGGAAAAGGGTTTTATACGTGCAAAGTAGCTGATGATTCTGATGGTGAGCTTTACGTCAATGATTTAGAGAAGGCAGGCATAGACTCGAATTTAGATTCAGAAACCCTATACAAAGGAACAACAGGCAAGTGTTTGGTTATGATCACTCCTGACGCAGAAAGAACCATGAATACCTATTTAGGTATTACTACGGATTTCTCAACAAAAGAATTAAGTGAGGAAGCCATAAAAGATTCAGAATATTTATTTATTGAGGGATTTCTAGTTTCATCTCCAACAGGCTTGGAAGCGATGAAGAAGGCCAAAAATGTAGCTAAAGAAAACAATGTGAAGGTTAGTCTAACTTTTTCAGATCCTTCAATGGTCAAGTACTTTAACGACCAAATGAAGGAAGTTGTAGGAGAAGGTGTTGATTTACTTTTCTGCAATATTGAAGAAGCTGAATTGTTTGCAGGAGTTAAAGGAATGGAGGCTGCTAAAGATGCAATTGGAAAGATTGCAAAAGAGTTTGTGATCACAAAAGGTAAGGAGGGTGCTCTTGTCTTTGACGGCACAGCTTACCATGAAATTGAGCCGTTCCCAACAAAGGCCGTAGACGCTACAGGAGCCGGTGATATGTTTGCGGGCGCTTATTTATATGGAATAAATAATGGTTTGTCGCATGCTCAAGCTGGAAGGTTAGCCAGTGCAGCAAGCTCAGCAGTAGTAAGCAAGTTTGGACCTAGATTGAATAGCAATCATATAAAAGAAGTTCTATCAAAAGTTGATCTGTAATTTTTTGATACTCAAGCAACTAATACTTTGACCTTAATAATTGTAAAACCCTAATATTTAAATATGCGAAACATACTAGTTTTAATCTGCCTGTTCGCGACACTTGGTGTATTTGCCCAGGAAAAGCGGATTGAATTTGTAGAGTATGATCTGGATAATGGATTACATGTGATTCTTCATCAAGACAATTCTACACCAATTGCTAACGTCTCTGTTCTCTATCATGTCGGTTCTAAAAACGAGCCAGAAGGTAGAACAGGCTTTGCCCATTTTTTTGAGCACTTAATGTTTGAAGGATCTCCCAACATACCTCGAGGAGAATTTTTCAAGATCATAGAAAGTGCAGGAGGTCAATTGAACGCGAATACTTCAAATGATAGAACATTCTATTTTGAGACCCTTCCGTCACATCAGTTGGAGTTAGGTCTTTACATGGAGTCGGAAAGAATGCTTCATGCAACAATTGATTCAACAGGTGTGGCGACACAAAAAGAGGTTGTGAAAGAGGAGAAAAGATTGAGAGTAGATAATCAACCATATGGCTCTATACTGCAAGAGACATTTTCAAGAGTATTTGAAGGTACTGCGTATGAGTGGACTCCAATTGGGTCTTTCGATGACATTGATGCTGCTACTGATGCTGATTTTAAAGATTTCTTTGAAACATTCTATGTGCCAAACAATGCAACACTTTCAATAGCGGGAGATATTGACATAGAACGAACTAAGAAGTTGGTAGCAAAGTACTTTGCTGAAATTCCTAAGGGGACTAAAAGTATCCCACGTCCAAATGTGGAAATGAAAAAGCTTGGTGATGTTCAGGCTGAAGTATTTGATAACATTCAATTGCCAGCTGTTATTCAGGCTTATCAAATGGCTGAGCAAGGATCAGAAGATTACTATGCGATGCAGATGTTAACAACATTACTTTCAGGTGGCCAGAGTTCTAGATTTCAAAAGGAGATTGTTGACAACCAGCAGCTAGCAGTTGCAGCTGGATCATTCCCATTTGCTTTAGAAGATGCAGGTGTATTTATTTCATTTGGTATCTTAAATATGGGGAACACTCCAGAAGATCTTCAGGCTGCAATGGATAAAGAAATTGAAAGGGTAAAAAATGAACCAATAGATGATAAGGAATTCCAGAAACTTAGAAATCAGGTTGAAAATTCATTCGTGTCTTCAAACGGTACCGTAAGAGGCATAGCCGAAAGCTTAGCAGATTATCATGTGTATTTTGGAGATGCAAGCCTTATCAATAGTGAAATTGATCGGTTTATGGCTGTAACCAAAGAAGATCTGCAAAGAGTGGCAAAAAAATACCTTGATCCTAGCAATAGAGTTCAACTGGTGTATCTACCTAAGTCTGCTCAGCAGAAGCCAGAGGATGAGAAGTTGGAAGATCAATAACCTTTTAAAGAGTAATAATTATGAAATTAAGAAATATATTAACTCTCATTCTGACCATTGGGATGATAGGCGCTTTTGCACAGGTGGATAGGAGTAAGTTACCAGAGCCGTCAACTCCACGACCGATTAGCATAGGTGATTACGAATCATTTGAGCTTAAAAATGGACTTAAAGTCTTCATTATTGAAAACCATAAACTTCCAAGAGTAAGTTATAACCTCATTCTGGATAGAGAGCCTATCATGGAAGGCGATAAGGTTGGATACCTGTCAATGGTTGGACAAATGATGAGAAGAGGTACGGAGACAAGAACTAAGGAGCAAATCGATGAAGAAATTGACTTCATTGGAGCTTCATTGGGTGCAGGATCTACCAGTGTGTTTGCCTCCGGGTTATCGAAATATAATGAGAAGATTCTTGAACTAATGACCGATGTTGCTTTCAATCCTACTTTTCCTGAAGAAGAATTGGAGAAGATCAGAAAACAGACAATATCTAATCTGGCTTCTAACAAAGAAGATCCAGGCGCAATTGCTGCTAACTTAAATTCAGTTTTGCTCTACGGGAAAGATCATCCATATGGAGAAATTCAAACGGAAGAAACAACGAATAACATCTCTATTGACGATCTAAAAGCATATCATCAGAAATACTTCAGACCGAATATTGCTTATTTGGCAATTGTGGGAGATGTAAATCCGAAAGCGATCAAAAAATTAGTGAAGACTTATTTTGGTAGTTGGGAGAAAGGTGACGTTGATATGCCGAAATATGATATGCCTAAGGCACCAGAAAAGAATATGGTTGGAATTGTAAACAGATCCAACGCGGTTCAATCGAACATTAATGTTACCTATCCAGTAGCTCTAGGAATTGGGTCAGAAGATCAAATCAAAGCCCGTGTAATGAATCAAATCCTTGGCGGATCAGGTTCTGCGAAACTATTCATGAACTTGAGAGAAGATAAAGGATACACTTATGGTAGTTATTCTTCTCTTTCTGCCGATGAATTGGTAGGGAGGTTTAATGCTAGCGCTGAAGTAAGAAATGAAGTTACAGACAGCTCTGTGGTTCAAATTTTTTACGAAATGGATCAAGTAAAAAATGGAAGTATCACAGAAGAGGAGATGAATCTTGCTAAGAATTCTATTTCAGGAAGATTTTCTCGTTCATTAGAACAACCCCAGACAGTTGCCAACTTCGCTTTAAATACTGCCCGTTATAATCTTCCAGAAGATTATTATGCGACTTATCTTCAAAAGGTACAAGCAGTAAGCAAAGACGATATTCAAGCAATGGCGAATAAATATCTGAAGACAGGTAGTGCTTACATTAATGTCGTCGGAAAAGCTGGCGAAGTAGCCGAGAGTCTAAAGCAATTTGGAGAAGTTACTTACTATGATACCTATGGAAATGAGGTTGATCCATCATTGGCAAAACTTCCTGCTGGATTGACAGCAAAGAAAGTAATTGATAACTATATCGAGGCTATTGGAGGAAAGGAAAAACTCTCTCAAGTCAAAAATGTAAAGATGGCTATGGAAGGTTCTGTTATGGGACAGTCTATGAATATGAGTATCTCTAAAATGTCTCCGAATATGTCATACACTGAGGTATCAATGGGGGGTAACGTGATGCAAAAAGTGGTGTTCGATGGTGAGAAAGGTAAATCTTCTGGAATGCAAGGAAATCAAGAAATGACTGGAGATGTCGCTTTAGATATGGCTATTTCTAATGCGATTGTTCCAGAGCTTTTAATGATCGAGAAAGAGATAAAGATGGAGCTATCATCAGTTGAACAGATAAATGGTAAAGATGCTTACGGTGTTGAGATTACAATGCCTTCAGGAAAAAAAGCAGTTAGATACTATGATGCAGAATCAGGCCTTTTTCTAAAAGAATCGAATACAATTGAAACACCTCAAGGGGCGATGACACTTTCAACAGACGTGACTGAGTACGGCGAATTTGGAGGTATTAAATTTCCTACAGCAATAAAACAACCAATCAATGCCCAAATAAAAATGGATGTAAAGGTTAAAGATGTTATTGTAAATGGAGAAATGGATCAGGCAGTATTCAAAATAACAGACTAAGAACTAAATAAAATAGTTTATCAAAATTTGCAGAGGGCAAGGATTTATCTATCTTTGCCCTCCGTTTTTAATGACGAAAGATTAATAGCATGAAATGAGGCCTTTTGGCTGAATTCTATGTGACCGCTGAAAAATAACTATACACATGAAAAGGACGTTTCAACCTTCAGTTAGAAAGAAGAAAAACAAGCACGGATTCAGGAAGAGAATGGAGAGTGTGAATGGGCAATCTGTAATTGCTAGAAGAAGAGCAAAAGGACGTAAGAGACTCACCGTTTCTGACGAAATCCATAAGAAGTAAATAGCGGCCTATGGGCCTTTCAAAATATAGTTTTCCCAAAAAGGAAAAACTTACCGGTAAGAAAAAAATTGAGGAACTATTTAAGAACGGTTCCTCTTTTTATTTAAATGACTTTCAAGTTCGCCATCTCCGTTCCGATCAAGAAGGACTGAATCAAATTCTTATTTCCGTTCCCAAAAGAAATTTTAAAAGAGCGGTTGATAGAAATCTTCTAAAAAGAAGAATCAGAGAAGCTTATCGTTTAAATAAAGATTTGGCAATCCGTAAGCATTCTCAAAGATCGTATTATATCGGTTTCATTTATCTTTCAAAAGAAATATTGACCTTTCATGATATTCAGACCCAACTAATAAAGTGTCTGGAACGTTTGGGTACTATCAACAAATGATTATTGTGTCAACAACTTAAGCAACAGAGAGCTTAAATTAGCGTTATTGACATCTTTGTGTCCTGATTAAGAAAGGGCTTTAACCCTGAATGATATGAGTAGAAAAATAAAGATTATCCTTCCCTCACTGGCAGTCTTAGTTTTATTGACAGCAGCTATAAAACCACCTACAGATAGATACTTCGAGATACTTAAAAATCTAGATATTTTCGCCACCCTTTTCAAAGAGGTAAATACACATTATGTAGATGAAATTAATCCAACAACTCTGATAAAGTCTGGAATAGATGAAATGTTGGAAACACTAGACCCTTACACAAACTATATAGCGGCAGATGATATTGAAACATATCGTATGATGACTACAGGGGAATATTCTGGTATTGGTGCGGTAGTAGAGCGTAAAAACGGGATAAGTACAGTCATTATGCCATACGAAGGATTTGCTGCATATGATGCAGGATTGAGAGGTGGGGATGAAATTCATGCAATAAACGGCATTTCGCTCGAAGGAAAATCTCAGGAAGAAGTTCGATTTCTAATGAAAGGACAGTCAAACTCAGAGATTACACTAACAGTCAAACGATTTGGGCAGACTAAAATGTTTGAAGTTCAAGTAAAACGAGAAAAAATTGCAGTGGATAGTGTTCCTTATGCCGGAATGGTCACTGACGATATTGGATACGTTCGCTTGACAAGTTTTACACAAAATGTTGGACGCTCGATTGGCATTAAAACCCTTGATTTAATAGAAGAAGGAGCACAAAGTATCATACTTGATCTTAGAGGAAATCCAGGTGGATTGCTTCATGAGGCGGTTAATGTATCTAATGTTTTTGTAGAGAAAGGCCGAAAGATTGTAACGCAAAAAGGAAAGGTCAGAGCCAATGATTGGACTTATAACACATTAAACGATCCTGTCGATCCCAATATCCCAGTTATTGTTCTTACAGATAATGGAAGTGCGTCTGCATCTGAAATAGTATCTGGACTTATGCAAGATTATGATCGTGGTGTTTTGATAGGAAGAAAAACATTTGGTAAAGGTCTTGTTCAAATTGAACGCCCCCTTTCATATGATGCCGTGGTGAAAATAACAACCGCTAAATATTATACACCAACCGGTAGGTGTATTCAGGCTATTGATTATAGTAATAGGAACGAGGATGGGAGCGTTGGAAAAATTCCAGACTCGTTGAAAACTGAATTTTATACACTTAATGGAAGAAGAGTTTTTGATGGAGGAGGGATAGACCCAGACGTAGAAGTGGAGAAACTTGAATTTGCCCCAATTACTAAAAGTCTTCTAAGGAGTGATCATATTTTCTATTACGCCACGGAATACTACTATCAAAATGAAGAATTAAATCCTACTAGTCCAAATGATGTGAGATTGAGTGATTCAGAATATACTGGTTTTGTAAAGTGGATGTCTGGAAGAGATTTTGATTACGTTACCAAGGTTGAGCAAGAAACGAAAAACCTGATCGAAATTGCGAAGCAAGAAAAGAAGTACAAACAGCTTAAAAGCTATTTTGATAACCTTGAAAAAGCTACAAAGCATAATAAAGATCAAGATCTAATCACTTTTAAAGAGGAGATTATAATGCTCTTGGAGCAAGAGATCGCTGGTCGCTACTTCTTTGAACGTGGTATTATAGAGTCTACTTTCGGCAAAGATCCAGATGTCCAGGCAGCAATTACTGTTCTCAATGATCCTCAGAGATATCAATCTATTTTAAACCCTAATTAATTGGCATTAATCCTAAGCATCGAAACATCGACAAAGGTGTGCTCGGTCGCTTTGCACCGTGACGGAGAGCTGCTCGCTAATCAGACTCACCAGATTGAGAAATCACATTCTTCTCTCCTGCCTGGGATTGGACTGAATATTTGCCAAGAAGTAGATATTAAATTCGCTGACCTAGATGCTGTGGCTATCTCATCAGGGCCTGGGTCATATACAGGCCTGAGAATCGGAGTTTCAACAGCCAAAGGGATTTGCTATTCACTCAATAAGAAACTCATTTCAGTCCCGTCTCTGAGCATCATGAGGGAGGCACTTCGAGGAAAGTTTGCAGGAGACCATCTACTTTGCCCAATGATGGATGCAAGACGAATGGAAGTCTATACGCAATTAGAGGATCAAAATGGTGAAATTGTGTGGGGTCTTCAACCAAAGATTTTGGAAGAATCGTCATTTGAAAAATTCACCCTACCTCTTTATATGTTTGGTGATGGGATGCCTAAGTTCAGAGAAATTGCTAGGCAGGATAACTTGATTTTCATTGATGATATTTTTCCAGATGCTATGAATATGGGACGGTTAGCATTGGATAAGTTTTTAAATAATGATTTTGAAGATGTGGCTTACTTTGAGCCGAATTACTTGAAAGAATGGCGAACTACAACACCAAAAAAGCAGTTGCTCTAGTTCAATGGATGAAATAATAAATAGAGTTGCTAAAAGCCCTTTGATCTCTTTAGATTTAGAAGAATATCTCCACAAAGGGGAATACGCGATTTTTGATATGAAAGAGACTTTGTATGAAGGCCTTGTTCTTCGAGAAAAAGATTTTCGCGCCTTCCTAAAAGAAAAAGATTGGGTTGGATATCAAGGTAAAAATGTTGGTTTGATCTGTTCAGCAGAAGCAATTGTGCCAACATGGGCATATATGCTTCTAGTTACTAAAATTAAAGAATTTGCTAATTCAGTAACCTATGGCGATAATGATTCAATCGAAAGAGCTTTGATTGATAATGCTATTGAGAAATGCGTATCAGAGAATGATTTTCGCGATAAAAAGGTAGTAATCAAAGGGTGTGGAAATGTGCGAAATGTAGAATACGCTTATACCGCAATCACTGAAAATTTATTTCCGCTAGTTAGTAGCCTTATGTATGGTGAACCATGTAGTACTGTGCCTATCTTTAAGCGAAAAAAATAATCACCCAGTGGATTTAGAATTGTTAAAATACCCTGTTGGAAAATATGAAGCTCCATCAGAAATCTCTGAAGATATATTCAATGAATGGATTGAGGTATTAGAGAGGCTACCCGAAAAAGTAAAAAAGCTTGTCGGGAATCTTTCATATGAAGACCTTGAACTTCAGTATCGGCCAGGAAGCTGGAATATCAAACAGGTAGTTCATCATTTGGCTGATAGTCATATAAATAGCTTTATCCGATTTAAATGGATTCTTACGGAAGAGAACCCAACCATAAAGACTTACAACGAATCAGAATGGGCAAAAACTCCTGATGCTGATAATGAAGAGATCATGGAGTCAATTAATATCCTCGAAGGCCTGCACAATCGAATGGTGATGATGCTGAAATCTTTAAAAGAAGAGCAAAAAAAGCGTACGTTCATTCACCCTGAATACAATAAACAATTTACGCTGGAGTGGATGCTTGGTTTATATGCTTGGCATAGTAACCATCACGTTGCTCATATAAAGCAGGCGATTGAAATGGAAGGTGAATTCACGCCTGAAAAAGTAAACGAATAAAAAAAGCCCTGAGAGATCAGGGCTTTCCTTTTAGGTTAGTTATAGTTTAGTCTTTTTTCTTGCCTGCTCCTTTTTTACTTCCAGATCCGGCAATAGAGCTTCTCATATCTGTATCAGCTTCAATATTCTGGAACTTATAGTAATCCATAATTCCTAAATTACCGCTTCGAAATGCTTCCGCGATTGCTTTAGGTACTTCTGCTTCTGCTAGAATTACTTTAGCCCTTGCTTCTTGTGCTTTTGCTAGCATCTCCTGTTCTTCTGCTACCGCCATTGCTCTTCTTTCCTCAGCTTTCGCTTCAGCTACTTTAAGGTCAGCAGAAGCTTGATCTGTTTGAAGTTTTGCTCCAATATTTGCTCCAACATCCACATCAGCAATATCGATCGAAAGAATCTCAAATGCAGTTCCCGCATCCAATCCTCTTTGCAGAACTAGTTTTGATATTTTATCAGGATTTTCAAGTACTTCTTTGTGTGAGGCAGCAGAACCTACGGAAGTAACAATACCTTCACCAACTCGGGCAAGGATCGTTTCCTCACCTGCACCTCCAACCAATTGTTTAATATTTGCTCGAATAGTCACTCTTGCTTTAGCAACTAGTTGAATACCATCGGCAGCAACAGCAGCTACTGATGGCGTGTTAATCACTTTTGGATTTACAGAAACCTGAACAGCTTCAAATACATCTCGTCCGGCAAGGTCAATAGCAGTTGCTTGCTTAAAGGTTAGGTCGATATTTGCCTTATCAGCTGAAATTAATGCTCGAATAACCTGAGGGACATTACCACCTGCTAGGTAGTGAGCTTCCAATTCTTGAGTTTTTAGTTGTCTTTTAGTTCCACCTTCATCATCCTGAGTCATTAGACCAGCTTTGGTTGCAGTAATAAGTGAGTTTACTACAATAGAAGGAGGTACTTTTCGGATTCGCATGAAAACCAACTCAAGTAGACCTACGCGTACACCTGAGAAGATGGCCGTAATCCAGAGGTTGACCGGAACAAAGTAGAGGAAAATAAAAAAGAGGATGATACATCCAACAACGATTAAGACTAGCATTACACTGCCACCCATGATTTTAATTTTTTACAGGTTGTACAAAGATTTTTGATGACTCAATTCTTAAAACTTGAATTTCCACATTTTCACCGACAAAACCACCATTGGATCGCACTTCTATTTCATGGTCATCAAACATTGCTTTGCCTACTGGCTTAAGCGAAGAAATAGTCATGCCTTTATCATTAACTTTTACATCAACTTTAAAGTCGTCATTATACTTTCCAGAAACAGATCCTTTAAGAGAAAATCGCTCCCAAGACTTACCTTTAAAAGCGATGACCAATGCAATTACGTTAACAATTAAGACAGCTAGGAGGATAATCGTTCCAGTCGCTGCACCATAGGATTCATATCCAAGATAGATGCCATAGCCGGAAAAAATAAATCCAAGTATTCCGACAACTGTGGTGCCGGGCACAAAAATTACTTCAGCAATAATTAAAAAGGTGCCAAGTAAAATAAGTCCAGTAATTGTCATCCACTCCATAATCTTCTAGTAGGCTTTAGCAAATAAAACTCGACCACTCGATGGTTTACCTGTAAAGATACAAGTTCCTTCTTCCTTTTGCTGATCAAGAGGAATGCATCTGATAGTAGCCTTCGTTTCTTCCTTGATTTTATCCTCAGTCTCAGAAGTACCATCCCAATGAGCATAAACAAACCCCTCATCTACTAGCTTTTTGAATTCATCATAGGTGTTAGCTTCCTTAGAATTCTTCTCTCTAAAAGTTTTAGCCTTATCGTAAATGCTTGTTTGAATATCCTCTAGTAAATCCATCACCTGATCCACAACATTATCAATGGGATGGAAAGATTTTTCTTTCGTATCTCTTCGAGCTATTTCAACAGTACCTTTTTCAAGATCTTTTGGCCCAATTGCTAATCGAACAGGAACTCCCTTCAATTCATATTCAGCAAACTTCCATCCTGGTTTATGAGTATCTCTGGTGTCGAACTTTACTGCAACACCCTTATTTTTCAATTCTATTACAATAGGAGCAACTACCTTTTCTATTTCTTCTAATTGCTCATCTTTGAAATAAATAGGTACAATAACTACCTGTATTGGGGCAAGTTTTGGAGGCAATACCAATCCATCATCATCTGAATGAGCCATAATTAATGCACCCATTAATCGAGTGCTTACACCCCAGGATGTCCCCCAAACTAATTCTTCTTTACCCTCTTTGGTTGCAAATTTTACATCAAACGCCTTCGCAAAATTTTGTCCAAGAAAGTGAGACGTTCCTGCTTGCAATGCTTTTCCATCTTGCATCATAGCCTCAATACAGTAAGTGTCTACAGCACCAGCAAAACGTTCGCTCTCTGTTTTTACTCCCTTAATAACAGGCATTGCCATAAAATCTTCAGCAAAAGTTGCATAGACATTCAGCATTTGATTGGTCTCGTCTACAGCTTCTTGTTTAGTAGCGTGAGCAGTATGTCCTTCCTGCCAAAGAAACTCAGCAGTTCGAAGAAATAATCGGGTACGCATCTCCCAGCGCATCACATTTGCCCATTGATTAATTAAAAGTGGTAAGTCTCTATATGACTGAATCCAATTTTTATACGAATCCCAAATTACAGTTTCAGAGGTAGGTCTGATAATTAGTTCTTCTTCAAGCTTAGCTTCTGGGTCTACTACGACTCCCTTGCCGTCTTCATCGTTTTTCAATCGATAATGGGTAACTACAGCGCATTCCTTAGCAAACCCTTCGACATGATCCGCCTCTTTACTGAGAAATGATTTGGGAATAAGCAGAGGGAAATAAGCATTTTCGTGACCTGTGTCTTTGAACATTTGATCAAGGGTCTGCTGCATTTTTTCCCAAATAGCAAAACCATAAGGTTTAATCACCATGCACCCTCTGACGGGTGAATTTTCTGCTAATCCTGCCTTTTTTACAAGTTCATTATACCATAATGAATAATCTTCCGAACGAGATGGAATTGCTTTAGCCATTTACTATTAGTTCTTTTGGTATGGAGTTTGCTATTTACAGACTATAAATTCTGTAAGGATCGCAAATATAGCGGAGCAATCGAACAGACACCCTTAGAGAATCGTTTAATTAAAAAAAGGAGGATCGTCATGAAACATTATCTTAAAAATTTTCTAGTTCTAGTACTCGGATTCATTGCGTTAGGAGCTTTTGGTCAAGAGTATGATGATTTATACTTCACCAAAGAGGATCGAGTAAAAGAGAAAAAGAAGCAGGGTGAAGTGACTAATCAAAGCTTCTCTAAAGTAGCGAAGAAGAGCAATGATGAAGAGTTGAGCTTTTTAGGGAGACAATATCAATATGATGCTGAAGGTGATGTAACTGAGGAATCTCTAGATTACTATGCGCCTGATAAGACTCAGGAAGATTACATATCTGACACGCAAAGTGCTTATATAAATGGAACGGAGCGAAATCCAAATTTCAGTAATCCTCAAACAACTGTTTATGATAATCCAAATGACCAACCTGTTGTCATAAATAACTATTACAATAATGGTGGGAATAACTTTGATAGATGGAATCAGCCAAGATGGCGATTCGGTTTAGGGTGGAATAATTGGGGAGGAAATTTCTGGTCTGTTTCTTACGGAAACAACTTTGGCAACCCGTGGTATGATCCTTTTTGGGACCCTTGGGCTAATCAATGGGGCACAGGATGGGGAGCAGGATTCGGTTGGAATAATTGGGGTTGGAATTCTTGGGGTCGAAATGCTTGGGGATGGGGAGGTGGTTTTTATTGCCCACCAGTCTATAATGGAAATTATTATGGAAGACCAGGATATATAGCTAGAAATAGAGAAGTTAGAGGAAGAAACGTAATAAGAGGATCAAGATCATCTAGGGGATCAGTTTCTTCTCGTGAAAGCAGATCTTCTTCGGGAAGAAGGTCTGGAGTGGCGAATGAAGTAAGCTCTAGAAGTAGTAGACGAGCAGATGCAAACAGACAACAAGCAAGTTACTTGAATAGATCGCGTAGCAGTAGATACAATTCTGGAACTTCTTCCAGAGGATCAAGTACGGTGAATTCCAGATCTAGAAATAGTAATGGTAATTCAGGTACAATCAATAATTCTGGGAGACGATCAAGTTCGAACTCAAACTTTAATAGATCTAGTAATAGTTCAAATAGATCTAGATCATATTCGCCACCTGCGTCAAGTAGGAGTAGAAGTTCTTCGGTTAGGTCTTCAGGTTCTTCCAGAAGCTCAGGTTCGGTTAGATCAAGGAGTTCATCTAGTAGGTCTTCAGGTAGTAGATCTTCGGGTTCAAGGTCGTCTTCAGGGAGATCCAGTTCAGGAAGAAGAGGTAACTAATCTGATGTTGAATGAAAATTAAACTAAGAATATTTCTACTTTCTTTTCTAGGCTATTCGGTTATATCCAGTGCGCAATACTTCCAGGATGCATACAGATTTAGCCAAACGAACTACGGTATCGGAAGTACGGCTAGAATGCAGGGGATAGGGGGTGCTCAGATCGCTCTTGGAGGAGACATCAGTTCCGCGATTTCAAACCCAGCGGGTTTAGGGTTTTTTAATAAGAGTGTTTTTGTCGTAACTCCCTCGATAGATTTTATTGATGCGAATACAGAATACGATATCTTTTCGTCTGATGATATTCTTAATCAAGGTTCTGAAGAAACGTTTAAGAATAACTTCAACTTTGCTAATATCGGTACAGTTATAAATTTTGGTAAAGGCCGTTTTACAAATGATAAATTCAAAGGCGGCTCTTTAGCGCTTTCGCTTAGCAGAAATAACACTTATCATCTTACCAGAAGTTATGAAGGTCCAAATGGATTCAATTCCATAGTAGATAATATTTTATTGGAAGCAGGTTCTCAGAATTCAGATGACTTAAGTGAGCTTGGATTTGCGGCTTTTGATCAATTTATTGTCACGCCAATAACCGACGGGAATGGAAATGTTCAATCTTACGATGCTTTTGTAGGTGGTTTTCCTGTTCAAAGTGAGACAATAAAAGAAACAGGCTCTCACTACCAGTTTAATCTGGCTTGGGGTGGCAACTATGATGATAAGCTCTATTTCGGAGGAGGAATGGGCGTACAAGTCTTAAATTATAAACAACAAAGAAATTATCGAGAATTCGACTTTTTGTTGGATGGTAATGATGTGGATTCTCTTAATGCAATTAACATCGACGATCAAGTTAGTGTAAGAGGGACAGGAGTTAATTTCAATTTTGGCGCTATTTACAGACCTGTAAGTTTTCTAACTATTGGCGCTAGCTATACTTCACCTTCATTTTTATCGCTAGACGAAGAAAGCTTCATTGATTTAGAGGCAGATTGGGATGCAGGAAGTACATATACAGAAACTGTGGATGGAGAAACTGTAACGTACGATTTAGCGAATATTGATCCATATCAAAGTAATCTATTTGTTAATAATTATAAATTAAAAACTCCTGCCAAAATTGGAGTAGGAGCTGCTTTATTTATTGGGAAAAGTGGCTTTTTAACTGGCGATCTTGAATTTATTGATTATGGAAGTGCAAATCTTAATTCTGATGATTTCTCTACGACTGAAGACAATGATGTGATTAATGATACCTATGAATCTGTCATGAATTTAAGATTCGGGGGTGAATATCGCTTTGATAGCTTTAGACTTAGAGCTGGCTATGCTTTTTTCCCTGATCCAATAAAGGACTCAAACCTTCAAGATAGAACAAGTATAAGTTTTGGGTTTGGTTACAGAACTTTCGATTATTTCTTAGATTTTGCAATAGCTTCTAGCACTACTCAACAACAGGCTGTTCCTTATTTTATTCTAAACGATCAGCCAGTAGCAACTACAGATATTAGAAACACATCCGTGTCGATAACATTCGGACTAAACTTCTAATCTAAAAAAGCTTAATAATTTCTTTGTATTCCTGGATGGTATGATCTGCCTGATTGTACCATCCTTTCCTTCTTTGAAGTAGATCGGAGAGTGTGATAGACTTCATCAATGGTCGTGAAGTATCAAGTTTAACGCGGCTTTCAATTTGTTCAATTGGAGTATTTATGAAAATCGTGACTCCTGCCTTTTGCATTGATTCTAAGTTGTTAAAAAAGCAAGGAGTACCACCTCCTGTTGCCATCACAAACGAATCCAATCCCGCTATGATTTTTTCTAAATTTAACTTCTCAAGCTGTCTAAAATAAGCTTCGCCCTTTTGCTCAAAGATCTCATTGATAGATTGCTTAGTATCCTTTTCAATGTCCTGATCAAGATCAACAAATTGAAGTCCTAAATGAACCGCAAGATCCAATCCCATAGTGGTTTTTCCTGCGCCTGGTAAACCTATTAAAAAGACTTTTTGACTCACTGACGGTTCAATATTTCTATAACATCATCGGCTAAAGGAGTGTCATTATAATGCCACTTAGCTAAAACAACTCCATCTTTTAAAAGTAAAACGCCAGGATTCGATCGTACCATGGTTTTGAGGACGGTCGCATCAGCAAAAAAGTAAGGAGCGGCTAGCTGATTGGCATGTCTAAATGCTTCAAACTTCTCGTAACCTGAAGATGTCAAAATCCAGGGATCAAATCTTGGATTGTTATAGGTGAGGTTTCTTAACCGGTCTATTTCGTCCAGCGATGTTTTTTCAATTTGATGAATAATGATAACCAATTTTATTCCGGAAAGGAGTTGATCGGTATAATCATCATCTCCTTGCCATACATTCAGGTCCGTAATCTTTGCTGCTGCATCAGGATTAACCAACCTAGCGTCAACATACTCATATCCTTCCTCTGATGGGTAGACTTCAAATTCAAATTTTTCACCATCCTTCTTCATGATGTAGATGTACTTCAGTGGCTCTGAATTCTGCATCAATGTAGGTAAGTGATTACCAATTTTATAAGCTCTGAAATCAATGAAAGGTAAGTGTTGAATAGCGTAGATAGCCAACACAATCATAACTATTGTAGTACCTGCTACTTTGATTTCACTCATCTTGGTACTTAGCAATAACTTGTAATCACCCCTCTTCCAGAAAATCACAGCTATTAGAACTAGTAGAATAATATCTTTATAAAATGATTGCCATGGTGTTAGCTTGATAGCATCACCAAAGCACCCACAGTCTGTTACTTTATTGAAGTAAGCCGAATAAAAAGTAAGAAACGTGAAGAACACGATCATGGCTAGAAGCACCCATGCTGTTAGCCTCATTCTATAGCCAATTATTAGAGCTACCCCAAGAACAACTTCCAAAACACTAAGAACAACACTTAAGAAAAGCGCAGCTGGTACAAACCATTCAAAGAATGGAGCAATATCTGACGCGAAAACTTGAAAATATTCTTCAAGCTTAATTGCTGTACCTACAGGGTCATTTACTTTGATGATACCTGAAAAAATGAAAAGAGCACCTACTATATAGCGCGCAAATTCCTTGATTATCTTCATTGTTCGTTTAGTTTTATTAAACAAAAAACCGAATAGTTGATCATATCCTGATAATTAGCATCAATGCCCTCCGAAATCAACGTTTTACCTGAGTTGTCCTCTATCTGTTTCACTCTCATCAGTTTCATCAGAATAATGTCTGTCATTGAACTTACTCGCATTTCTCTCCATGCCTCACCATAGTCATGATTTTTGGCGGATAGCAAATGCATAGTATCACTTGCAACCTTATCATATTTTGGTTCCAGTTTATTGAATGGAATTTCCATCTCCTCTGTTTCATCCAGATCTATTTGAATGATGGCGATGATGCAATAGTTAATGATTCCGATAAACTCATTACCAATATCTTCGCCTACTTTGTTTTCACCTTTTTCTTGTATGGATCGAATTCGCTGTGCTTTGATAAAGATTTGATCAGTAATGGAAGGCAGTCTTAATATTCTCCATGCGGTACCATAATCTTTTGTCTTTTTAGCAAAAATCTCTTTGCATTCAGAAATGATTTCCTTGTATTGCTGCTCAGTTTCAATTTTCATAGTCAACAGTCGTCAGTACTAAGTCCACAGCTTAGATTTGTATTGACAGTCGGCTATCGACTGTCAACCATGGACTTGAAATGACAAAACTAATCCATTGAACATCAAACATACTATCAACGTAAGAGGAGAAATTATTGACCTTTCATCACCCAAGGTGATGGGTATCATCAACCTGACACCAGATTCATTCTTTTCCGGAAGTAGGAAAATGAAAATGGACGAGATTTTGAAAAGTGCTGAGAAGATGCAGAACGATGGGGCCACTTTCTTGGACATAGGAGGATATTCATCAAGACCTGGCGCTGAAGATATCTCAATAGAAGAGGAGGTGAAACGAGTCACTGGACCAATTGAGGAAATCATGAAAAGATTTCCAAAGGCCATTATTTCCATAGATACTTTTCGTTCTGAAGTAGCTAGAAAAGCTGTTGATGCTGGAGCGATTATTGTAAATGATATTTCAGCCGGATATTTAGACAAGAAAATGTTAGCATCTGTGGCAGAGATGAAGGTTTCATTCATTGCCATGCATATGCGAGGAACAGCTCAGACTATGAAGGATTTAACTGATTATAATGACTTGTTGAAGGAAGTGATGAAATATTTTTCATTGTTGATTAAGAATTGCAACCAGTTGGGGATAAAGGATGTCATAATAGATCCAGGGTTTGGATTTGCAAAAACCGCCGAACAGAGTTTTGACCTGCTGAATAAGTTGGATCAGTTTCACCGCCTCAATCGGCCGATTCTTGTTGGTGTTTCACGTAAGTCCATGATCTACCGAACACTTAATTCGACCGCTGAAGAAGCTTTGAATGGAACTTCGGTGTTAAATACCGTAGCTTTGATTAAAGGTGCTGGTATTCTTCGAGTACATGATGTAAAAGAGGCCGTAGAAGCCATAAAACTTGTAAGTCGACTAAATTGATTTTAGGATTTCAAATAGGATTTTTAGATATAAGCTGGAAGGATGCCTTAGATATTCTTTTGGTCACTATTCTTTTGAGTCAGGTCTACAAGTTGATGAAAGGGAGTGTAGCTATTAAGGTATTTATGGGCTTCCTTTCTATCTATCTTATCTACCTTGTAGTAAATGCTCTTCAAATGGAACTTCTTAGTACAATACTAGGACAATTCATGGGGGTAGGAGTTCTTGCTGTGATTATCTTGTTTCAGCAGGAAATAAGAAAGTTTTTATTGCTTGTCGGCAGAACCAATATTTTTGAAGAGGGTAAGTTTTTCAAGAATGTACGTTTCTGGTCTCAGAATGGGAACGCAAAACGAGCAAACATCACACCTATAGTAGAGGCAGTTAAATCGCTTGCTGGATCTAATACAGGAGCGTTAATAGTTATATCATCAGACTCACCACTAAAGTTTTATGCAGAATCCGGAGATGCGATGGATTCATTGTTGTCCAAAAGGTTACTGCTGGCGATTTTTAATAAATATAGCCCTCTTCATGATGGGGCAGTTATTGTACACAAGGACAGAATAGTAGCAGCTAGATGTATATTACCAGTCACTGAACAAGATGTTCCTGCACAATATGGATTGAGACACAGAGCTGGACTTGGAATGTCGGAGAATACGGAAACTTTTATCATTGCAGTTTCGGAAGAAACTGGACAGATTTCAGCCATGCAGAATGGTGAAATAACACACAACATCTCTGCTCAGGAGCTAAGACGCCAAATCAATAAATACCTTAACGAGCCGAAGGAACTGAAGAAAGAAAAAGAGAAGAAAGACCTTGAGGAGGTAGCTTAAAAAATGTACATTTCTCACCAATTTGATGAGAAATGTACCTGGTATCGAGGAAACTAAATAACCCCTAATTCCTTACCCACTTCAGTAAACGCCTTGATCGCTTTATCCAGGTGTTCACGATCGTGAACCGCAGAAATTTGTACGCGAATCCTTGCTTGATCTTTTGGAACTACAGGGAAGTAGAAGCCAATCACATATATACCTTTTTCAAGAAGTTTAGCCGCCATTTCTTGAGAAAGTTTAGCATCATATAGCATGATTGGTACGATAGGATGCTCTCCTGGTTTGATATCAAACCCAGCTTCTGTCATTTGCTCTCTGAAATACTTAGTATTGGCTTCCAGTTTGTCTCTAAGCTCTGTGGTCTCGCTTAGCATATCAATCACAGCAATTGATGCTCCGGTGATAGATGGTGCCAAGGTATTGGAAAACAAATAGGGTCTGGATCGTTGACGAAGGATGTCTACAATTTCTTTTTTCGCAGAGGTAAAACCTCCAGAGGCTCCCCCAAGAGCTTTACCCAGTGTTCCTGTAATGATATCCACTCGATCCATACAATTTCGATATTCATGTACCCCACGTCCTGTTTTTCCTATAAACCCAGTGGAATGACACTCGTCAGTCATAACTAAGGCATCATATTTATCAGCCAGATCACAGATTTTATCTAGCTGTGCTATTGTGCCATCCATGGAGAAGACACCATCTGTGACAATGATTTTCACTTTCGCTCCTGAAGCGGCTTTTAATTGTTCCTCTAGGTCAGCCATATCATTATTTTTATATCGGTAACGTTGTGCCTTACACAATCTTACACCATCAATGATTGATGCATGATTCAATGAATCAGAGATAATTGCATCCTCGGGACCCAAAAGAGGCTCAAATACACCGCCGTTTGCGTCAAAAGCTGCAGCATATAAAATGGTATCTTCCATTCCAAGAAATTCCGAAATTTTTTGCTCAAGCTCTTTATGAATATCCTGCGTTCCACAGATAAAGCGAACTGACGACATTCCAAAACCATGGGAGTCTATAGATGTCTTTGCAGATTCAATCACTTTAGGATGTGAAGATAGACCTAGGTAGTTATTCGCACAGAAATTGATTACTTCAGATCCATTCTGAAGCACAATATCCGCAGATTGAGGTGATGCAATTACTCGTTCTTGCTTATAGAGACCAGCCTCTTTTATTTCTTCAATTTCTTTCTCTAGTCTTGGCTTTAATGATTTGTACATATCAGCTTGTTTTCGGTTTTAAGGGTTTTACTTTAGGTCGCATCGCTTTAGGTGCAGTAGCGGGTTTTTTAGTTTCTGCTTTCACCTCGAGCTTATAAGCTCTGCGTATTTTATTGATCAAAAAAAGTTTTTGTTGTGTGAAGCTTTCCGGGTGCATTTGATCAAAAATTTTCTGAAACTCCAAATATTGAGCGGGTTCAGCTTGTTGAAATTTTTTAGGATCAATTTTTTTTTCGGTTAGGTATTCATTAAACATCATTGCAACAAATTTAATGGAAGCTAGTTTTCCATTGACGTGTAAATTTGCAATCCTAAAACCTGAATAAACAACTTTATACCCCAATGGATAAAATCCTGATAATAGGTGCTTGTGGACAGCTTGGAACCGAACTTACATTGAAGCTCAGAGAGCTAAAGGGAACTGAGAGTATTATTGCTTCAGATCTTTTGGATGATCCAATCGATTTGTTGAGTGATGGTCCGTATGAAAAGCTCAATATTATGAACAAGGAGTCATTTCATATTATTCTAGAAAAACACAACATAACCCAAGTATACCATTTAGCGGCAGTGCTTTCAGCTAAAGGAGAGCAAAATCCACATTTTGCCTGGCAATTAAATATGGAAAGCCTTTTGACGGTTCTCGAGGCTGGAAAGGACAAGTTGAAAAAGATTTATTGGCCAAGCTCCATTGCTGTATTTGGACCGGATACCCCAAAGGAAAATACACCACAGAATACAGTCATGGCTCCAAATACGGTTTACGGAATTTCCAAGTTGGCTGGCGAGCGATGGTGCGAATATTATTTTGAAAACTATGGAGTCGATGTTAGGAGCTTAAGATACCCAGGACTTATAGGGTATAAAGCTTTGCCTGGTGGAGGTACTACAGACTATGCAGTAGATATTTTTCATAAAGCAATAGTTGGAGAAAAATATGAGTGCTTCTTGTCTGAAGATACTATACTTCCTATGATGTATATGGATGATGCAGTGAAAGCCACTATTGATCTTATGGAGACAGATGCTGAGAATGTAAAGATTCGAAGCTCACATAATCTTGGAGCGATGAGTTTTAGTCCAAAAGAAATCACAATAGAAATCCAGAAGCATTATCCTGATTTTGAGGTTACTTACAATCCTGATTTTCGTCAAAAAATAGCTGATAGCTGGCCTGGAAGTATAGATGATAGTGCGGCAAGAAATGACTGGAACTGGCAACATTCCTTTGGGTTGAAAGAGCTAACAGAGACGATGATCACCAACCTCAAAGACACAATTGTTTTTGATTAAGATATTTTTCCTTTTTCTTTCAAGCTTGAAAAAATCAATCAACCAATGGAATCGTACGAAAATTTGGCATTAGACTTAGTTGATGGCATTCTTACCATTACCATCAACAGAGAAAGTAAAATGAATGCACTTAATCGAGCAACAATGCTCGAAATTCGTGATGCATTTCAATATATACAGGATAACCCAAAAGATATTAGAGGGGTAGTGCTAACGGGTGCAGGAGAAAAGGCTTTCGTAGCAGGTGCGGATATCAGTGAATTTGCAGGTCTAAGTGAAATGCATGCTAGAAAATTTGCAGAAGAAGGGCAGGAAATTTTTCAATCCATAGAAAACTGCCATACCCCAGTGGTTGCTGTAGTCAATGGATTTGCTCTGGGCGGTGGTTGTGAGCTTGCAATGTCTGCTCACATGCGAATTGCGGTGAGCACTGCAAAGTTCGGTCAACCCGAAGTGAACCTGGGACTGATTCCAGGCTATGGAGGAACCCAAAGATTGACTCAACTTATAGGAAAGGCTAGAGCTTTTGAATTCTTAATGAGCGCAGATATGATCTTAGCAGAAAGAGCAGAACAACTCGGACTTGCTAATTATGTGGAGTCAGACAAAGCGGCAGCTCATAGTAAAGCAGTTGA
The DNA here is from genome assembly GCA_039984955.1 of Marinobacter alexandrii. Lineage (NCBI taxonomy): Bacteria > Pseudomonadati > Pseudomonadota > Gammaproteobacteria > Pseudomonadales > Marinobacteraceae > Marinobacter > Marinobacter alexandrii. The sequence continues at coordinate 2,716,495 of JBDWTN010000007.1, forward strand.
GCTTCTGGGAAAGATTACCTCGAAAGCCCCTATAGCAATAGGGTTAGTGATAGATTCAGTTAATGCATATTATGAGACTGGAGTGAATGGTTATCAAACAGAAGCGAATGCGTTTGCGGGATGCTTTGGTACTGAAGATTTCAAAGAAGGCGTGGCAGCTTTTTCAGAAAAACGAAAAGCTGATTTTAAAGGCGAATAATCCTTGTCGATACTTAAAAAATTAGCAAGCCAAACTGCTATTTACGGTTTGAGTAGTGTATTGGGGCGGATGCTCAATTACTTACTTGTCCCACTTTACACCTCTGTTTTTGTTCCTTCAGAATATGGCATAGTTACTGAATTATATGCCTATGTAGCTTTTTTGAATATCCTCTATATCTACGGGCTGGAGACTGCTTATTTTCGATTTTCGACAAAGGAAAAGGGAAATCATTACTTCAATTTAGCTTTTAGTAGCATCTTAATTTCATCATTGCTCTTTTCTGGAAGTATTTGGGTTTTCTCAGGGACTATTGCTGCTCTTTTAGAGTATCCCGATAAAGCCTATCTTATCCAATGGTTAGGGATGATTCTAGCTATTGATGCAATTGTCGCTATTCCTTTTGCAAGATTGAGACAAGCAGGAAAAGCGAGTCGTTTTGCGATTTTCAAGCTGACTAATATTTGCGTCAATATTTTTTTGAATGTCTTTTTTATCATAATCTGTCCACAGATTCTTGCGGCTGACCTGAACAGTACAGTGAGAAACATATACAACCCTGAATTAGGAGTTGGGTATGTGTTTCTATCTAATCTTATCGCCAACGCTTTGTATTTGCTATTTTTTATTCCGGATTGGCTAAAAATTAAACTTTCATTTAATTCAAAAGAATGGAAAAGCATGATGAAATATGCTTGGCCTGTATTGATTATTGGTTTTGCTGGTGTAATCAACGAAATGCTCAGCAGAGCTATATTAAAATATAGACTTCCATCAGAGTTTTACGAAGGCTATTCAAACCTAGAAATTTTAGGAATATTTGGAGCTTGTTATAAGCTATCTGTCTTCATGGCACTTGCTGTTCAGGCATTTCGCTATTCTTTTGAGCCATTCTTCTTTACTCAAGCGAAAGAGAAAAACTCTCCACAAGTATTTAGTCAAGTAATGACCTATTTTGTTTTATTTGGAGCATTTTCCTGGTTGGTTCTCTGCACATTCATGCCATACTATGCTCCGCTATTTCTAAGGCAAGAAAGCTACCTGATGGCTTTGGATGCAGTGCCATGGTTGCTAGGGGGTGGATTGTTTCTTGGCATATTCTACAATCTGTCACTTTGGTATAAGCTGACAGATAAAACACTTTATGGAGCTTATATTGGAATGATTGGAGCTTTTACGACCTTTATACTTAACTGGCTCTTAATTCCAATTATTGGGTATCTAGGTAGTGCAATAGCAACTTTTGCATCTTACCTTTTAATGGTGATAGTGTCATACACTTGGGGTATGAAACATTACCCAATTCCTTATCAGACAATTAAGGTCGTTGGGTACATTATTTTAGCTGGATTGGGAATAGTCATCGATCAATTCACACAAAAATCAATTTGGAAGTCCGTTCTCATCGTCTTAATCTTTCTAACTTTGTCAATCATACTAGAAAGAAAATCTTTCACGAGACTCAGAAATAGCTAAAAATCAGTAAGATTTTATGAACCTAATCATTCCAATGGCCGGAAAAGGAAAAAGACTTAGGCCGCACACATTAACTATTCCTAAACCTCTCATTCCTATAGCAGGTAAGCCAATAGTACAGCGATTAGTAGAAGACATTGCTGATGTCACCCCAGAACAAATTGAAAAAATTGGATTTGTTATAGGAGGTTTTGATGAAGAAATTAAGGAAAAGCTTATTGCAATAGCAAAAGAAGTAGGCGCAGAAGCGCATTTTTATGTTCAAGAGACTGCTGAAGGAACGGCTCACGCTATTGCATGCGCAAATGAAATTTTAGAAGGAAAAGTCACAGTGGCATTTTCTGACACCCTTTTCAGAGCCGATTTTGAGTTAAATCCAGAGGATGATGGAATTATTTGGACAAAGCAAATTGAGGACCCTAGTTCTTTTGGAGTAGTGAAAACAAATGATCAAGGTGTAATTACCGATTTTGTAGAGAAGCCAAAAGAATTCATTTCTGATCAAGCAATTATAGGAATATATTATTTCAAACAAGGAGAAGATTTAAGAGAGGAGATCAATTATCTAATCAAAAATAATATTCGAGGTGGGGGTGAATTTCAATTGACAATGGCCCTAGAAAACTTGAAAAATAAAGGGACTAACTTCACTATTGGTACGGTAAATGAGTGGTTAGATTGTGGAAACAAAGCAATTACAGTAGAGTCTAATTCTAGATATTTAGGTTTTATAAAGGATCAGAATTTAATCTCATCAGAAGCGAAGATTGAAAATTGTGAAATCATCGAGCCAGTCCTTATTGGTTCGGGGAGTAAGATTTTGAACTGCACAATTGGACCAAATGTTTCTATAGGAATGAATTGCAAGATTAGCAATTCACAACTCTCTGAGTCGTTGATTCAAAATGATACAACTTTAGATGACATTGATTTAACTAACTCTATGATTGGAAACTTCGTTAATTTGAAAGGTTCCCCAAAATCGGTGAGTTTGGGGGACTACAGTGAATGGTAAAACCGATGAGAATAATTCTTTTTTCAATAACCTTATTGATTTGCTTCATTTCTTTTTCTCAAAAGAAAAAAAGAGATGTGGCGATTCCTCAAACACAGGAAGATTCACTGAAGTTAGAAGGCATTCTTGTAGAAGCTGAAAAACAACTAATTCTTGAGAATTATGCGAAGGCACTTGAGAATTTTCATGTAGCTCTTGAAATGAATACTGAAAGTGCCGCGACTCATTTTAAGATTGCACAAGTTCTTTCAAAGAGTGATGAAGGTCAAAAAGGACTACCCTATGGTTTGAAAGCAATCCAGCTGGATCCGAATAATAAGTACTACAGATTGGGATTGGCGAGAATTTACCAGTCAGTTGGTTTTTATATAGATGCAGCGAAGACATATGAAGAAATGTTGGAACTTTTTCCATCCGATGAGAATGCTCTTTACGAATTAGCAGAACTGTACCAATTGACCGGGAGAAGAGATGATATGTTTAAGGTCTTTGATCAGATTGAAGCCCAGCTAGGAGTTAAGGAAGAAATCGTTCGCGAAAAGCAACGTATTTACATGAAAGAAGGTAAGATTGATGAGGTGATAGTTGAGTATGGAAAGCTGATTGATACATATCCAAATGAGCCTTCTTATAAAGTTGAGTTAATCAATTTTTTGATTCAGAATAAGAAATTGGATAAAGCCGAACAAGCTATTGCTGAATATGAAGCAACAGAATCCGCCTCTTCCAGAATGACATTAATGAAAAGTGAATTGGCATGGATGAAAGGAGATCGTGACAAATCATTAGAACTTATTAGCAAAGCTTTTGAAACCAATTCAATCGATTTTGAATCAAAATTCCAGATAGTTTCTAACTACTTGATCATGTCTCCAAAGCAAGAAGATAGAAAAAAATTGACAACAGTTGTAGTTCAATTAGCAGAGCAATACCCTGATGAATTTAAGGCTCAAGCTTTCGTGGGAGATATGCTATATCAGGATGGAGATAGTGAAGAAGCTGTAAAATATTATCTAAAAGCTGTAACTCTAAGCCCTGCCAATTACTCTGTATGGCAAAATATCCTGAATGTAGAATCTGACCTGAATCAATATGACAGTGTAGTTGTACACGCTGAAAGAGCACTTGAGTACTTTCCTAATCAAGCTTTGCTATACTATTTTGCCGGGGCAGGATACCTAATACAGAATAATTATAAGAAATCAGTGAGAATGCTAGAACAAGGAAGAAAATATACAGTAGACCCCAATCTATTAACGATTTTCTACGGCCAACTTGGAGACGCTTATAATGGACTAAAGGAGCAAGAAAAGTCATTTATCGCTTATGATAAGGCATTGGAAAATAGTCCAAATAATGATCATGTTCTTAATAATTACAGTTACTTTTTATCACTAGCAAATAAAGACTTAGAAAAAGCCTTAGAAATGTCCGCTAAACTTGTCGAACTTCATCCTGAAAATCCTACATATCTTGACACACACGGTTGGGTACTCTATACAAATGGAAAATTCAAAGAATCGAAGAGATTTCTCGAAAAAGCAGTTTCACTTGAAGAAGATGGCACAGTGATTGAACATTATGGTGATGTACTATTCCAATTGGGAGATGTCCAGGGAGCAATCTTACAGTGGGAAAAAGCCCGTGATGTAGGAGGAGCTTCAGAGTTAATAGAAAAGAAAATTGCAGATCGTAAGCTTTATGAATAAGCTAGTTTTTGTTTGTTTGATATTAATGATTGCACTTTCATCTTGCAATAGAAAAGTGGGAGCAATCTTTGGGAAGAAAACGAATAATCTAGAAGTAGTTGACCCGCAATTTGAATATATGTCTGCAAAGGCAAAATTCAAATTTAACCATGATGGAAAAAAAATTTCTGCAACAGCTAACTTTCGAATTAAGAAAGACAGTGTAATATGGATTTCCATTTCTGGTTTTGGATTAGAAGGAGCAAGAGTCTTGATCAATACTGAGAATGTTCGAATTCTTGATAAACTGAAAAAACAATACTACGAATACACTTTTGAAGAACTCTCTAACGTATATGATTTTGATTTCAATTTTCAGATGATACAATCTGTAATCCTTGGAAACCTCATCGAACCTTATAAAAAACAGAGAGTAGAAAAAAGAGATAATTATTTTACTTACACAGCATCCAAAGGAGTTTATCTTTTTGAGAACTACATTGGAGCTAAAAGTATGAAGCTTGAGAAAGTTCAAGTATTTGATGAAGATACAAAAAATTCAATTTCAGTAAATTACAGCGACTTTATCTTAGTAGATAGCCAGGTATTTCCGAATGAAATTTTGGCAATTATAGACTATGAAGCTGCAAAAAAACCGAATACGGAGATCAGCATTTCCTACAATAAAATGGCTATCGAAAATGGCCCAATCAGCTTTCCATTCTCTGTTCCAAACAAGTATGAAAGGAAATAATCTCAATTTTTCACTATTTGTGATTTTCCTTTCATGTCTAGTCTTCACAGGTTTTTGCCAGCAGACTAAAAATCAGCTTGAACAAGAAAAGAAAGAAAATCTTCGAAAAATCGCTGAAGCGGAGAGGATACTCAATGAAACAGCAGATGAAAAGAAAGTCACTCTTGGACAGTTGCAGGCTCTTAATCAGCAGATTAATGCAAGAGAATCTTTAATAAGATCGATCGGGTCTGAAATTAGAATCTTAGACAATGAAATTTCTGACTTAAAAACTGTCGCATCCTCGCTGCAAAATGATCTTAAGGATTTAAAAGAAGAATATGCTGAGCAGATTTATTCTTCATATAAAGCGAATAGAGGGAATAGTAAATTAATGTTTCTTTTCTCTGCCAGTAGTTTTAATCAACTTTTGCAGCGCTTAAAGTATTTGGAGCAGTATGCGGATGCAAGGCGTTTACAAGCAGAGCAGATCGAAGTAGTCACAAAAGAACTAAATGAACAAAGAAGTAAGGTTGAGACAAAACGGGTTCAGCAGCAAACTCTGCTCAATCAGCAAGTACGAGAGAGCCGGAAGTTGGCTCGCTCAAAAAAGAAGCAGTCTGAGTTAGTAGCTCAATTAACAAAAAAAGAGAGGCAACTGCGTAAAGAAGTTGAAGCTCGAAAAACGGCGAATAGAAGGTTGAACACCTTAATCGCAAAGACTATTGAGGATGAGGCTAGAAAGTCTTCAGTTGCTTCAACTGCCGAAGCAGCGAGTACAGCAGAGCTGACACGTCTATTCGAATCTAAGAAAAACAACCTTACATGGCCAGTGGGATCTGGCTTCATAGCCTCTAAGTTTGGGAAACAACCTCACCCTGTTTTGAAACGGATTACCATTATTAATGATGGTGTAGGAATTCAGACAGAAAAAGGCTCGTCTGTAAAAGCAGTTTTTGATGGGGAGGTGACTTTAATTGGAACCATCCAAGGTAAAAATAATATTGTAGTTATAAGGCATGGAAATTACCTAACTGTTTATGCTCGCTTAAAAACTATCAATGTGAAAAAAGGTCAACGAGTACGCGCAAACGATATTATAGGTGAAGTGTATACTGATAGAGATGGAATTTCTGAAATAGAATTTCAGGTTTATAAAGGAACTACCAAGCTAAATCCCGAAAATTGGTTAGCGTATAAGTAATTTGTCAGGTATCCATAAATACTCCATTTGTAAATACATATCTTTGTAATCTAAAATTTTAAAGCAATGCATACATCATTATTATTTGCAATGCCAGGATGGACTGAGATGATTATCATCGCTCTTTTCATTATTATTTTTTTCGGAGCGAAAAAAATACCTGAGATAGCAAGAGGCATGGGAAAAGGCATCAGAGAATTCAAGGATGCAACCAAGGAAATTAAGAACGAAATTAACGAAGGAGCAAGCGACGATAAAAAGGCGTAACCTTGAAAAATTTCCAATCACTCTCTGAAATTAAATCAGAGATTAGTGCTGGTAAACTCACCGTTTGCCAACTTGTTAAGCACTATTTGCAGAATATAGAAAAGAAAAACGGAAGGCTTAATGCCTTTCTTTCTATTTACAGTAGTGAAGTGCTAACCCAGGCACAAATCATTGACAAAAAAATAGAGAAAGGAACTGTCGGAAAGTTAGGAGGAATGGTTGTAGGCATCAAAGATGTTTTTGCATATGAAAATCATCGACTCCAATGTGCTAGCAATATCCTGGAAGGGTTTGAATCTCAGTACACTGCCACATGTATTCAGAGACTTATTGATGAAGATGCAATTGTAATTGGTCATCAAAATTGTGATGAATTTGCTATGGGGTCTTCCAATGAAAACTCTGGATTTGGAGTTTCACGCAACCCGGTAGATGAGGAAAGGGTGCCTGGAGGTTCCTCTGGGGGGTCAGCAGTTGCTGTTGCATCAGATATGTGTCAAGTCTCAATTGGATCAGATACCGGTGGTTCGGTTCGCCAACCCGCTGCATTTTGTGGTGTCATTGGTCTAAAACCTACTTATTCAAGAGTCTCAAGATATGGGCTTGCTGCATATGCGAGCTCATTTGATACCGTTGGCATTATCTCAAAGAGCCTTGAAGATGCAGCACTGGTTCTGGAAGTTATGGCTGGAGCAGATGAATTTGATAGTACAATATCCAATGAAAAAGTACCACCGTTCTCAGCATTTATGTCCGGTAAGGAATATAAAATTGCATACCTGAAAGATTCAATAGATCATAAAGGCCTAAATGAAGTTGTACGAGCAGAAACATATAGAGTAATTGAATCGCTCAAAGAAGAAGGTCACCAGGTTGATGAGGTTAATATTTCACTACAAGAGTATACACTTCCAGTATATTACGTCTTGACTGCTGCAGAAGCTAGCTCAAACTTATCGCGTTATGATGGAGTAAGGTTTGGGATACGAGCTGAAAATCAAAACTTGGAAGAAATGTACAAGGTTACACGTTCGGAAGGTCTAGGAGTGGAGGTTAAGCGAAGAATTATGACCGGAACCTTCGTATTAAGTGCCAGTTATTACGATGCATATTATACAAAGGCTCAAAAGGTGAGAAGACTTATTAGAGATGAAACTAATAGACTTTTAGAAGAATATGATTTTATTGTTTCCCCAACAACCCCAACAACAGCATTCAAGATTGGAGAAATGAGTGACGACCCAATGAAAATGTATTTAGAGGATTTGTACACTGTGCAAGCCAATGTAGCAGGTATACCTGCAATTTCTATTCCAGTTGGAGTCGACAACAAAGGGTTACCCATCGGCGTTCAATTGATGTCAAAATGCTTTAATGAGTTAGAATTGCTTGATATTTCAAATCAAATCATTACTTTCAAAGATCAAAATAGATAGGATATGACACGAAAATGGTTCCTTTTAGGAATTATGTTCATTTCATTGGCAGGGGAAAGTCAGGAATTTCACCTCACTGAAGTGATGCCTGATAATTCGTATGATGAGATTGCTGATCGGATGAGCTGCATTGAAAATGAAGTTCCCTTAGTCTTCAATGAACGAGTAAAAGCTTTTGTTGACTATTTCTCTATAAAAGACCGGGAATACACCAAAAACATTATTCAAAAGAAAGAGCTTTACTTTCCTCTGTTTTCCGAAACACTAGCTCTACATGGCATGCCGGATGAGTTAAAATATCTTGCAATAGTTGAGTCTGGGCTAAGGCCAAATGCAATTTCCAGAGCCAATGCAGTCGGTTTATGGCAATTCATTTCCTCAACTGGTAGGTCATACGGACTTCATAGTAATTGGTATGTTGATGATCGAATGGATCCGGTAGAAGCAACTGATGCCGCAGCTAGATATTTGAAAGATCTTTATCGGATGTTTGGTCGATGGGATCTGGCACTTGCAGCATACAATTGTGGACCAGGCAATGTGAGAAAAGCAATTAGGAGAAGTGGGTACAAAAAAGACTTTTGGGAGGTCTACCGCTACCTACCTAGAGAAACAAGATCATATGTTCCGCAATTTGTAGCTATTACCTACCTATTCAATCATTTAGGAGAACATGGTTTCAGGGAAGAGCCAGAATACTTTAATCCTGAGCTGGATACAATCATGATTTCACAATATTTTCACTTGGAAACATTCTGTAACCAAATTGGCCAGTGCGTTGATGATGTGTTGAAATGGAACCCACAAATAAAGCGAGGTGCTTTACCAGAGGGAACCAAAAATTTCGCTTTAAAAATACCATCTGATTGGAAAGAGTCCATTGTCACAAATAGGGTAACACTTTACGATACCGCATCGAAAGTCGGTCAGAAACACTTAGATTATTTAGCTCGCAATACTCCTGGAAGTACATATGGAAGAGAGAGACTTTATTACAGGGTGAGAAGCGGTGATGTATTAGGTACAATCGCTCGTCAATATGGAGTTAGAGTGTCAGATATTAGATCATGGAATAGATTGAGAGGAAATTTGATAAGGGTAGGCCAAAGGCTAAGCATTTGGGTTTTACCAACATATAGTGCCAGTACTAAAAAATTATATGTGTCATCTTCAACGTCTGCTAAGAAAACTCCGTCCCCGATCAAGCCATTAAACACGGATTCAGGAAAGCTGTACACGGTAAAGTCAGGAGATTCTCTTTGGAGTATTAGCAGGAGTCAAAATACAAGTATTGAGAAGTTAAAGAAAGTAAATCAACTGCGATCCAATACAATCAAACCTGGTCAATCGCTTGTCATTCCTAACTAAGTAGCAAACTTTCCTTACAAAGTTCTAAGTTTGAGTTGATCGGAATAGTTTTTGCTTAATTCGATTCAATAGAATTAGAAATCTTATGTATAAATATGTACTTCTTTTTATAGCCATATGCTTTGGATGTAGCGAAGCAGCCAAAGAGAGTAGAAGAAAGGATATGCTACCTACAGCAAGAGGAGAGGCCGATGAAATCATTTTAGTGGTTGACTCCACTTTATGGGCTGACACAGTAGGTCTAAGTGTGGAATTAAGAAAGACCTTCATGGCACCAATGTTAGGATTGCCCCAAGATGAGTCATTGTTTAATGTAAGCAAAGTCAACCCTCGACGTTTGAATTCAGTTCTTAAGTCCGCAAAAAATATGGTTTTTGTAATGACATTGGATAGTAAGACTTCCGATAGTCGCGTATTACAACAGTTTTTCACCGATCAATCTCTTAATCAGATTAAAAGAGATACTTCCATTTTCATGAGAACACAAAGAGACCTATTTGCCAAAGGTCAAACTGTGATGTTTCTTTTTTCTTCCTCGGAAGATTTACTAGCTCAAAAAATCAATTACAATAGATCAAAAATTCGTGAATTTTTTGAATCATCTGCACGTGAGACGATAAAAGGACAACTATTTAATAGCGCCCAAAAACAACTTTCGCAACGCATGAAAGAAAATCATAATGTATCCCTTACTATACCATATGGATGGGAGAAAGCAAGAGATTTGAAAAATTTTGTCTGGTTAAGGAAGATGGATGCAGAAACAGAGCAAAGCATATTTATCTATTACGAACCATATACTGATCAAGGTATTTTCAATGAGATTGGAAAATTCCGAGATAAAATAACACGTAGAAACTTATACGATGGAGAAAATTCGGATGTGTATATCAAAAGACAAGAAATAATTCCAGTATTTACAGAACGTGTAAACTTTGACGGTCACTTTGCTGTGGAGGCGAGAGGCCTTTGGAAGATCAGTGATAATTCTAGAGGCGGTCCTTTTGTTAGTTACACCATGGTTGATGAAGATACTGGGTTAGTTTACTATATCGAAGGGTATGTAGATTCTCCCGGAACTAGGAAGAAGAAATTCGTAAGGGAATTAGAAACCATCCTTTCTACTTTTAAGACCAAAGGAGGTCTAGTTGAATCGAAGGACCCATCTTAATCCTTTCGAATAATTGCTTATTCCTTTTTAGTTGGTGACCTTTGACGGTCGGTTATTTACCGATCCAACTTTAACCAATAAGGATGAGCACAACGAAGATTAGACCCAAGGAAGCATTAGAATACCACTCAAACAAACCAGCAGGAAAAATCGAAGTGAATTCTACCAAATCGGTGAGTTCACAGCATGATTTAGCATTGGCTTATTCACCAGGGGTTGCAGAGCCTTGTAAGGAGATCGCAGAAAATCCTGAGGATGTTTATAAGTATACAGCGAAAGGAAATCTGGTAGGAGTAATATCTAATGGAACAGCGGTTCTTGGGCTTGGAAATATTGGCCCTGCAGCTTCTAAGCCTGTAATGGAAGGAAAAGGCGTGCTCTTCAAGAAATTCGCAGGTATAGACGTTTTTGATATTGAGGTCAATGAAGAAGATCCGGATAAGTTTATCGAAATTGTCAAATCCTTAGAACCAACTTTTGGCGGAATAAATCTTGAAGACATCAAAGCCCCAGAGAGCTTCAAGATAGAGCAAACACTTCGCGAACAAATGAATATTCCGATCATGCATGACGATCAGCATGGGACGGCAATCATTTCTAGTGCTGCACTACTAAACGCACTTGAGGTGGTCAATAAGAAAATTGAAAATTTGAAGATCGTTGTGAGCGGAGCTGGAGCGGCAGCTATCGCCTGTACAGACCTTTATGTATCACTAGGGGCAAAGAAGGAAAACATCCTTATGTCGGATAGTAAAGGAATCTTGAATGAGAGTAGAAAAGGACTGGACGAAATAAAATCTAAGTATGCTACAAAGCAGAAAATAGATACTCTGGAAGAGGCATTTAAAGGAGCAGATATGTTTCTAGGTCTATCCATTGCAGATGTAGTTACACCGGATATGCTGAAGTCAATGGCAGATGATCCAATAGTTTTTGCATTGGCTAATCCCGATCCTGAGATTCCTTATGACTTAGCGATGAATACTAGAAAAGATGTATTGATGGCGACAGGGCGCTCAGATCATCCTAATCAAGTGAATAACGTGCTTGGGTTTCCGTATATTTTTAGAGGAGCTTTAGATGTGAGATCCACCGCTATAAACGAGGAAATGAAGCTTGCAGCTGTAAAGGCAATTGCAGAATTGGCTAAAGATCAAGTTCCAGATATTGTACTTAAAGCTTATGGAAAATCAAGTATCAAATTCGGAAGTGAATACTTGATTCCAAAGCCAATGGATCCAAGATTGATTACGACCATTTCTCCCGCAGTGGCAAAGGCAGCAATTGATTCTGGTGTCGCAAGAATCGAAATTAAGGATTGGAAAAAATATGAAGATGAATTGCTCGAAAGGGTAGGTCTTGATCAGCGATTGATCTCAAGATTTATCTATAGAGCTCGTCAGAATCCAAAGAAAGTAGTTTTTGCAGAAGCAGATCATATCAATATTCTGAAAGCTGCTCAAATGACGTTAGACTCAGGTATTGGAACCCCCATTCTGATAGGTAAGCAAAAGATCATTAAGGATCTTATCGAGGAGCATGAGTTAGAAGCGATCAAGGACTGTGATATAATCGATCCAAACGAGCATCCCAATAAAGTAGAAGAATTCGCTACCGAATATATGAAGATGCGTCAAAGAAAAGGGATGACAATGCATTTGGCAAGAAAAGCCATGACTAGTCGAACCTACTTTGGAATGATGATGGTAAGGAGAGGAGAAGCTGACGTGTTGATTTCAGGATTGTCAAATGACTATCCAAAAACAGTTCTCCCGGCACTTCAAATAGTTGGGATGGAAGAAGGAGTGAGTCGCGTAGCTGGGATGTATATCTTAAATACCCCACGCGGTAATTACTTCTTTGCTGATACCACCGTTAATATGGATCCAACTGCTGAGGAACTAGTGGAGATTATAGGTTTAACGCATAGAGCAGTACGCTTTTTTGATTACGAACCTAAGATTGCAGGTCTATCATTTTCAAATTTTGGTTCGGCAAAAGGAGAAGTTCCGGAAAAAATGTCCAAGGCGATAAGATTAGCTAAGGAAAAATGGCCTGATATGATTATTGATGGTGAATTACAAGCTAATGTAGCATTGAACAGGAATCTGTTGGAAGAATTGTATCCTTTTAGTGACCTAAATGGTCATAACGTGAATACACTTGTTTTTCCCGATCTTCAGTCGGGAAATATTGCTTACAAGACCATGATGGAAATTGGAGGAGCCGAAGTAATAGGTCCAATTCTAATGGGTATGAAAAAATCTGTTCAGGTACTTCAGCTAGGTAGTTCAGTAAAAGAAATTTATAATATGGTGGCTATAGCTGTTGTTGATGCGAGTGTAGCAAATAGGGAAGGATTATAAGTTAGTTTGAAGGTGATTTTGTCCACCAAGATTCTAATTTGATATAACTATAATTTTCCCAAAAAGCATCATCCCAATCTTCTATTCGATGTTCTGCTTTTTGTACAATGCGATATTCCATTGAGGTAAAATCCAGTTTTTTGCTATCTAGTATGCTTAAAACTATCGTTTGATTGATGAAGGATTCATTAGGATTTTTATACAAACCTCGCGCATGTTTGTAGAAGGATTTAAGATGCCATTTATCATTGTATAACTGATATTCTACATCGTATTCCCATGTGCCATACTCGTGGCATTTTACTATTGCATAGTTATCTAAGTCTACAAAATATGTGAGTTGATCTTTATCTTTTTTTAATCCCTTTTCATTTGGTAAGGCGTTGATCACCTGAACAACACGGTCATTTAAAATTGTTATAGAGTCGAGGGCATATGTATATAATTTCAAATGAGACTTTTTTAATGACCATCTTTCTTGTTGCTCAACTAATTGCCACTTATGAGCCATTATCCATGTGGTTCTAGCTTCATTAAACTGCTTATTAAATTCCTTTGAAGCTGGTTTCCCTCTTAATTTTGTCTACCTTAAGCCTATCTCTGTACATTTCTGCTATAGACTCCATTATATAAGCTGGGCTGTCATTTATGAAATGTTTATTTGAGGTATATATGGTATATGTCGTGGGATTAAACTCATAATTGTCCTCAATTCTATCAATAGCAATTTCGATCATACCTTTTGCATTGAGAGTTGTTACGCGCACTTCTTGTAATTGGACAATAGCTTCTTTTAAAACAATGTTTTTTAATCCTTTAAAATCATCCAATCCTATTAGTCTTGATTCGTAACCTAAATGAGAAATAACAATAGGCTTTGTTATTTCCCCTTTTAGAACTAATTCAAAATTTCCCTCAGCGTTACAAATAGTTCCAATAGGAGTATTTTCAATTCCAACCGAAGCAAAAGCGATAGGATTTCTGTTTTCATCAGTGACTTGACCATTGATTTTTAGTTGGGCAGACCCATTGAAAGAAATGGTAAGCAATACAGAAACTAGATAGAGTCCTTTTTGCATGGTTGAAAATTTTATTTTTAGATATTTAGAGGCAAAAATTGAACCAACTGTAAAATCTAAATTCAAGTATTAATCTAACTATTTTTGCCGCCATGATAACCTACCTAAAAGGAAGACTTGCTTTTAAAGATCCTACGCATCTTGTTGTAGATGTTGGAGGAGTAGGGTATGAGATAAAGATTAGCTTAATCACATACTCACAAGTAAAAGACAAAGAAGATATTTTAATTCAAACATATCTTCACGTTAAAGAAGATTCTCATACACTTTTTGGTTTTTATGAAGCTTCAGAGAAGAAACGTTTTCTCGACTTACTTTCCATAAATGGAGTAGGACCGAGCACAGGCCTTATGATACTTTCTTCCTTAGATGCAAAAGAACTCCAAGCTGCAATTATTCAGGAAGATGTAAAGACAATCCAGTCAGTCAAGGGAATAGGGGGGAAAACAGCACAGCGAATCATCCTGGAATTGAAGGATAAAATGAAAAAAGAAGGTTTGCTTGATAAATCTGTTGAAATTCAACCAAGATTTGATAATACACTGCGTTCTGAGGCGTTATCTGCTTTGACTACTTTGGGAATTAATAAATCAGTAGCTGAAAAAACTGTAGATAAGATTTTGAAAGAATACGGTACTGAGATTAAACTTGAAGAATTGATTAAATACGCCCTCAAGAGATCTTAACCAAACCGAACGCCTAAGCACTTTTTTTGAGAGAGAATTTTTACATACGATTATTTTTCGCATGCATCATTTATGGATGTGGTACGTTGGCGAATGCTTCTGTTTTTCAGGAGCAGGATACAATTAAAAGCGATACTATTGGTCCTTACGAACCCAGTAAGAAGCCAACATTTCAACCTAGTTATCGTTTTGGTGATCCCTTCTCCTTTAGAAGCTCTAGATCGCCACTCTTTTTAAGAGATCCATCTCAAGTGGATATGCAGGTTCAGTTTAATCCAGATACAACTTCGGAAGATGCTGGAGTTACTTATTCAGTCTATGAAAACATAGGAAACTTGGATTTCCGTCCAGCCTCTTTCATGACTTTCAATGAATTCAATCGTTACAATAACTCACAACTAAATCGTGAATATTTTAAGGAGAGATCAGCGGGCTTAGATGGGGAGAGTGCTGTAAGTGGCAGAAGTCTAATTCCAAGATTGTACATCAGTCCTGTGTTCGATCGAATTTTTGGTGGTAGTTATGTCGATATTCAACCAAATGGATTTGTAAACCTTGATTTTGGTGCTCGTTTTCAAAGGACAGACAACCCAGCTATACCTCTCCGGCAGCAAAGAAATGGAGCCTTTAACTTCGATCAGCAGATAAGTATGAACGTTGTGGGCAAGGTTGGAGAAAAACTTGCTATTACTGCCAATTTCGATAATAACAACACATTTGATTTTCAAAACAACCTTAAGGTTGAGTATACGGGATACGAGGAGGATATTATTAAGAGAATTGAAATTGGTAATGTAAGTATGCCTGTTACTAATTCTCTGATGAGTGGCGCTCAGTCTTTATTTGGGCTTAAGACAGAGCTCCAATTTGGAAAATTATATGTAACAACGGTGCTGTCGCAACAGCGAGGACGTAATGAAACTTTAACCATTGAAAGTGGATTTCAAGGAAGAGAATTTGAGGTTCAGGCATCTGAATATGAAGAAAATAGACACTTTTTCTTAGGACACTTTTTTAGAGATAATTATGAAAGTTGGTTAGCTACTTTACCTCAGGTGACTTCTGGGGTTAACATTACACGATTGGAAGTATATGTTCTTAATCGAAATAATGACACAGAGACGACTAGAAATATTGTAGGTTTTATGGACTTAGGCGAAGGAGCAGTAATCCATCGTCCAGAAGATGTTGGTAATGGTAATGGCGGGCCAACGAGAAACGGAGCGAATACTCTTTTTGGAAACCTGAATGTACAATCTGCTGATGATGTTGATGGTTTCATTGAGAGCACTTTTCCAAATTTTGAAAATTCAACTGACTATGTAAAAGTCACTACTGCAAGAAAACTTGATGATGCAGAATATTCTGTCAATAGTGAGCTTGGCTATATCACGCTCAACAGGAGTTTGCAAAGTGATGAGATTTTAGCTGTTTCATTTGAATACACATTTAATGGGACAGGCTATAAAGTAGGAGAGCTTACCGAGGACTATCAAGGTCGAGAAGATGACAAGATCATTTATTTAAAGCTACTTAGGCCAAATAGAATCAATACAGAAGTTCCCACATGGGATTTGATGATGAAAAACATCTACAGTCTCAATGCAGCTCAAGTAAGCCAGGAAGGATTCCAGCTTAGAGTGATTTACAGAGATGATGATACCGGCCAAGATAATCCTTCTTTGCACGAGGGGCGACTATTAAAAGATAGGTTACTTCTTGAAATTTTTGGATTGGATAGATTAAACCCAAATGGAGATCGTCAGCCAGATGGAAATTTCGATTTCATTGACGGTTTTACAATCGACACACGAAATGGAAATATTATTTTCCCAGTTTTAGAGCCCTTTGGAAAAACGCTGGAGGATCAGTTTGAGGATGATGAAGGAAGATTGATTGAAAAATATGTTTATGATGATTTATATACAGATCCTAAAGCTACCGCTGAGCTTAACGCAACTCAAAACAAATTTGTAATTTCAGGACGACTCACTGCTGGGTCATCTAGTGAAATTGCTCTGCCAGGAGTTAATATAGCGGAAGGTTCCGTGATTGTTACTGCTGGTAATACTCCGCTCACACTAGGCTTAGATTATACAGTAGACTACAATCTAGGTAGAGTGAGAATTTTGAATGAAGGAATCCTTAACTCAGGAAAGACCATTAATATCTCATACGAAAAAGCAGATCTATTCAATTTCCAAACACGAACATTAACAGGTGCTAGATTTGATTATCGCTTCAATGATAATTTTAATATCGGAGCTACAGTTCTGCACTTGAATGAACGTCCAGGAGGAATTTCAAGATATGCAATTGGAAATGAGCCTACTAGTAACACGAAGTATGGTTTTGATATAAATTATCAGAATGAATCACGCTTTTTAACTAAGCTAGTAGATAAACTACCACTTGTAAGTACCAAAGAAGTATCTACTATTACGATCAATGCTGAGTTTGCGCAGCTTGTTCCAGGGACGAGTAATGTTGTAAATGGTGAAGGAACCTCCTATATCGATGATTTTGAAAATGCCATTACGCCAGTAAACATCATGGGTTGGCCAGCCTGGAAGCTGGCAGCAACACCTCGCGGTGACTTTCCCAATACGTATAATAGTTCAGGGTTAGAAAATCGTTTTGAGGCAGCAAAAATAGCTTGGTACACTGTAGATAACAGTATTTTCTATGCAGCGGGATCAAACCAACTACCTTCCAATATTGGCGATGATGATTTGAATAATCACTATGAAAGATCTGTATCTCCACAAGAAATATTTCCTCAAAGAGACCAAGCATTTGTCAATTTTAACGAACAGATTTTTGATATAGCTTACTTTCCTACTGAGAGAGGCCAGTTTAACTATAATGGATCTTTTGAAACCGAGAATGCAGATGTTGATGCAGTTGAAAGAAGATGGGGAGGAATAACTCGCGCCATCACAAATGAGACCAATTTTGTTGACACAAATATCGAATACATTGAATTTTGGCTCATGGATCCATTTATCTCTGATACGGAAAATGGTCGGATTAAAGATGGGGTAGTCAACGGGTTTGCAAGTGACGACCCAAATGGAGGGGAGCTTATTTTCAACTTAGGAATTGTTTCTGAAGATATAGCTCCAGACAACAAATTTGCTTTTGAAAGCGGTCTTCCAACTGATGGCCTGCCCGTAGATCCAGCTAGTGTAAGTACATGGGGGCAAATTTCCGCAGATCAATTTTTAATCAATGCGTTTGAAAATTCTCCAGGAGCTAGGGATAATCAAGATATAGGTTTAGATGGACTGAAAGATGATGATGAAGCGATATTTTTCCCAAGTAGAGCCGGTGATGATGATCCTTCGGCAGATAACTTCCGATATGTTTTAGACCCATCATTTGACGCTCTGCCAGATGCGACTATCATTCAGCGGTATAAAGACTGGAACGGAATGGAGAGCAATTCGAGGATTGCTTCAGGAAATCAAAATGTAATTTCTGCATCAACGATAATACCGGATAGCGAAGATCTTAATCAAAATTCGACGATTGATAATGCAGAAGACTATTTTGAATATAGGGTTCCTTTAAGACCAGGAACTAATCCGGAAGGAGGCAACCTGGTGCTTAATGATTTTATTACCGATCAGATTGCAAGTGGCAATGGGGAATCCAACTGGTACCAATTCAGAATCCCAGTAGGTGAAGGAGTATCTAGGGGAAGGCCGGGTCTAACAGATATAAAGTATGTAAGGATGTATTTAACTGGGTGGCGTAATCCTGTGGTTTTACGTCTCGCACAAATGAGACTTGTAGGAAGTCAATGGAGGAAATTTGATAAAGCTCTCAATGAGCCTGGTTTGGATGAAATCCCTAATATTGAGACCTCTGATTTTGATGTTTCAGTTGTGAATATTGAAGAAAATAGCACAAGGTCGGATGGTAGTGTTGGATATGTTCTTCCACCTGGTTTTGATAGAGATGTGGATAATACAACAGCCCAAAACCCTAGAATCAATGAACAATCGCTTCAAATCTGTATTGAAGATTTGAATGATAAAGACGCTCGAGCAGTGTTTAAAACTAATCTAAACTATGACTTAATCAATTACGGACGTGCGAAGATGTTCTTTCACGCAGAAGCTTTTAATGATGACATGGTTTTAGATGATGAAATAACTGCTTTTCTGAGATTTGGAACCGACAGTGAAGGACAATATTATGAAGTAGAAGTTCCTCTAAAAATAACTCCAGAAACCTTAAATGGCACTGTGGAAGATATAAGACGCCAGGTTTGGCCATTAGAAAACGAACTTGATTTCAGTATAAAAGAATTGATTGGAATAAAGGCAGAAAGAAATAGAGCAAGTCTTCCGGATAATATACCATATTCAGTACCATCAAATGATGGAAAATACACGTTCACTGTTTTAGGGAACCCTGACTTAAGTAGGATCATACAATTGATGATCGGAGTTAGAAATCCTGGCGACCAGTCAAGCTCTCCAAAATCGGTCTGTGTATGGGCAAACGAACTTAGAGTGACAGATTTTGACAGCAACGCCGGTTGGGCTGCTAATGCTAGGATTAGTACAAAACTTGCTGACCTGGGTACTGTTTCAGCATCTACTCGATATACCTCTATTGGTTTTGGAAATATTCAGCAGCGAATTTCTGAAAGGACAAGAGCTGAAACTAGACAGTTTGATGTTTCTGCTAATTTGAATCTGGAGAAATTTATGAGACCAGATAAGACAGGTTTAGTGATTCCAATGTTTGTTAGCTACGAAAAGACCACAGTTACTCCCCAGTTTGATCCCTTAGACCCTGATGTTCCACTTGAAGCTTCATTGGAAACTTTTGATACCAACGAAGAGAGAGAAAGGTATAGGAGGATAGTGGAAGATCGAACGACCAGGAGAAGTATAAATTTCACAAACGTACGAAAGGAAAAGGTAAATCCAGATGCTAAAAATAGAGTCTATGGTATTGAAAACTTCTCTTTCAGCTATGCCTATAGCGACCGAATTTCGAGTAATGTATCTACTGAGACGTTACTAAATAAGTCAGTCAGTGGAGGCATCAACTATAATTACACACCCGTGACGTGGAATATTGCGCCATTTAGTGAATCTGAAAAATTGAGTTCGCCATATTTGGCTCTTCTTAAGGATATAAATTTTTCGCCAGTTCCTTCCAATTTTTCATTTTCTACCACACTTAGAAGAGATTTTAGATTGACTCAATACTATAACAATGATCTGACAACAGTAGGTGTAGATCCTTTATTTGAGAAGACATTCACTTTCGTTAGAAATTATGGTTTTAGGTGGGACTTCACTAAGAGCTTGGGACTTACCTACAGTGCTACGGCTAATGCTATTATTGATGAGCCAGAAGGGATTGTGGAAGGAGATATTGATACACCTTTTGAAAGGCAATATGTCTGGGATGAAATACTGAATCTAGGTAGAATGAAAAACTTTAATCAAAGCATTGCATTGAATTATGCCTTGCCTCTAGATAAAATTCCATTTGTTGATTGGCTTTCTTCCGATGCACGATACTCAGTAGGCTATGGATGGATAGCAGGAGCTATTGACCAAGGTGTTGATACACCTGATTCCCTTTTCTTCGGAAACTTTATAAATAATCAACGAACCATTGGCCTGACAGCAAGGGTTGACATGAATAAACTTTACGATAAAGTTACGTTCCTGAAAAATGCAAATACGCCACCTGCTCAAGGAGAGTCTATAAGTCCAGGCAACAAAGCTCTTCGCTTTTTAATGATGCTCAAATCGATCAATGGTACTTACTCAATCAATGAAAGCACTTCTTTGTCGGGATTTACGCCATCAGCATTCTTGTTTGGTCTGGATAGCAGTTTTAATGCTCCAGGATTAGGGTTTATTTTGGGTAGTCAAGATCAGGGAATTAAGCAAAAAGCAGCTAATAACGGATGGATCGTAAGAAATGAAAATTTAAATTCACCGTTTCAGCAGACATTTGGAACTGATATTGATGTTCAAGCCGATTTAGAGCCCGCTAAAGACTTAAGAGTTCAACTCAGTTGGAGTAGAGGCTTAAATAATCAATATCAAGAATTTTTTAGGTTTGATGGAGAAGATAGTTTTGAGACTCTTACACCTACAAGATCAGGTAGTTATTCTACATCTTTTCTAACAATTCAAACAGCTTTTGAAGGAAGTGGTACGGATAACTCTTCCGATGCATTTACACAGTTTGAAAGAAATCTGAATATCATTCAAGGACGCTTAAATCGAGAAAATCCTAATGATACTGTAGGCTATGAAAATATTTCTCAAGATGTCCTCATTCCGTCATTTATAGCAGCATATTCAGGTAAAGATGCAAACAGTGTTGAGCTTACGCCTTTCCCTAAAACACCTTTGCCTAATTGGAGACTGGATTATGCTGGTTTAATTAATATTCCAGCTCTTTCTGAGATATTTTCTTCATTTACCATTTCACATGGATATAATTCGTCTTACAGTGTGTCTAGCTTCACTAACTCATTAAATTTTGGAGAAGATATTGTTGGATTGCAAAATGATATTTTAGATTATCCTCTCGCGGTTGAAGATACTGACAGTACGGGAACTGGAACAGGTCGTTTAGTTCCTGTTTATATCATAAATCAGGTAATGATATCTGAGCAATTTGTCCCTTTGATCGGGTTTAATATCAGGACAAAAAACAATATTTCTACAAGGCTAGAATTCAGGAAAAGTAGAAACCTTTCGCTGAATATGTCCAACGCGCAAGTCACAGAAACCACGAATAATGATGTGACATTAGATTTTGGATACTCGAAAATAGGATTCAAGCTACCATGGAGATGGCAGGGTAGAACTATGACTCTCCAAAATGATTTAACTATGCGAGTAGCTGCCTCGGTGAGAGATAGCAAAACGGTACAAAGGAAAATCAATGACAAAAGCACCATTACCAATGGTAATTTCAGTTGGCAGATAAGACCGACAATTACGTACAAAATTAATAGTCAACTTGACTTTACATTTTACATGGAACGAAACGTGACAGAGCCTAAAGTTGGCGTTTCATTTAAGCGAGCAACAACTGCATTTGGAGTTCAATTAAGATTTGGGCTTGCACAGTAGTTCAGTTCAATTCTAAGTCTTATTTTTGACGCCTGTTAAAACCTATTAAGAAATGAATATTCCTTCAGAACTACATTATACAAAAGATCACGAGTGGGTGAAAATAGATGGTGACATTGCAACTGTTGGTGTGACTGACTTTGCCCAGGGTGAGCTAGGTGATATTGTCTATGTTGAAATTGAAACCGAAGGCGAGTCACTCTCTACAGGAGAGGTCTTTGGTACTGTTGAAGCTGTGAAAACAGTTTCAGACTTGTTTATGCCCGTTTCAGGAGAAGTAATTGAAATCAATGAATCACTAGAGTCTAATCCGGAGGTAGTTAATTCTGATCCTTACGGAGATGGATGGATGATCAAGATTAAGATTTCAGACAAAGGAGATCAATTGATTTCTTCCGAAGAATATACCGCCGAAGTTGGAGGTTAGAAAATTTTGGAATGTTTTTTGCTTTAATTGACTAAATACCTTGGCCCTTTTGGTATATAAAAAATGAAGGGCATATATTTGATGTTCAACTTCATAAAAGAAGGAATATGGAACCTAAAAAAAATCCGAAAATAGACCTTTCCAGACAGTCAGGAATGTTCCTGAATGTTGGAATGGCAGCTAGTTTATTACTGATAATCTTGGCTTTCGAGTGGAGAACCTATGATGATTCAGGTCTGATGGATCTTGGTAATGTCGATGATGACTTTGAAGATATCATTGATATACCACCAACGGAGCAACCACCTCCCCCACCTCCAAAAGTACAAATCCCAGAAATTGTCGAAATTCCTGATGAGGAAGAGATAGAAGAAGAAATTGAGGTTGAACTTGATGTTGAGGTGACAGAAGAGACGGTCGTTGAAGAGATTGTATTTGAAGAAGCACCAGAAGAAGAGAATGTTGATGAGATTTTCACGATTGTTGAAGAATCAGCATCATTCCCAGGTGGTATCACAGCATTTTATGGATATCTAAAGAAAGAACTTAAGTATCCAAGACAAGCTCAGAGAATGGGAATCGAAGGACGTGTATTTGTGCAATTCGTTGTGGAAAGAGACGGAACACTTACTGATATTCATGTGGTGAAAGGTATTGGAGCAGGATGTGATGAAGAAGCCGTTAGAGTATTAAAAGAATCTCCGAAGTGGAAGCCGGGTAAGCAAAGAGGCAAACCAGTTCGTCAAAAAATGATTCAAAATATTCTTTTCAAGTTTGCTAACTAAGAAAAGTCGATAGATTTTAACAAGCTCCTTGATTATCAAGGAGCTTTTTTTATGTCATTTTATTCCCAGTCAGACTGCTCAATCTCTTCTTTTAATTGAACGTATTGTTGTTCAAAATTTGAGTATTCATTTTCAGAAAGCAGTTCTTTAAGCCTTCCCAAAGCCTGATCAGCATAAGATATTAAATTCCAATCAAGTGCTTTTAAGATGTATTTTTTAAGTATTTTAATTCCATATGGATTTATCTCCAATGCATCTACCAGTAGTTCGTAACCTCCCGAGGATTCTCTTTTCTTCAATTCATTCACTACTAGAATCACTTGATCCTCATGAAAGGCGTTTAACCTTCCTACTTCAATAAGTTGCTCATCTGATAAGCTATCCAATGAAAGAGAAATTCTTTTTTTTGATGATGGATTGAAAGTTTGAAGATTAGTTAAGAAACCATTTGATTTCTGAGTGAACTCAGGATTTTTTTTCAAAATTCTGAGAAGCTCGTTAGGAATTTCATCTTTGCGACCAAGTCGCGCCAAAACTTCGAGTCGACTAAAAATTGATTCTGTATTACGTAACTCAATCGCTTTATTGAAAAATTCCAATGCCAGCCGATAAGATTGTTGATCCATCGCTAGTTTTCCGAGTGCATCGAGGTACTGACCTTTATAGTACTGATGAGCATTGGCTTGCAAGTAATCTAGCATCATGAATGATTCATTGACTTCACCTTTATCATAAAGGTGTATTGCTAAGGCTTTTCTAAGTCTATTATTAAATGTTCCGTCAGAAGATTTTTCAACTTCTCCTCTTGTTAAGCTTTCAACTGAATCATGAGAAAATAGATATAGGCTGTTGAGAAGATATGCGTGTCTATGCAATTGACGTGCTTCATCAACTCCCTCAAACTGAAATTCCAAATTATGATTACGAGTTTGAGTGGTCAAAGTATTTGCTTTGACTCCAAAGTTCCCTAGTTGAAAATCAATCTCAATAGAAGAAGAATCAACTACTTCCAATTTCTTGAGCACGTTCCACTTATTTATTAGTGGTGCATCATTCCATGAATCTGATGGAGTGGCACCTTCCAAATAGCTCAACGACTTATCGAGTTCACCTTTATGGAGATGAAGGACACCTAAGTTGTTTTCCATTTCACCACTAGACCTACTTCGAAGCGCTTCTTCATAGATAGCTTGTACTTTGTTAGGATTAATTTCAGCGTCTAGGTTTCCATAGTTTACCCAAGCATAAGTGGAAGGGAACCTTTGTGCGGCACTATGGAAGTAAGTTTTAGAGGGATAATCGGCTTGTTTCTTCTTCTCATCCCAGCCAAGATTATAGTTAGCCATGTGTGTATTATATCCCAAATAGCTTGCTTGCAATGTGTATTCCTTGGCAAGTAGCAAATTGCCTTCTGTTTTAGCCTCTTGAGCTAAGTAATTGTAATACCCAGACTTCAATAGATTATAAGGCTCCTGGCCAGCTAGAAAATAAAAGGCAAGAACTGCAAAGAAACCTCCTAGACGTGCGCTTACGTATGGGAAATTTCGTTCCTTAAAGGCAATCTTATGAACCTCAAAACCTTTGATAAGTGGATCAATGAAATTCCCGATGATATATAAGAAAAACAAAGCACCAAAACCGAGATGAAAATACAGGATGAAATAATGAAATGCCTGATATACAGCGTCATTTCCACGAATCAGATTATGAGTCAAGAAGCAAAAAGTGATTATCCCGAGACTGTATATCAGCAACTGAGCGGTGTATGAATGTACGTATTTGGAAAGAAAGCTTATTTTAAATTTTAAGCTCCACAGACTCACAATGCACGAAATGAAAAACAGAATGAATGGATCGAAAAAGAAGAAGCTGTTTTCATAAAGCCCCGATTTGTTAAGGTAGTATAATGCTAGATTTCCTAAGTAAATCAAGGATAGAATAAGAAAATGTATGTGATTGCTTTTTCCTCCTTTCCCCGCCGTAATGACATAGAGAATTCCAAAAACGAGTTCTTCGGAAATAATGAATAAGAAGATTAACCCACAAATGGTGAACCCAAAAAGAGAGTGTGCAATAAAATGATCAGTAAATAATGTTACGTTTCCTATTCCCAGAAAAAGAATAACACTTAAAAAGACAAGTGATACAAAACGGATGAAAAAGCTTGTAGTCTTCTTATACTCATGAAAAATAACAAGTGGAGAAATCAATAAGATAAAAGGAAGTAAGATGACTAGCTTCGATTCAATTCCGAAGATCCCAATTTCATAGAGGTTTAGCCTATTTAGAAATAGAGCAAATAGCGCTACAACAACGAAAAACGCATACCTCTTGAGATAAGTAGAAGCAGCAAGGGTTACACACAAGCCTACCCACATGAGAATCAATAAGGCTTTATCTACTTGAATAGATCTTTTTATTTCACTTCCGGAATAGCGCTCACTTAGTAAATACTTTTCTCCTTTTATTTCATGAGTCATTAGATCTGTGGGAAGAGACCATGCCGGAAATTCAATAACCTCTCCTGTTGTCGTTACCTCCCAATCAATGGCATTATCATATCCAGTATGATATGACCACAACATGAGTATGAGACACGAAATAAATAATCCAATTAGAAATTTTCTTAATGATTCACTCACGTTACTTAATCACTTTGGGAACACGAAAATATTCAGAATCATGTTTTGGAGCATTTTTTAGTGCTTTTTCTCTTGTTAGGTGCTCTTCCTTCTTGTCTACTCTGAAGGAATTTATCTCTAGAGACATATTAGTAAGAGGCTCTACATTATCAGTATCTATTTCTTTTAGTTGATCAACCCAGTTTACCATTTTCTGTAGATCGCTAATCATCTGCTCTTCTTGAGATTCATTGAAGTCTAATCTTGCCAGATGAGCTGTTTTTCTTACTATTTCTTTTGTGATTTTCATTGAATGAAAGTTAATGCTAGGAGGATTGAACCTCAATTAGTTCTGCTTGAATGACACGAAAAACATCATCTTTAAGTTTTCTCGCCGCGTCATCACAATCTCTATCTGGCCAAATGGGTGTATGATAAATAATACGACATTTTTTTCTTCGAATGTTCAGAAGGTCATCGTCATTTAAAATGAAGAAGTTATCTGGTAATGTAACAGGAATGATTGGAACGTTATTTTCAGCAGACAGTTTGAAAGCGCCATCTTTGAAATCGGCCATCTCTGGATATTCCTTTAATCTAATTCCTCCTTCTGGAAAAAAGCCAAGATTAAATCCATGGTTTAGTTCTTCCCGTGCTTTTTGCAAACTAAGCGCTCTACTTCTATAACTTGACCTGTTTACTGTTATGTGAAGTCTGTTATACATGAAACCAAACAGAGGAATCTTTCCTAGACTACTTTTTCCCACAAATTTGAATGGTACAGGGGTAAGACCCATTGCGGGAATGTCTAGATAGGAAAAGTGATTAGCACAAAAAATATACTGTTGTTTCTTGTCTATCTTAAACTTCCACTCTTTTTTGATAGGTAGAAAAATCAGCGTAGTTGAACAAATAGCCCATAAATAGTTCATCTTCAATGCAATTCTATGCATTGATCTGAAAGGAACACAGATGATCAAAGGAATGATGAAAACACAGAAAAAAATGGCGATAGATACTATTGCCCAGCAAGAATACAAACGTCTTAAAATCATGTTGCCGGTTAGGTATACAATTAAGCCACTAAATTAGTCGCAAAATCCAGTCAGGAGAAAAAAATGATTGACTGTGTAATATTTTAATAGTTTCGTGAACCAATGTAATAAAAAACAGAATCACTGTGAGCCTTTTAAAAGTAGAAAACATAAGTAAATCCTATAGCGAACACAAGGCATTGTCCAATGTGAGTATGGAGATTCCTGAGAAGACAATTTTTGGACTTCTCGGACCAAATGGAGCTGGTAAAACAACTCTCATTCGAATAATTAATCAAATCATTGAAGGAGATGAGGGATCCATTCTTTTTGATGGGGTACCACTAAACCTGGAACATATCCGGAATATAGGTTACTTGCCAGAAGAGCGGGGACTTTATAAAAAGATGAAAGTTGGTGAGCAACTTGTTTATCTAGGGCAACTCAGAGGTCTTTCTATGAAAGAATCCTCTCAAAGAGGAAAAGCCTGGTGTCAAAAGCTGAATATCATCGATTGGTGGAGTAAGAAAGTTGAGGATCTATCAAAAGGGATGGCTCAAAAAATCCAATTTATAGCTACAGTAATGCACGAACCCAAGTTGATTATTTTAGATGAACCATTTTCTGGATTTGATCCGGTAAATGCGAACCTCATCAAAGATGAAATTCTGGAGTTACGTGAAAAGGGCTCAACAATTATTTTTTCTACCCACAGGATGGAATCTGTAGAGCAGTTGTGTGACCATGTAGCTATGATTCATAATTCGGAAAAAATTCTAGATGGATCAAAGGTTGATATAAAAGAAAAATTCAGAGATGGTACTTACTATGTTGAGTACAGAGAAGGTGAAGTGAAGTCCGGAACTGGTTTTGAGCTGGTAAGTACTGAAGAGCTGGGTAGAGGCTTGAAAAAATCACTGGTTCAATATTCGTCTGGTAGCAATCCAAATGATTTACTGAAGCAGCTAATAGGGCAGGTAGAAATACATTCATTCGTCGAGCGAATTCCAAGCATGAATGACATCTTTATTTCTCTTGTCAAAGGAGAAGATCCAGAACTAGTACAAGCCTAATTCACCAAAAAAGATAATAAGATGAATAAGATATTTTTAGTAATACAGCGAGAATTTATGAGTCGAGTAAAGAAGAAATCTTTCTTGCTTGTAACCATTCTCGTGCCATTGATATTCCCTGCGATCATTATAGGCATGGTTTATCTCAAGGAAGAAAGTGAGAAGAATAAAGAACAAGAAGTCATTCAGCTTTTGAATGAAAGTGACATTGTAAAATTCGAAGATTCTGAACGATATAAATATGTCGCGGTAGATGGGCCTATTGATTCTGCCAAACAGCGATTTACTAAATCGAATGATTTTGCGTTGATCTATGTCCCTGATGTAACAATAGAAGACCCAAGTGGGGTAGTTTTTTATGCGAAGACCACCCCGGGAGTGACTTTGGTAAGAGGATTTGAAAGGCAGATTGAATCTCAAATCAGGGAATTGAAACTAACTAAGGCGGGACTAACAAATGATCAATTGGATCAGCTCAAGACGGATGTCACAATTGCTTCATTTAATTTAACAGAG
Organism: Marinobacter alexandrii; assembly: GCA_039984955.1. NCBI lineage: Bacteria > Pseudomonadati > Pseudomonadota > Gammaproteobacteria > Pseudomonadales > Marinobacteraceae > Marinobacter > Marinobacter alexandrii. The sequence goes on from JBDWTN010000007.1 coordinate 2,744,766, forward strand.
ACAGGTGACGAGTCAAAGAGTAGTGCGAAATCTACTTTTTGGATCAGCTATGTCATGGGATTTTTGATCTACATCTTCTTGTTTGCCTATGGTTCACAAGTAATGCAAGGTGTAATTGAAGAAAAGAGTAGTAAGATCGTTGAAGTTATTATTTCAACTGTGAGGCCTTTTCACATGATGATTGGAAAAGTTGTAGGCGTTGCTTCTGTCGGAATTGTGCAATTCGTGATTTGGATGGTCTTGATGGGAGTTGTCTGGACTGCAGCTAGCTCGTTTTTAGGGCTTGATCCGGCGCAGGCACAAGCTCAGACATCAGGTATTTCTGCTGAGGCGCAAGCAGCTCAGTCCAATGAAATTCTTGAGATGTTGACTGAAGTAAATTGGACAAAGATTGTATTACTTTTTCTTTTCTATTTTCTAGGAGGATATTTATTGTACGGAGCACTTTTCGCAGCAGTAGGTTCTGCGGTTGATACTCCTGCAGATGCACAGCAGTTTATGATGCCAATAATGCTACCTATAATCATAAGCTTGATGGGGCTATTCATGTTTGTATTTGAAGAACCAGATGGAGCTGTGAGTTTTTGGCTTTCCATTATTCCATTTACATCACCCATTGTTATGATGGGACGGATAGGATTCGGAGTACCGGCTTGGGAGATAGCATTAAGCATGGTTCTACTTATCGGTGGATTTATTTTCACGCTATGGTTAGCAGGAAGAATCTATCGAATTGGTATCCTTATGCACGGTACTAAGGTTAATTATAAAGTACTAGCTAAGTGGTTAATGCAGAAGAATTAAAGTGATCGTGGTTATTTTTAACCCTGACGAATATTCACATTGTCAGGATAAACCAAACGATCACTTTTGAAAAAGAATTTTAGAAAAGCTACTGGCAATACGTTAGCCCCACTACGTCCCCATTTAAAATGGGTAGTAGTGGGGTTTGCTATTTTAATAAGTGCAGGATCAATTTTTTACACGAATAATCTTGTAGAACAACTCCGTGATCGCGAACAACGACAAATTGAGATCTATGCTAGTTCATTGGAATTTTTAGCGAATGAAAGCGAGAATGTAAATTTCTTTTTGATACTTGATGAAATTGTAGCTGCTAACTATTCAATACCGGTGGTTCTAACAGATGAAGAAGAGAATCCTGAAGATTTTAGAAACTTAGATCTTGCTACAAATATTTCTGATGGAAAGAAGAGATCAGAATTTTTGCGATCCGAGATTGAAATTATGAAGGAAGCTCATCCGCCAATTAAGGTTACACTGAAAGATGATGAGGATAATATCTACGGATATAAGTTTATCTTTTATAAAAATTCTTTCCTTCTAAGTCAACTTCGATTCTATCCTTATGTACAGCTTTCAGTAATTGGGCTGTTTGGAGTTATAACGTTCCTGATTTTGAGTTATATCAAAAGAGTAGAACAAGATCGAGTTTGGGTTGGACTAGCGAAGGAAACAGCTCACCAGTTAGGAACTCCTCTTTCATCTTTAATGGCTTGGTCAGAGTACTTTAAAGACTTATATCCTGACCAGATGGATACACTCCTAGAATTTGATAAAGATGTTGATAGGCTGAAGGTAATTACAGATCGCTTTTCAAGTATAGGGAGCGAGCCCCAGCTATCTAATCAGAACATTGCTGATACAGTGGATGAAATTGTAACTTATCTCCAGAAGAGGTTATCTACAAAAATTAGTATGACGGTCTCTACCTTCCCTAACAGAAATATTGAAGCAAAAATCAACCAATCCTTATTCGCATGGGTCATTGAAAATTTGTGTAAGAATGCGGCCGATGCAATGGAAGGAAAGGGCTCTATAACCATCAATATACTTCGTGCCAATGAAGGCCGAGTGGCAATTGATATTCAGGATACAGGAAAGGGAATTCCGAAATCTAAGGTTAAAAACGTGTTTCGCCCTGGATACACTACTAAAAAGCGAGGTTGGGGACTAGGGTTAACATTAGCTAAACGAATTATAGAGCAATATCATCAAGGCAAGATTTTTGTAAAAGAATCTGAGATTAATAGGGGAACTACCTTTCGAGTTTATCTATCTAACTAGGCACGAATAAGATTGTGCAGCACTTCCCAAAAAACTTAATCAACTGATTTGCTTGATGAATAGATACTTTGCATGGATTTACATATTTCTTTTTATTAGTCCCTTGCTCTTAATTGGACAGAGAGGATATATACCAAGCTATATACAAATTATTGATAGTATGAAAATAGAGCTCCCAAAGGCTCAAACAGATTCAGCAAGAATTCGAATTTTGTTGGACCTTGTCAATAAGTGCTACACGCTAAACAGACAAACAGAAAGTACTGATTATTTGAATAAGGTTGAGAAACTGCTAAAAAGTACTGATTACTCAGATGGTATGGTTAGATTCTGTTCAAGTAAATTCAGATACGAGTTTACCATTGCGAATCAATGGGACTCTGCCTTATTTTTTGCTCATAAAGGGCTTGCTACTTTAGAAAAGTATCCAGAAAAATCGCATCCTTCATGGTATCCTACTTTTTGGGTAGGAATAGGATTAATACACAAAAACTTGCAAGAACATGATTCCGCTTTCAAGTATTACAATAAGGTAGTAGAATGGCCCAATAAGGATATCTATAGCATGTATCGTATTAATAATGCTCTTGTTAATCTCAAAAACTTGCATATTAAACTAGGTAACAAAAGAGCTGCTCTTAAATATGCGAATAAATGCTTGGAGAGCGCAAAAAATATTGATGATCCCACAACTATTTTAGGAGCTTATGATGGCTTGGCCAAAGCATATTATTCTGCAGGTATGTATGAAAAATCGATGAACCTCATTGATCAAGTCATGAATGAATATAGACTGGATAGCCTAGCTTATGCTTCTAAAATTCATTCATTATATGGCGATAGAGGAAATTGTTTGGTGATGATGCAAGATTATGCGAATGCTATTGAGAATTTTAAAGTAGAACTGCGGTACATTAAAAATGTATTTGGAGAATTACACCCTCAATCCTACCGTCCCTTAAACTCATTGGCTGGAGCATATAGAAGGGCTAATGTTCTGGATAGCGCATCAAACTATTTCAAGAAAATATTAAGCATTCGTTTTGATCCGAATGATAAAAGGAAATTAAGTGCAATTGTAAATTTGGGACGAATTGCTGTAGCAAAAAAAGATTATAAGACGGCAGAAAAATATTTCAAAAAAGCTAAAGAATTTGAATCCAAAGACCCTTCAGCCCTATCGTCTATCCAATCTGCATTGGCACAGATGTATACTCAAACGGGTGCCATTGACAAGGCAATCCATCATGGAAAGTTATCAATCATTCAAAATAGGGAAGATTCAGTTCGCATGGGTTTCAATAAATTGGCTAAGGCATGGTCCAATATTTCACAATTAGATAAACTAGCGTCTCTTTATGAGATTAAGTATGAAAGAGATAGTCAGACAGAAAGCCTAAGTGATGCAATGAACTACTATTCATTGGCGGATAGCTTATTGACTGATCTAAGATCTACAATAACATCTCAGGATGATGAAATTGATTTCAACACCCTTTTCGAAAGTACCTACACAGGAGGAATAAGAGTAGCTCATAGACTATATCAAAAAACAAGAGAACCCTATTACATTGAACAAGCCTTCTTCTTTGCTGAAAAATCAAAATCTTCAGTGCTTTTCAACTCATTGTTGAGAAGAGAAAAAATGAGTTTTTCTGGAATTCCAGATAGCTTAATTGCTCTAGAACAAAGCTTAAAGAGCAGTATACTATTTTATAAGAATAAACTAATAAATAAGGCCATTCTCACTTCAGAAAAAATTCAAAAGTATGAGTCCAAGTTATTGAATCATCAGACTAAACTAGAGGAGCTAATATTGAATTTCAGAGAAAAATATCCGGAATATTATAATACTTTTCATCATGATGAATTTTTGTCGATTACAGGTGTTCAAGGAAAGTTAGGAAAGAATGAGACTGCTTTAGAGTTTAGTATAGATGGTGATTCACTTTTTACTTTTATTGTTTCGAGCAAAGATTTTAAGGTATTAAAGACTGGAATTCCATCAGAACTGGACTCCATAGTTTCACTTCATAAAAATTCACTTTCTTCTTTGAAAGAAACCTTTAATCACTCAATCTATGGAGGTAAGCTCTATGAAATACTTATAGCACCACTAAAGGGACATTTGAATACTGAAGAGTTAGTAATAATCCCGGACGGTATTTTATGGCATGTCAACTTCGAACTACTCCAATCCAATTTTGGTGAAGGTAGTCAAGCTAAGTATATGCTATATGATCATGCAATTAGTTATGCTAATTCTTTGAATCAGTTATTTCTGCATAATGATAAAGATGATTATTATGTAAAAGAAGGTGTGCTAGCTTTTTCATATTCAAACGGAGACTTGACAAGAGGTCAAGCAATAGATTTAGAAAGACTTAGGGATGCTGATTCTGAGTTGCCAGGTACTTCCAAGGAGATACGAGAAATTGCCAATTTGATGCCTGGTTCTTACTATTATGGAGAAGCTGCAGATGAAAAGAATTTCAAGGAACAAAGTGCTGACTATGCTATTCTACATCTTGCATTGCATGGCGAAATCGATAATGAAGATCCTAATAAGTCCAGGCTTAGGTTTTTTGAATCAAAAACAGACACATTAGAAGATAATTATTTGCATGTATATGAGCTATACGAAATGGATTTGGATGCAAAACTTGCAGTATTAAGTGCTTGCAATACCGGAATAGGACAGTTAGAAAAAGGAGAGGGGATCATGAGTCTTGGGAGAGCCTTTCAATATGCTGGTGCAGAAAGCTTGCTAATTAGCAATTGGCCGTTAGTTGATGAGATGGCTCCTGGACTTGTGAAGGAATTTTACAAAAACCTGAAGGAAGGCATGTCAAAAAGTGAAGCTTTAAGACAGGCAAAGATCACCTACCTTGAGTTCAGCAACTCTAGCTTTTCTCATCCATACTTTTGGGGTGCTTTTGTTGTGATTGGGGATAACTCTCCTATGTTTAAGGGAAGGTCATACAGTGGGATTTTTGTTTTGGTCTTGGTCACTTTTTCCCTGTTTGTATTTCTCTTCTTGATATATAAACTTAAAAAAACAAGGAAGTTAAATTAAGAAGGAACATTTAAGGTACTTGTGCAATAAAGGGTAGTTAAATACAACTCTTTAGACTTATGCATTATTCATTTTGCTTTGGAATTTCATCACGTATTATTCTTCGTTTTTCCCTTCTGTTTAGTTCGTTCCTTACATTTGGTCAAGGCCCAGAAGATCAACAAGGAATAGAAAGCATTGATAATACGGTAAATATTGTTCCTCCCTCTCCGACTGCAGCATCACTGGGTAAATACGGAGAATACAAGGTTGGAGGAAGCACCGGAGTCCCTTCCATTTCAATTCCACTATTTGATGTCAAGGGAACCTCAATGTCAATCCCCATTTCGTTGAGCTACCATGGTTCCGGCGTGCGTGTCGATGATATCGCATCATGGGTTGGCATGGGCTGGTCGTTGAATGCGGGAGGAGTGATTACCCGTAACATTGTCGGATATCCGGATGAGAGTAGTAAGGGACTGTTCACTCTTTACAAGAGCTTTGAGTTTAACCCACCAATCTATGATGACACACACTATAACCTAGGTTGGGACATGTTGTATCGACTGTCTTCTGGTCTGTTCAAAGGAGAACCCGATACGTACTCATATAATTTCCTTGGTTATTCGGGCCAGTTCTATATAGATCACAATGAGGTAATCCACCATTTCAGTGATACAGATTTAGCTTTTTCAAGAGTCATTAATTCAAACGGTGAAATACCTCAGTTTAAAGTAGTGGTCGGTGATGGAACTACCTTGGTTTTCTCCGCCGTAGAGTATGCTAGTTACGACACAGGAGAGCAATCATCATACTCTGATGAATCTGCATGGTATGTTACTAGTATCACAAAAGGTGATGATACGTTCAGTTTTAACTACAGAGATGAAGGAATTAATGAAGGCTATAGCTGTAGTGAGGTTGGAGTGGCAAGAACACTACCTGCGGTTTGTATTCAAGGTTTTGAGAGAAAGATTGTAGAAGGAGGTATTGCATCAAAACAATCAAAGAAACTCACCTCTATTGAAGGTCCGTTCGGTACAGCAGTTTTCCATGCGACAGAAGCAAGGCTTGATTTACCAGGAGGTAAGAGATTAGAAACAATCACTTATCAGGACCAAGAGATCAACCTTCGGGCTCACTATACAGAAGGCTCATATGCAAGATCTATTAACTGTATTAATCTTGTCCCCGGGGCAGCAGGCTTAGGAATACGAGAGCGACTTTTCTTGGATGAAGTAGAGATTTCAGCAGGAACTAATAAGAAAAAATATTTTCTAGAATATGATAATCCTGATGGATTACCTCCCACAAAAGCATTTGATAAAGATCATTGGGGATATTTCAATGAGGCAAAGAATTATACATTGCTGCCCAAATCAGAATACTTTGAAAGTGGAGGAAATAGAGATGCCAATCCAGAAACAATGGGCTATGGCATGCTCAATAAAATTACCTACCCAACAGGCGGATTTACTAAATTTGATTGGGAGCCAAATAGAAAAACAGAAAGCATCACAGGGGAAGTGGAAACTTGCTCAAACCTCGTATCTGAAATTTTCAGTCATGACGATCCTAATCCATTTAGAGCCTACGAAGTAAGATCTTGGGAAATAGATATAGAAAATATTACCAAGCTAAAGTTTTGGTTAAATGTGGGGTTTGCATACGAAGTTGAAAGTGAACCGGGAGATATACTGTTGGAAATCAGGCAAGGTGATAACCCTTCGATTTATAAAAGGAATTTTGAACCAGATGACACAGAACCTGATTCGGTTATGAATGTCGCTCCTGGAGTCTACACTATTAGTCTAAAGAACAGATCTCCGCTTTTGGATCAGGTAAGGTTTGTTCTGGATAAATGTCATTCGGAAGTCAGAACTTATCCAGAGCATACATACTATGGAGGTCTGAGAGTTGATAAAGTAACAAACTATTCTTCCGAAACAGATGAATTTAACTCTATATCCTATGATTATGGTCGAGTCACATCATCTAGATCAATTAATGATGCCAGTTATCTAAGAACGATTAGGAAAATATGCGAGTCTGCGCCAGGAGTGCCGCCAGTGGAAGCCATTTCAAGAAAACGGCACTCAAATACTGTTAATCAATTTTCAACTAGTGTGACCTACGATTTAATACATGAAATTTTCCTAGATGGAAGCCAAAACCTATATAGATATGATCAGACACAAGATGTTTTTGCAGGAAACGGGTACACTAGGACGCTTATTCAAGATCAATCATGGAAAAGAAATCTCCTACTTGAATTTAGGAGTATTAACAGTGATGGAGTGACGGTATCTAGTAAGCAAAGTCAATACAGTTTCATTAGAAAAAATATTTATCACGGAATCAAAGTGGATATTATTTCTTGGTACCCCTTAAATCTCGGAAATTCTGATCATGAATATGGTATTGGTCTTATTGATATTTATTCGGATTGGGCTCGACTAGATTACACGATAGAGACAACTAACTACCCATCAGGCAGTGTGTCATCTAGGACAGATTATGAATATTTTCATCCAGATTTTCATTTAAAGCCAAATAAGATCTCATTAAAGAGAAGTGATGGCGGTAGCGCATCAACTGTTATTCTATATCCTAGAAATTATTCAAATGACGATGATGAGTGGAATTCTTTGAAGCAATTTTATTTTGAAAAACCTATCGAATCTGTCTCATACTTGTCCAATGAAAATGACATCATTGGAGGTGTACTTCTTGACTACAACCCAAATGGAACGCTAAAAAGCCAATCAAAAATTGATTTAAATGAGTCCATTGAAAAATCATCTTTCCTGTTTTCGAATGGCAATACTGATCCTAGCGAAATAGGCCTCTTTTCTAAAAAAACTCACTATGTAGGAACTGAAGCTAACATAGCATACGATGGGTATAGACTGAAAAACGTTTTGGATCGCTCTGGCGTACCCATTACTTATCTATGGGGGTATGGAAACAGGTATCCAATAGCAAAAATTGAAAATATTACTTCTGACGATTTAAATACACTTGTTGGAAACTGGAGAGTAGAGCAACTAAAAAACTCCTCAGATAACAATTTTATCCGATCACAGCTTTCCACAGTAAGAAACCTTTTACCTCTAAAATCGCAAATGACTTCATACATATACAAGTATGGCATTGGAGTAGCTGAGATATCAGACCCAAATGGGAGAACGGCAACATTTAGTTATGATGATTTTGGGAGGCTTACTGCTGTAACAGATCATGAAGGCAATCTCATCACTGAGTACGAGTATTTGTACGCATTAGAAACAGAATAATCACCACTTTCTAAAGAAATTAATTATGAAAATGTTCAAACTCGTATTGAAAGTATTGACTATTGGTCTGCTTTTTTTGATAAGCTCGTATTCCCATGCCCAGCAATGTCAGGGTGTAAGTTCCTGTCCTCCAGGAGATGATTGTGGCCTAATTACTTCCTATAGAGATGCTGATGGTGACGGAAAAGGCGATCCAAATGTGTCATTAACATGCATTAATATTCCTGGCGGTTATGTATCCAATGATGATGATTGCGATGATTCTAACGCATCTGTATGGAATACTTGTTGTACTAAAAAGAAGTGGTATCGGGATGCAGATAATGACAACTATGGACATGCGAGTATACATGTTTGGAATTGCACAAGACCCAGTGGCTATGTTGCCAATAATCTAGATTGCAATGATGGAAACTCGTCTATAACATTGGCTAGGAATTGGTATATAGATTCTGATGGTGATGGTAAAGGGGCAGATGCTTCGTCATCCTTTCATCAAAATCTGCCTCCGGGTGAATTAGGGACAATCAGAATAGTGGATTGTTCACAACCTTCTGGTTATGTTGCTAATAATAGTGATTGCAATGATCTTGATGGGAATGTTCAAGGATATGAATGGGCATATGATAGTGATGGTGATGGATTCGGAGATCCTAACAATACCTATTTTGGATGCGACGGTGGATCTAGTTATGTATTGAATAAAACAGATTGTAACGATAATTCGGCAGTAATTAATCCAAATACGAAATGGTATAAAGATGCTGATGGCGATGGCTATTCAGATGGAACTGTAGTCACTCAATGCAATAGACCAACTAACTATTTTCTGGCCAGTGAATTAACACAAACGTCTGGCGATTGCAATGATGATCCTCAAAATAGTGGATCCGACATTAACTTGGCGGTGAAATGGTATAAAGATCAAGATGGTGATGGTTATTCGGATGGAACTACAGTTACTCAATGCAATAGACCTAATCATTACTTTAAAGAAAGCGAGCTGACTCAAATATCCGGAGATTGTGCAGATAACGATGAAACTCGGAACCCTGAAACTATTTGGTATGAGGATGATGATAAGGATAGCTTTGGAAATCCGAATAGAACTCGAGTACAATGCGCTAACCCTACCACTCTTGAAGATCATTGGGTAAGGAATGCAAATGACTGTAATGATACAGATGGGCATGGACCCCCCACATGGTATTTGGATAATGATGGAGATGGCTATGCGGGATATAGTACAATAACTCAATGCAATCGACCTTCCAATGGATTTACTTCTCCTTCAGATTGTGACGATGAAAATACCTCTATCACTACAGAGAGAATCTGGTTCATTGACAATGATGGTGACGGACAAGGTGCAGACTTAAGTTCCCCTTTCCATCAGGGACTACCTTCAAGTGAGTTGGGGACGGTCACGAAGACTGATTGTGACCAACCTAATGGATATGTAGCAAATAATACAGATTGCAACGATTTCGATCAAAACGTTCAACAAACACTTTGGGCATATGATGGCGATGGCGATACATTTGGAGACCCTAACAATACGTATGTAGGTTGCGGTTCTGATGGGTATGTAGCTAATACAGATGATTGTGATGATTCTTCTACGGCTATTAATCCCAATACTCGCTGGTACAAAGATGGTGATGGTGATGGGTATTCAAACGGGACTTCAATTACTCAATGTGGTCGACCGAATAACTATTATCTAGCAAGTGAGCTTACTGCAACCTCTGGAGATTGTAACGATAATAATTCCAATATAATATCATCGACTACTTGGTATAGGGATGGAGATGGAGATGGATTGGGAAATTCTAACAATACAACAACAAGCTGTACTCAACCATCCGGATTTGTGCTGACAGGAGGTGATTGTGATGATCATGATGCTTCTATTAGAGGAAGAGTAAGATGGTATGAAGATGCGGATGAAGATGGATTTGGAAACCCAAATGGTCAAACGTTAGTGCGATGTACAGCACCACAATCTCCAGAAGGGGATACGCAATGGGTAAGAAACAATCAAGACTGTGATGATACAGATGGACAAGGGCCTCCAGAGTGGTATGTGGATATAGATGGAGATGGAGCAGCGGGAAATTCCTCTATGAGAGCATGTACTCAACCGCCAAATACTTACTCATCATCAACAGATTGTGATGACAGAGACCCAAATGTGATTGGACCAAGAACATGGTATGTAGATAATGACGGAGATGGATTAGGAGCTAATATGAACTCAGAAAGAAATCTGAATCTACCTCCAAGCGAAATTGGTGAACCAACGAAGATTAGTTGTGATAAACCCCTCGGCTATGTAGATAATAATCTGGATTGTTATGATATCGACCCAAATATTCAAGCTTCGCTAGCAGGGACTTATTACCATGATGCGGATGGTGATGGATTTGGTGATGCTTCAACTGCCATGAATTCTTGCGAACCACTCGAAGGCTATGTGACGAATGGAGATGATTGTGATGACAATGAGATTTCAGGTTTTGAGATCAATCCAAGGACGAAATGGTATAAGGATAGAGATGGGGATGGGTTCTCAGATGGGATTTATGACATGGGCTGTAATCGCTCCGCTAATTTTTTCTACCTGCCATCAGAACTGGAAGCAACGCAAGGAGATTGCGATGATGACAATCCGAATATCAATCGCATCATTTGGTATAAAGATCAAGACAATGATAACCTTGGAGACCCCAGCACATTCACATATAATTGTAATCAACCTGAAGGATATGTATCCAATAAACATGATGAATGCCCAAACTATGCAGGGGAAGGGAATGGCTGTCCAGATTTTGGAATCAATTACATCAAAACACGTACAGCAAGAGTAGCTGGAGTAGCTATTAATGATATTAAAAGCAGACCTATTGATGAGGTGACTTTATCAACGATATACTTTGATGGCTTGGGCAATAACCTTCAGCAGGTGACCAGGGCAGCCTCACCACTTGCTCATGATATCGTGATTCCTTTTGCATACGACGATCTAGGGAGAATGGAAAAAGAGTATTTGCCATATGTAGCCTCGTCTGCTACAGGAGCCTATCAAATCAATGCCTTAAATGAGTCCTATCTAGAGAGCGACCAGTATCAATTTTATCAAACCACTCCAGGTATAGCGCATGATCCTATGCCTTATGCTCAAAAACGATTCGAAAACTCGCCTCTAAGTAGGGTGCAAGAACAAGCCGCCCCTGGGCAGGCATGGCAGGTGGGAGGAAAATCAGTAAAGATGGGGTATGATACCAATACCGGTTTAGAAGTCATTCTTTGGAATAATGATGATTTCGAAAATCTCACTGGGTCTTTTTACAAACCAGGTGAGCTAATGAAGATCAGTATTACAGATGAAGATGGCAATGAAACGATCACTTTTACTGATAAAAAAGGACAGGTAATCCTTAATAGATCTGCAGTAGAAGAAGGAGTATGGGCAGATACCTATTATATATATGACAACTATGGTCGTCTGCGAGTGGTACTTCAGCCAGAGGCAATAAAAATGATCAATGAAAATCTGAATGATTTTCAGACGGAAGGCTATGAAGTGATTACTGATGATTATTACATCACTTCGGATGATGTAAATAAGAAGTTTCTCTATGTTGACGGTGTTACGGTAAAAATTACACCTAGAATTCGTATTACTCCAGAATTTAGATTAAAAGAAATTGATGTAACTCTTTCTCAAGATGCACTGGAATTATGGGCCTTCCAATATCACTATGATGGTCGTCATCGCATGATTGAGAAAAAAGTGCCAGGTGCAGATTGGGTCTATATGGTTTATGACCGTTGGGATCGTTTGGTTTTGACGCAAGATGGAAATCAGCGCGAAAATAGTGAGTGGCTTTTTACTAAGTACGATGAGTTGAATAGGCCAGTTATCGCAGGAATAGCTAGTATGGGTGGCTCTTTAGACCAAATCAGAAATGATGTGAAAAATGGAGAGAACAGGTATGAGGAGAAAGGGATCGCACTTCATGGATATACGAATAACGCACTTCCCACTAACTCTGCTATCCAGCAGGTTCATACGGTAACATATTATGATGAATATCCGGAAGGAATGCCTGTTGAGCTCAATGCGAGCTACCCTGCGGATTTCGATGGTGCCATCACGAGTCAATCCTTAAAAGGCCAGTTGACATCATCTAAAACCAACGTACTCGGAGGTGAAGAATTTCTATGGTCATCAACGTACTATGATGAAAAATATCGCCCGCTAAAAGAAGTTACGCAAAACCAATGGGGAGATCCTGAAGTGATCTATTCGGAGTATGATTTTATCGGACAAGTCAAGAAAACAAGGCAGGTACATGACAGTGAAGAATATGCGGAGATCAACGAACGATATGAACACGATCATACAGGTAGACTGCTGAGTCATTTTCATAAACTAAACGAGGAATCAGAAATCCTTTTGGTAGCAAACGAATACAATGAACTAGGGCAGGTATTAGAGAAAAACATTCACAAGAAAGGTGAAGACTTCCAGCAATCTCAAGATTATGCTTACAACATTCGAGGCTGGCTTAAGTCCATCAATGATCCTGGATTAACAGATTTCACTGAGAGTCATAAAGACCTTTTTGGGATGGAGTTGCTATACAATGTTGAAGATGGACCGCTCGGTAATAAATCTCTATTCAATGGAAATATCAGTGCGATGCGTTGGAGCGACTGGTCAGCATTCGGAAGTAATCAATCACGTGCATACAGGTATAAATATGATCAACTCAACCGACTGAAATCGGCAGATCATTTCATAAACAACAATGATGTAAATAAGTATGACGTCTCAGGTTTAAGCTACGATTTGAATGGAAATATTGAAATGCTGAAACGAAGGAATGAATCTACAACAACCTACATGGATGACTTAAGCTACACTTATTCGGGCAATAGGTTGATGATGGTTTCTGATGAAGCAGGAGAGGCTGGTTTCGAAGATGGTAATACTTCTGGAGAGGATTATCAATACGACGCAAATGGAAATATGATTACGGATTTAAATAAAGAAATTTCTTCCATTTCATATAATCATTTGAATCTAGCCGAGCGCATAGATTTTCAAAATGGTGACTATGTTCTCTATAGCTACGATGCAGCTGGGATAAAGATGAGTAAAGAAGCTGTGATCAATGGAGAAAGCTCATTAACAGATTATATAGGCAATTTTATTTATGAAAACGACACCTTGCAATTCATTCAACATGTAGAAGGACGCATTATGCCCTTGAGCGCGGGTCATCCCGGACTTGATTCAGGATCTTCAGAGGGCTGGGACTACCAATACCACCTCACCGATCACTTAGGCAACACGAGACTTACATTCTCCACCACACCAGAGAACTATACCATGGTGGAGACTTTCGAGAGTGGAGAAGAAAATGGGTTTCAAGCTCTTAATCGACTGGTGAATAGCAATGCCAATACTACATCCGGAGGGAATGAGGTGCAGGTTCTTTCGCATTACGGTGAAATTGGGGGAATGATTTTGTTAAATCTTAATAAGGGTGATACGATTCATTTAAAAGTTAATGCTAATTATGAAAATTCAGCATCTGGCAACACCTATTGGGGCATAGATCCATTGGATTTATTTGACTTGGTCGAAGGGACGTATATGGGATTAGAAGGAGCGGTTGATCATTTGGTTGATGAAGATGAGTTTATGTCGGCAATCGGAGGAATGGCAGATAAAAGTGAATCTAGTGATGCTCCAAGAGCATATCTTAACTATATCCTATGGGATGAGGGAATGAACTATGTTTCCTCAGGGTTTCAGCAAATCAATACAGTTGCACAAGGAATCGGCACGACTGAAACGATTGGAATAAGTGATATCATAGCGGATCGGGAAGGGTACATTCTGGCCTACTTGAGTAACGAGAATCAACAACCAATAAATATCCATTTCGACGACTTCACGGTCTATCATGGAAAAACGAACGTCGTGCAAAGTGATGATTACTATCCATTTGGTTTGACGTACAATTCTACAAGTCGAATGGCAAGTGAGCCGCAACATTTTTTGTATAATGGCAAAGAACTTCAGCCAGAAACTGGGTGGGTCGACTATGGTGCCAGGATGCACGATCCAGCTCTGGGGAGATGGTTTAATGTGGATCCATTGGCTGAGGCAATGAGGAGACATTCTCCATACAACTATGCATTCGATAACCCCATCCGGTACATTGATCCCGATGGGATGATGGGAACAGATCCCAATGATGAAAAAGAGCAAGATCCTAATTCTAGGAAAGCTAAGGGTGCTATAGAGATAAGTCTATTTAAGTACTTGGTTGATTATTTAAAAAAACCAGAAGGAGTTCCAGATGAAGTGCCTCTTTTTATTAAAATAACTTTTGATATAACTGAAGAAACAGATGAATCTGGTAATAAGAAAACTGACACCGAAGTGACAGATACAAATGTGGTAGAGACGAAAAATTACAAAATAGGGAGTGTTGTTGTAGAACCAAACAACGATGGCTCTGGAACAGGTAAGATTACTGTTACCGTATTGAATGGCGGAGGCTCAAATGAAGATGGGTCTGGAATTGATTTTAAAGGAGGTTCTTCGGGGCGAAAAGAAATTGAGACCCTGACTCCAGCAAAAGCAGAATTTGTATTGTTCTATCGATTAGGCATTAACAAAGAAGGGAAGGCTCAAGGAGCAGTTTCACAAGATAATCAGCTAAACTTTAGGTTTGAGCAGAGCAAAAATACAGATCATCAATTTACCCCTGGGGATAAGGTGTTGAGACTCGTTTTAGATAAAAGGAAAACATCACATTTTATAATGACTAGATTTAAAAGTGATATTAATAACTATCCAGCACCATTTGAAAATTAGACCCCTATACCCAAATAGCGCTCGTTCAATGTCGTTAAGTTAAGGATTAAAACAGTTATTTATTATTTTTAAGTCATAATAAGAAGCAAGAATTGGGAGCCTGTTTTTTGGATGGGCTTTTTAAAAACACCTAACTAGCGCGGAAGTTACTTCCGTACTTTTCTGTAAAATCTGAAGTACTTGAGAATCAAGAAGCCCCTGCCTTGGTTCGTGTCTTCACGAAACAATATAGGCAGGTTTTTAGTCAGGTTTGTGGAGACACCATAGTCGTTAACTTAGTGAGTATAAACACCTGATTATCAGTTAATTTAGTAAACAACGCATACCCTTCACGGGTAGATTTCAGTTAGTTTTCTCCCAATTTTAGTTGTTTTTAAGAGCGGTTTGTTTGTCCTGCTTCGATTATCAATATCGTCAAAATAGAGGAGAAACAGACTTCCTTAGCCTTGGTTCGTGTCCTCACGAAATTCTAGCTAGCGCTCGTTTGTAACGAGTGCTTATTTATGATTTCTTATTTTGTTTTACTTTGAGTGAGCTATGTCAGAGAAGTATAAATTTCATGAACCATCAGGTATCTATTTTACGACGACCACAGTAGCTTTTTGGGTTGATCTATTTACAAAGCCAGCGTACAAGCATTTGATAGTAGAATCTTTAAGGTATTGTCAAAAAGAGAAAGGGCTGAAAATTCATGCTTGGTGCTTAATGTCATCACATCTACACATGATTATCAGTTCAGAAGACAATGAATTGAGTTCAATTATGGCAGACTTTAAGAAGCATACATCTAAGCAAGTCATAAAAATACTTGATCAAATAAATGAAAGCCGAAAAGAGTGGTTGCTTAGATCATTTTCAAGTGCAGCTCAGAAACTGACTAAAGTGAAAAATTATAAGGTATGGCACGAAGGGAATCATCCTATTTTACTTGATAGCACTCAATTATTAACAGAAAAGCTTGATTATATTCATATGAATCCTGTGGAAGATGAAAGTCTAGATGAGCCTAGCTACTATTGGTACAGTTCTGCAAGGAATTATGAAGGAAAGGTTGGACTAATAAAAGTGGATTTGTTATAATAATGATCAAGCACTCGTTACAAACGAGCGCTATGCCATGCTCCTGAATTGCAAATTCGTCAGGAAATCTTTTTCCTTAGATGTTATGAAGTCTACAAATAGAAATACAATGTAAAGTTTCATATTAATTCATTTCGCATTTTCGAAAATAGGTTAATTAAGATACTCAAACTTTTCAGGAACATTTATCCCCTCTCTGCAATAGATATAGAGTGGTTGGAATGGATGTCTTTCTCATCACTAATACTTATATAATCAACTTACAAAAAGCTTCATAATGAAAAAATCATTGTTTACTCTCATTTTGATTACAATTGTCTTTACAGAATGCTTTTCTCAAACCATCCACCCTGGGAACACAGAAATCCAAGGAGATCTAACCGTAAAGGGGAGATTTTCGACTATCGGTAGTCTGTCAGTACCTATTGATGATTCAGGTTTTGGAACCAGCCCATTATTTGGGTTATTCTATTTCAAATCGTTAGATAATAATCCGCTAAGAACTCGTATGGGTATTAATTACTCCATTAACACATCTAATGGGACTACACAATATGCAGTTAAAGGATCTCTAAAAGCTCCTTTAATTGAGTTAGATGCTCAAGCAGGTTCAATTAGTTTATATGGAGAAAATGGAGCGGGAGCTGATTTTAGAAACCCAGACAACACGTTAAACCTAGGTTTGCATGTAGCGAGTAATGGAAATATAGGAATAGGAACTGCTGATGTAAAATCAAACATACATGTAAGTGGAGGGAATGGTGGTGCCGAATTATTGATTGAAGCGGACAAAGACAATTCTAATGAAATGGATAATCCTTTTATTACACTTTCTCAGGATGGTGGATTTGTGAATGGATATATTGGTATGGTTGGGCTTAAGAATACGGCTCCTCAAATGGAGAAATATGGTAGAGCTATCCGAGATGATCAAGGAGAATGGCACGATAGATCAGACTATGTAGGAACTGAAGATAATTATTTATTGGTAGGTACGAATCAAAAATTTGGGGTTCAACTGGGTACTTACGGGGAAGTGAGAATGACCGTTCATGAAAATGGTAACGTTGGAATTGGAACAAATGAGCCCAACGAAAAACTGGAAGTAAATGGCAGCATTAGAACGAAGGAAATTACCGTAGAGGCATCACCATGGCCAGATTATGTTTTTGAAGATGATTATGACTTGACATCACTGGATGAACTTGCTCAGTTTATTCGAGAAAAAAGCCACTTACCCAATATACCATCAGCAAAAGAAGTAGAAGAGAAAGGAGTTAAGCTTGGCAAAATGAACGCCTTGTTTTTAGAAAAGATTGAAGAACTAACGCTTCATCTTATCTCACAGAACGAAGAAATTAAAAAGCTTAAATCGAGGCTTGAGCAAATCGAAGAAAGGTAGCTTCGTGCCCTTAATTTTTTGGAACAAATACCCATTCTCCGTCTTGGTTCGTTTCCCCTCCGCCTTGGTTCGTGTCCTCACGAAACAAGATAATTGACATTGTTTGAAGGCTTGTGGAGACACAAATCTTGGATTAAGAGAGGCCTGCGATAATGTTGGGTCAAGCATTGGACATCTTTATTCACAAGATAGAGTTCAAGATTATTCCATATTGCAAGTTGAGCAATCTTTAAAAGGGGCAAGCTCATGGCGTGAATGGCGCGATAAATTAAAGAGTGAACATTTCAACCCTTCTGAAGGATATGTTGATGAATTATTTGCGAACTGGCACTAGAATTTTAAGTTCAAACACCTTATTACTCAAGCCTCAATTAGGGAGTTTTTTTCTATCCTTCGGAACACATCTTTCTCTTCTGCAATAAATAAATGTTACGTCGCTTTTGACAGATTTCAACATCAATGTTATGAACAAAAAAACACTTATTATTTTATTATGCTCTATTTCGTTATCCCAAGTTTATGGTCAGCAATGGTCAGGCTCAAATAACACAAGTGATCTTATAAGTAGAACGGGTGAAGTTGAGACCGGTATTTTCACAGCTAAAAGATCAAGTTCACCTAATTTTAATTTTGTCAGGGATGACAATAGTATTACCAATGGGTCAGTTATTGGTCAGATTAATTTTAGAGGACCAAATCAATTTGGTGGTTTTATTGTGGCAAGGTCTGTTGGATCCTGGGGAAGCAATGTCAATCAAGCAGGAACTCAGCTAGAGTTTTGGACACAGGATAAAACTACCAATGCTAATCTCGAAAGTAGAATGCTAATTGATCATAATGGGAATGTAGGGATTGGTACAACCGATCCATTTGAAGGAACTACTAATTCAGGATTACAAATAAATAGCGGCAATCACAGTTCATTACTATTAGGAAATCCTGTTGATGGTAATTATGGAGGAATCGTACAGACTTCTGACTCTCGCCATCGGATATTTATTGGAGCTAATTTATATGACGATGAATCCAATAGTTGGAAAAGTTTTAAAGCAGGTAAGGGTAGTGCAGGGATTAGCATTATGGCAGATGAAGACAATTGGGGTACCTCAATCTCATTTTATGCCTCCGAAAGTGATAATGACCTTGAAAATAGATTAATAATAAAAGGAGATGGAAGTATAGGTATTGGTACAATAACCCCAACCGAAAAATTAGAAGTAAATGGAAATATTCGCACGCGAGAAATTACTGTCGAAGCATCTCCATGGCCGGATTATGTTTTTGAAGCTGGTTATGAGCTGAAATCGTTAAAAGAAGTTGCTTCTTTTATTAAAGAAAATGGCCACCTTCCTAATATACCCTCATCGAAAGAAGTAGAAGAAAATGGAGTAAAACTTGGTAAGATGAATGCTCTTTTGTTAGAAAAAATAGAAGAACTGATGCTGCATACAATCAAGCAACAGGAGCAAATAGATCAGCAAAATTCCATAATAAAGGAGCTTATTAAAAAAGATGAGCTGTAGGATGGTAAACTGATTTTTGTGCACTACGAGAAAGCAGAAAATTGGATGATGAATGTAGATGACTGAATCGAAAGACTGCCTATTTTAATAAAATTAATTTTTCATAAAACTGTTTTAGTTAGGAACAATAACTCCTTTACTGTAATCAACTAAAAAACAAACAGATACTATATGAAAAAGACACAAGTTTTTAAATCTCTAACCATCGTACTTTTAATAAGTTTTGCGGTGGCATGTAATCAGGATAGTGAGATAGTTCAAGTTGATTTTGAGGAATCAGAATCTAGCCTGAAACCCAAAGAACCTGAAATCCAGTTCTCGATAGATATTCCATATTTTCCCTGGGAGGTGCTACATGTCTTACAGCGTGAGTATTACCATAAAGGAAATAAGAATGTAAAAGAGGTCGAATACCTGGAAAACAGATTAATTCAACTATACCCAGAAAAGGCCTATAAAGGCATGTACACCTCTTTTCAAGATGAACTAGCAGCATATAAGGAAGAATATGCCCAATATCAGATACAGCTCTGCAAGTATCAGGAAAAAATGGGGATTAATTCTCATATAGAAGAATACCCTCCTGCTTCATTTGAATCAGTAGAGCAGTTCCGATCCATTGTAGAATTAAGTGATCATGAATTTGAAAAGCTTAAATCTTTGGAAGAACTAGCCACTGCCGAAACCTTGATGGAAAGAAAAGCGCTACCGTCTATAAAGCAACGAGTAGAGTCATCCGTTGTTTTTGCCGGTTTATCGGGAATAGGTACTGCTCTTGGATATGCGGGACACTTTGCTGGCCTTTCTCAAGATAGAGCGAATCAAAAAGCAGAAGAGTTTTATCGCAATTGGAACCAAGGTGAGAGAGGAGATGCCTTTAGACATGTTTTTGTAAGTATGCATCTGAGGAGATATTTAACTAAACTAGGCGCAAAGTTGATAATGGAGGAATATGAACGTCAAAATCCAAATTTGTATCCAGGAGATACAGAGATGGATCTACATAATAACATCGTTGGAAGAGATACACAATACAATACATTTAGAGGTTCCTACTTTAGCAGTTGGGAAACATGGGCGAGTAATGTGAGAAATTATATTAATGGAATACCTGAGAATGGATTACCTATGGATCAACTTGAAAATTGGAATGGGAGTACCACTCCCTCGAGTAAGGCAATCGCTGAGTCAGATATAACTGCGCAATTCCAAAGCGCATATCGATATGTATATTATGAAAAAACACGAAGCGTCAGTCTTTGTTATGGAGTTAATTGTATCCAAGGCTATAATTGCAATAACATAACTGGTCAGTGTGAATATGATCCGGGTTATAATAATTGCGTCAACTGTGGGCCTACAGAAGAGTGTATAAACAATATTTGTCGACCGTTTTAGATATTGTTCATCAATTGTGCTATGAATATTAGCACTTTGTGAAAAGTGAATTTTGCATTCATTGAGGTGTGATGGGACTTTACGTCGCATCACATTGTATATAACAGGGCAATTGCGCGCTAATGTTTAAACACCTTTTTTGAGCTTAATTTTTGACTTTCAAAAAATTAGTTAAATTATTAGACCTACCTCTACCCCTTCCAAAAGACGAATAAAGGCATTTTTTGAAAGTCAAAAATTTACATGCAATTGCCCTGTTGTTTATACTTGAAAGTTGTTTGGTAAAAATGTAGTTGTATTTTAACTAAATCTCCTATAAACAATAATGGAGATAAATAGTAGCATTAGGAAGCCAGTTGTAAATAACCATAATCTTTTCTTATTTGAAGTTAATGGATCAGGGTCTCCTACCAATACAAATCCACCCCAATAGTAGGGATGTGCTAGTGCTTCGTTTGCTTCTTTCAAGTAGTCTAGTTTTGCTTTTCTTAACGCTTCACTTTTGCTGAAGTCACTGCTTAGGTATTTGTAAAAAGCCTCCATCAATTTTGAAGTACTTAAGTCATTGACAGGCCATTGACTCATCAATACTGATTTCGCTCCTGCATAAAAAAAACTTAAAGCTAGACTGAGTGCTCCTTCACCTTTATTGATTTTTCCAACTCCGGTATTACAAGCACTTAAAACAACTACTTCTGAGTTCAAATCAAGCTGAATAACTTCATACGCATGTAGCAACCCATCGGATACAGGGTTTGCTTCACTTTTCGTAAGAAGAATTTTTGAGTTAAGAGGTTCTTTCGTGTTCACTAGACTGTGCGAAGCAATATGAATGATTCCGTATTCATCAGCATCTGATACCACCGACTCTTCAGTTGCCAGGGCACCAATAAATAGTTTTGTTGGAAAATATTTCTCAATGCTTCTCACTTCTTCCTGAGCATAGGGAAGCACGCTTAGCTCAGATCTTTCAGTTGCATTGAGACCAGCAATTTCTTCTTGATTGTTTGTGAATGTTGGGGCTAAAGCAAAAACTTTTTGATTGGTATTTACTGTTCTGCTTTTTAAGAAGTCAAGAAGTGTAAAAGAGTGAGCATATGTTACTTCATAGCTTTTGATTACATAAGAAAGGGATTTAAACGAATTTCCCTGCTTGTTGCTTACTAATGCTTCAAATGGGATTTTTGATAATTCGCCACTCGGAATAATAATCAGCTTTTCATAAGCTTTTTTTCTGAGGACGGGTTCAAGCAACTGATCGAATAGCGTATAAGCATCACTTTTATAGTCCAGAATAGCAGAATCAGTGTCAAGGCTTGCCGGGCTCATTTTTTGTAGGAAAGAATTTATCGAGGTGTATATTTCTTTTTTAGATACAAGTTTCTTAAAGGAATACTCGTTCCGATCCATTATGAGCGCATATATATATTCACTTCCTACTGAATAAGAAATGATAAGCTCTTTTTCATCAAGACCTTTTTGGATTTTGCTCGGATCCGATGGTCGCATATATCGATGTATTCCTAGAGATCCATCTTTTTTTAGTTGTTGCCTAAGCACATCTATTTTTGATTGAATTGCTAAAGCTTTTTTTCTTGAATTATCGGATTTTCCACTTTTGCTGGAATAAACCTTGCTGACATGATACCCTAAGTCATTTTCTAAATCATGGAGCTTTGAGATTTCCTGCAACTCATTCTTAACATTCCTTTTATTTTGTAAATGCTGATAAAGCGTAATGGCTTTATTTCTTTCTAGAAAATGATAGATATGACGAGCTTCAATAGAGTCATTTTTAGAATTTTTCTCACAATAAGTAATAGCGAAATTGTAAAAATTGCTAACCGAGTCGTTTAAACTCATTCTGTCATGATAGTTATTGTATGTGTAGCGTAAGTGATCTACTAGCGAGTCTCCCTCGAAAAGCAGTTTAAGCCCTTTCTCGATATTCAACCTTCCCCCTTTAAGAGCGTGAATTTCAGCAAGTTTCTTTAGGGATAGCATTTGATACCAGGGGTCTGATAATATTTGAAATCCCTGAACCCCAGCATGTCTGTTTAGATCAATAATGCCTTGTAAAGTTGATTCAGCAGAGTCCAGATTACCATTTTCTATCAATAAGTCGGCTCGTATCATCTCCAGCCCAAACCAATTACTACTACTTTTTCCGTGAGTGCTTTCTACAAATTCTTTTGATTCTTTCAGCAAAGACAAGGCTTTCGAATCATTTCCGTTTTTAAAGAGTATCTCAACCATTCTCTTAAATGACAATGGTATCATCACAGAATTAGGAACCTTTTCAGTTAAAAGATTCCTTGTTTTATCAAAATATTTAAGACTCTTGTCTAATTGGTTATTTCGATAAAGTACCTCAGCCTTGATGTAAGTGCCAGTAGCATTGAGGAATGGATTGAAAATGTCAGAGGAGTAATTGATAAATTGATCTATTGCCACTTCTGCTCCTATAAGCTGTCCGTCTTTCATGAGAACTTCGGCAAGCAATGCCAGTGACATAATATTATTCGGATGGGTAAGTGTTTTTGAACTTGCCATTTTTTTCACTTCTCCCTGAATAATATCTAACCCCTCTTGGACAGCCCCTATATATGCGAGTGAACTACCATACAATGCTCTCGGGTATCCAGATAGATGGTTTAGTTCATGGTCTTCACACAAATCAATCGCTTGCTTGAAACAGTTTTTTGCTTCATAATAATTGCCTCGTTCAATGTGGAGGTTTCCAATACTTACTCTCATTTCTAAGAGAGTAGCTGCTGTTACGTCTTTCTTCTGTTTGAATAATCTTTTTTCCTGTAAATCATAAAATATTTCAGCAGATTCAATGGCTGAATCCAGATGACCTTCGTCATATAAACTTATGGTCAGCAATTGCCTGATTCTAGCTTCCCATTCTTCAGGCTCAAGACTATTTCGTTTCAATAAGGATATAGCTTCCTGGAAATTAGCAATGGCAATCGCATAGTTTTTTCGTAAGTGTTCGATAGCTCCATCGTTGTAAAGAACCTGGTATTCAAACTGGTCTTTGAATTCAACTCCCGTTTCTATTAGTTCCCTGACTACCTTATTAGCCTTGATTGCTTGCTCAAGATCGTAAATCATCCAGTAACACTCAGATTCTCGAATTTTTGCCTCTAACGCAGGGATATGTTTGTTTTCATCTAGCGAAACTTGATAGATACTGCGATACATTAATGCAGCATCACGAAAATTTTTAGTTTGTTTCAGTTTTAGAGCTTGATCAAATTTCGTGTCAATTGGGGATTGAGAATAGACACCATTAATAATTGAAAAGGTGATTAATAGGAGGATTGTGATACGATATCGATTAATGATAGATGTGTTCAAAATATTTTGTGTGTTGAAAGAACAAGTCTAAATCTTAAATCCTTTACCTCAGTGCTCTACGATATAGATATTTCTATACTTTTTCGTAAGAAATGATTATAAATGCAGGAACATTATGCTGCTAAACTCAATAAATAGGAAAAGTCTATTTAGTTACGAAAAAAAATTAGGAAAGTGGCACGGGTATTGGTTTATTTGAACGGTTATAATCTCGAACCAAGCTATATAAAACCATTGACTGACTTAGTAAGAATTAGGAAGGGGGACCGTGGAATCATTGAGTCTATTTATGATGAGTGTTTTCCATCCATAGCTAACTGGATCAGGAAAAACTCGGGCACTGAAAAAGAGGCTGAGGATACTTTTCAAGACGCATTAGTTGTGCTTTTTCAGAAATCAAAAGACCCTGAGTTTGAAATTCATTGCAAACTTTCTACCTATGTCTTTGGAGTCGCTAAGAAGATGTGGTTACATAAGTTGAGAACCAGAAATCGCCATGTTTTTACAGATTTTACAGCAGAAGAAGAAATATCTCCTAAAGATGATGTTGAAGTAGATAAACTGGTTATAGACGCAGAAATTGACCAAGTTTACAAAAGAAACTTTGCAAAGCTGACAGAGGAGTGTCGAAAAATTCTAACTCATTTTTTTAATGGCCTCTCGATGAAAGAGATCGTCAACTTGATGGAGTTTAAATCTGATGGATTGGCCAGGAAAAGGAAATTTAATTGCAAGAATGAATTGATTAAATTAGTGAAGGCTGATCCTCTCTATGATGAACTGATAGAAAAGGAAATATGAAGGAAGAAGAAAACATATTGAGATTTCTTGAGGGTAAGATGGATGCAGCTGAGCAGGAAGCATTTGCACAGAGAATAACTCTTGAGGAAGAACTTAGAGAGTCAGTAGAGCATAGTCGAAAAATCAAAAATATATTGGATGAAGACACAATTGAGTTTTCAAACAACGTTCGATCAGTAATTGAGTCAAAAAGAAAGCCACAGTCTTTCAAGCCTTTATTAATAGCGGCTTCTATATCTGCGATTTTAGCTGTTTCAATCTATCTTCTATTTTTTGATACACTTTCAGTGGAAGAGAGAGCAGTGTCATATCTGGAGCCATACCCTGATGTAATTACAAGTCGAGCGGAAACGAATCCTCTTGACCTATCCTCATACAATTCAGGAAACTATGAGGTTGCTATAGAATCATTGGAAAATATATTTAATAAGGAAAAAGAGCCTGTTATTGCACTTTACCTGGGGGTTTCATATCTCATGATCAATGATGCAGAAAAGGCACTATCTATACTTCAATCAATGTCTTATCAAAATACGATATACAAATCTGATTTTGTTTGGTACCAATCACTTGCACTGATTAATCTTGGTCGCTATTCTGATGCAGAAAAGGCACTCAAAAATCTTCGAGGAGAATCTCAGTTTTATTCTGGGCGGGCAAGTAAGTTATTGGACGATTTAGAATAAGAAATCTCATTACTTTTCTAATTTTTCCTTTAATTTCGCACCAAATTTCAAACAACCCCATTTATATAACCACAAGAAATAATGGCAAATAAAGGTAAGGTAACCCAGATTATTGGCCCGGTAGTAGACGTGAGCTTTAGTGCTGAGGGATCAAAACTTCCAAACATCATGGACGCACTAAAAGTGACTCGTCCAGACGGGATAGAAGTTGTATTGGAAGTACAGCAGCATTTGGGTGAGGAATCAGTGAGAACCATCGCGATGGAAAGTACCGATGGTGTAAGCAGAGGAACAGAAGTGACTGACTTAGGATCTCCAATCAAGATGCCAATAGGTGAAGCAATCAAAGGTCGCCTTTTCAACGTAGTTGGAGAAGCTATCGATGGTATGGAGCAGCTAGACAATTCGAATGGCCTGCCAATCCACAGAGATGCACCTAAATTTGAAGATTTATCTACTGCAACTGAAGTACTTTTTACAGGTATCAAAGTGATTGATTTGATCGAGCCTTATGCTAAAGGAGGTAAGATTGGATTGTTCGGTGGTGCGGGTGTGGGTAAAACCGTATTAATTCAGGAATTGATTAACAACATCGCCAAAGGTCACGGAGGTCTATCTGTATTTGCAGGTGTTGGAGAAAGAACAAGAGAAGGAAATGATCTTCTTCGTGAGATGATTGAAGCTGGAATTGTTGATTACGGGGATGAATTCAAAGAATCAATGGAAGCAGGTGGATGGGACCTGTCCAAAGTAGATAGAGAAAAACTTAAGGGTTCTAAAGCAACATTTGTGTTCGGTCAGATGAACGAACCTCCAGGGGCCAGAGCTCGAGTAGCACTCTCTGGTTTGACTGTGGCAGAACACTATAGAGATGGAGATGGAGATGGAAAAGGTAAGGATATCCTTTTCTTCGTTGATAACATCTTCCGTTTTACTCAGGCGGGTTCTGAGGTGTCTGCACTCCTTGGTCGTATGCCATCAGCGGTAGGATATCAGCCAACATTAGCAACTGAGATGGGGTTAATGCAAGAACGTATTACCTCAACTAAACGAGGATCAATTACTTCCGTACAGGCGGTGTATGTACCTGCGGATGATTTAACAGATCCGGCTCCAGCAACAACGTTTTCCCACCTAGATGCAACAACCGTACTTTCAAGGAAAATTGCTGAGTTAGGAATTTATCCTGCAGTAGATCCATTGGATTCAACTTCTCGAATCTTGAGTGCAGATATTCTTGGTGATGAACACTATGATACAGCTCAAAGAGTAAAAGAAATCCTCCAACGATATAAGGAGCTTCAAGATATCATTGCAATCCTTGGAATGGATGAACTTTCTGATGAGGATAAAGAAGTAGTACACAGAGCAAGAAGAGTACAAAGATTCCTTTCTCAGCCTTTCCATGTGGCAGAGCAGTTCACAGGACTTCAAGGAGTTTTGGTAGACATCAAAGACACGATCAAAGGGTTTAATATGATTATGGATGGGGAATTAGATCACCTACCAGAAGCAGCGTTTAACCTTGTTGGTACGATCGAACAAGCAATTGAAAAAGGAGAGAAATTAATGGCTGAAGCTAACGCCTAAGTCAAACCATAAAATAGTATGTTTCTAGAAATAGTAACGCCAGACGAGAAGGTATTCGAAGGAGAAGTGACAAGCGCTTCTTTTCCTGGAAGTGATGGATCTTTTCAGATTCTAAACAATCATGCTCCAATGGTTTCAACGTTAGGCAAAGGCGACATTAGCTATCACCCCGAAAAGAAAGAAGAAGTTCGAATCTTAGTAGAAGGTGGAGTTGTTGAAGTAATGAATAACAAGGTGAATGTTCTCGTGGAGAAGATATTTAGCGAATAGTTATTCAATCTAAAATTTTGTAAAGCCATCCATTGAAAAGTGGATGGCTTTTTTGTTTAACAAGCTTTAACTCAAAGGACAATTCTATACTTCTTATCCTTAGTAGCTTGCTTTCTATTAAGTTGGCTCTTTTTAGAATTCAGACAACCATCTCAAGACGTTCTGCATTCTACTACCAAATGCTTCTTTTGAATACCAAAGATCTAATAGAAAAAAGTATATCCGGAGATCGGAAAGCACAGCAGCAACTCTACAAGAGATTGAGTGCCCCGATGATGGGCATTTGCCTTAGATACATGAAGGGCAAAGAAGATGCTGAAGATGTTCTGTTAGAGGGGTTTTATAAAGTGTTCAAGAATCTCAAAAAATTCACATATGAGAATGAGAAAGCATTTTTTGGATGGGTTAAAAGAATTATGGTTAATGAATCATTGATGAAGCTTCGGAAAAACAAGGATATCCAGATGCTTGCCATCAATGAAGATATAGACAAAGAAGTAGATATTTCACCATTGTCTACAATGCAAACTGCTGATTTGTTGAAAATGATACGATCCATTCCTTTGGGATATCGAACAGTATTTAATCTCTATGAAGTAGAGGGATATTCGCATCAGGAAATAAGCGAGCAATTGGGGGTATCTACTGGGACATCCAAATCCCAATTATTTAAAGCGAAGAAGCTCCTTCGCGAGATGTTGGACGGAAAAAATGAAGGTTATGGCTCTTAATCAATTATCTGAAAAATTAGATGCTATTTCTGAGGAAGACCTTGGATTTGAGTTGGGTAATGAAACATGGTTACGCATAGAAAACCGACTTGATGCCAAAAGTGGATATTCAAGATTTTGGATGGTAGCTGCATGCCTTTTATTATGTCTCACATTTATTCCAATTAAACTCCTTAAACAAACTAATGGGATAGATTATAATCAAACACTTGTTGAGGTTGTTGAAAGCCAACACATCGATATTGAGGTGCAAAATCAACATGCGTTTAGCAGCGATATTCAAGCAGAATCTCGGACAAAAGAATTTGAATCACTGGAAACGAGGAAAACTGAATTGGTCACATTGGCAGGCGTAAGTCAACCGAGACTAAATCTGAAACCAGTCGTCACGTTAAAAGAAACGAAACATAAGCCGAAGTTCTCGGTAAAAGATATTTCAATCATTCAGGCCAGTCTCGAGAGGCCATCGATTGAATCTGGTAGAACAGTATCCATACGAGCTCAATTGGAGGCCTCTACTTCTGAAGTAAAAGTCAATTATCAAGCTTTAAAAATTAAGCTCTATGAAAAAAATGAATAAAATTTCAATATCATTTATACTCCTTTTTAGCGGGCTCTATGCCACTGCACAACCTCAAGGAAATAGGTCATATCCCGATACACTTATTTTGAAAACAGATTCGCAAATAGAAATGACATTTGCTTTCTTCGAAATGAGGAATCATAAGGAGTATATGAAAAACGACCTTTGGAAATCTATTCTTGGGGCGATGGAATCGGCAGTACAGTCATCAACAAGAGATGAAGGTATTGAAGTCTCATACATGAAGGTAAAGCAGCAAGAAGAAGAGGTAGCAAAGATTGAAATAACCCCTTTGTTGAATACGGCGGATGTTTTCATCATAGAAAACAATGGAATGAAAGAATTGCTGTCAGATAGAATTCAATTCACAATTTATCAACGCGAAATATCCATCTCGTTTTCGGTCAATGATCTTAGCGAGTTGGAACAGATAAAGGAAATAAATATTGAAACAGTATGGGATCAGGTTGAACAAAAGTATAAAAATCAAGGTAGACGTAACCTGTACACTGGAAAAGGTATTATCAAATATGGCAATGCTAATATCGATCAGATAGCATCCAGATCGGAGGGCAATGATGCAATAGAATTATCCATGGGTATAGGTATGGGTTATTACAGAGATCGCTTTATTCCAGATCTAGGCTTCAAATTAGGATTTAATTTTCCAGATAGATTTGGAAATATTAAGGTTCAAACTGGGCTACTTTATACGCAACAGTACTTATTCTTTGGGAGTGAAGAAATAGCAACTTCAGAACCGGATGTCAATGGTTTTCTTACTGGTTTTTTCACATTACAATATGGTAGTGGAGGTAAGTTTGGAGGAGGCAATAAGGTAGGTGTCGGTTTAGGATATCTCATTCACTCGGAAGGTGATTTTTATGAAGGACATACATTTAAGATGTCTTTGTTTACGCAAAAAAGTGATTCAAGAATAAATTTCACACCGGAGCTAATTTTCACGAACAGTTTCAAACAAGCGTTCCCAGCTCTGAGGTTTGGCCTTAGTTTTTAGGTATATACAATTGGTAGACAGGGGATGATTTTTTGAAAGTTTTGACACAAGTTTTTCTTTCCTTTAAGGGATGAAAAGATTTATCCGAGACACCATCCTCTGTTCTCTATTCATATTTAGTATCATGGGCGTCTTCGCTTCTGTTACATTTTTCAAAGTTTTTGATCTGTTTGACCCAATAGGAGATATGTTCTCTGATTTTGAATTGACAGATATTGTATTCTCACAGCTAAGTGAAGATCCTATTGCTGACGAAAGAATAGTCATGGTCAATATTGGAACACTCAGCCGTGAAGGGATTGCGAGACAGATTGAGATCATTAAAAAATACAATCCACGTGTCATCGGCCTGGATGTAATGTTAGACCTTCAATTACCATTTGAAGAGGATAGTGCTCTTACCAGAGTATTAAGTGAAACTGAAAACATAATAGTAGGTGAAAAACTCATAGACTTCAACGATGAGCTTGATCATTTTGAACAAACGATTAAGCCAGAAAGCCACATCTCCGATCAAGCTTATTTAGGTTATGTGAATCTTATAACGAATGCTCGTACACAGGAAGACTTAAAAGTGTGTCGAGAATTTACACCATCCGAAGTAGTAGACGGTGAAACAAGGTATGCTTTTCCGGTAAGACTTGCATATGCGTACGACTCAATGAAAACTGAGCGATTTGTTACAAGAGATAATGATATAGAAGTGGTTAACTACAAGGGAAATATCATAAGCTTTTCATCAAGTAATTATGGGATGAAATACTTTGCTCTAGATGTGTACGATGTATTTGATGAGAATTTCACAGAAGACCTCTTTGCTGACAAGATTGTCATCATGTGTTTTATGGGTAAATATTTAGGAGATACTGAAACAACGGAAGATTTCTACTTTACTCCCATGAATGAAAATTATGTGGGTAAAGCCAAAAATGACATGTTTGGAGGTGTAATACATGCAAATATCATTTCGCAAATTTTGGATGATGACTACATCGATCAGATGTCACAGCATGCTGAAATTATTCTTGCAATTCTTTTCTGCTTAGTTAATGTATTCCTTTTCAAGATCATTTACGGTGCTATGCCCAAATGGTACGATGGTATAACTAAAATTTTTCAGCTTGTTGAAGTAATGGGCTTAGCTACTTTGATGATATTCCTACTGCTAAGTTTCAATTATAAAGCTGATTTTACATTAGCAATCATTGTTATAGCGTTATCTGGAGATTCGTTGGAAGTATATCATGGAGTAGTGAAAAACCTTTTTTCCAAAGAACGGAGAAAAGAGATATTCAAGGTCAATCGTCGTTTTTGGGAAAATGAATAGACGACACTGGTACCGTTAGCTCTTGAAGATCTAGCATCGCGTTGATTAAGCTAACCTTCTCAAAAGCAAAAAGATCTTCAATCCGGATAGAGACTTCCTTGATTCTTTTTTCTTGCAGAAGCTGAGTTCTTCTTACACCTTTCAAGAGCGGAGTGTTGGGGGTAAGCCAATCCGAACCATCCCAAAAAACCAAATTAAAGTAGGACCCATCAGTGATCATGTTATTGAAAGAAATAATGATGTCATCAGCCTTAGACCTTTTTTCTAACTCATTAATTTTACCTCGATCTTCATATTTCATGTTATAATCAAAAGGCCTTGACAGGACTACCTCTAATGTTTCAATTCTTTTAGGTAAATATTCTGCAAACTCAATGTCATATTCTGCATCTTCAGTATCCATATCATAGACGACACGGACTTTATATGACCCAGGCAGCTTTAGCTTAGGAAGTATTTGAGAAAGATTATGTGAATTGTTTTCAGGTGTACACACTTCAAATACCTGATTCATCCTTTTTTGATGAAAATCAAGATTGATGTATTGTCCATCTCTCAAAAGGATGCTCTCAATGAATCTCATAGTTTTCTGTCTCCTCGTAAAATTCTAACTTTATATCAAAATATTTCTAATCTCTATGAATCGATTCTTAATCGCAACCATTCTCATGACGCTATCAATAGCATCTTTTTCTCAAAACTTCTTTAAAAAACTAAAAGAAGCTGTCGAAGAGCAAGTCGAAGATGTTGATACTGAATCCTTGATCAACAAAGATGATCGAATGGCTGATTTTAGGCAAAAACAGCTCGTAAAAGATACATCAAACTATAACTATATTTTCTCGCAAGGCAATCGTGCTTCGTTCTTTGCAAATAGGGAGGGAAAGGAAAGCCTACTGCTAACATTTGCGAAAAATTATGAAGATGAGGAAGAAGGAGTAGAAGCGGTAGATCTTGAAATCTATGAGCAAGCCTTTGATTCCAACAGAGGGGGGGAGATGTCTATCTATGTGAATCAATCATTTGCGTATACAAGTTTTCTTGAGGCCTTAGGTCTTCTGACAAATGAACTAAGTTTCTCCGAGGTATTGCTGGATTCTGCATTTGTGATTACGGATTTAGTAGACATGGATACGTTGAACGTGCCAGAAAAATACGCTTTAGGCAAAACCGTGGCAAATATTTCAATACTTACCCACGCAGAAGGGAAGTACAATTTATCAGAAGAGTTAATCAAACAGACAACCAACTATTTTAGCGAAGAAATTGGGCTAAAAAGTATTGCACTTGCTTCGTTAAATAATAATCATGCAGTAATAGCCCAATCTCAAGGAAGGTACACAGAAGCAGAGAAGTATTTTGAAGAAGCAGAGAAGATCATTGGTAATAATGATCGAATAGGTTCTCTATCTCATGCAATTATCACAAGTAACAAAGCCCTGTTATATAACGAAATAGGACAATTTGAGGAAGCTAAATCTGCCATACAAAAAGCGATAGATATGGCTTCTGGGGAAATCAGGTCGAAAGGGAGAGATAATGTAAGCTTTCAAATCAATCAAGGATTGATTCATTATAGTGCTGGAGAATACGCAGTAGCTGAGAATATTTTCAGAAAAATCATTGAGTTGAAGGAAAAGAGGTTTGCTAAGAATCAAACAGATGTAGGAAATACAAAAAATTACTTAGCGGCTACATTGATGGAATCAGGAAATACAGATGAGGTAGAGCAACTTTTAAAAGACGCTCTTAGCATCTTCGAAAAAAAATATAATAGAGATCATCCGGCATACGTAAAGACAGAGCATAACCTTGCGAGATATCAATTGTTTGTGGGTAATCTAAGTGAAGCTGCGAGATTACTAGAAAGCGTAAATGCCAAATATGAAGACTTTTTTGGTGTCAAACATCCAGACTATCTGAGCTCGTTAGAAGACATGGCTGTAGTCTCATGGAAATCAGGAGACATCAGTCAAGCAACAAATAGATTCAACAGAGTAATATCTTCCAACCTACAACTAGTAGAGGACTACTTCGGGGCGATGAGTGAGTATGAGAAAGGACAGTACTGGGCGAAGGTGAGACCTTCTATCTTGAAGTACTATGCTTTTGCTGTAGAGAATGGAAAAAGCAACCCAGAATTACTTACCGAGATGTACAATATTCACCTAAAGACAAAAGGGATTTTATTGAGTGCATCTACCAAGGTTAGGGAGCAAATCTTAAATAGCAATGATGAAAAGTTAAAGTTGACTTACAATCAATGGGTTGAGTCAAAAGAGAATTTGATTCATTACTATTCCTTTTCTAAGGCACAGCTTACAGAGCTAGAAATTGATTTGCCAGCTCTTGAAGCCGAAGCAAATAGCTTAGAGAAAAAACTCAACCAACTTTCATCTTCGTTTGCTCAGTCAAATAAACTTCCATCTATTTCACTTACCGAGGTTAAGTCTAAACTTGGGTCTGCAGATGCGGCCATAGAGATAGTAGGATATCCTGTTTTTGATAGAAGCTTTACTGGTGGAAGGAAATACGCTTTTCTTATAGCGACTCTTGATTCAGTAAATCCAGAGGTAGTCGTAATTGATAATGGCCAGGATCTTGAAACTAAGTATGCCAAAGCATATTTAAACATGGTCAAGCTAAAGGCCCAGGATCGAATCACTTATGATAAGTTCTGGAGACCAGTTGATGAACAATTAAAGGGAAAAAAGAATATTCATCTTTCTCTAGATGGAGTCTATTTTCAGGTAAACATTGGAGCACTTCAGAGGCCAGACGGTTCTTTTGTGTCAGATGCATTGAATCTGAATTTGTATTCTAGCACGAGAGACCTAGTGAAATCTAAGAATACTGAATTTGCATCAAAAAAAGCTGACTTTTTTGGGTATCCTGATTTTGGTACCAAAGGATTGCTTGCTGCCTTACCGGGAACAAAGACTGAAATTGAAGCGGTAAGTCAAATCACTCGAACAAAAGGCTTTGCAACAAACACATATATGCAGAATCAAGCTACGGAAGAGAATTTTAAAAGAATTAGCTCTCCTTCTTTACTCCATATTGCAACTCATGGGTTCTTTTTGCCAGAGAGCAAAGCTTCAGGTGACAAGGTGTTTGGCGTAGAAGTAAATCAAGCCAAGGACAATCCGCTCTTACGTTCTGGTTTAATGCTTGCAAATGCTGAACAAACGATGGGAGAAGCAACGCAAGGAACAGAGGTTAACACATCTGATAATGGTGTACTTACGGCTTATGAGGTTATTACACTAGATTTAAAAGATACAGACTTAGTGGTATTAAGTGCATGTGAAACGGGACTCGGAGAAATCAAATCAGGGGAAGGCGTATACGGATTACAGCGTGCTTTTCAGGTAGCAGGGGCAGAATCTGTTATCATGAGTTTATGGAAAGTAAGTGACGAGGCTACCATGCAATTGATGACAAGCTTCTATAAAGAATGGATGGGAGGAAAGAGAAGGGAAGAAGCCTTCTTTGCTGCGCAGAAAACGTTGCGCGAATCATTTCCTGAACCGTACTATTGGGGAGCTTTTGTGATGTTGAATTGAAGATCTAGGCTACCTGTACTTGTAAATCTTTTGCACTACCCATTTCTTTCATGTGCTTGAAATGACTAGTTACAGCAGCTCCAAATGATGGGAAAGCATAATAAGGCAGATCGAACTCTTTCACAGTTTGTTGCACAAATTTGGAAATCTCTGGATAGTGTACATGACAAACATCAGGAAATAAATGGTGCTCTATTTGATAATTTAGGCCACCCAAAAACCATGAAAGGACTTTATTATCCATTCCATAGTTGCACGTAGTTCTGAGTTGATGCACAACCCAGCTATGCTTCATATGTTCAGATTCAGCTTCAAAAAACTCTGCAGGCTCAACCACATGTGCAGTTTGAAAAATCATGGCTAGCATGATCCCGGTAATGCAGTGGGATCCAAAGATCATTAAGATGGTTATCCATGCAGGAATAGGAATTAGCATCACAGGAAGTACCAAAAAGACTGCCCAATAGAAAGCTTTTCTTAAAACAATCTTTGCAAACTCTTTAGGAAAATCTACTTTCTTAATCAGACCTTCTCGTCTGTAATCAAAAGCCTTAATAAAGTCTTTTGTTGTGATCCACTCAAGTAACGGTACACAGTAGAAGATAGGAGCGTATATGTGTTGAAATCTGTGAAACCATTTGTGAGGTTGATTTTTGGAATATCTAAAAACAAACCTTGGTAAGATGTCCTCGTCTGTTTCTTCTATGTTCGTATAGGTGTGGTGAAGCACATTATGCTGGATGTGCCAAATCAGTCGGTCCACTCCGACAATTGCTGCAGAGAATTCCATAACGGAATTCATTGATTTCTTTTTAAAATATGATCCATGGATTGAGTCATGCATGATGGTGGTTCCAATGAAAGCTTTGCCTATTCCCATGATCATCCAAAGACCCATCAGCAATGGTAAGTTTGTAAATCCTAATGAAATCATTAAGAAATAGGGGATTAAGTACATGGATAAGATCAAAAAGGTCTTAACGATCATTCTGTTGTTTGCATCACGTTGGATTTTATTATCCTGAAAATAGGCGTTTACCCGTGTACGCATTACAGCAGCAAACTCTTTGTCAAGTTTGTTTTCAAATTTGTATCTGATCATGCTCCTATTGTTTCATTTTCAACTTAACACCCCCAAAGCGGCAATGTTTTATTGCGGCCGCAAAGTTACTAACAAAAGACTTGAGCCCAAATTAAGTACATCGTAGAATGGGTATGCTCGGACGAGTTTTAGCTTGATAAGCCACTCTTGTTACAAAGAAACCTTTCATGGATAGGTTAATTTCTTTCGGTCAATCTTCATTAAATTAGAAGAAACCTAAACCTTAAAAATATGAATCGTTCTATTCTCACCCTTTTGTCTTTAGTAATGTTGGTAATAGGCTTTCGCGTAGATGCACAACGAAGAAAATCAACTAGCACAAACCCAGACCCGATAGATTCAAAGCTATTCTCCAATTTCAAATTCCGAAATATAGGACCAGCCTTCATGTCCGGGAGAATAGCTGATTTAGCAATTGATCCCACAAATGAAAATGTGTGGTACGTGGCTGTGGGGTCAGGAGGGGTTTGGAAGACGACTAATGCAGGAACCACCTTCAAGCCGGTTTTTGATGATCAATCAGTCTATTCAATTGGTTGTGTCACGTTAGATCCCAGTAATCCTTATACTGTATGGGTTGGGACGGGCGAGAATGTAGGAGGCAGGCATATGAGCTTCGGTGATGGCATTTATCGAAGTACAAATGGGGGTGCTAGCTGGACAAATATGGGATTGAAAGATTCTGAGCATATCTCAAAGATTATTGTTCATCCAGATAATTCTGATGTGATTATGGTGGCATCACAAGGGCCACTATGGAGTAAAGGAGGAGATCGCGGATTTTTTAAATCCATAGATGGAGGAAAATCTTGGAAAAAAACTTTAGGAGATGATGAGTTTACGGGAGTGACAGATATGGTTCATGACCCTCGTGATCCTAATCGTATATATGCTGTGACTTGGGAGCATCATAGAACCATTGCAGCCTGGATGGGCGGTGGCGAAAAGTCTAGACTTTATGTTAGTGATGATGCTGGAGATTCCTGGACTCAATTAAAGACAGGCCTACCTGAAGGTAAATGGGGTAAAACAGGTTTAGCTATTTCTCCAATTAATCCTGATGTATTGTATGCAGCAATTGAGCTGAATAGAACGACTGGTGGTGTTTGGAGGTCTGACAATCGTGGAGGAAGTTGGACGAAAATGTCAGATGCTGTAGCTGGAGCTACAGGGCCTCATTACTATCAAGAAATTTATGCTTCTCCTCACAAATTCGACCGATTATATATGATGAATAATCGATTGATGAAATCGGAAGACGGAGGTAAGACATTTGAAAATATGGATGAAACGGCTAAGCATGGCGATAATCATGCAATTGCGTTTAAAGCCTCAGACCCCAATTATATATTGGTTGGTACAGATGGAGGTGTTTATGAAACGTTTGATCTGGGTGTAAGCTGGAGATACATGGAAAACCTGCCAATCACGCAGTTTTACAAAGTAGCTGTAGATGATGCCGAACCTTTCTATAATGTCTATGGAGGGACGCAGGATAATAGCACCCAGGGAGGACCATCCAGAACAGATAATCATCACGGAATACGAAATGCAGACTGGAAAGTAGTATTGAACTGGGATGGCCATCAGCCTGCTACAGAACCAGGGAATCCGAATATCATGTATGGTCAACGCCAACAAGGGACACTTTCAAGAATGGATTTGGCCACAGGTGAAGTAACAGATGTAATGCCCCAACCCGCAGCTGACGAAGACTATGAGCGATACAATTGGGATGCACCTATTCTTGTTTCGCCGCATGATCCTGCTACAATCTATCACGGATCACAGAGGCTGTGGAAGTCGACTAATCGCGGAGATAGCTGGACTTCTTTGTCTGGAGATTTAACTCGTGATCAAGAACGAGTGACATTGCCAATTATGGGACGCACGCAGAGCTGGGATTCTCCTTGGGATGTTGGGGCTATGTCTAATTTTAATACCATCACCTCTATTGCAGTTTCACCTCAGAATGAACAAGTTATTTTCATCGGGACAGACGATGGATTGATTCAAGTAACGGAGAATGAAGGGCAATCGTGGAAACAAATAGAAGTGAGTGCAATGGGTGTTCCTTCCAGATGTTATGTGAATGATGTTAAGGCAGATCTTTTTGATGAAAACACATTGTATGCTGCTTTAGACAATCATAAAGAGGGAGACTATCGGCCATACTTGATAAAGAGTACGAATAAAGGGGCTAGTTGGACAAGGATTGAGAATGGTCTGGGGAGCAAGAATTTGGTTTGGAGAATTGTACAAGATCATGTGAATAAGGACTTGATGTTTGCGGGAACGGAGTTTGGTGTTTACGTAACTGTAGATGGAGGTGAGAGTTGGACAGAAATGTCTGCAGGAATACCAACCATTTCGTTTAGAGATCTTGCTATTCAGCGGAGGGAAAATGATTTAGTTGCGGCCTCATTTGGAAGAGGGTTTTATGTCTTGGATGATTACAGCGCATTGAGAAATGTGAATAAAAATCAAATTAGCGAGACCGCCACTTTGTTTGAACCTCGAAAAGCATGGTGGTATATTGAACGATCAACGATTGATTTTGATGATGCCAGAGGTTCTCAAGGGTCACAATTGTACGTAGCACCCAACCCGGATTTCGGAGCTGTTTTTACATACTACCTGAAAGATGAAATCAAAAGCCTAGAAAGCCAGCGTCAGGCGAGAGAGAAGGGACAAAAAGGAAACATCTCTTTCCCTGGATGGGATGCGCTTGAAGATGAAACAAGAGAATGGAAACCTTTCGTGTATCTAGAAATTAAAGATCAAGGAGGTAATCTGGTCAATCGAGTGCAAGCAGAAAATAAGAAAGGTTTTAATCGTGTGGCATGGAATCTTAGAGTAGGAGGCACTCAAGCTTTAACATTGGATGGAGGAACGGGAAACCTGACTGGATTCTTATGTGCTCCTGGAACATATACTGTGACATTAAACAAATACGAGCAAGGTAGTTTTTCACAACTTGCAGATCCGGTTAATATAGAAGTAGCTCCATTGAGAAAAGGTACTTTAGATGGTAGCCCAATGAACGAAGTGGTCGCATTCTGGAGAACATACGAAGACCTAAGTAGAGATGTAAGTATGCTTGCTGTTCAGTTGTCAAATGCACAAAAGATGGCAAGTAAACTTTTTGTAGCAGCCAATAAAGCAAATGTTGGAAATGATCTACTAAATGAAATCATGAATTTGAAAAATGAACTTGATGAACTTGACACTGAACTTAATGGTCATCCAGCCAAGAATCAGATTGGAGAGAAAAGCAAGCCTAATATCGGTGGAAGGCTTTTTGCGTTGAATAGAGGTATTTCTTTATCAGCCTATGGTCCAACGGATACACACAAAGAGACTATGAATATTATTAAAGATCAATGGAATAAGATGAACGATAAGTTGGAAGCCCAACGAGAAAAATCGTTAAGTATCAGAGATCAAATAAAAGTAGCAGGCGGGTCTTGGGTAGAAGGATATTAACAATGAGATTGAGATCAGAGATAGCATTTGCTAATATCTAGTTCTCAATTTGTTCATATATTTTTATCAAATAGATTGATTGTGTGGATGTTAATCTTGATATATTGAGGCATCTACATCGATCCGAAATTGATTTAAAACATAAGTAAGGATTGTTTTAGGTTAATACCGTTTATATGAAACTTTTGCCAAAAACTATTAAAATACTGTTATTCTCAACTGTATTTTTTAGTTATAAATGTTTTTCGCAGACAACTAATGAGGAGGATAATAATGTAATCCTTCTAAGAGAAGCTTCTTGGCTTTATTACGATAGCATAATGCCTGATAATGAACCATGGTTTAGTGACTTTAACGAGGAGCTCAACTGGAAAACAGGCTATGCAGAATTCGGATATGGAGATGGAGATGAGACTACAGTCATTGGCTATGGTGGAGATGAGGAGAATAAATACCTTACTTCTTACTTCTACAAAGTTTTCGAAGTGGAAGAACCAGAAGCTTACATAGGCTACCTCTTAAATGTTGTGGTTGATGATGGAGCTGCTATTTACCTCAATGGAAATGAAATTTGGCGCATTAATCTTCCTGAAGGTAGAGTCACTGATGGCACAACAGCGGAGGTCAGAGTATCAAAAGAAGGTGAAGAGAAGATTCACGTTTTTGTTTTGGAAACAGAACTATTGAAAAAAGGAAAAAATGTACTTGCAGTTTCAGTTCATCAGAAAGACAGTGATACATCTGATTGTAGTTTTTCCTTAGAATTAGTGGGAGCAAAAGATGCCAAACAAGTACATCAAATATTGAAAAATGAAGGTGCTAAGCTGGATGAAAAACTTGATGACCTGATAGCGGAATTATCTCTAAGAGATAAAGAAATAGAATTGCAAGTTAAGGATCAGGAACTTGAATTAAACAGGTTATATGTAAATAGCATAATAGGAGTAATATCAGTTATTCTCGTTATTGGACTAATTTTTTGGTACAGTCAAACGAAAAGAAATAAAAATATTGCAGAAAATAACGAGGCTTTAAAACATGAGTTAATAAATAAGAATAGAGAACTTATTAACCTGAGTATGGAGCAGTTAAACAAAAATCGTTTTATCCATGATCTTGAAAGTGACCTTAGCAATTTAGAAGAAGGGGAAGGCTCAGGCCATCTTGTTACTCAACTGAAGCACAAACTTTCAAGCTATTCTATTAGGGATAAAGAATGGGAAAATTTGCAGTTGCATTTTGAAAATGTTCATTCTGATTACTTCAAGAAACTTAGACATGACTTTCCAATGTTGACTTCTTCAGAACTGCGTTTGTGTGGATACATTAAACTCCAATTAACCACTAAGGAAATAGCAAGCATGCTCTATGTTGAGCCCAAGTCTGTTCAGACAAGTCGGTATCGACTTAAAAAGAAACTAAATCTTCCAAAAGGAGAAGACTTAGTTCAGTTCCTTTCAAGCTATTACTAACAATAGAGACTCTAATGAAACAAATGTATCGATCTATATTTTAATCTAAATAATACTATTTAAATAAAAAACATGGCTATTTAATGCTGGTGGTAGATTTGTAGTATGCAATTGCTCCTTTTGAGGAACTTATGTAGTATGTACATTTTCTTCATTTTCCTTATTTAAATTCAATTTTTGTTCGCATCAATTAGCACTTAGCTATTAACCACAAATAATGCGAGCATATGAAAAAACTTTATCGATGGTGGATTCAAACAGTTTTGTTACTCTCCATTTCTACGGCTTTTGCACAAAGTAAAATTATAGAAGGAGCTGTTACAGCTACCGATGGTGAACCACTCTTAGGTGTTACTATTCTAGTAAAAGGGACAGCAATAGGTACTACATCTGACATAGACGGAAATTACCGTGTTAGTGTTCCAGACAGCATGGATATTCTGGTGTATTCATATACCGGATTCGAAACACAAGAATTTAATATCTCTAATCAAACATTTATCAATGTTGAATTAAGAGAAGACATAGCTGCCCTATCTGAGGTAGTAGTTGTAGGATATTCAGAAAGAGACTCTAGAAAACTTACATCTTCAATTGCCACAGTGAAAGGCTCCAAGATCGAGCAGGTTCCAATGGCTACTTTCGATAATATTCTTCAAGGTGCAGCACCTGGATTACTAGTTCAGTCAGGAACTGGCCAGCCTGGAAGAGCAGCAGAAGTTACTATTCGAGGAATAAAGTCCATTAATTCTTCATCGGCTCCACTCTATATTATTGACGGATTACCTATTACATCTGGTGACTTTGCCGCCATTAACCCCAATGATATTGAGTCGGTAAGTATCTTAAAAGATGCAGCAGCTACTGCCATTTATGGTTCAAGAGGTGCATCAGGAGTAATAGTCATTACGACTAAATCAGGTGAAAAGGGAAGAGCAAAAATTCAATACAGTGCACAGTTTGGGATTTCCCCCAAACCTGAATATAACGCTGGATTGAGACCTTTGACGTCTGCTCAGCTTATTGATTTACAACACGAGATTGGCATAGGAGCAACTGTTGGATTACCTCAGGAGCAGCTTGATTCGCTGAAAAACATAAATACAGATTGGCTTGATGTCACCACACAAGATGCAATCACTCAATCTCATGAAATTAGCGTTTCAGGAGGCAATGATCAAACAAGATTTTATATCTCAGGAGCTTATTTTTCACAGGAAGGAACGAGCATTCGATCTAAGCTTGATCGATATTCTCTTCGAACAAAAGTTGATCATTCAGTCGGTAATTTTAGCATTGGATCTAACCTTTACTTAGGCTACACAGACACTCAAGACAGTGAGAGTGAGGGAACTTTCGGAAGATCTAATCCATTTTACACAAGCATAAGAGGTAATCCTTACGACTATGCGTTTAACCCAATCACAGGTGATTTTGCATTACCTCTGGATATTGGAGCGTCTAGTACATATAACATTCTGGAGAGGATTCGTACCAATGATGAGGATCGTACAATAGAAAAGATTAACGCAAGTCTGAAATTAAAATATGACATGCCTTTCTTGGAAGGTTTAAGCGTATCAACATTTTGGGGTGCAGATTATAGCCGCCGGGATAACATTGATTTCATCGATCCGAATTCTTTTTCGGCGACATTAAGAGACCCTGGTGACCAACTAGCTCAGGGAAGACTTTCACAAAGCTTTGCAAAAAGAGCTCGTTTTACCGGGACCAGTTCTATTCAATATGATTTTGACATCACTGAAGATCATACATTCAATGTTGCACTTTATCACGAATATGTCTACTTCAATGGTCAGTCTACCAATTTAGAGGTATTTGGTTTTGATCAAATCGAAACTATAGCAGGAGCTACAGAAGGTACAGATAGTAATAGCTTCATTCCAGAATTTGGAGGAGGTAAAAGTGAGACAGCTTTACTGTCTTACTTTGGAACTCTTGATTATTCATACTTAGGTAGATACAACTTTACTGCTGGCATCAGGCGTGATGGATCATCGGACTTTGGTGCTAATAATAGATATGGTAATTTTTATTCTACGGGCATTGGATGGATCATTTCTGAAGAAAGATTTATGTCATCCGCTCGCTTTATCAATTTTGCGAAGCTTCGATCAAGCTTTGGAACGGTAGGGAAGCGGATAACTGGAAATTCTGCCAGAGCTATCTATTTCGGAACGCAGTATAATGGACAAAATGGCCTAGCGTCTAATTTTGCAAACCCTGATTTGAAATGGGAGGAAACTGAGAAATTTAACATTGGGTTTGACCTGATTGTCTTTGATAATTTTCTCACATTAAATGTAGACTGGTATAATGAGGAAACCAGAAATCTCTTAATCAATGCTCCGCTTTCAAGAACAACTGGATTTAGTTCCCAAAGTAGAAATAATGGAAGTATACGCAACAGAGGTATTGAGGTAAGCTTATCTACCAATAACATAAGAAGCAAAAACTTTCAATGGACTACCAACTTCAACATAGCAAG
This sequence comes from Marinobacter alexandrii, assembly GCA_039984955.1. Classification (NCBI taxonomy): domain Bacteria; kingdom Pseudomonadati; phylum Pseudomonadota; class Gammaproteobacteria; order Pseudomonadales; family Marinobacteraceae; genus Marinobacter; species Marinobacter alexandrii. The sequence continues at coordinate 2,788,016 of JBDWTN010000007.1, forward strand.
AAATAGAGGGGTGGTTTTAGAACTACCTGGTGGAGAGAGTTTCAAGTTAGGGGACTTTCTTTATGAAGAAGGGAAGGAGATACGAGTTTTCAATCTGGTAAGACGTGCAGGCATAAATCCAGCCAATGGGACGACACTTTGGTATGATAGGAACGGTAACCTGACGGATGTATATGATGAGGCAGACGCAGTAAACATTGCTAGAAACTCTCCTGATTTTTTTGGAGGACTTACCAATACCTTTTCTTATAAAGGATTGGAGTTGAGAGTGTTTCTTACTTACGCTCAAGGTCAACACATATTTAACACTGCCAGGACGTCTCTGGATAATCCTACCAAGATATCGAGAGGTAGCGTCTCGACCAATGCCTTAAGATTTTGGCGAGAACCAGGGGACATTACAGATCTGCCTGATCCTTCAAAAGAAACCACTTATAGGTTTGATTCTGGGTGGCTCGAAGACGCCTCATTTGTGAGATTAAGGAATGTGGTACTTTCTTATAACCTGCCATCGTCTATCACTGAAAAATTGAATATTACCAATTTCAGAATGTTCATCCAGGGGCAGAACTTATATACACTCACAACATTCTCAGGTCTGGATCCTGAAAATTCCAGTTCAGACTATAGAGCTGATTATCCAGCTTTAACGACTTATACCGTAGGTTTTGATGTGAAATTTTGATTTTAAAAACAGATGAAAATTTATAAATACATATACGTAGTACTTCTATCATTCTTGGTATTGTCATGTGATAAGAATTTGGATATTGTTCCGCAAGATGTACTGGATGCGGAAATTGCAATAACGAGTATAGAAGACGTTGAAAAAGTTCTGCTAGGCGCATACGCGACTTTGCGAAGAGATGGCCTGTATCAAGAATCTATGTTCTTTTTGCCAGACCTATTAGCCGATAATTTGCGAATTGGTCAAACGAATGGAGGTTCATTCAGAACAGAAGCCAATTGGCAATATTCATCTGGCGATGATATTGATGTTTGGGATGAGGCTTATACACTTATTTTCAGGAGCAATTCAGTCATTGAGAATGCAAATAGGTTTGAGGATAGTCAAATCAAAAACAGAATTAAAGGGCAAGCTTATGCTTTAAGAGCACTCGCACATTTTGATCTTCTAAGGTATTACGGAGAAGAGTATGGAAGAAATTCCGAAAGAAGAGGAGTTCCGGTTGTTACATCTTTTAGTGCTACACCTCCAGCCAGAGAAACTATTTCAGAAGTATATGATCAGATATTCGATGATTTGTTTGAAGCACTTGTGCTACTGGGAGACATTGACAAAGAAATACAAGAAGATGGACCTCATCTTATGGATTTAAGGGCTGTTAATGCCCTCCTTGCAAGAGTTTCTCTATATGCTGAACAATGGCAAGATGCAGCAGATTATGCATCAGAAGTGATAAGCTCAGGAACTCTTTCTAATCCAACTGAATATGCTTCTATGTGGTCTGATGATGCTGACGGTGAAGTCATTTTTAGCGTAAGGTTTGCTACTGCTGATGAAGGAAGGCTCGGGAATAGCTTATTAGATAATGGAAGGGTCTCTTCTTTTACACTGACCGTTGATGCAGCTGAGCTTTATGATCAAGTCAATGATGTACGGTACAACTCATTTGTTCTACTTAATCCCGGCTCAAATCCTGGAGATGATGTGTATCTGCCAAACAAATACCCTGGAAGAGGAGGGCAAAGTGGATTAAACAATGCAAAGATTTTGAGACTAAGCGAAATGTACCTCATTCGAGCAGAAGCAAATGCAAATATTGTAGGGCAAGATGCTGCTGCTGTGGCAGACTTAAATGAACTACGAAGAAGTAGAATTACCGGATATGTAGATGAAGATTTAACAGGAGAAGCGCTTGATGAAGCTATCCAGCTAGAAAGAAGAAAGGAGCTCATGGTGGAAGGTCATCGATGGTTTGATCTAAGAAGGATCAATGGTTCTGTGGAGAGAGGGGCGGATTGCAGAGGCCTAACAGTGAACTGTGTATTACTGAGTGGAGATCATCGATTTGTCTTTCCGATACCTCAGGATGAAATCCTTGCAAATCCGAATATGAGACAAAGCGACGGTTATTAATTCCCCTCAAAACTTTAAGAAAATGAAAAAATACATATACATACTTTTTGCAGCATTTGCATCTATTTCATGTGAGGTTGACAATATTGGGCCTCTTTTAAATGATCTGGATATCATCTTTTTTGTGGAAGATGAAGTAAGTGTAAAAGAGGATCAATCAACTGACGTAATTGTTGAGTTAAACTCCATAAAAGGAGGAAACTCAGCGACTCTTACACTTGGAGGAACAGCCGTTGAAGGAGTAGATTATACAATCGTCGGAGGGCTTGATATCACTTTTCCTGAAGGAATATTTACTGCAAGCATAGCTATTACCCTGATTGATAATCTAAATCCGGATGATGATCATGCTATTATTCTATCACTTCCTGAAGGGCAAGGATATTCAGATAGCACTAAGAGAGAATTTATTGTCAATATCATTAATAACGAAGTAAGTTCTGGAACGGTCGTGTCAGCGATCTCAACTACAAATGATGACGTAGAAGAAGGAGCGACAGGCCCTTTGGACTTTGATAGTAGCGACTTGGAATTAGGAGAGTTTGATACTGGTGGAACACCCGATCGTGGACTTCAAACGATAGGCTTGAGATTTAACAACATCGACATCCCAGCCAATGCCACCATCACATCGGCAAGCATTCAGTTTACTACAGATACACCTGGATCAGGGGATGCGGAGTTAACAATATATGGAGAAAATGTGGGCAATTCGACAGAGTTTGTAGATGAAGACTTTAATGTTTCAACACGAGATAGAACGACAGCCAATACGGTATGGTCTATTCCTGTGTGGGTAGCAGAAGGCGATAAGTCAGACGCTCAGCGAACAGCGGACCTTTCAGCTATCGTGCAAGAAATTGTAAACAGAGATGACTGGTCTGCACAAAATAATATGAGCTTCATCATGATCCATACGGGTATAAGCGCAGGTGTAACTTCTAATGATGCCGGCCGAGAAGCCGAAACTGTAGACGGCACTGATGATGGAGTTGATGCTCCAGTTCTCACCATAGAGTGGGAGATATAAAAGAACCTCTTTGTACTTGCTGAATCAGTGTCACAGAGAGTGTGACACTGATTCCAATCTTGACTAATTATTAATCTAAACTTAATGCAATGAAAAATTCACCTATGAAATTCAAAGGAATATTCCTTTATGCAAGCTTTATGATTTTTGGTATGGCCTTACTTTCCTGTGGAGGAGATGATGGGGTTACAGTGACGCCACCAGACCCACCAACTGTCACTGCGATAGATCCTAGCTCAGGTTTGGTAGGAACTGAAGTAAGTATCACAGGGACAAATTTTGGAACGACTACCTCTGATGTTTCAGTGAGTTTCAATGGAACAGATGCTGTGGTAACCGCGTCTACAGAAACTTCTATTACGACAACCGTTCCAGATGGTGCGACTACAGGTGCCGTTAGTGTCACCATAGGAACAACCGTTGTTCAAGGCGGGCCTACTTTTACAGTTACAGTTCCTCCAGTACCAACTGTAGTATCTCTCGACCCAGTATCTGGAGATGAAGGAGCTACAGTTACCATAACAGGTACTAATTTTAGTACGACTGCAAGTGAGAATGAAGTTAGCTTTAATGGTACAGCAGCTACCGTTACGGCAGCAACGGTGACAACAATTACAACGACAGTTCCTGTAGGTGCAACCACTGGTCCTGTAACAGTGACTGTTTTAGGCCAGGTTGTAACAGGCCCGGAATTTACGGTTATAGCAGTACCTAAATTCACTTCTCTTATTACATCAAACGTAACTACCAAGTTAGGTAAGGTGCATTTTGCTGATGCTACAACTGCTTATGTAGCAGGTGACGATGGTACCGTATTGAAAAGTACGGATAGTGGTACAACATGGACTGATTTGACAAGTAGCACAGGAATAACAGATGATTTTGAAGCTGTATTCTTTGTGGATGCCAATACAGGCTGGGCAGTTGGTGACGATGGCATAGTGATTAATACTACAGATGGCGGAGCAAATTGGACAGACCAAACGGCAAATACGGGAACAACAGAAACTCTTCGTAGTATTTTCTTTTTGGATGCTAATAATGGATTTGTCGGCGGTAGCGATGGAGTAATGATCACCACGACGGATGGTGGAGCATCATGGAGTACCCAAGCAACGGGGCTGGAAGAGGTTACAACAGTGGGAATGGAAAGAGACGGAGAAAGGGTGTATGATATCTACTTTTGGAATTCAACCAATGGTATAGCAGTAGCTGGAGGAGGAGATATCATCACCACAACTGATGGTGGGACTACATGGGCTTTGCAGGAAGATGTGAATGGTGCAGACGAATCATGGAAAGCAATTCAGTTTACGGATGCCAATACAGGATGGGTAGTAGGTAGTGCTGGTTTTATTTACAAAACGGAAGATGGTGGCGCCAGTTGGACGGCCCAAACAAGCCCTACTACAGAGGCAGATTTCAATGACTTAATACTACTAAGTGACAATACATTGATAGCTGTTGGGGATCATAATGAAGCCAGAGACATTACTTCATTTGTTGCTGTAACTGTGGATGGTGGTACTACCTGGACACGTCAGGATCATATGCTTACGCTAGTAGCAGATGATATAGAGCTAAACGGAGTTGCATCGTTTGATGGAACCACAATCATTGCTGTAGGCGATGATGGAACAATCTTGAAATAAATACTATGGCCATTCAGAGATACGATTATATCTGAATGGCCTATTTATTTGAGTGCCACTATGGCCGATTAACTGAATTAAAAAAAGCAAATGAATCATTTGAAACAAATCACATTAATCATATCTGTTATCCTTCCCGTCCTCATTTTTGCTTCATGTTCCAAAGATGAACAAGAAGAGAATGTTGATGAAGTTTTACTTCCAATAATCACTTCTATTACTCCCTTACAAGGGCAAGAGGGAGATCCTGTAACCATAAAAGGAGCTAATTTTAGTGCAAATACGACACAGATTAAAGTAGATTTTAATGGTGTTGAATCAGACGAAATTTCTTTTTCTTCTATTGCTCAAATTTCGACCGTAGTGCCAAAAGGTGCGACAACTGGCGAAATTTCTGTGACAATAGTAGAGCAGACAGTTAAAGGTCCGATTTTCACGATCGAAGAGGAGGGAACTGGAGTGATTACTCCTCCTGTTGGGCAAGAAAAAACACCTTCGAATTTTAAGATTGCCTTTTTTGGAGACTCAAATATCGGTTCGGCGGCAAAAGCAGTACTGAATTTGGTTAAAAGTGAAGGAGCAGACGCTGTAGTTCACCCGGGAGATCTCAACTATGCAGAGATTCCTGTAGACTTTGAAAGTCATATAAATGAAATTTTGGGAGCTGATTATCCTTACTTTTTTTGTGTAGGGAATCATGATGATGAAGCTTGGAATGGTCCGAATAAGTATCAGTCTTTTTTAGAGGAAAGATTCAAAAGGTTGGGCATTTCGTGGAAAGGTCAGTTGGGAGTGACAAGTTCGTTTTATTATAAAGGAATTTTCTTTGTCATATCAGCACCGGATGAATTTGGAATTACTTCTGCATCTGCGGGAAATCATATTCGAAAAGAACTCGCACAAGACGAATCAGTCTGGAGAATTTCGTTTTGGCACAAGAACCAACGCCTGATGCAGGTAGGTGGAAAAAGCAATGAAGCAGGATGGAATGTGTACGAAGAATCTCGAAAAGGGGGGGCGATCATTGCGACAGCACATGAGCACTCGTATAGTAGAACTCATGAGATGAGTAATTTCCAAAATCAGGTTATTTCAAGTACAGAAAACACCGTCAATTTATGGAAAGATGATGCGTCAACGAGTAGTCTTGATGAAGGTAGATCTTTTGCCTTTGTATCAGGTTTAGGAGGGAAAAGTATCAGAGATGCTGAAAGCGGATTAGATCAGAACCCATGGTGGGCTGATGTTTATCACTCCAATAATGGTGGACAGCATGGAGCTCTTTTTGGTGAGTTTAATTATGAAGGCGATACTTCATTGGCACGGTTCTACTTTAAAGATATTGATGGAACTGTGAGAGATGAATTTTTTGTGCGATCGAATAATTGATGAATAGTATTATTGATTAATGACAGTAGATGATTGCTTAGCGACGCAATAAATAGTCCTTTTGGCGAGTTTTAAAGTCCGATAATCGAATTAAATCATTATCAGCTGATAATAGATCTAGCTTTAAATAAACTAAAGATGAGGATTTATGTCAGTTAACACAATCTTGCCGCCTATTCAAACCTTCGATTTTGTCTCTGAGGAGAATGGCAGTCTGCTGCTACTAAATAAAGAATTGCGAATAGTCAAAATAGAATGGCATGGACGTGTAGATGCTCATACTGCTTCTGAAATTTTGAATAAGGGAGCAGACCTCATTGAAAAGGGTATTTGTACCAGGTTACTGCTTAATCGTAAAGAACTTGATGAATTTACCAAAGAGGCAAGGCAATGGATAAAGGATGATTTACTGAAAAAGCGTGCTAAGTCTTTAGTTCACAAAGTAGAAAAGGTTGCCACAGTAAAATCTGTTACAAAAATGGGGAACCTGTTTGCTACTATACTTTCAACCGCAACTAGAATAGTCTTTCCTGGTTTGAAAATGAATAATTTTGATACAGAAGAAGAGGCAATTTCGTGGATGGTAGAACCTCAAAGAAATAGGGTAGCGTGAAATAGTTAAAGCAGAAGGCCTGCTAATTTAGCAGGCCTTTTGATTTCCAATATGGATAATTTTTTCATTGCTCATTTGCAAGACAAACTCCATCCACACATATTCCGTCACATATAAATACACCGCAAATTGTAGGGTCATCTTGACATGTACCATTGATGCATACTTTGCCACGTGGGCAAATGACTCCAAAGCAAGGATCAACAGGTATTGGAATACATTGACCGCCTCGACAAAACTTTCCTTCAGGACATTCTACCCATGCACATCTATTTCCTGCAGGTCCTTCACAATTTCCATCAGCACATGTTTCTTCGGCATTGCAGCTTAAATATCTGGTGCCGGTCGATGGACTGTCTCCCCATGCCCAGAGATTTTCAAAGCGTGATTGATAAAAAATTGCGCCATTTAAAGTGGTGGCTAATGTTGTTTTATTAATCCAACGATATGTATTGATTCCCACCGGTCTGTAAGACGTTCTAGAGACGTTTATTTTTGGCCCCAAATTGACATTATACCACACTGTCCACTTAAAAAAACCAGTAACTGATCTTTTGGTAGGTTTCCATACTCCAAAAATTTTCCGCTCTGCAAAAACCTGACTTTGAACTACTAATGTTTGCCTCCAAGGAACTGGGGTGTAATTGATTTTGGTGTCTAATTCTGTAGTGGTTCTATTGTTATAGCTTGTATCTGTTATTCTATTGTACTTATTGCAAGTGATGGCTTCTGTGCTCGGAGTAGTTGAGTTGTCATATTCATAAACGACACTCACTCCTTCTTTTACAGTTTTAGAAAATTGAATTATTTCATTTAGTTTTTCTGCTTGGGAAACTGGCACGCTTATTAAACCTTCATTAAACAGCTTGTATCGATCTTCTTCAATCACAAACAACCCATTTACATTGGCCAATAAATGACTAGTTGTTTCCTCAGTAGCGCGAACAATTGTTTTTTCTCCGTCTTCTTCGACTATCTTGACATATGCTGAATGTTTATTTACGAATTCTTCAAGATCTTGAGGACTAGTAAATTCAGTTTCAGCGAGCTTGTCCATTATCATCTCTGTTTTTCTTTGAAGAGACATAAAACTTCTAGCCTCTTCAAATAGAATTAGTTCATCCAAGCTTAGGTTCTCTACTTGGGCTAAGTAATCGGTAACAGCTTGACCTGAGTAGAAGCTCAATAATGTTTGATCTTGTTCAATGATCAAATCCAGATCATTTTCATGCATCTGGCAGCTTATGCCAAACAAAAAACTTGTGATAAGAATAAGAATGTAATTTCTCATATTAGGGTTTTTTAGGTATAACATTTTGACTTTATGTAAAATATCAAAATTCATACTTATATTTTTATCGAATGTCAATTTTTCATGAAGTTGTTTTAACTAGGTGTCATTAATCTAGCTTATAGGTAAGTACACCTTATCCACCATCTCCTGATATTCTTTTTCAGCCTCACTAAAAGAGGTAATACCCCCTCCGCTGCAATAGAAAAGTTGGTTTTCTTCTTTTTTGATGAATCGAATCATTACGCCAGTTTCAAGTGATTCTCCATCAAAATGACCACAAATTCCGGTGTAAAAATTACGATCATATCGCTCTACTTGTTGGATGATTCTAAGAGTCTCTGGTTTAGGGGCTCCAGAAATAGATCCTGCTGGGATAAGCTTAGATAAGATGGTACCTATGTTGCTTTTCCAGTCCCTACTTAAATGGCCTCTTACTTCCGAGCTTATTTGCAGTAGCTTCTTATCATTGGTCATCAATTCATCAACGTATCGAAACTTCGTCACCTCCACTTGGTTCGCCACTTGACTCAAGTCATTTCTAATCAAATCCACGATGGTCACATGTTCTGCTCTTTCTTTGATATCCCCTAAAATTATCTCTTCAGCATTATGGAGGCTCCCGTCAATGGTACCTTTCATTGGGTACGAGTAAATATGATCATCTTCTATTTTAACAAAAGTCTCTGGAGAAAAGACGACAAACTGGCCTGGTACAAGTAGTTTATATTTTGCTTGAGAGTATTCGAAGATTTGATCGAGTGATAGATTAGTTTCAATAGGAGTTTTGAAAGTGAGGTTCGTCAAAAATGAATTGCCTACATTAATTTCATGAATGACCTGATCAAAAGCGCGCTTGAAACTCTCAAAACTTAACGGGGCTTTTCTAAATTCTACATTCTGAATTCTGAATTCTGAATAAGGAGTTCCAACCTTTAGATGAAATGATCCCCGTAATTGTGCTGAAGAATTTTGCTCGATACACCAACTTTCTCCCAGAAAATTACAGTAAAACGAAAACGGTAGTTGAGCCGATCCGAGTTCATTTAGCTTTGATATGGCATCACTTTTTGTCAGCATCAGACTCATACTTTCATAAAATTGAACCACTCATGAGAGTTGCTCACCTTTAGATATAATTTCTAGTCTTTTTTATCTTGTTCCCATCTAGCGGGTTTAATGCCGAAGCGTCTCAACATTTTTTGCTCGTATCTCCAGAAGAAAGCAAACTGGCCAAAAATAAACCCATAACAAAGGAGGATAATATTATAGATTGGCAGGATCATAAGAATATAGATTACGGTCATCCACCATTGCTTTTCTCCACCTCCGGTAATTAAACTCAGGATAGGCTCCCGAATAAACAGGACAGTAAATCCAGTGCAAGCAAAAACGATTAACACGACCACTACCTGAAAAAGGCTTTTAAGCCCCCATTTTTCTTGCAACTTCTTAATCCAACTCATTGATGAATGCCTCGAAATCAGGCCATTTTGGTTTAGAGATAACTTTAATTGGTTCCTTTTTTACTGGATGGACAAACTCCAGTTTGTATGCATGCAAATCGATACTATTATCCTTATTAAGCTTAGAGAAACCATACTTTACATCGCCTCTTATGGAAGTGCCATTCTCACGCATTTGGATACGTATTTGATGAGGGCGACCAGTTTTTGGTATTACTTCCAAAAGGGATACTTTACTGTGAGATGCTAACATTCGATAACTTAAAATAGCCTCCTTAGCCCCGCTAACTGGCTTGTGTCGTACATGCGCTTTATTTTTCTTGGTGTCTTTTTCAAGCCAATGCCTTAAGGTTTGTTCGGAATTATTGGGAACCCCATCGACTACTGCCAAATAGGTTTTTTTGATTTCATGATCATGAAAGAGTTTATTCATTCGTTCCAATGCTTTGGAAGTGCGGGCAAAAACGACAAGTCCACCCACTGGTCTATCCAATCGATGGCAAGGTTGGCAAAATACATTACCAGGTTTATTATATTTTTTTCGGATGTATTCTGTAGCTATTTCCGTAAGTGTGGTATCACCTGTTTCATCTGGTTGTACCAACCATCCGGTGAGCTTTTCAACAATCAGCAGATGATTGTCCTCATATTTTACGACCAAATTTTGCATTGTGCCGCAAAATTAGTCATCTAAAGTGTGGCTGACTATCAATGTGGCTAAACTCTAAAAATACTTTTCTTGAAACATCGATCTTCGAGATACATTAAAATTGAATTTCACTGAAACTTCGTGAGTTCCATAGTTTCCGTAAACCAATGAATTACTGGGCATTTCGAAGGAGTACCCTATTTGTATATTATCAGAAGCATCTATGATCCCGAACACTCCAAAGTGTTTTAAGTCTCTTACACTTATCCCTGCCCACATGACCATGTCGAGATAAACACTGCCAGTCAGGTCGAAGGAAAAAGCATCTCCTTCAAAAGATCTGACTAATGCCATGACTTTAAAGGGCATCCGGTTAATCTCTTTTGCAAAACCAGTCGTGAAGTAATAGTGTCGTTTGTATCGCTCCGAAGTGGTTACACCATCTGAAACTGAGGAATTAAGTATCCGAGGTATGGAAGCACCTGCAAAAAAATTCTGATTCATGTACATGAACCCAACACCGAAATTAGGTTTTATGATGTTATCATGACCTTGCATAATTTCAGGGTCATCAAAGAAATCAAATTCAACTCCTGAAAAATCGTAACCATACTGAACAAGCCCACCCTGGATGCCCATAGCAAATCGAGCATCTCTCATATTGATATTGTAAGAACCTATGAATTGTATTTCATAGTTGCTACTTACACCAAACCGATCATTAAGTACAATACCCCCAATTCCAGCTTTTCCTCCATTTATGCCAGTCTGTGCGGTAATCGTACTTGTTTGAGGTGCTCCATCAATTCCAGCCCATTGAAATCGCGTAATAGCTCCAACAGATAGCCTATTATACATACCTGCGTAAGCAGGGTTTATCATTAACTGGTTAAACTGATACTGATTATACAGCGGATCTTGTTGGCAATAAGTGATTGCGGGAAGGAGTAGGATGAGTATGTATGCTAGCTTCTTCATGACAATTAATTTTTTACGTAAATGAATCCAGCCTCTCTTTTACTGCCTGTCAATTGAACAGTATAGTAATAGCTTCCTGTCGCCAGCATTCCACCTATTCCAACATTAGCACTACCACGGAAGACTTTTTCCTGATTATTATAGCCACTCATTTCAAACACTTTGTTTCCCTGTCTATCAAAGATTTCTACCTTGTTGTTTTCGTAGAATTCAATGTTTTCAATCCGCAGAAAATCATGCTTGCCATCTTGTAGTGAAGTGACCACATTGACGACTGTAATAGGTGGATCACTTAAGCTTCTATCAGATAATAGGTAATAGCCCCATATGATAGGTGTGTTGACTGATATGATTCCTGATTCTAGTGTTCCCGAAAGTTCAGAGTCTCCTACAATTTCAAGTGGGTCAGATATTATTTGGTTAAATGCGATAGCAGCTTCTTCCTGAGTTTCAATAAATACTTCACTTATTACTGGTAAGGAAATGCCATCAGAACTGAAAGAATCGTTTTCGAAGATTTGCCAATACCTATTTGAAGAAAAGGAGTCTATTTCTGAAGATGCGTCTGAATCCAACCCACCACTAAAAGCTTGAATACCTACAGGTTCAGTGCTTTGAATATTAGTTAGATCGACAGGTAAAAACTCAGATTCTGATCCAATAGGGAAGGTGAAATCTCCGGAACTGGTGGTGAACAGAGCTCCGTCAATGTAAGAGTTTGGGCTTGCGCCGGAGATTGATGCACCTTCCTCAATGGTAATTTTAGTATCAGTTGTCAATGACACAATTCCTGAAGTCAACGTTAGTGATTTTGTGATTGAAAGATCCGAAATGACAGCTACTCCTGAGGAATTAATCTCTAGGTTTCGATAACTAGATTCACCTGATTCAAATAATTGATTTTCACCAAGTAGAGAGAAGGTGCCGGAAACCGAACGATAGTCACCACTATTCATCCAGTTTCCGTATAGTCTCAATGCACCCTCGTTTTGTATCGTTCCGCTATTAGAAATATTTCCTTGCACAGTGAAAGGAATCCCTTCATCAATGGTAAGTAAACCATCACTATTTGTTAGGAGCGCTTGTGCATACATGGATACACAAGCTCCAAATGAAATAATAAAAAATAGATTCAATTTTTTCATGTCCTTTGTTATTAATCAGCTTGAGAAACTGTGTAGGTTATCTTTATTCCATGCAGTTGGAGCTCTGATCCATCACTATCTGAGCTGGTGAACCTTAAAAAATAGGCATAGGTAGAGTTATCAATAGTGCCGTTAAAAATCGTATTATCGGTAAGCTGTGTAACAACGGTACTCTGCGTTACTGCATCTGTCTGAACTACAGACATGTTTTGATTGAAAGTAGATAATCCTATTTGATTGCGTGTTAATTCAACACGAACGAATTCAGCTGCGTCATTGTCGACGACCCACGCGTCAACTTGTGTGATGACGGCATTATCTGGAAGTTTAACAGGTGCTGTTGCAAAGGCTTGTCCTCCCGAACCTCCAGAAAAGAAAACATACAGATTTACAGAAAGAGGAGTTAGTAAAACCTCTTCTGCAATAGCTACATTAAGCACTTGAAATTCGGTAGGATGGTAAGATGCTACTTTGGTCTTGGCAGAGGCATAGGTATAAGCATTTGTTGCAGGAATTTCTACGTCATTTGTAACCGTTAGCTGTCCGGTTACATCTAAGGTGCTATTCACATCCACAGCTCCATTTAGCTCCGTTGTTCCAACAACATCTAGTCGTGCTCCAGGTGAAGCTTCATTAATTCCAACATTGCCTGTTGCATAATTTATGGTTGTCCCACTAGTGTTCCACTGGCTTTGAGTTATAGAAGACCAGCTTGGATTTGTCCCGTCAGTTGTCAGAAAGTTTCCATTTTGACTGGTCTGAGTAGGAAGTTCGATTTCATTTGTAATACTATTATCCAGATTGTTTGGAACATCAATGGTCAGGTTTGGATAAGTTCCGCCGATGGTTACATTCCCATTACCTCCGTCTGCAAGCGATACAGTTTGGTCTGGGGCGCTGTTTGTCACTTCAAAATCATCTCCACTTTGACTTACAGAGATACCGGTTCCAGCGGAGACAGTTTGATCTTCGTTTGTAGGATTTGAATCAGCATCATTAACATTAAGTGTAAGTGACGACCCACTAGAAAGTGTGATATCCCCTGCTGTTCCGTCAGTGCTTATATTTTGAATTTCATTGGAAGTACTTCCATCTACTTCTGATAGTAAGTAGCCATTATTATTAGCGAAATTGTCTACATCTGTCTCTGTAAGGTTGGTATTTATTGAAGAAATATCAATTGCATTACCTCCTGTAATTGATAAGTTGTTTCCTGATAAACTCAGTGTTTGATTGTCAGTATTGGTTCCTGCAAATGGAGACAGATCTACAGCTGATGAACTATTGGTAAGTGAGAGTGTATTTCCTGAAATAGTTAGATCCTGAAATTCATTGGAAGCATCAGCATCAGCATCATTAGCGTTTTTGATGTAGCCCAACGCTGTGATATCAGTGTCCGATAATTGCGTATCATCATCACCATCTGATAAATCAGCGGGAACATTCGTGAGGTTGTCAAAGTCAAGATCACTCCAGAGCGTATTAGATCCGTCGGTGGTTAGGTACTTGTTATTCTGCCCAGCCTGATTCGGTAAGGGGTCTATGTTGCCGGAAGCCAGCCCCACCCACTGATCGGTTATCCAGAAGAAGAATTTGTTTTCATCTTCATCATAGACCATTAAACCATTGTCTGATGCGGAGAGGTTTGAAGTAAAGGAATCGGCATTTCTTTCAGAAGTGGTCATTCTAGGGACAAGTAGCCCTTGGTTATTATCGGGAGCAACCAGCTCTAGTATGGCATTTGAGTTTGGTTCCTCCGTGCCAATACCTACAGATTGAGCAAACGAAGAGATCGACAGAAGGAAAAATCCTACTGTTAAAAGGCGTGTGATTTGGTGTTTCATTTTTAAGAACGTTGAGACTATATTATTAATTTATCCAACTATTGATTGGATAAATAATATTTAAAGTGAACAACCAAAATTTTGAGTGAACGACATATTCCTGCCTTTTAATTGAACCTTTTGGCGCAGAGGAAAAAGTTTGATTGGTCAGGTGACGCTATCGTGTTGATAGCCTGTGCTTCGCTTCCCCCAAAATTGGTGTTGGATATTGATACCTCGATTTTATCTCCTGCATTAAGTAATAAGTCGGCAGAAAACCCAATGGAACTTTGAATGGAATTCGGAGCGAATGATTTAACATACAATGTACTACCATCAGTAATGGTAATTGTGACCAATCCTGTAGGAATATTTGAGAAAATCAATAGTCCGCCGAAGTTATATAATCCGTTCTCTGGTACACTGTAAACCCCAGAAGGTGCATCGTAGGATCCATCAATATCGTACACTTCTGAATCAAATAATAGGTTACTTGATCCCACAGGAATAGTTCCATTTTTGCTCAATGTTGCTTTAAAAGCAGAAGGTTCAAAGGTTCTGCCATCTAGTTCAGAGTCCGTTGCAAAAGTTCCTCCGATATTGACACTTCTGGTTCCGCCTCCATCAGTAACCCTAATGGAGGTGCCGGACAAACTCATTCCTGTGTTATATTCATTGGAAGCACTTTTATCACCATCAGCAGCAGCACTTGCAGCTAGTTCTGCGTCTGTGGCGAATGTTCCTCCAATGTTTACACTTCTGGTGCCACCTGCATCGGTCACTCTAATGGATGTCCCGGATATAGTCATGCTTGTATTTAATTCGTTGGTTGTACTTGCATCAGCATCGTTTACATCATCGCCATCACTTAAGCCAGCAGGTATGCCTGATAGGCTGCCGAAAACTCCATCAAAATCATCTGAAGCATCGGTATCATAACCGGTAATGTCTGTTGCAGTTAAAAAGCCATTATCGCTAACGAACCCGTCAACTTGAGCTTCTGATAATTGAGTATCATCATCTCCATCATCCAGACCAGTCGGAATACCTGAGAGGCTACCAAAAACTCCATCAAAATCATCAGAAGCATCGGTATCAAAACCGCTAATGTCTACTGCTGTTAGATATCCATTGTCGCTAACGAACCCGTCAACTTGAGCTTCTGACAATTGTGTATCATCGTCACCATCATCCAGACCAGTTGGAATACCTGAGAGGCTACCAAAAGCTCCATCAAAGTCATCGGAAGCATTGGTATCATAGCCACTAATGTCTGTAGCAGTTAAAAAGCCATTGTCACTAACGAACCCGTCAACTTGAGCCTCTGACAATTGCGTATCATCATCTCCATCACCTAGACCAGTTGGAATACCTGAGAGACTACCGAAAGCTCCATCAAAATCATCTGAAGCATCGGTATCAAAGCCACTAATGTCTGCAGCAGTTAAAAAGCCATTGTTGCTAACAAATCCATCTACTTCAGCTTCGGTCAGGTTAGTATCTACTCCAGAAATATCGAGGGTATTGCCACCAGTAATCGAAAGATTATCTCCTGATAAACTCAGGGTTTGATTATCAGTATTTGTACCTGAAAATGGTGAAAGATCGATATTTACTGAACTATTAGTCATGGAGAGGGTACTTCCTGATAATGTCAGATCTTGAAACTCATTGGATGAACTAGCATCTCCATCATTTACATTTAGGTTGAGAGTAGACCCACCTGAGAGTGAAATATTTCCTGCAGCTCCAGTGGTGCTAATGTTTTGAATTTCATTCGAATCATCTTTGTCGCCATCAGCGGCATCACTTACAGCTAGTTCCGCATCTGTGGCAAATGTTCCTCCAATGTTTATTCCTTGAGTACTGTTTGCATCAGTTATCTGAATGGTCGTGCCAGAGAGGCTCATCCCAGTGTTCACTTCATTTGTTGTGCTCCCATCAGCCTCAGATGTCAGATATCCATTGTTGTTAGCAAATGCATCTACTTCAGCTTCAGAAAGAGTTGTGTTAATACTTGAAACATCAATAGTATTTCCACCAGTAATTGAAAGATCGGTACCTGACAGGCCAAGCGTTTGGTTATCAGTATTTGTGCCTGAAAATGGTGAAAGATCCACACTGACAGAGCTGTTTGTGAGCGATAAAGAATTTCCAGTAATCGACAAATCTTGAAGTTCATTTGATGCGTCGGCATCAGAATCGTTTGCACTCTTTATATAACCTAAATTTGAGATATCTGTATCTGTAAGTTGTGTGTTATCATCACCATCAGAAAGATCAGCTGGTACATTCGATAAGGTATTGAAGTCAATGTTTTCCCAAAGTGCAGTTGTGCCGTTCGTGGTTAAATATTTCCCACTTTGACTTGCTTGGTCAGGTAGTCCACTGAGATTTCCAGTGGCTAGTTCTACCCACTGATCATTGATCCAGAAAAAGAATTTATTTTGATCCTCGTCATAAACCATTAAGCCGTTTTCGGATGCAGAAAGGTTTGAAGTAAAGGAATTGGCATTTCTTTCAGAAGTGGTCATTCTAGGAACCAGTAGTCCCTGATCATTATTAGGAGCAACCAGCTCTAGTATGGCATTTGAGTTTGGTTCCTCCGTGCCAATACCTACAGATTGAGCAAGCGAAGAGATCGACAGAAGGAAGAGTCCTGCTGTTAAAAAGCTTGTGATTTGGTGTTTCATTTCTAAGAACTTTTAGAGACTATATCACCAAATTATCCAACTATTGATTGGATAAATAATATTTAAAGTGAACAACCAAAATTTTGAGTGAACGACATTATAGAATAGAAATTCGCTCTTGAAACTCTGACTTGTATGACCTGCCTATGGGAATTTTTTCCTGATCCACGTATGCATATCCACCTTTAATCATGGTGATATGATCCACACGTATGGCATACGATTTATGTGTTCTTACAAAATCCGCCCCCGGGAGTTTAAGTAAAATTGATTTAAGCGTTTGGCTGACTAATATCTCTTCTGAAAAAGTATAAATCTTCGTATAGTTATCCTGTGCTTCCAGGTATTTTATGTCAGTTAGTTCCAGTTGAATAGTTCCCGCTTTTTCTCTTAGATAAATAGTAGATTCCTCTTTTGATTGATCGGTCTTATACAGAGCCATTTCTACATTTATCCGGATATCATGCTGGTTGAATGGCTTCAATAAATATGCAAGAGGATTCGTCACTTTTGCTCGTGAGACTGTGGTGACATTATAATAAGAAGTAATAAAAATAAATGGAGTGTGAAAAGTATGATTTATTTCATTAGCTAGGTCAATTCCATCTTTATCGCTCGATAAGTTGATGTCTAATAAGATTAGATCGAAAGTTTCGCTATTCAAAAATTCAAGTGCATCATCATAGCTCATGGCAATACTTATTTGCCTTATTCCTAAATCTTCCAAAATGAAACTCAGATCTTTTGCAATGAGTGGTTCATCTTCTACAATTAAAACTCTTCTATCCATCAGACAAGCTTATATTTTTTGATACTTAGCAAGGTAGAAGTGCCATTCTGATTCGTAGTTTCCAGTGAAGCTTTTAGCTTCATAGCAAGAGATTCTATCAATACCATTCCAAAAGATTCTCCAGTTGCAGAGCCACTCGATCCAACCCCATTATCACTTACTTTTAATTTAAGCTCGCTTTCTTCTTCCTTAAGACTTACCTGTATAACCCCTTCTTCATTATCAGGGAATGCATGCTTCAATGAATTGCATATTAGTTCGTTTAGTATAAGTCCAATTGGAATAATGGTGTCCACATCGATTAAAAGTTCATCTATCTCGTATTTGAAATCGATATCAGCCCCAGTAGTGTAAGATTGCTTTAAAATTTCTGCTAAGTCTTCAATATATTCTTTAGCATAAACTCCAGATAGGTTGTTCTCCTGATAGAGCTTTTGATGAATCAACGCCATGGATTCTACTCGAGTTTGTCCTTCGTTCACTGCGCCTAGGGCATTTTCATCTGTGATAAAACGTGATTGCATGCTAAGTAGGCTTGAAACGACTTGAAGGTTATTTTTTACGCGATGATGAATCTCCTTGAGAAGTGTTTCCTTTTCATCGAGCGATTTTGCGATTATCTTATTCGCCTTAGACTTAGATCTCACCAGCGCAAAAAGCAATATCGCTCCCAGAATAACCGATGCTGAGACAAGCAGCAAAACGTTTCGTTGGTTTTGCGATTTTTGCTGTTCTACTTGAAGTTTGGAAATCTCAATTTCTTTTTGCTCGCTTTGATATTTTTCTTCGAGCTCATTCAGTGCTTTGGCTCTATCGCTGCTTCTTATTGAGTCATTATCTGCTTGATACTTAAGTTGGAATTTATAAGCATTTTCAAAATCATTTATAGCTGCATAAATACTGGACCCTAAACGATATCTACTACTTCGTATCGTAATGTCATCATATCCATTCGCAAGGTTTTGTGCTTCTGCAAAATAATAAAGTGCTGAATCGTAATTTTTTAGAGAATAATAAGCCGTTATTAGTCCATTATAACTTGATAGGACACTATGAATATCATTGGATGCTTTGTGAGTAGGTAGTGACTTCTTTATATAGAGAATGCTGCTGTCATACACTTCTGCATATGCATAGGTAGTTGCCAGTTCTTCATAGACCGAAGAAATGATGTCACTCTTCGGAAGATTTAGAGCAATTTTTTCAGCTTTTCTCAGGTATTGAAATGATTGAGCATAATCATCGGAATAGTTGGATATTGCTGCAAGATTTATGAGTGAACTGGCAACACCCAATGAATCTCCTAGTTTCTCGTCAATGGTCATGCTTTTTAAAAAATACTCATCGGACTTAGTATAATCTCCATTATAGTAAAATAAGACACCAAGATTATTGTAAGCTTTAGAAAGCTCAGCTACATCATTGATGGATTCATAATACTTGGCAACTTCCACGTAGAGTTTAGCAGCATCTCTCACTTCTCCATTGATGTCATATACAATGGCCAGCATACTTTTGGACCTGGCAATATCATTGAGGTTATTCCTCTTATTGGCAAGCTTCAGGGCCTCTAAGCCATAGTATTTAGCTGAGTCGATATTTGAATATGCATATTCCCAGGCAAGATCTGTTAATAGGATTTGCTTAATACTATCCGGGTTTGAAGTAAGCTCGTTTTTCAAGCTATCAATCAATACTGGACTTTGGCAGAATATGAGTTTTGCCTGAAGGAAAAATACGGTAATTAAAATTCTCATTTATAAATGATGAATCAAATTAGTCAATCCTTTTGGACTAGTCTAATTCTAATGAAAAACCCTTGGCTAGTTCATTAAATGCAGGCTTGCCTTTTACTGTAAAGTAATGATTCAAGGTTTCACCACTATCCCTAGATTGCCATTGCCAAATCATGACGCCAGCGAACCAATCCTGAACCCACACCTTTTCAAAGAAAGCTTGATAGCAATAAGTCTGAGTTTTGGTAGAGATACGTTGAAATTGATTTTCAACAAAATTTTCCCAACCCCACGGATATTGTGCCGCATCTGGTGTGCTTTTATATCCCAACTCAGTGAAGATTATTTCCTTCCCAAATTTTTCGGAGACACTTTGTATTTCTTTTAGATGAACATTCCATCCATCATGTATTTGATTGTATTCTGGCAACTCTGTATCTGCTAAGGGAAAATATGCCTGAATGCCTATGTAGTCTAGCTCATCCCAAAATAGGATTTCTATATACTCTCTATCCCAATTAGCGCCATATACTAACTTTCCAGAATAAACCTTTCTTACCTTTCTGATGAGCGACCTCCAGTAATCTGGTCTTTTAGTTGTTGATAAATAATATTCATTTCCAATACAGAAAAGAGGAAGGCCAAAGCGCTCACTCAGCTTTGCGTATGTAAGAATGAACTGAGTGTAGTTGCTTTCCCATTCTTGCCAATCTTCTTCACTTTCCATCCAAATATCAGCGCGCCATTTCCCATCACTGGGATCACTTATCCAGATATGTGGTTTGATAATGACATCAATTCCCATTTTTTGACAGACATTTATTGTTCTGCGGTATGAAGAATCCCTTCGCTCTATTCTCTCCTCTGATAGCTTGCTCATGGGAACATTGTAGTCTTTCTGATCGGCATATGGGATAAGGATGAGATGTTCTATGTTTCCCTTAGTCAGTTCAATGATTTTTAAGCTATCAACTCTGCCAAAGAAATGCATACCTCTAATCTTTTGATCAGAGTCTGAGTAATGTCTGCTTACGCCTTCATTGTTATAGACAGTTTCATCCCACCTATAATCAAAGTACTCACTTGTCTGATACCAATTGGAGAGTTTGATGAATATGACAATAGCAATTCCTGGGAGCAGAAAAGAGTAAGTAAATCTTAACCCCAATTTTTTAAATTTTCCTTTTCTATATCCACGTATCCAATACTGAATCAACTTTCTGATAAAGTAAGGAATGGATAGAGTGATCCAGACAATCGGTTCTTTAATAAGTCGGAAAATGATCTGAGGAAGCTGGTTTAGGTAGTCAAAGAAGCTTGCTCCTCGGGAGATAAAAAGCATTCCAATGAGAATAACTACTAAAAGAAAACTAGCTGTTATTGAAATGAGTAACCACAAAATTTCCTTTTTCTTCATTTCTCAGAAGTGTATAACGAATTGAGCTTGCGGAAAGCTAGAATTCACTAATAAAGTGGAATTCAATATCTGGAAAATTGTCTTGTACCATTTGCAACCAAGCTTTTGATTCCGCCATGAATACTAACCTACCTTCTTTGTCTTTTGCAATATGTCGCTGCTTGTCTTTGATGAAAGCATCCAGTTTTGATTTATCGGTAGAGCTGATCCAACATGCCTTGTATATGCTCACAGATTCAAATTTCGCATTGGCACTATATTCATTGAGAAGTCGGTGCTGGAGTACTTCAAACTGTAATGCCCCAACAGTTCCTACTACTTTTCTGGATCCAAGTTCAAAAGTGAAAAGCTGCGCCAATCCTTCATCCATCAACTGGTTAAGCCCCTTATCTAACTGTTTAGATTTCATTGCATCCATGTTGATCACCTCACGGAACATTTCAGGGGAGAAAGATGGTATGCCTTTGTACAAACCTTTTTCACCTTCGCTTATAGTATCACCGATTTTGAGGTTGCCTGTATCGTACAGTCCTACAATATCTCCTGGAAATGCTTCTTCAACAGTTTCCTTTTGCTGCGCCATAAAAGCCGTAGCATTTGAGAATCGAATTTGCTTATCCTGTCGAACATGATAGTAATTGCTTCCCCGTTCAAATTTCCCTGAACAGACTCTGACAAACGCAATTCTATTTCGATGCTTAGGGTCCATATTGGCATGGATCTTAAAGATGAATCCTGAGAATTTTTTCTCTTCAGGAGAAATTTCTCTCTCTTCTGTTTCACGTGATTTAGGAGATGGTGCTATTTGTGTGAAGCAATCTAGCAATTCGCGCACTCCAAAGTTGTTGACAGCACTACCAAAAAATACAGGCGCCACCTGACCGCTTAGATAAGTTTGTTCGTCAAACTCATCATATACTCCATTTACTAATTCTATCTCTTCTCTCAGTTCATTCACAAGCGATTCAGGAAGATGCTTGTCCAGTTTGGGATCTTCCACACCTTTTATCTCAACAACATCATCTACCCGTTTTTGCTTGTTAGGTTCATAAAGGTTTACATTATTTTCATAGATATTGTAGACTCCACGAAGTGTTTTCCCCATGCCAATGGGCCAGCTCATTGGTCGAACTTTGATGTCTAGTTTTTCCTCAATCTCATCCAATAGTGTAAAAGCATCCTGTCCTTCACGATCGAGCTTGTTGATAAAACAAATAACAGGAGTCTTCCTCATACGGCATACCTCCATGAGTTTTTCTGTCTGTTCCTCTACACCTTTTACACAGTCTATCACCATGATTACACTGTCTACAGCTGTCAATGTACGATAGGTATCTTCAGCAAAATCTTTATGACCAGGAGTGTCAAGGATATTTATTTTAAGGTCTTTGTATTCAAAGCCCATCACGGAAGTTGCTACGGAGATGCCTCGTTGCTTTTCAATGTCCATCCAATCAGAACGAGTGCCAATGTCGATCTTGTTTGACTTTACCGCGCCAGCTGTTTGAATAGCGCCTCCAAAAAGAAGAAGTTTTTCTGTTAGAGTTGTCTTACCAGCATCAGGGTGAGCAATGATGCCGAATGTTCTACGCCTACCTATTTCCTGTTCTAAAGTCATAATTATGAATTGGAGTGCAAAATTAGCCAATCAAGCTAAGCATCTAATGATATGTATAAAGAATGGGAGGAATGATTCAGAAATAGCATAATTTTCGATTAGAAATAGATAATCAATGGATTCAATAAAAGAGCGTAATTCTGGGTACAGAAGTGAATTATTTCGTCATCTGGACGGAATTGCTATAGCACCAGTTGCCTATGAACTACATCAGAAAGGTGTTTTGGACTATCTTCTAAATGAGAAGGCCATCGATCTAAATTCTACTGCTGATTACTTTGCTGCTAATGATGGCTATTTGAATGTTGGATTGAGACTATTGGCTTCTCAAGGTTGGTTGGATTATGGCGTGGAGAATGGAAATAAGAAAATTACAGTCACTGAAAATAGTAAAAGCAAAGCTGCATTTTCAAATGCTCTCCATTACAAGGAGGTAGTTGAACTCATAAAGTTCTCGGGACAATTTCATCGAAGAAAATTTGAAAAAGAACCTTTTGAGATGTGGAATAGGATTGCTAAGAAGTTTATGAATGGCTATCTAATTAGCCCAAAAGACACATTAGAATCAGAAATTCAAAGGCAAATCCTTAAACATATTGAAGGAGTATTGGTGGGGCCGAGTGCCGTGCAATTGGGTATGGGAGGGATGTTTCATAAATATTTTATGGAGACGTCTTTTGGTCCGGGAGAATATCATGAAGATCCAGAAAGTTTTGAAAGTATCCTTGATTTTTTCACTTACTTAGGATGGTTTGAAAAGAGAAATGATACTTACAAGTTCACAGAGAAAGGACTTTTTTTTGCAAAGAGATCATCAGCCTATGGTGTAACTGTTTCTTACATGCCGACATTTAGAAATCTTGATGAGTTGATTTTTGGAAATCCTGAAATATTAAAGGTGAATGAAGGAGAAAGAGAGAAGGGCGTTGATAGAGAAATGAACGTATGGGGAAGCGGAGGTGCTCATGTGGCTTATTTTGAAAAAGTAGATAGCATTATCATTGATCTTTTTAATAGACCAATCACTCAACAACCTAAAGGCATTTTGGATATGGGCTGTGGAAACGGAGCTTTCCTGATTCACGTTTTTGACGTTGTTTTTCACAAGACGAAACGTGGTAAGATGTTAGAAGAGTATCCACTTTTTCTGGTGGGGGCTGACTACAATGAAGCAGCTCTAAAAGTGACAAGGGAGAACTTAATTAGTGCGGATGTGTGGGCAAAAGTGATATGGGGTGATATTGGTAATCCTCAACGGTTGGCAGAAGATTTGGAAGAGAATTATGAAATTAAGCTAGTAGACCTTTTGAATGTTCGCACTTTTCTGGATCATAACAGAATGTGGGAAAACACCGATGAAGTATTGGATGCTACGAGTATTTCTTCCGGCGCTTTTACCTCGGGAGGTAGGTTACTCAATAATAATGATGTAGAAGCCAACCTAAAATCTCATCTTAAAAAGTGGAAACCATACATTCAAAAGTTTGGATTGATAGCTATTGAGCTGCACGGGTTAGATCCGAAATTAACATCAGATAACCTTGGCAAGACGGCAAGCACTGCATATGAGGCAACCCATGGCTTCTCAGATCAATATATTTTAGAAATAGATAGTTTTGATAAGGTAGTAGCAGAATCGGGGCTAATAAATGACTCAAAACATCGGGCTAAATTTCCAAATTCTGAACTAGCTACAGTTAGTATAAACTATTTCAAATAACAGGATGAAAAAGTCTTTCCGGTACGTACTCTATTTGATGATTGGATTTCTTATATATCAGATCATAGATTCGGGAGAGACAGGATTCTCTCATTCTGAAGTAAAAAATACCCTAATCATTGGGATGGTGATCGTGTTTGTATTGCTTTTGATTGTACGTGTAATCAAACAACGATACGATAATGGTGATGAAGAGGAGTAGATGCTGAAATAAATTCAGCATGACCCAATTAAACTACGAATGCCTATTTACTTTAGAGAAGTCACCCTGAACCTGCCTTTACAGGCAGACAGGCTTGTTTCAGGGTCTTTTGTGATAATTCAGCGAATCTCCTTCCATGTAGACCTGATAGAGGCGGTATCCTGCCTAAGTTGGAAAATGGGTGGAGGCAGATAAAGCCGATAGCAGGAATATCCTCTGATGTGAAAAACTGTCAGTTCTCTCAAAAAAATGAATTCTATGTTCATTTTTTCCGATTGCTTGCAAAAAGCGGCAAGGATGTCTGTCAATGTGTCACAATTTTTCCTTTGGCACATCCATTGATTAATTGAATTTGAATCTAGAATAACGAACAATAGATAAATATAGAAATGGGAAAAATCATAGGTATCGACTTAGGAACTACCAACTCTTGCGTTTCCGTAATGGAGGGTAATGAGCCGGTAGTGATCCAGAATAGCGAAGGACGAAGAACGACTCCTTCCATCGTAGCATTTCTTGACGATGGAAAAGGGGAAAGAAAAGTAGGTGATTCTGCCAAACGTCAGGCAATTACGAATCCAAGAAATACTATCAGCTCTGTGAAAAGATTCATGGGCAAGAAATATTCTGAGGTAAGTGCAGAGCGAAAAAACATGTCGTACGAGGTGGAAGCTGGTAGCAATGATACTGTACGTGTGAAGATTGGAGATAGAACATATACTCCTCAAGAAATCTCTGCAATGATTCTTCAGAAAATGAAGTCTACTGCTGAGGACTTCTTGGGTCAAGAAGTAAAAGAAGCAGTGGTGACTGTTCCTGCATACTTCAACGATGCGGAAAGACAAGCAACGAAAGAGGCAGGACAAATCGCAGGCCTAGATGTGAAAAGAATCATCAATGAACCTACTGCAGCAGCTTTAGCTTATGGTCTTGATAAGAAAGATGCGGACATGAAGATTGCGGTGTATGACCTTGGTGGTGGTACATTCGATATCTCTATCTTGGAATTAGGTGAAGGTGTTTTTGAGGTGAAGTCTACGAACGGTGACGTACACCTTGGTGGTGATGATTTTGATGGTGTGATTATAGACTGGTTGGCAGACGAATTTAAAAATGATGAGAATATTGATCTTAGAAAAGATCCAATGGCGCTTCAGCGTTTGAAAGAAGCTGCAGAGAAGGCAAAAATTGAACTTTCAGGATCAACAGAAACTGAAATTAACTTGCCATACATCATGCCAGTTGACGGAGTGCCTAAGCACTTGGTGAGAAAATTGAGCCGTGCGAAATTCGAGCAACTTGCAGATGATTTAGTGAAGAGATCGATGAAGCCAGTAGAAGCAGCATTGAAGGATGCAGGTCTATCTACCTCAGAAATTGATGAAGTAATCTTAGTAGGTGGTTCTACTAGAATTCCTAAGATTCAGGAGGAAGTTGAAAAGTTTTTTGGTAAGAAACCTTCTAAAGGTGTAAATCCTGATGAAGTTGTTGCAATTGGAGCTGCGATTCAAGGAGGTGTATTAACCGGAGAGGTGAAAGATGTATTGCTTCTAGACGTAACTCCACTTTCATTGGGTATTGAAACCATGGGAGGTGTATTTACAAAACTGATTGAGTCTAATACGACTATTCCAACGAAGAAGTCCGAGACATTCTCTACAGCTGCTGATAACCAGCCTTCGGTGGAAATCCACGTATTGCAGGGTGAGCGTCCGGTGGCAAATGGGAACAAGTCGATTGGTAAATTTCACCTAGATGGCATTCCACCAGCACCGAGAGGCGTACCTCAGGTAGAAGTCACATTTGATATTGATGCGAATGGTATCTTAAGCGTGAGCGCTAAAGATAAAGGGACTGGCAAAGAGCAGAAGATCAGAATCGAGGCATCTTCAGGATTGACGGATGAGGAAATCGAGAAAATGAAGCAGGACGCAGAAGCAAATGCGGAAGCTGATAAGCAAGCCAAAGAAAAAGTTGAAAAAATCAATCAGGCGGATTCATTAATCTTCCAGACAGAGAAGCAGTTGAGTGAGTTTGGAGAAAAACTTTCTGAAGGTAACAAAACAGCTATTGACGGTGCGTTGACTAAATTGAAGGAAGCGCATGGTAAGCAAGACCTTGCTGAGATAGATACAGCAATGGAAGCATTGAACAATGCATGGACTGCAGCTTCTCAAGAGATGTATGCCGCTCAGGGCGGTGCTGAAGGTGCTCCTGGAGCTGATCCTACAGGTGGTGCAAGTGCAGGCGCTGATGCAGGTTCGAGCAATGGTGCAGACGATGTGTCTGATGTAGAATTCGAAGAGGTAGAAGAGGAGAAAAAATAGCTTTTGGCTTTTTAGCTACTAGCTCGGAATTTACCCTGGATATAGATTGAATAAACCCTTCTCGATCCCGATAACTATCGGGACGAGGAGGGTTTTTATTTTCCTTTTGTCTGTGAAAGATAAATCGTCATTCTGGTTTTTGATTTTGAGAAATCCCGGATTTTTTTCCCCTCTAATACCATGAAACTAACTAATCTATCTCCTTCGGTAGTTTCAGGAATGATGCTATTAATCAGTTTCTTTGAAGCAATAAAAAGCCCTCCAATCGAAGGGCTTAGTCTTGTTATTCTTCTGCTTTTGGCGGGGCTTGTTTAGGCTTAGCAGTAGTCTTTTTTGCTTTTACCTCCTTTGCCATTTGTTTGATCTCTTCAGTCGATTTTCCTTTTAAATATTCTGGTAGTTGCATACCAGCCATATCAAACATCTCCTGAAGTGGTGGAACCGACTTATAAAGTCCAGAAATGAAGTTGGCAGTAGAGTTACGCTCGCCATCACCATTCCCACTATCCCAAACAGTGACTTTGTCGATTTTGATGTTTTTGATGGCTTCCGTTTGAAGTCGGACAAGTTCATCCATCTTATCTGCAATGATAAGTAATACTGCATCTTTGGAATTCTTTCCAGCTGCTTCAACGATTTTCTTAAACCCTTCTGCTTGCTTGGTCAAAACCTCAAAAATACCTTTCGCTTCAGCCTGTTTTTTGAAAAGAATTGCATCAGCTTCTCCTTTCGCAATTCTTCGAATGTTTTCTGCTTGCGCCTCCGCATCAATTTCTACTTTTTCTTTATCAATGCGTGCAGGGACAACCACATCAGCAGTCTGACTGGCCTGATCTCTTTCTGCTCTGGCATTTTCAGCTTCTTGTTCCGCAGCGTAGGCCTCTTCCAAGGCTTTTGCGCTTTGTACTTTTTCTGCTGCTATCGCTTGTCTCTGAGCTTCTGCTTCCTTCTCACGTCTCGTTGCATCTGACTGAGCAATAGTCACCTTAGCTAAGTTTTCCCCTTCCACAGCAGTAGCATCAGCGGAGGCAACTTTCACACGTTGTTCTTGTACAGCATTCGCTTCTCCTATCGATCCATCTCGATCTTTTTCCGCAACGCTCTTACGTGCATCATTGATTGCTTTTGCAGCAGCTTCTTTACCCAATGCTTCGATGTAACCTGACTCATCCTTGATATCGGTTACGTTTACGTTGATCAATTTTAAGCCAATCTTTTTCAATTCAGCCTCTACATTATTCGCTACGTTCGCAAGAAATTTATCTCTATTGTTATTGATTTCTTCAATGTCCATGGTGGCAACTACCAAACGCAATTGACCAAAAATGATATCTTTTGCAAGGTCATGGATACTTGGCTGATCCAATCCCAGCAACCTCTCGGCTGCATTGGTCATGATGCCTTCTTCTGTGGATATACCTACCGTAAATCTCGAAGGAACATCGACTCGAATATTTTGCCTACTCAATGCATTTGTGAGCATTACCTCAATGGATATGGGTGTCAGATCAAGAAATTCATAATCCTGAATAATTGGCCATATAAAAGCAGCTCCACCATGGATACACTTTGCGGAAAGACCGGAATTATCCGCGCCTTTTCCAACTTTCCCATACACCACCAATATACGGTCTGATGGACATCTTTTGTAGCGTTGGAATAAGCCAATGAGAATAACAAATATGAAGACAACTACGACTCCAATGATGATGATAAAAGAACCTGACATTTATTTTGATTTAGTGATGAGTAAAACATTGTCGCCGACGATATCGGAGACTTCAATAACCATCCCAACGGAAAGATCTTCCTTGTCGTCGGTAATGGCTTCAAGCTCTCTTAAAGAACCCTGAACTTTTATAGACACTCTTCCAATATTCCCTCTTTCGGCAGATACGGGTAAATAAACTTCCCCCACTTTTCCAATGGCATTTTTGAAAGACATGGTTCCACTGTCAGTAAGTCTACTGAAATAATAAAATATGCTTCCCATGATGACCATCATTAATACTCCCGCAGAAATTGAAATGATAAGCGTAAGTCCAAGCGCAAAATTCGAGTCCAAACAAGCAATGCCCGTCCACGAAAAAATGGTGAAGAATGCGACGAAATTTTTTAGTGTGAAGAATTGAAATCCCGCACCATCATCCATTTCAACATCAAAATCAGCACCGCCATCTGAATCAAAATCTCCTCCAACGAACGTAAGGATCGTTTGTATGATGAATATAAGAGTAGACGGAATAGCGAAAGCCCAGTAAATCTGTTCGATTAAGGATAACGATTCCCACCATTCTGATAAACTAAAACCCATACCTTATTTTTTGCTATGAATTTACCACATTTTGAATTGTAGGAAAGGAATATGGCAAAATAGTACGATTAAGCAGGATTGTTTAGCTGTTCAAAAATTGCACTATATAAATCATCAGGATTAAAAGGTTTAGTCACTATGTCACTTAAACCGGAATCTTTCTTCTTCTTTGATTTATCGTAAAGAGCAGAAGCAGTAACGGCAATGATTGGTAGATTGTAACCTAGCCCTCTTAAGGTTTTGGTGGCCTGATATCCATCCATGATTGGCATTTGGAGGTCCATCAAGATGAGATCAAATTCATTTCCTTTTTCGTGCATAAGCTCAACAGCTTCCTGACCATTTCCTGCCAGATCTACCTTTATCCCCCATTTCTCTAGCAATCTTTTAGCGATAAGGACATTCATTGAATTATCTTCAACCAGAAGGACGGAGTGTCCAGTCAGGCTTTGTTTTGTGTCTTCCTTGATGGAGATTTCTTTTAGATGACCAATTTTTAAGACTAGAGAAAAGAAGAAAATGGAGCCATGACCTGGCTCGCTTTGAAGATAAATCTTCGAATCCATTTGCTCTACTAGCTGCTTTGTAATTGATAAACCAAGTCCCGTGCCTCCATACTTCCTGGTAACAGAGCTACTTGCTTGTTGAAAAGATTTAAAAATTCTGTCCTTCAAATCATTGCTGACTCCAATGCCTGTATCTTCAACTTTGAAGAGCACTTCAACTTTATCATCCTTCTCGGGACCTTTATTTACACAGAATTTAACATAGCCCTTCTCTGTGAATTTAATCGCATTTCCAATCAAGTTGGTTAGTATCTGTCTGACTCGTGTTTTATCTAAGACAACAACTTTTGGGAGATTTTCGTCATATTCAAAAATCATACTAATGCCCTTTTTGCTGGCTACAGTTTTGAAAACGTTTACTATGCTTTCACAGTAATCCTTCAAGACAATGTCACTTTCTTCTAACTCGAGTTTTCCTGCATCAATCTTACTATAGTCAAGTACATTGTCAATGAGGGTTAGAAGATGATTCGAGGCATTTTTTAGGTTTTTGAGTTCGGGAATTTGATCCTCTCTCGGGTTGGTATCCATGAGGTGATAGGTAGTGCCTATCACGGAATTTAAAGGAGTACGTATCTCGTGACTCATGACAGACAAAAAATCAGATTTAGTTTTAGCGGCACCCTCAGCTAGTTCTTTAGCTGAGCGCCATGAAGCCGTGAAATGCCGTGATAAAATAAGTGATTGAAAAAGAATAAATACGAGCTGTCCAAGCATGGATACCCAGAGGATTTCTTCAATAATATTTAAGTATGCTGCTGTTTTCATAAAGAAGACAAGAAGTATACCCACCGTACTATAAATGGAATATTTGGCACCTTCCTTACCGCGAATGAGTGCTTTCGTATAAACAAAGCTGATAAGCACCATGCCAAGCAAGAGAACAATGAGGAAGGGGTCATTTAGCTGGCTGAAAATACGTACTGGGAGTAAGGTCATTAATGCCCAAAGAAGTGATATAGACAAGAAGAAATTGACTAATTTCTTTGGGGTCTCCTCTGAGAAGAGATGCTTTAGATAAAGACAGAAGAAAAAGGCGGTAAGGTAAAAGGTGCTATACTCAATCGTCATGCCGAAACGATAAGGAATGTCAATGATATCATGAAGAACATAATTGCCCCAACCTACAATTCTGTATGAATAAACGAGACAGAACAATGCGAAATACAGCGCCATTTTTTCTTTTCGCCCATAGAAATAGAGACCCAAGAAGAAGAAGGCACCCATGACGAGACACCCCGCCATGAAGACGTCATAGACATCATTGATAAATTTTTTATATGTAAGACTATTTAGGGTTCCGAGTGTAATCGGACTCCCAATACCTCCTTTGCTATGAACAAAATTCGAAATGTGGATGACTACATTGAGTGTGTCTGATGGGATATGGGCAAGAGATACGAGTTGGTAATTTCTTCCTGGCTTTTCGGAATCACTATCAACACCAGGAACTCCCATACTGGCGAGTTTTTCATTATTCACAAAAAGCTTATAAGTGCTGAATAAATCTGGAATCCTTAAGGCTAAAGGCTCTTTTGAATTTCTAATTATAAAGAGTTGATAAGAACCGTATCCCATGGCTGGAAGGCCACTTTGCTCCCACCGATCAGGAATGTTGATTAATACTTTTTCTGTAGCAGGTTGTTTCGATGCTGGAGAAATAAACTGGGAGGGATAGAAAGCCCATTCACCTTTCAACGGAATGGTTGGTTTGGCGTCAAAAGAAAACTCAGTAAGATCTAATACTCCATTTTGAACTTCTTGTGCAGATATATCTACACTTTGGAGCAAAATGGAAAGACACAAAAACCTCCATAGCATAGTTAAAAGTAAACTATTTGTAAGGACCGTTCAATTGCTGTTATATAAATTCTTTTTTTGGTAAATAGGACGCTCAAAAGGCAGATATATGAAAATATTGCTTTGGTTCGATCAAAAAACCATGAGTAAAGACTGAAATCCTTACATCTTTGCAACATGAAAATAACCATCAAGACTCTTTTTGGATTTGAAGAGATACTGGCTAGTGAAGTTGAAGCGTTGGGAGGAGAGAAGGTAGAAAAAATCACCAGAGGAGTGAAGTGTGAGGGTAATCCTGCTTTTTTATATAGAGCTAATCTCTCGCTTCGTACAGCTATGAAAATCCTGGTGCCGATTTACACTTTCCATGCACGAGATGAGAAGCAGTTATACAATAAGATGCTGGAATTTGATTGGTCCAATTTTCTTGATGTGGATCAAACGTTTGCTATTGACCCAGTGGTTTTCTCTGAGGTGTTTACACATTCTAAGTTTGTTGGACTTAAGGCAAAAGATGCGATGGTGGATCAGTATCGGAATAAGTACAGGAGAAGACCTTCTGTAAGCACGGATAATCCAGATGTACTTTTCAATCTCCATTGTGCAAATGATTTTTTCACAGTCTCGATGGACAGCTCCGGGGCTGCATTGAATCAACGTGGTTATCGTGAAGATGGACATAGAGCGCCAATGAATGAAGTTTTAGCGGCCGGAATGATTGTTCTTTCTGGATGGGATAAAAAATCCCCGTTGGTGGATCCAATGTGTGGTAGCGGAACGATACTTACTGAAGCTGCCATGCTGGCCATGAATATGGGTCCGAATTTGAAGCGCAAAGAATTTGGCTTTCGTACTTGGCCAGAATACAGCCCTATTTTATTCAATAACATCAAGAATGAAGAATTGAATAAAATACGAAAGCCTAGCATGGACCTGACAGGTATTGATATTGATGATAGTGCTGTTACACTAGCGAGAAAAGCGCTAAGTAAAATTGGTTTACGAAGAGAGGTGAAGATCAAGACAATGGATTTTCGTGAGTTCAAACCGATCAATGATCAGGGGACGATCATTACCAATCCACCGTATGGAGAGCGTATTGGCGATGATATCCTTGAATTTTACAAAACGATGGGAGATGCTTTCAAGCAGAACTTTGTAGGATATGATGCCTGGCTTATTAGCTCCAACAAGCAAGCTTTAAAGCAAATTGGCCTTAAAGACTCGGAACGAATCAAGCTGTACAATGGAAAGCTGGAATGCGACTTTTGTAAGTATGAGTTGTATTAACCACAGAGGACACAAAGAAGCACTGAGGAATTTCTCTTTTTCTCTGTGCTATACTCCGCTTTCTCAGTGGTTAGAAATCTAAAATTTCAACCGAACTAATTTACCTTTTCCTACTTCTGCTGCTACTATGATGATAAGATTAGAATAGTCACTTTCATCAAATTGGGAAAACGTATCATTTCCTAAGAGTGCATTAGCTAACGCTGGAATTGTATTTGAGTGACCGGAAATCATAACTGTGCCACCTGTATGTTTTTCTGCAAGGGTAGCCAGCCATTCTCCCTTTGCATATGGGTCATATTCTTGCACTTCAAGATTTTTCATCTC
The DNA here is from genome assembly GCA_039984955.1 of Marinobacter alexandrii. Classification (NCBI taxonomy): domain Bacteria; kingdom Pseudomonadati; phylum Pseudomonadota; class Gammaproteobacteria; order Pseudomonadales; family Marinobacteraceae; genus Marinobacter; species Marinobacter alexandrii. The sequence goes on from JBDWTN010000007.1 coordinate 2,820,953, forward strand.
AGCTATCGGTTGAAGTGTTTCTTGTGTGCGCTTGAAAGGAGTAGAGTACAGGGCATCAATGTCTTGATTAACCAACATTTCAGACAGATTAGCAGATCTGGTTTTTCCATCTTCATTGAGAGGTGGGTTTCGAGTTCCGTCATTGGCTTTCTCCGCGTGTCGAACCAGTATGAATGTGGTTTGATCTTGCGAAAAGCAAAACTGTGTTATAGAGAGCAGTAATGTGAGGGATAGTACTTTTTTCACGATCCAAAATGTTGATTATATAGGTAATTTAAATGATCGTCTCTTTTTCTGCTAAGAGATCGATTCTTTTTAGATACGTGGTACACTAGTATTCTTGGAAGGCAAAGGTCATCATAACGCCTTATTATATTTTTTCATTCAAAATTTCACAACGGTTTAGGGTTATTTGAGTCTTTCTTGTACTTAACACAGTCAAGTAATTCTTCAACTAACCAATGAGAAAACTCACCCAACTCACCCTCTCTTTCTTGATTGCGATATCTGGCGTATACAGTCAGGGGACAACCAAGTATACCATCAGCGGATATGTAAAGGAAGATGTCAGTAATGAACTGCTTCCAGGAGTAACCATATTTATTCCCTCATTGAATACAGGTGTCATTACGAATGGCTATGGGTTTTATTCCATGACTTTACCTGAGGGAACATACGAGCTTGTTTATACATCGGTAGGTTTTGATGGAATAAAGACTGATATAGTGTTGAATAAAGATGTAGTGCTAGATCAGTTTCTACGTCCCTCGGTACTCACGCTTGATGAGGTGGTAGTAAGTGCAGAACTACAGGAAAAAGTTAGCGAGAATTCTCAGATGAGTTCGGTACGTCTATCCACCAAAAGCGTGGAAAACATACCAGCACTGATGGGAGAAAAAGATGTGCTCAAGGTACTTCAGTTGATGCCAGGAGTGCAGTCCGGATCAGAAGGAAACAGCGGACTCTATGTGAGAGGAGGAGGGCCTGATCAAAATTTATTGATTTTGGATGATGCAATTGTTTACAATGCCAATCATTTGTTCGGCTTCTTTTCCATTTTTAACGGAGATGCATTAAAGTCTACAGAACTTTATAAAGGAGGGTTCCCAGCCAGATTTGGAGGTAGGCTTTCCTCAGTGATCAAAATGGACATGAAAGATGGAAATAAAGAGGAGATGCATGGCAAAGTTGGTATTGGCTTGATTTCTTCTTCTCTTATGCTGGAGGGTCCAATTAACAAAGGAAAAACGTCTTTCGTAGTGAGCGCTAGACGTACCTACTTTGATGCGATAGCTGGTATTTTTAATAGTTCACCTGACAAAGGCGGCTATTATTTCTATGATCTAAATGCTAAGGTTAACCATGAGTTTGACTCCAAAAACAAGCTGTATGTAAGTGGGTATTTTGGACAGGATCGATTCTTCGCCAGAAACAAAGAGGAAGGGTTTGATGCTAAACTAGGATGGGGTAATGCCTCGTCGACAATAAGATGGAATCATCAATTTTCAAAAAAGGTATTTACTAACACATCACTTATTTTTAGTCGATATCTTTTTGATATCAGAGAAGAAGAAGACGATTTTGAATTAAGATTTAACTCCAGTATCAGAGACTTTGGGTTTAAGTATGACGTAGACTTCTTTCCGTCCATCAATCATTCAATAAAATTCGGAGTGTCAAGCACCAATCATCGATTTATACCCAGTGCCTTAGTTGTAAGGGAAGCATCTGTCGGCCCAACAGATGAAGAAGAGAAGTTCAATACATTGGAGTCAGCCATTTATGTAGAGGACGATATGCGATTATTTGGAAAACTCAATGCAAATATTGGACTTAGATTTAGCCACTTTATTCATGAGAATAAAACATATTCAAGACCTGAACCTCGGATTTCCCTTGCGTACATGTTACCTAACGACTATGCAGTAAAGGCATCCTTCGCCAGTATGAATCAGTACGTTCACTTACTTTCTAATTCTGGGATAGGACTACCCACTGATTTATGGGTTTCGTCAACTGATCGGGTGAGGCCGCAGAGTTCAAGGCAGGTTGCATTGGGTTTTGCTAAAGATATCTCCAACGGCATTTCTGTTTCACTAGAAGGTTATCTTAAAAAATCAGACGATGTAATCGCATATAAGGAGGGTGCGAGCTTTCTTATATTGGATGATCCAGAATCTTCTGAGTCTGTCTCTTGGGAGGATAATATTACTACTGGTGCAGCAGATGCTATGGGGCTTGAATTATTTCTTGAAAAGAAGGTTGGAGATTTTACTGGATGGTTTGGGTACACGCTTTCAAAAACCGAACTGCAATTTGATGAGTTGAACTTTGGGAGAAAATTCCTTGCTCGATATGATCGAAGACATGATGTTTCGTTGGTGGGGATTTATCATATTTCAGATCGATTGACTATTTCAGGAACTTGGATTTATGGGACAGGAAATAACTTTTCACTACCGGTAAGAACACATCGTACTGCGTCGGATATTTTAGGAAACTTTACTGTTTTCAACGACCGATTTGAAGATATAGATGAGAGAAACAATTTTAGAGCAGAGGCTTATCATAGGTTGGATCTGAGTATTCGGATGACAAAAGAGAAGAAAAGAGGGAGACGTACATGGGAATTGAGTCTTTACAATGCCTACAGTAGGAAAAATCCTTTTTTCTACTACCAATTAACTGATTTTGACAATAATGGAACACAACGAGGCACATTGAATAGAGTCACATTGTTTCCAATTCTTCCTTCATTTAGATACACATTTGAATTTTAGTACGATGAAAATAAAAAATCTATTACTTGCTCTAGGCATTTTTTTCTTATTGGCGTGTGAGGAAGAAGTACCACCTCCGGATTTCGATGAAGAAGAAAAACTTGTAGTGAATTCGATTATATCTCCGTTCTCAGAAGAGATCATAGTAGAAGTATCAGTTTCAAGAAATGCCTTTGGAATTATAGATGGTGATTTTGAAAGTGATATCGTGAGGGATGCTATCGTCACAATAAGTGATGGTACGAGGGAAGTATTGATCCCTTTTGATGATGATCAACTTCACTACAGTATACCATCTTTTTTGTTTTCTTTAGATGAAGGTAAAACCTTTCTTTTAAGTGTAGAAGCAAATGGAGAATCTGTTTACGGTGAAACAATATTGCCTAAACGGATTACCGAACTGGAATCTGTTACTTTAAATCAGAATAATGTGCTGAATGTAACCTGGCAAGATTTTACAGAATCGGATAATTATTATCGAATATTAGCCACAGGATTCAATTCTGAATTTCAATTTTCAGAGAATTTCTTCTTTGAGAGTGATGAATTTATTTCAGATACAAATCGAAATGGAGAAGTACTTTCAGCACGAGGAGAGGGAAATGAGTTTGCTACAGGGGGATATGATAATGTAACGGTCAGAATTATTTCCAGTAGTTCTCTATACTCCGATTACTTCAGGATACTTAAAAATTTTGTGCAGGATGATCCTTTTGCTGATCCGGTACAACTTCCATCAAATATTGTCGGTGGTATTGGAATCTTTGAAGCAGTACAGGTTTCAGAATTTACGGTTGAAGCACCTTAACCAAGCACTTCAACCGTAGAGATTTCTATTACCTTGGATTTAAAATCGCATCAATACGCTTCTGGATATCCTGAAGATGGAAACGAGATGATGAATTATTCTGTCTTGCAAGTCCACTTCTCACGTCTCTTTCAAGTCTTGTCAGTGTAGCCATTGCTATAGACGGGATATCAGAGTTAGCATACCTTTCTTCTTCTAGATTCATCAATTCTCCTAAGCGATCAATGTGTTCTTTTTGGAGATTTCTGCGATAGGTATCTATGCTTCTGCCGTTATACAACTCACTCCAAATACCTTGACGCATATCAGTGAATAGTGATGATAGTGTATAAGCATTGCTTCCATTCAATGCTTCGTTTTCAACTAATCTCATCAGCATAGACTCCACCGTGAGCCTACTCAGTATTCGAACCTGAGAAGCTCTCATTCGATTTACTAATCCGTCTTGTTGAATTCTTCCTAGGATTTCGGCATCTACCAACCAATTAGGAGTAGCAAATAATTGCTCATTTAAGAATTTAACTGCCCGTTGTTGTTTGTCCTTTTCTACATGCGTATATACTGCACCATCTTGATCAGCAGTTTTATAATATTCATAAACACCGCCAACGTTTGACACTACATGCGCAGTGTATCGATTGAATTGGCCCACTACATTTCTATACAATTCAGCCAGGTCATCGTAGTTCTCCCCATCCTCAGTAGTCCAATCCATTAACTTGTCAAGGATACGTTTAAGATTTCGGATACCCAATTCACTTGCAAGCATTGAATCGTGACCTATATCTTCAGTTTGAGCAGTAGGATCCACAGGAATACGTCGCTGGCGTCCATATCTGTAAATAGGGTTATTGCCCTTCTCTTTGATCCACGCGTTGAGTGTTTCTTCTTCGTCTTCAGGGCTATTCACATTCGCAATTGGCTTATATCCAAACTGAGTAACCCAAAGATCGTACTCACCGACTCTTGGGAAGAAATTTGTGATTCCATCTTCTGGTTGAGCTACATAATTGAATCTTGCATAGTCCATGATGGATGGAGCTACGCCATGTGTATCAGTAAATGCTTTGTTTCTTAGTTGATCCACGGTGTATGCAGGTGAAGAGCCCATATTGTGTGGGTACCCTAGCGTATGTCCAACTTCATGCGCGGATACAAATCGAATCAATTCACCCATCAAGTCATCATCAAACTTTGTTCTTTGAGCTTCTGGGTTTACTGCAGCAGTCTGTATGAAATACCAATTTCTCAAAAGATTCATCACATTGTGATACCAAAGGATGTCGCTTTCCAATATCTCACCGGTTCTTGGATCGTGAACGTGTGGTCCTTGAGCATTTTGAATATCTGTTGCTATATATCTAATCACGGAATATCTCACATCTTCTGGACTCCACTCAGGATCTTCTTCTTTTGTTGGTGCGTATTTACCCATGATTGCATTTTTGAAGCCTGCTGCCTCAAAAGCTACTTGCCAATCATCTACTCCTTGTTTAATGTGTTTTCTCCACTTTTCAGGAGTAGCAGGGTCTATGTAATAAATAATTGGCTTGACTGGCTCTACCAATTCACCTCTATTGTATGCATCCCAATCACTAGGTTCCAATCTCCATCGTGTAATTAGTCTTCTTGTTGCAGCTTTTTGTTCGTCTGAACTATAGTCAATCTGGCGTAGCGAAAAGAATCCAACACGTTCGTCATGATATCTTGGAACCATCGGATCATTCGGTAGCAGAATCATGGATTGATTCATTTCTATGGAAAGTGTCTCCGTAAGTCCATTTGCAGGTAGTTCATCACCTTTGTATGTAAGGATATGTCTCACTTCCACATTTTCAGGAAATGATTTCACTGAAGTAATCAATGAACGTGACTTGTCAATTCCTTTGATTTTAAAACGCTTTCTTTCAGCATCTCGTAGGCCACCGATCATCGGGATATCACTCGAGAAGAAGTCTGAAACTTTGATTACATAAGCGGAGGAATCATCTTTCATTGTTTCCAATGAGAATGACTCGACGATTGGCTCGAAGTTGTTATTCTTTACAGAAGTATAGATAGGCTCATCCTCATTGGCGATATTGTTGTAAGAGACAGATCTCATTAGGATTTTGCCGCCCATTTTCTGAAATCTAATTACTTGCTGAGGTCGGGATTTCATACCTGCTCCTCCGAAATTCAGTCCTTTTACATGACCAGCAATTCTTGAAACAATGAGGATTTCTTTTTCAAGTAAATCAGCTGGAATTTCAAAGTAGAAATCATCTCCAACTTGATGAGAAGTGATCAAACCTTCATCGGAAATCGCTTCGTCTGTAATTATTTCAGCATATTTTTTTAATCCATTTTTCTTCTTTTTAGGTGCAGCTTGTTCAGTATCATCACCTTTCTTTTTCTTCTTTTTTTGAGCCTGTATATCCGTGGAGAATCCCACGAAAAGTACAGCTAACATTAGTGTAAGTATTTTTCTCATACCATTGGGGTTAAATTTTGTCGGCAACTTAACTACCAAAGCAGCAAATTGGATTTGCTTTTATGTAAGCGGTAATCTTTAGGAACTGCTAATGACTTCAAATGTCAGCCTTCTTTCATTTCCTTTTCCGTCGGTTAACCTAAGGAAATGTGTCCCTTTGGGAAGAAATACTTCTAGTTGATGGTCCTCATTCGTTTTCCCATAAAAGTCATCTCCGATGCTCCAAAAAAGTGTGGATTCTTTGTTTTGATGAGAGGCTTCCAGAACGATCCTGCTTTTCTCACCATCAAGCGTGATAGGTATAAAAACTTTGCTGTTTGCATTAGGGTAGATGATTTCAATTGGATTGCTAGATCCAGCCTTACAAGAAGGGAAGAACTGAGGAACTCCACTATAGTCTGGATGGATTTTAGAGTAGTAATATCCCATTGATGGAGGTAAGACAAAATGCGTTTGAGAGCTTGATTCTGCTAATGAATAGCAAGAACTGTTTATTTGATATTCCAGACTTTTATCCATTTGAAACTCTTGGTGATAAGTGCATAGACCACTGTTCTCTGCATTACTTGGTACCGCTTTTTGTTCTGATGGACATATTTGCTTGGCAAGCATGCCAGATGTTGAGCAAACCTTCATCTGAGGCATGTTAGGTTTTAGTTTTTCCAGCCAGTTTCTATCATCATCTGAAAGGCGCATGATCTCCAATAGGAGAGGAGCAGCTGCGTTGATGCCTGTGAGTCCAGCTCTTCCTTCTCCATCGGCATTTCCAATCCATACGGCCACCAATACTGTGCCATTCAATCCAATAGCCCATGCGTCTCTGAAGCCATAACTGGTACCCGTCTTCCATGAGATTAATTGAGAGGATGAGAATGATTGCCATTCTTCTTCTCCATTAGGACGCGAAAGCTCGGTCATAGCATCAAAAGTATGCCAAATGGCACCAGGATCTATGTCTATATTTTGAGCTGACGTTAATGAATTGGTATATGAAATGTTTTTTATTTCAGTGTCAATTAAGGATTGGTACATTTTCACATAGGCATTCGCTAAGTCCCACATTTTCACATCTGCTCCTCCTAGAATCATGGACAGGCCATAATGGCCAGGAGCTTGATCTAATGTTGAAATGCCCATCCGTCTGAGATCCAGATGAAATTGTTCATACGAATGATCTCTTAATAAATAGGTGAATGGAATATTGAGTGATTTTACAAGCGCCTGACTTGCAGGAATGGCACCTTCGTATCCTCCTGAAAAATTCTTCGGACTAAATCCTCCGAAAAAAGTAGGTACGTCAGGTAGCAATGTTTCTGGTAGAATCTCTCCTTTGGAAAGAGCCTGAGCATATAAGATTGGCTTTAGACTACTTCCCGGACTTCTTGGTTTTTGAATAATATCAACTTGATACCCTTCGGCTTTTTGATCTGAAGTATTTCCTACATAGGCGAGCGATTTGGCCGTATGTAAATCGATAACCATTGCTGAAAGGTTTTCTACTCCGTTTCCCATTTGCTGTACATGATGCCGTTCAAGAATTTGCGTTGTTCTGGATTGCCAGAAAGGATCAAGTGTTGATTGTACAATAGATTCCGGATTAGTTTCTTGAATGGTGGTAAGCAAATGAGGTGCTTTTTGAGGAATGGGATATGGCTTATCAGGTAATTCTTCAAGGACACTCAATTCATATGTGGTTTGATCCAGTACTTCATGATCGAATAAAATTTTGAGCAGTCGATTTCGTTTGTTCAAATATTGTAGATTTGACCTGCCTGGGAAGATTGCACCTGGATTGTTAGGTAGCACAGCTAGAGAAGCAGCCTCGCCCCAACTAAGCAGGTGTGGAGGTCTATTGAAGTATCTCCAACTGGCAGCTTCTATCCCTACTACATTTCCACCAAATGGAGCCATAGAAAGGTATTTGGTGACAAGCTCTTTTTTTGAGTATTTCAATTCAAGCTTAATCGCTATCCCTATTTCAATGAGTTTTTGCCAGACAGTTCTGTTTTCCCCTCTCATCATCCTTGCGATCTGCATGGTCAATGTGCTAGCTCCACTTACAACCTTTCCTGCCTTGATGTTTTGGATAGTTGCTCTACCTATAGCCAGCGGATTTACACCGGGATGTTTGTAAAAATGGCGGTCTTCAAAGTATCGAATGCATGTGGAGATTTTGTTGGGTACAGAATCGGGCTCTGGGAAACGCCATTGACCATCTGCTGCGATGGATGCCCCCAGGAGATCTCCATTTCGGTCGTTTAAAACGGTGGAGTAAGAATAAGTTTGTTCTGATAGGGGGTAGAGGAAGAAGGTGATAATAGCTATCGAAATTGATAGCAAAAGTTGCGTACGTTTTGACTTTAAAAACAATGTCATTGGAAGTAAATATCTCTCCTTTCAGTCGAGATGACAAGCTGGTTAAATTATTCTACCTTCATGTTATTTAGGCGAAGGAAAAACTTTCAATTTCCCATTTTAATTAAATATCTCTCCTGCGTCGAGATGACAAATACGAAGAACTTCCTCACACAGTTTTCACATGCATAGAGAGTGATGGATGTATGCCAATATTTTTCTTCATAGGAGTCTCTCTTTCATAGGAAAAAGTCAAGATAAAGTAAGGAATCTAATCTACTTTATTGTCATTTCGACGCAGGAGAAATCTAGACTAGTTTTTTGGTGGAAACTTTAAACTATCCCATGCGCCAATTTTATCATTTAAGAATTCCCAATTGGGATTCATGGATTCTATTAGTTTATTTTTCTTTTCTCTTCTCCATTTTTTTATTTCCTTCTCTCTTTCAAAGGCATGATTAACAAATGAATGACGCTCCCACCAAACTAGGTTATAGCAATAGTACTTTCCTGCCCATGTTCTTGGATTTCCTCGATTTTCATAGTGCTGAATTAGCCTAGAAGTGAGATCATTAGTCATTCCAACATCGACAACAGATCGAGCTGGGTTAGTAGTTATATACGCAAAGTAGTTGTGATTTTTCATTGGAGGTAAATATCTCTCCTTCGTCGAGAAGACAAATGCGAAGAAAATTTGCAGAATCTGTCAGTCCGGCAAAGCGAGGAAGTGATTCAGGAATCTCTAAGATAAAGATTCCTGAATTTCGTTTCACTTCGTCAGGAATGACGTTGCTGCTCTCCTAATTAAAGCCTCTCCTTTCAAGGATTGCCTCAAATTTTGGTTCTCTGCCTCGGAAATTCACATACATTTCCATGGCATCTCTTGTGCCGCCTTTTGATAGGATATGCTCACGATAAGCGTTAGCTGTTTCTTTATCAAAAAGACCATTCTCCTTGAAAGCGCCGAAAGCATCTGCATCCATTACCTCTGAGTTTAGGTAGCTATAGTATCCTGCAGAATAGCCCTCAGGACTTGAGAATGCGTGTTGGAAATAGCCTGTTCTGTATCGAGGAACAATGGCATCAATCATCCCGATTTTATCCATCGCAGCTTTTTCAAAATCATCTGCATTCATCGTGATAGGCTCGGTGACTGAATGATAAGCCATATCCAAATAGGAGGCAGCCATGTATTCTACTGTTCCAAATCCTTGATTGAACTGTCCAGCATTTTTGATTTTGTTTACTAACTCTGTAGGCATCACTTCTCCAGTTTCGTAGTGGAAAGCATAAAGAGCAAGCATTTCAGGTTCGAAAACCCAATTTTCCATTACTTGAGAAGGGAATTCCACGAAATCTCTAGGTGTAGCTGTTCCTGAAATAGAAGGGTATGTACATTCTGAAAGTAGTCCATGTAATGCATGCCCAAACTCATGAAACAAGGTGGATGCTTCGTCTTGCGAAAGAAGCGAGGGTGTATCTCCTGTTGGTTTAGTAAAATTTCCAACATTAGTAACAATAGGGATAACTTTATTCCCATTCATGTTACTTTGACTTCTGTAAGTGTTCATCCAGGCACCCCCTCTTTTGCTGGTCCGATAAAACCAATCTGATAAGTAGATGCCAATCAATTCACCTTTTTCATTTTTTACGGTATAGGTACGAACATCTTCATGGTATTTAGGAATATTGGTTTGCTCTTCAAAGGTCATTCCAAACAATTTGTTGGCAAGCGTGAAAGTGCCATTGATAACATTATCCACTTTCAAATAGGGGCGAATTTCATTTTCATCCAGATTGTATTTGCTCATTTTGATTTTCTCAGCATAATGCCACCAGTCCCAAGGCATGATGTTAATGTCGTTTCCTTCTTTTACAGCCATTGTTTTCATCATATCTCTTTCGTTCTTGGCAGCCTGAATTGCTGCTGGCCATACTTTATCCAACAGGTTGTAAACCTTATCTGGATTATCGAGCATTCTTTGTGTCAGTACATAATCAGCCCAGGTAGCATATCCTAAAAGCTTTGCTTTCTCAAGTCTCACGTTTGCTAATTGGACTGAGAGTGCTTTGTTGTCATTTTCATCATCATTATCACCTCTATTGATGTATCCTTTCTTCAGTTGTTCTCTGAGATCCCTTCGAGTTGAATACGTAATGAAAGGATAAAGGCTTGGACGATGCGTAGTGAAGACATATTTGGTACTATCATAGCCTCTCTCTTTGGCAGCATCAGCCCCAGCATTGATGACACTTTCAGGAAGACCATCCAGATCATCGGCTGTTAGTACCATCTCAAATTTGTTAGTCTCTGCCAGTACGTTTTCTCCAAATGAAACAGAGAGCGAGGAAAGCTGTGAATTAAGCTCTCTCATCTTTGTCTTCTGTTCATCATTCAAAGCCGCCCCTGCTCGAACAAAACGGGTATGATAATTCTCCAATAATTTGTTTTGTTCCACGGTTAGATTTAATTCTGAACGTTGGTCGTAAAGTGTCCTTACTTTCCCATAGAAGCTTGCATTAAGAAAAATATTGTCTCCATGCGCGGATAGTTTGGGGCTAATCTCTCTTGAGATCCCTTGAAGTGAGTCATTGGTATTCGCAGAAGTTAGATTGAAGAATACATTACTTACTTTATTCAGCAAATCTCCTGACTTCTCAAACGCCTCGATCGTGTTTTCAAAAGTTGGGGCTCCTTCATTATTCGCGATGGTTTCTACTTCCTTGATTTGCTCGGCCATGCCATCTTCAAAAGCCTGCATGTAGTGTTCATCTTTGATTTGATCAAATGGAGGTACACCATAGGGGGTATCCCATTCCTGATAGAATGGATTTTCTAGCTGCATTTCGTTATTTTCTGATTGTGTCTGACAGCTGAAAAGAACTCCAGCGATCATTAGATAAAGTAATTTTTTCATGTGTGTAAATTTATTTCAAGGGCCACATGGAATTCGTATGATAATGACGGTCATTTATTTAGACCAGCTACAATCATACTCATTTCATTGTGAGGTTTCTTGGGTTGAAAAGTAAAAGTAGTAAGGAGTGAGAATATAGAAATCCAGAATAAAGAAATCGTGTCTTTGAAAGAGTGGATAAATGCATGCAGGAAACGGAATTTTTATGTTCCATTCCAGAGAATAAAGATTCTATTATTGATGAGATGAATATTCCGTTATCGGAAACTCTCCATAGAGTAGAATTGTAAGTCCTCACTTTATGCCAAGATATTCAATGATCTTGTGAAGATCAGCTTTCGATAAATAGAAGGTGCCGGAATAAATCCGGCAAGTGAGCTACTCCACCATAATCCACTCACCCTTGCCTTTTGCATTGATGCTGGCATCATACATGGCTTCACAGTATGCGCCAGGCAAATAAAATTCTCCTCCGTAAGTAGCTGTAAGATTTACTTTGAATGTTTTTGCTTCTCCTCTTTTCAAAAAGAAATACGTGTAAATCCTGTCGTCTCGAATATCCTGATAATCAAAGCTGGAGTTGCTGAATGAGTCAGTGTCATTCAAGCGATCATTATTAATCTCCCAGCCAGACGGGAAAATCTGCGCAAGGGCTAAGTCTCTTACTGTAGAGCTTGACTCATTCGTGATTTTCACTTCAGCTGTGAATGTTTGTCCTTGTTTGATATCCGCTACATCAACGCTTTCTCCACGTTGGTTAAAGTAGTTGATGTTCATGCGCAACCCTGAGCTATTGGCAGGTTCATCCCCTGGATAAGGAGTGCCTGTTGTGGTCAGTGTAATGAAGAGCGTGCCATCACTATTATTGGCAATGGATAGCTTTTTACTCTTAGACTCAGCGTTAATTGAAGATCGAAGAATCGGTAATTCGCTTTTCCAGCTTTCTGAATCACCAGCATAAGTCACTTTCGCTTTCAGATCAGAGGCAGCCATTTGTCCGAGGTATTTGCTAATTGCCAGTAAGGTATAAGCAGTAGTTTGTGTGCTATACCAGCTTTTGCTGGCTAAACTATTTGCTAGTTCCCTCAGTAATTTGAAGCCCTCTTCTTTCTTATCCATGTATGTATAACTTTCTAAAAGAAGAGCTTTATCCCTTGTCTCAGATCCATAGGAATACCAATAATTATATCGTGAAGGTTGAGTACCAGCTTTGTTTAGAAGGTTCAAAGCAATTTGCTTCTTGCCTATCAAGCTATACGCTGCTCCAAGTTTCCATAGTGCCTGACTCTTGAGGTCTGAAGTATTTAGCATTCGATTCATGCTGCTTAAGGATGCATTTCCCCCAAGCGCAAGAGTAAACAAGCGATATGCTTGAATAAGATCATCACTATATCTGGAATCTCCTTTACTCCAGTTCTTTGCTCGTCGAGTCTGATATTTTTTAATGCTGCTGATGAGTTCTTTTGGAACAAAGTATCCTTTCGCTTCTGCTTCCAACAGGAAATGATACCCATAGTTGGTTCCCCAGTCGTTTACATCACTCTGTCCAGGCCAATAGGCCAAACCTCCTTCGATGGCTTGGAACTTTTTAAGTCGCTCAATGGCAGCCTTTACATTTTCTTCTACCTTCACTTTTTGCGTTGTAGTCAATTCGGTGATGTCATCGAGGAACAATTGAGGAAAGACAGAGGAAACTGTTTGCTCAATACATCCATGAGGATAACGGATGAGGTACTTCAATCGCTTTTCCAAATTCATCGATGGAACTGTAGCAATTTCCAGTGTTGCGGTATTAGTTCCTTGCATACCAAAAGTGGCCAATTCAGCATCGTATGTCTTTCCTTTTTCAAGTGTGAAAAGTTGTACTTGAGTTTGCTCGGTATTAGGAGCTCGGCTTTCCAAATAGATCTCGTGAGTAGCCACTTCATTACCTGACTTAGCCGTTATTTTTACTTTGCCGCTTCCCAACATTTTAGCTACTTCTAAGTCAAAGTACTGCACTACATTTTCTGAGGAAGACAAGTCTACCTTAGCAGATTTTTCACCATTTACGGATAATAGTCCATCCGTTTCTATGGTTACGGTCGCATTTTTGATACTCTCTTTATAGCGAAATACATTGACAGGCAATTTGATCTTCTCTCCTGGACCGGTGACTCTTGGAAGTGTACCCAATACCATCAATGGTTTAATGACAGGAGTAGCTTTATCAGCTTTTCCGTATGCTCCATCTATGCCAGCTACCACCATTGTTTTAACTGAGCCAATATATTGAGGCATAGTGAATGTGTGTGATTGGGCTTTACCTGTTGTGAAAAAGGGTCCCATAAATTGGACTACAGGTTTGAATCGCTCATCAGGTTTTTTGCTGTCCTTATCTCCGGCTTCTGCCTCACCATCTCCCCCTACAGTAAGCACTTTTTCTAATCGCCCTCCATAAGCACCGATCACTTGATCATAGAGATCCCAGGTTTTGACTCCTATGGCTTCTCTGCTATAGAAATGGTTCCAGGCATTGGGTGTTTTAAAGTTCGTAATGTCCAACAAGCCTTCATCGACAACTGCTATGGTGTAAGCCATCGGTTTGCCATTCTTCTCTGAAACCTTGATTGTAACTTCCTCACCTGGAGCTAGCTCATCACTCATGACAAGTTGTGGTTCGAGGATGGTTTCTTTATCAACGACCTTAATAGGAGCTATGCCGTAGAGTCTAATCGGAAGGTCATTCTTAGTTTGTGCATGGGGCTGCAAAAGTGTGATATGGGCGTAAATATTAGGCGCCATCTCAGGCGTGGCTTTCACTTTTATGGTGGTATTACCATCAGCAGTCTTGGTCCAGAAGTGGTCCACCACTTTGCTTCCATTTTCGATACTTACCAGCGCTTGCGCCCCAGAAGTGCCAGGTATGGTAAGTTCTATTTCTTCACCTACTTCAAATTCATTTTTATTGGTGGTTATGGACATGAAAGTTGCTCCAAGCTCACCTTGTTCGCTACCGCTCCAACTCATATAAAAATAGTCCCCAGAACTATGTCCAGATATTGGGTCCTCAATAACCATCATATATCGTCCCCAATCATCAATCTTAAATGTTCCGACTCCACGACCATTATTGATATCTATCCATTTTTCTGCAACTAAGTTTCTGTTGGAACTGCGGATATAGTTCACTGAATAGTCTTCTGATTCATCCCACCACCAGCGCCAGTTTACTTCGTAGATTTTCATTTTCACCCTTCCTGAAGAAGTGGGGTTTCCTTCACTGTCTACAGAAGCAATGTTTACTTTATGGTTAGCATCTCTTGCCAACCATCCCCAATTATCTCCTTCTGGCAATTGAAGTCCTACAAAGGAGACAAAAGGGTAGTAGGTGAGTGATTGTGTGTTGATACTGAAATCTCCTCCTGGCTCAAAGGCTTTGGTCTCAAAAGTTGCTCTTACTGCACCGCCAGCCTCTTTTTGAATTGGAAGCGTGTAGTTAAATGTCGTGTTTCCTACTGCATCTGTTCGCCCCGTGAATGCTACACTTTTTTCATTGATTACATTTTTTACTGGATCATCAAATTCAAAGTTGGCCAGACCGTCAAATGTCGTATTGATTGGACGGAAGCTGACTGAAGTTTCGACTTTAAGGTTGTTTCCTTTAATTCCAGTTAGCCAGTTTACAGACATTTCTGGCGAAAGTGTGCGTTTATTGAATGCTATTTTATCATTTTCGAAATCAAGATTTATTTTAAGTCTGTTGGGTTTGATGGTCTCTACTTTCACTTGCTTACTAAATGAAGCATTTCCTACTTTGATAGATGCATTCCAGTTTCCGGTCACATCTGTTGGGTCTGTTTTAGTAGTAAATGAATAAAGATTTTCTACACTAGAATTAGCTATCTGGCGATCTTTTAGATTTCCTTGAGGATCACGCAACTCAAAGATAACTGGTTGATCTGCAGGTACACGATCATCAATATCTTCTAGCATAAATGAAAGAAATATATCATTTCCAGGTCTCCAAACACCTCGTTCACCGTATATGAAGCCTTTGACTCCATTTCTAACTCTGTTTCCAGAAACATCAAAGTTGCTCATAGTAAGCGAAGAACCATCATCGAGCTTTAGGTAAGACTTTTGTCCATTGGCTTCTGCAATTACTAGAAACGGTCTTCTCACAGGATTGAAAGTGACCATTCCATTGGTGTTGGTTTTTGCTTCATCTAATACCTGAAGTTGAAAATCAAGCACCTTTACTGAAGCCTCTACAGGTGCTGCTGATATCATATTGGTGGTGTAAACATTCAATGAATTGTCACCTCCAATCTTTGTGATTAACCCTATATCTGATGCGATCAGGTTTCTAGTTACAAAGCGGTCACTGTTGTAGTAAGAAATGTGGCATGGATTATCTCGCTCATCCCATCGGTAGCCTCTTGGATAATAGTAATTGGAGTAATAGGTATCAAAACCATCTCCATCAAAAATGCTCCATGAATCATTCTTGCTTGATTGAGCTTCACCAGTTGGAATTTCTTGACATGGAAATACCGAATCTTCCGGGCGGAATCCTAACCTTACCTGATAGATGGCTCCCTTTTCTGTCTCAAAAAGTGTGGCTAAGTCAAGTGTAAACCTATTCCAATTGGATAGGTCGTTGGAATGCGCTGATAGGTCAATTGATTTAACCATGACGCTCCTTCCAGTTCTAATCATCTGATCGTCTCCATTTAGCGAGTTTGCTTGAAGAAATTGTGGAATATTCTGCTCAAATATCTGAATGACATTTACACGAATGCTTTTTAGGTTAATTGCTTCAAATGGAAGAACTAATCCATCTGTGGAAGGCAGAATACTACCTTTTCCAATGAGTCTTATCTGGGGATTTTCAGGATCAAATGCGAGGTAACGATTGAGTTTTTCTTTGAGCGGATGTCCAAATACATTCTTGATCCCGCTCTCTATTTGGATCGGTCTGCTTCCGGCTAACATCCGTGTTAGGTAGACCTGTACTTGATTGCCGTCGATTACAAATTTCGGATTGGATTCACCATCAATAGTGATTAATCCTTTCAAATCCTGATTTGACTGAAGCGGATCTGAAAAAAGCAGAGAAACATAGGGAGTACCCGTTTTTTGAACGTTAGCGGAAGTCAGAGAAAAGTCTTTCGTAGAAGGAACAATGAGTGTTTTTTCATCCTCTTTCTTCACGCCAATAGCATCACCTGAAACAGCTACTTTTAAATCATATCCAGCATCTGTTCGCTCGATGTTCTTGACGGTAAATTGGTGTGAAGTATTGGTTCGATGAACCCATTCGACTTCTTTACCTCCGGCGTTGAGCATTTTCTCTACCTCCTCATTATCCACAAAGTCAGCTGTATTCAATTCACCGTTTAGTTCCAATACTTTCGGGTTTTCAATGTCTGAGGTTCGAAGACCATCAAGGTTGATTTCATAGTCCATTGGTATGGTCTGTACGGCAAATACAAACTCTTTTAGTTCGTCAGATACTTCTATCATAGAAGCTAATTTCAATTTAATGGCATACTCCTGGCCTGATTTCAATGGATCTATTGGACTAAATATGAGTGACTGCCCAGAGCGAACGAGTTCTCCTTTCACAGATGGAGATAAAGAAACCCAACTTTCTGATACCTGCTGAGGGAAAACAACATCATTGGCAAACTGAATGGTGATGTTATCTTTTTTAGAGATGATTCCCGTTGTGAATCCTGAGATATAATCCAAAAAACGGGCATCTTTAGATACTTGCGTTTCTTTTGTTTTTTGGCAAGAGGTGAATAAAAATAGTGATCCAACAAGAGCTAGGATTAGCTTTTTCATAGAATTTATTGATGAAAGGTTGAATGGGGAATTTAGGAAATATAAGCGAATTTCCATTCGAATTTCACCGCTATGAGATTGAGGGAGGAAAGACTACATATTATCTTATTTGAGAAAGTTTATCCTATTCTTTTCACTTTTATTCATTCAATAGAGCTTTAGCTTGTTTGAAATCAGGATATAATTCTAGAGCTTTCGCGGCATCTTGTTTATAATCTTCGCCCATTTTCTTTTTTAGCAGCGCTAGTCTATAGTATGCCCAATGTTTTGCTGGAGTGCTTTTTTCAGGACTCTCGTCAATAAATTTCATCATACATTTTTTACCCTTGGCTACATTATTTTTTGTAATTGAAGCTAATCTGCCATAAAAGTAGTACCCCAATAGAACGTCTGGAAAGCTTTCGATCATGTTTGAGGCAATTTCAAAAGCCTCGTCGTATCGCTTTCGGTCAACGTAGAAATTACCAAGGTTATACATTGTATTGGTGTTGGAACTATCTTTTTTTAGAATTGCTATGTACTCTCTTTCTGCTTCATCATATGCTTGTCTATTTACATGAATAGTTGCCATCAAAGTTCTTCCCTTAATTTCATTATACTTCATAATTTCGGTTGCTTGTTCTTGCGCCTTAGTATTACTTCCGCCTGCGATTAACGGGGCATTTAAGTAATAATTTGCTAGTTTTTCTCGTGCCTCAATGTGAGATGGTTGTAGTTCAATTGATCTTAAAAGAGAAGCTTTGGCTTTACTTGCAATAGATCCTTTCTGAAAAAGGCTCTCAGTGATCTGAAGCTTATCTAATAATACGCTACCAAGCAAATAGTGACAATCTGCATTGCTGTTATCAAGTTCAATGCATTTTATGAAGGCTTCAATTGCTTGATCAAAGCTTTCTAAGTTGTAATGAGCTTTTCCTAATAATTCAAAATAACCTGGATTACTTTCATAGTTCGCTGCACTATCAGATAACAGTTGAAGTGCCTTGTCATTTTTCTCTTGCATGAGATACTCTCCTGCATCATCAAATAATGAGTTTTGCGCTATACCAAGGTTTGCAAAAAGGATTGAATAAATCACGCTAATGAATATGATTGCCTGTTTTTTCATGATTATTCTTTGATAATTGGTAAGGTGATTTTTGAAGGAAATTTTTTAGAGTAGATAATTGATTGTTGCACTGGCATAAGTTTTTCCGCTTTAAGGGGATCAATGCCGGAATTTGGGTTTCTGTTGAATTTTGGGTAATTACTACTACTTATCTGTAGCCTCACTTTTTCTCCTTGAAAAACTTTAAATGCAATATCAGGAAGCTCAAAATTTACTTTTTCTATCTTGCCTTTTAGGCTATCAGGTAACAATCGTATGATATCATCAGTAAGATTTTTTGAAACACCTTCCTTATCTACTAATGTAAGTTTAGCTGTGAAATCTGTGCCCCTACCTTCAGTAGAAATGTAAAGTTCCACGCTTATCGTTCCTGCTATTAATTCCGACTTGGAAAATGCTGGTGAAGTAAAAGAGACTACATCTTTTCTTTCTTCAATTTGCTTTTGATCTAAAATTCCAATATTTCCCTCAAGGGCATAAAAATTAGCCCCTCCCCATGTAGGAGTTGGATTATTTGGATCGAATAAATAATTATTAGCGGTTATTTCTTTTGAAGCTTTTTTACTTGTAAGCTGATTTTCTTTATTGAGGAAGAAAGTTCTTGGTTTATTTTTCGGTGGCCAGGTATTAGTGGTTTGCCATTCATCATGAAACATTACGTAATAATTTATTCGATCATCGATCATATAATCGAAAGATTTCCCGTTCAGCGTATACTGAAACCAATCCGTCGCAAGTTCAAGAAATTGATTGATCTCCATTCTTCCTATTTCAGGAATCTGGTATTCACCTACCATGTTATTCTGATCATAAATTTGATTGTGATACCAAGGGCCTAACATCATGTACTGATTGTCGTTGGAGGAAGACTGACTAATCTTTTTAAAAGCATCTATGTTGGCCTGTAATGTGAAATCATACCAACCATTCATATGAAAGATGGGAATGCTGACTGATCGATAATCAAAGGAAACATCAGGCGTACTATCTAAACCTCCTTGAGGTACGGCATCTTTTAATGGAAGATGTGCAAACATCTCATTCAGATCAGCCCCTTGTTCTGATAGCTTGGTAGTGTTACCAATGAGTAGTAGCCATGGTATTGCCAACATTTGATGGAATGCTCCACCGGGAGACATTATTTTAGCCCCATTGATCCATCCAGAAAGACTAAATACACTTTTAAGAGATGGGTTAGAGGAGTCTGCTTGAATTAGAGCTGAATAAGCCAAATATGAAGATCCCCACATGCCAATGTCTCCGTTGCACCAAGGCTGTTTATTTATCCAAGCTAATGTGGCTATTCCATCGCTTTTTTCATTATTGAAGGAAGTAAACTCTCCTTCCGAGTCACCCATACCTCTGACGTCTTGAACAACGACAGAGAATCCGTTCTTAGCAAAATGAGAAGCAAATATCTTTGATCCGCCTTTTCCATACGGAGTACGTATGAGGATCGTAGGGATTTTCTTTTGTCCCATTGGTAGATACAAATCATGATAAAGCTTTATGCCACTTTCTAAAGAGATAAACCCACTTTTTACTTCAAAAGATTGACTCTGTGCTAGGGTTGTTTGTAGTATCAATAGAAACCATAAAAACCGATTACTAATCATATTCATTCTTCACTTTTAACCCGAAAATGAAGAGTTTATCATAGTAAATGAAATCATTGTGGCGAGTGCAAAAGAAATGTGGTGTAAGGAAGATTATGGTGGTAAAATGCAGCTAGATAAAGTAATTCACCACAAGAGCATTACCTTAAATTGAGTCTAAAGAATTTTTAAGGGTTTGAATATAATTCCGTGAGACAGGAATTGTGGTTTCACTGTTTGTAATACGTAACAGCATTCCCTGCGAGTTTCCTTCTATTTTATAGATATGATTTAAGTTGACTATATATGATCGGTGCACACGTAAAAATGGGATAGGGAGTTGTGGCTCAATCTGCTTCATTGTATTTCTGATCAACTCATTTTTGAAGTCTTCACCCTCATCAGTTTGGTAGAAAATGTTCACATAATTATCCTCAGATTTCAAATAGATGATGGTCGAAGATTTACAACGAAAGATGTTTTTTTCATTGGTGGATTGGATGGTAGTATACCCATTCTGATCTACCTTTTTTATTTTGATATTTGATTCAATCAAATTTTCTCTAGTCTGCTTTAGTAGTGCTTTGTTGTAGTATATAAGAGCTGTTATCAATGTTGGGATAACGCCAATAAATATGGCGTTAGATAATATTGACAAGAATTCTTCACCGTTAAATAGTGCATGACTATTTAGGTAGTTTTGTAGTACATGATGAGCAAGAGCAATCAAAAAGATTTGAAAAAAATACCCTACTAGTAAGTGATGGAAGAAGTATTTTTTCAGACCGATTACTTTGATTGCAAAAGGAATAATAAAGGCACCACTAACAAAAAGAACGAGGAAATAGGTTAATACAAATGGAAGAAAGACAAGGTATTTGTTGTTGTCACCTATCTCGAAATTGAATGGCTCTAGAAAAACGAAAATAAAATAAACACTTGATAGGGCGATTAAAAGTGTGATCGCAACCTCTTTTTTTGAGTATTTGGGGATGAGTATTGGCTGAAGAAAAAATCGACTTTGAAACATAATTCAGATTTTACTGCACACTTGCAAATAAAATGTATTTGCTACTTAAGTATTGATTCATGTTCTAGGTAGGTAGTTGCAAACAAGTTAAAATGATGCAACTATGAAATGTCAGGCAATTTCCATTTGAATTTGACTGCCATAACACGAAAGATCATAATAAAAGAAACTGTAATAATTGTATTGATAATTTGCTCTACTGATAAGCGATCAAGAATGACGTATAAAATGCCTCCACAAAGACACGTCAATGCGTAAATCTCTTTCCTGAAAATCAAGGGTATTTCATTACAAACAATGTCTCGAAGAACTCCTCCAAATACGGCTGACACCATACCCATCATGATAGCAATGACTGGATGGACTCCAAGATTTAGTGCTTTTTGCAATCCTAAAACTGTAAAGACTGCAATTCCGACAGTATCAAACATGAAAAATGTACGCCGAAGTTTTAGAACTGCTTTTCCGAATAGCAATGAGATGATTATCCCAGACCCAATCATGGTTAAATAGATCAGGTCTTCCATCCAACCTACAGGCGTACTTCCCAGAAGTACGTCTCGGACAGTGCCTCCACCGATTGCGGTGATTAAACCCACTGCTGCTATACCAAAAAAGTCAAGCTTCTTGTCTCGGCCCGCAAGTGCACCAGAAATGGCAAAAACCATTGTGCCAAGTATATCGATGAAATAGAGAATAGTCACGGAGCGAAAATAATTACAATGATATTATAACGCTATTTATTCTCTATCCGCTTGATAAGGAATATTTTCTATGTCAAGGCTTATTGAGAACTGTCCTAAATCCATACGTTTTGTTATTTAAAATTCATGAGTTCAATTATCGTGAAATAGAAGGAAATCAAGTTCATTCTTACGGGTGATTTATGTAATTCCATTCTCTAATGAATTCTTATTACGTCTGCATGGACGATTGTTAGACTCTTTTAATCAGTTTTTAAACTATGGACTCAGTGAGCCTAGGATCGAAAACATTGAGGTAAGCTTCCAGAAATGGCAAATTGACCTGTTTGTGATAGAGATTGACCGATTTGTGCGTGTAGAATGGTATTGTTTTGCAGGTGAATTCATACCATCATACAAAAAACAATCGCCTTGTAAATTTTTATTAACTGAATTCTTCACAATGAAAAACCACATTTACCAATTTAGTATGTTACTAAAAAGAGGAGCCTTGTGCTTGGCTTTTGCCATGAGTTTGAGCGCTCAATTGCATGCACAAGACCTTACCGTCTTTACCCCAGTTTTTACAACAGACCCTGGCAACCCGCTTTCCATAGGAGGTAAATCAGAGCGGCCTGAGTCCATTACATTTTCCAACGATGGTTTGAAAATGCATATTTTAGCTGGTATTGAACGTGAGATTCATCAATATAATCTCACAGTTCCTTTTGATATTACCACTTCCTCATTTGAAGTTGCCCGTAGTGTGTCTCCGAACCCTACTGGCTTGGCCTTTTCTGCTGACGGTTTGCACATGTTTGTATCAAGAGTCAATACTACCCCTGGAGCTACAACAAGTTTTATTCAAGCATATGAACTTACCACTGCTTTTGACATAACAATTTCTTCCACCACTACCAGATTTACAATAGAGGAGGAAAGATCCCCTCAAGGACTCACTTTTTCCAATGACGGTACGCTCATGTTTGTCATAGGAGCAAGTGACGATGAAATAGACCAGTATAGTCTTTCTACTCCCTTTTCTTTATCCACGGCTTCTTTTGTTACGCCTGTGGACACGGCATTTTCTATTGCGCACTTAGATAGTAGTCCGTCAGACATTACCTTTTCTGATGACGGCCTACAATTGTTTTTTACAGGTAGTGGTGGAGATAAGGTTCACAAATACAACCTCACGGGTGCCTTTGATTTGAGTACCGCTTCCTACGCGGGAAATGTTTCTGTACAAAATGAAGATAGTGCACCAAGTGGTCTTGCCTTTTCAAATGATGGTAATAAAATGTTTATCAGTGGTGATGGTGGTGATCAAGTGGTGCAATATAATCTATCTGATCCTTTTGGGATCACCTCCGTAAGTTTCATCGGTGATTTTCCGATTACCCAAGATAGTTTTACCAATGGAATCGCGTTTTCCAACGATGGCATGCTGATGTTTCTTTCAGCGGCAGAAAATTTCACGGGTAAGGTGCTTCGATATCAATTAACCATCGCTTTTGACGTAACCACTGCCTCTTACTTAGGCTTGTTTTCGGTAAATTCTCAGCAAAATAATCCACGAGGTATTGCGTTTTCTGATGATGGAATGAGGATGTTTATCGTAGGAACAAGACTTGAGGATAAGGTCGATCAATATGACCTAACTACAGCCTATGATCTAACTACTGCGACTCATGGAGGTTTCTTTTTTATCAATACACAAGAAAATAATTCAACTGGCATTTCATTTTCAGCGGATGGGTTACGTATGTTTATTATTGGAACAGGTAGCGATGCAGTTCAGCAATATGATTTAAGCACTGCATTTGATGTGACTACTGCTTCTTTTTCTTCTTCCTTTTCAGTACTGCAACAAGGGGCTGATCCCGAAGGATTGAGTTTTTCTGATGATGGTCTTCGAATGTTTGTGTTGGACGATTCTGAAGATGAAGTATTTGTCTACGATCTCACAGTGGCGTTTGATGTAACAACAGCTTCATTGTTTAATTCGCTTATTTTAAATGAAAATAGGAGTAGAACAACGATGAGTTTATCTCCTGACGGATCACGGATGTACATTATTGATAATGGAAGTGATGTTGTTAATCAGTATGCGCTATCAGATGCTTTTAATCTGAGCTCCGTCTCTTTGGAAAAAACAGTAGGCAATCCCTTTAGCATAAGTAGCGAGGAGACTGGCAGTAGAGGCATTTCTTTTTCTCCTGACGGACTTAATATGTATGTAATTGGGGAAGGATCAGGCTCTTCTGAAGAAATTAATCAATATGAGCTAACTACTGCTTTTGACATTAAGACAGCATCTTTCAAGAAAAGAAATGGGATAGGCCCCTGGGAATCAACTCCTGGAGATCTCGCCCTTTCTCCTGATGGAACGCGAATGTTTTTGTTAGGTAGATCTGGCATACATGAATTTGAGCTTACCACTCCATTCGAGGTACAGACAGGCTCGGCCAATTTCGTTCAAGAATTTTTGGTGATTACTGAAGAGACGCACCCTGAAGGCTTGGCCTTTTCTGCTGATGGCTTGCACATGTACATTGTAGGAGCTCGAATGGACTCTGTATTTCAATATGCATTGACTGATGCATACGATATAGGTACCGCTACACTGAATCAAAGCTTTTACATAGGAGAAGAGGAACTTGGGTCAACAGGGATTACTTTCTCCCCTGATGGTTCGCAAATGTTAATTATTGGCCAGGCGTTTGGTGATAGTAACATTCATCAGTACACACTTAGTACTCCATGGGATATCAGCACAGCTACTGTAGCCATCAACTTTTCAGTAGCAGATCAGGAAGCTGACCCAGAAGGGATTACTTTTTCTCCCGATGGAACCAAAATGTTTATTATAGGTGCATCTAAGATCAGCGTATATGATATGGTTGACAATACGCCAGTACCAGTAATCACCGAAGGTCAATCATTTTCATACAAAGAAAATCAGGACGATCATTTTTTGATTGGCACCATTGAGGCTTCTGATAATGTAGGAATCGTCAGCTTTTCCATTACTGCTGGCAATGAAGATGGGTTCTTTGATCTGGATGATACGGGCGCATTGACTCTGTCAGATGCAGGAGAAGTAGGAGAGGCCAACGACTTTGAAACAGGAGCAAACAGCTTTACCCTGACCATTGAAGTTGCAGATGCGGCTGGCAATGCTGTATCGGCAGATGTATCAATAGATGTATTGGACAGAGTGGATGAGACACCACCGGTAGTTCCTATTTTTGAATCCTTTTATTATACAGAAAACCAGCCAGCGGGCTCTGTTATAGTTACGATACCGGTTTCAGATAATGTTGGGATCACTAGCTTGGTATTTGTAGAAGGTAACGAAGAAGGATTTTTTGAAATAGATGTAAATGGCGAGATCACCCTTACCGAAGCTGGAGCAGTTGGACCTGCAAATTCTTACAGTGAGATTGAATCAAATGAATATGGTTTGGATTTCATTGCGAGTGACGCAGATGGGAATTCTATATACGAAACATTATTTCTTATTGTCCAAGAAGACACAGAAGCACCGGTGATAGAAGCAGATCAGACTTTTATGTATTCTGAAAATCGGCGAACTGGTTTTGTGATTGGTACAATAGTGGCAACTGATAATGCGGAAATAGTAAGCTATACTATCACTGCTGGCAATGCTGACGGATTCTTCTCTGTAGACGATACGGGTGCAATCATCCTTACCAGTGCAGGAGCAGATGGTGAGAGCAGCGACTTTGAGACAGGCAGCAATAACTTTACCTTGACCATCACAGCGAGCGATGCAGAAGGCAATACTTCTGAAGAAGTAGATATAGATTTGGAATTGCAAGACTTGGACGATGAGGAAAACCCTGTCGTGGAAACAGGATTGAGTTTTACCTATGCAGAAAACCAAGCAGTCAACTACGTTATTGGATCCATATCGGCTACTGACAATGTGGGGATAGTATCCTTTAGTATTGCTTCAGGCGATGATGACGGGTTCTTTGTCATAGATGCAGTAGGAGAAATCACACTCTCATCAGCTGGAGAAGCTGGAGCAGCAAATGATTTTGAGACCGGTGCAAATAGTTTCACACTCGGTATTGTAGCGCATGATGCAGTAGATAACCGATCCACAGAAGGCGTTGTTACCATTGAAGTTAAGGATATTGAAGATACCGCTCCAATAATAGATGCAGATCAAAGCTTTACTTATGAAGAAAATCAGGCAGGCGGTTTTGCAATAGGTATAGTTTCGGCAAGCGATAACGTGGGGGTTGTAAGTTTCTCTATTACTGCTGGCAATGATGAAGGGTTCTTTTCTTTAGATAATAGCGGAAATCTCACACTTACTGAAGTTGGAGAAGCTGGAGCCGCTAATGACTTTGAAACGGGGGAAAATAACTATACGTTGACGATTACAGCTACAGATGCAGCGGGAAATACCTCCCCGGAAGTAGCAGTATCCATAGGAGTACAAGACAGAGCTGACGAGGAACCACCGGTAGTACAAACTGCTGCTGGCTTTAGCTATGAAGAAAATCAGGTAAGTGGTTTTGAAATAGGTACCGTCACGGCCACTGATAATATTGGAGTCATAAGTTTCTCCATAACTACCGGCAATGATGATGGTTTCTTTGCTATAGATACCGAAGGAACCCTCACTCTTACTGATGCAGGTTCGGCAGGCTCGGCGAATGATTTTGAGACTGGGGATAACACATATACCATAGGTGTTACTGCAAGTGATGATTCAGGTAATACCTCTGAAGTAGCCAATGTTAGTCTCACACTCCTGGATGAAGATGATCCTGTTTTGGGGGTAGATGAAGAGGTGAATTCAACAATCGTTTTTTACCCTAATCCTGCTACAAGTAGCCTACATGTCAAGAGCAAAGAACTCATCAAGACAGTACATTTATTTAATCTGAATGGCATATTGGTGATGGAAGGACATACCAATGAACTGGATATCTCCCAAGTAGCTAACGGAACCTATTTGGTAAAAGTAACTACTGATAAAGGTGAATATGCTGAGAATATCATTGTGAATCATAAAAACTAAGGACTGGACAGCAACATATCCAAATAGTTTAAAGATAACTAAGGCGGCATTTTCTAAGGTAGGAAATGCATGAGAGCTACCCGGGAGGGTGGCTCTCGCTTTTTACAGCTCAAACCAAAATTGACCTGTTTGTGCGGTTGATTGACCAGTTTGTGATATTCCGGACACACAATTAGAGCGACTTTCCTCTCGGATAGACATAGTTTCGCAAGGGGAAAAAGTAAGAGGATGTCTCAAATGAGATCCGCTTATCACGAAAGAAATATCACCACCTCTCTTAAACTCACAGTAAGTCCAATTGGTATTGCTTCACAGAAGACTATTTTTCGACTTTGATACACCCTCTTATTGGTTTGCTGATTTCACAGCAAAAAAGAGAGCTCCATTCAAGGACTTGTGGTTCTATTTTCTAAAAAAAAACTTGCATGATATGTCAAACTATTGCTTTGAAAGGTTCAAGGCTGTGATATCTAGCAAGCTTTCTGAAATTTTGCAGCTATACTAGATGGCAAAGAAAAACCTCCCTGAAACATCAATCTGATGATCTAAGGAGGTTTTGAGCGCAAACTATTTTGCCTTTTTGATGTCTAGCTATCCCATTTTAGTCAAGACTAAAATTGAATACTTCGTCTTTAGAAACACCGGGATCGTTAAAAAAGGTTCTACCACCTATACTCCATATTTTATCATCAAAGACCACTGAGGTGTGATTTTTAACTGGTCTAAGGCCTCCATCTCTAAACCAGTTAACCCCATCATCACTGAAATATGTGGAAGATGTAGTACCACTTGTGCTCGTAGCTCCTGCAATTATCCACATCTTATCAGCATAGACTACCGATGTTGTCCTAGTTAATTCATCTCCCATGTCACTGGTAGCTTCGGTCCAGGTTATGCCTTCTTCACTATACCATACATCGCTGAAAAAGTTAATGCTCCCATTTTCGCCATTCATGACCCACATTTTGTTATCAAATACAATGGATGTGTGTGATCTTCTTGCGCTAAAAGCAGCAGCTTCTGTAGCTTCTGTCCATGTTGTTCCATCTTCGCTATACCATACATCATTTGCTGAAGAACTAGCAATGTCACCTCCGATCACCCACATTTTATTATCAAATACGACAGAAGTATGACGATATCTAGCACCAAATGATTCCTCACCGGTGGCTTCTGTCCAAGTGAAACCATCCTCGCTGTACCATACATCGTTAAGAGGATTAGAAGCGCTTGTATTTGACTCAGAAAAGCCTAGTCCTCCAATGACCCACATCTTATTATCAAATACCAAAGAGGTATGTTGATGCCTTCCTGTAAAAGCTGCAACGGGGGTAGCTAAAATCCAGGTTATTCCATCTTCACTGTACCATACGTCATTTTGTGGGCTATCGGTATATCCACCAATCACCCATAATTTATTGTCATAAGCAAGAGAGGTGTGACCATTTCTTTCCATCTGTGGGATAGACATCACGGTTTCTGGATCGTAGGTCAAGCCTTGTGTACTAACCAGATGAATATTATTGCTATGTGTTGCTTCCTTACCATCTGTGGCATCTACCTTCCAGTAATAGGAAGTCCTAATGGGTAATTGCTCCGTCACTACAAAATTAGTATCGGTAAGATTTTCGGCATATAGTGGTAGATTATCCAAGTCTTCTATGCTACCTACCTCCCCTAGGTAGAAATTGTAAGTAACATTATCCCCATCACTATCTGTAGACTCTTCCCAGGTAAACTCGAGTTGTCTTACAGGCTGGCCTGATGCAATCAGTCTTGGTGATATCAGATTGAAAGTACTGGGTGCTTCGTTCGTCTCCACTGAGATGCTAACAATATATGTTTGAGTACTTTGATTTTCTGCAGTGACTGTATAGAAAGCAAGTTCTGAAAAATCCTGTGAACCTGTCGGGTTTACACTTGCTAGTGCAGAGAGTTCAATCGTAGGAACTAATGCTGTAACATTGGTTCCAAAAGGAACATTGGCAGTTATTAGGTTACCTGCTTCTGTCTCAGCTATGGTAGCTGTCACATCATCAATAAGGGCATCATTATCTGCTGCTGCAAAAATAAAACTGACAATTTCCTTTTCATTGCTTCTATCATCACTAACCTCTCCATCCATATTAACAATGACTACATAGGTAGCGGAGCTACCGTCCTCAGCTATTGCCACATAGGAAAGAGGGTTGGAAAAGTCTTGTGCACCCGTACGACTTACCGAAGCTAATTCAGAGACTTCTATAATTGGCTCTAATGCAGTAACGTCCGTTCCGAAAGGAACAGTCGCTGTAATCATCAAGTTGTTTTCGTCAATGGAGGCTGTTACATCTTCGCTTAGTGTTTCGTTACTTTCGG
Source organism: Marinobacter alexandrii (assembly GCA_039984955.1). Classification (NCBI taxonomy): domain Bacteria; kingdom Pseudomonadati; phylum Pseudomonadota; class Gammaproteobacteria; order Pseudomonadales; family Marinobacteraceae; genus Marinobacter; species Marinobacter alexandrii. Next base: position 2,849,955 of record JBDWTN010000007.1, read on the forward strand.
CGGTAAATATGAAACTAGTTATGGCCTTTTCGTCACTGAGTACTTCGGGCTCATCTTCGGAGCAAGCTACGATAATCATACATGTGAATATGGCTAAATACCATATGGTTTTTTGAACTTTTGTTAGCATTTTTTTACGTTTAATATGAGAATGCAAAACAATAAAATCAGGTTATCACAAATGGGTCAATCTGTATCATAAATGGGTCAAATTCAATGAATCTACATATCTAGCCCTATAAACAGCGCCAAAAGATCAATGATGTTTGAATCAATATGTATGTGAAATCGCATCCACTTCTTGGGTGAAATCATGTGGTTTGGGCAGGCTTTATTTTTGATTTTTTTATAAAAAAATCCCCGACACACTTATTGTCGGGGAGTATAATTGATATGCTTAAAACATGTCTGTTTGAGTAAAGTATATATACTATATATTATGCTCCCATAAGACTATTTCTCTAGTTTCAGCCAAATGTAATTATTCCACCCTTCAACCAATTTAGTTGGATCTGTATTTTTAGCCCTGTCTTGATAATCAGGCAAAACAATATTGCCACCGGCTACCGTAAACGAATATGTTCTCAGTGTTTCTTCAGTAGTCAACTTAACTTTTACTTGATAGTTTCCATCCTCTAGACCTTTAAAAGGTGCGTATAGAGCATTGTACTTATTATCACCATCTGACTTACCTACAAGACGTATTCCCGAAGTATAATCATTCCACTCTCCTCTTTTAGGGTTTGCTCTATGCCACGTCATTCTTTCAGGAGTTGATCTAAGAGTATTATCTGTATCATTCTCTTCATTTTTTACTGAAAAGCTTGTTCCGACTAACTTGCCATCTTTAAAAAGATCAAGATACCAAAAGATGTATTTTGTCAAATCTCTTTCGTTATCTGGGTTTGGCTTAAACTCCTCATGCGTCAGGTACATTCCGAATTCAATATTACCAGAACTGTTATGCTTTAGATAGGCATAATCATTCCAAGGACCTCTTACTAAGTACATTTCTTTGAGTTCAGCATAAGCATCGTCATTTGTAACTTTATACGCTTCAAATTCAAAATTGTAATACATTTTTGTCCCCGCATAAAATTCCATTCGATACGTACCTACTCCATGTTTAGCTACACTTACGGCTGCATCTTCATTGCCCGTGAAGTTTGGACCTACCATTTGTATTCTGTTATCACCTAAGCTTCCTTGCCCGAGACTCATCGTATGGGTAGAGATATATTCATCCCCTTTGAAGAATTTAATTTTCATGAATTTTTCTTCGTCATAGATGGCACTAAATTTTTCACCATTTGCTTGTAGATATGAAATGAACGTACCAGTGTAATAGCTGAAAGTTCCTATTCCATTTGTATGAACAGACGTGCCATCGAGTAATGAATAAAAAGTGACTGCTGGGTCTTGATCAAACACAGTCCAATCTAGCTCTAAGTCTTTCTTGGATTTGGTCGATTTTTTAAGCAGAGCTCTACCAAGTTGAGCATTTGTAAGGTTATAGGAAAAGAGTAAGACAAAAATTAGTGTAATTGTTTTCGTTTGTTTCATTGTAACAGTTTTTTTATTTTTTAGTCTGCAAAGCTTTAAAATAAAAACATCACAAACTGGTCAATCTGTATCACAAATGGGTCAATTTGCCGGATTAGGTGGATTTATGGGATTGTAGAGAGTTGGTTTTAAAGGAAGAAATTTAGAACTCTCCTAATGCAGGAACTTGTTGATACGCCCCATAGTTTCCATTAATTCTATTTGTGTTAATCATATTACAATTGCCGTGCGGAAGATCACAAACTGGTCAATCTTTATCATAACCGTGTCAAGCAACATTCAATTAGCCTCAAAAAAGATACTTTTATGAAGTATTTAATGTAAAAAAATACCATTTTTCGTTAAGTGTGATACTATTTTTTAATCAAAACAAGTGTTAATTTTGATTGTCATTTGATAAAGTTCACCAGCTATATATAAGACATGTTAAAAAAGGCACGTAGTTTACTTTACACTTACATCACTTTAGGTACAGATGAAAGTACAAGCTACAATGACTTGAAGAAGATAACGTTGCTCCATATTTTCTGCAATACCTGGCATTTATTCACGATTCTTTCCTTTATCGAGGATTTCTTTGGAGATCAGTTGCTTCTTGTCAGCTACCCAATCATGATGTTTTTGGTAGTCTGTGTTCAGGTACTTCTCTATCATAAAAAGGTTTTTTTCGCTAGCATTCTATTTATTGTAAGCCTCATTGGTGTCACCTTTTACTATTCTAATTATTTATATGTGGCAGAGATGATGGAGTACTACCTGTTATTACCACCTGCTATTTCGTTGATATACATAGATAATAAAAAGGGCACTATTTCCATATTCATCATATGCTTGCTTGCACTTTACATGCCTAACTTATATTTCAAGCACTATCCCTTTTCAGTTTTGAATAATCTGAACCCACCGTTTCTATTTTTTAGCATGTACATAGTAATGAGTTATTTTAAAAACCTCAATATCAGAAATGAAAAAATATTGAAAGCTAAAACCAAAGAGCTAGAAAAGCTAGATGAGTTTAAATCTCAATTTTTCACGAATATTTCGCATGAAATAAGAACACCACTGACAATTATTAATGGGCAAATTTCAGAATTGGAAGGGCTTGCTATTACAGCACCTGAAGTGGTGGATATCCAGAAAGGAATAAAGAAGCAGATTCGTAACATTACCAATATGGTTGACGATGTGCTGGATTTGGCTAAGATGGAGTCTTCCAACTTCAATTTACAGCTACAGCCAGTCAATATTTCGAAATTGCTACATAAGCAGTATTTGAGTTTTGAACCTTTATATAAGCAAAAAGGGATAGCCTTCATTATGATGAAAAATGCAGAAGACTATATAGCCAAAATAGATACTGTGTTTTTCGAAAAAGCTGTCAATAATATCATTGTCAATGCTTTGAAATATACAGATACTGGCGAAGTGAGCATCACTATTTCCCAGCAAAATCAATCTCTTTGTATTGCAATTTCTGATACAGGTATAGGGATTGCCTCCAAGGATATAGATTCCGTCTTTAATCGCTTTTATCAGGTAAATAATGATATAAATAAATCTGGGGGTAGTGGGATTGGCTTAGCTTTCAGCAAAGAAATTATAGAACTGCATCGGGGTAATTTTTTACTGGATAGTGAATTGGGCAAAGGAAGCACTTTTACTATCCTGATACCTTTAGAGAAAACCCAACCTGCTGCCTTGGAAATAGCCCTAGTGCCTGTTGAGGAGCAAAACGTACATATTCAACGACCTATTGATGGTGAGTCAGCACCCAAGTTTCTTATAGCGGAGGACAATTATGATATGAGAAAATATCTTGTGTCAATATTGCCCGATTATACTTGTTTGGAAGCCTCAAATGGATTGGAAGCGCTCGAAATTATTGAACAAGAGCGCATTGACTTTGTGATCACAGATTATATGATGCCAAAATTAAATGGGCATGAATTTATTGAAAAACTGAAAGTAGATAATAGTACAATTCCAGTCATAATGCTTACGGCTAAAACTGATTCAGACACCAAATTAGATGTTTTAAAACTTGGCATAGACGATTACATCACCAAACCATTTGAGAAACAAGAGCTTTTGGTACGTATTAATAATTGCCTGAGAAATACTAATGACAGAAATACATATAATAAAAAGAATGGCATTAAAGTGGAAGATGACAAGGATGACTTTATTATAAAACTCAAAGAGTATGTCTATAATAAATCACATGATATAAAGCTTAACCAAGACGTTCTTTCTGAAGAGTTTCATCTCTCTAAAAGCTCCTTTTATAGAAAGGTTAAAAGTCAAACAGGTTTAAGCCCCAACAATTTTATTAAAGAAATAAGACTTCAAAAAGCTCATAATATCTTGATGAAAACGCCCGATATTTTAGTTAAGCAGCTAGCTATGGAGGTTGGGTTTAGTCATCAAGCTTATTTTTCAAAAATGTATGCTGATCGTTTTGGAGTAAAGCCACGAAGCAGAGTTTTGAAATAGGTTTCTGTTAGGAGAGTGTTGCCAACATTGCTCCATTACGATAAGCGATGAAATGACGGATAGAAAGAAATTCAGTGTCATCTAATTTTGCTTTTTCAGTCAGAAATCTCCCCATATCATCCACACCAAATGTAATCACCCATGAGTCAGATAGATGCCAGGAAGTTTGAGGAATACTTTTGGGTTTTCTTCTTCTGAATCTTAGGACAATTTTACATTTTCACAGATCTTCCAGTCTCGGCTGCTTTGATAACTGCTTGTACGACACGTATATCCTGAAGGCCCTGTGAAGCATTTGCGAGAATTGGCTTGTCTTTCAGGATCGCTAAGGCATCATCGTCCATTTGCTTTGCTTGCTGATTTTCAATGTATTCATTCAGCTGAACTCCATCACTTCTACTTCCTTTCACACCATTATACGGTTGCATCGGCTTCATCTCGTACCACCCTTTTTCGCAATCTACTTTTAGGTGATTGATGTTTTGACCTACGCTGGTTTTTCCTGTTGCTTTGATTCCATCAGGAAACAGTAATTCAAATTCCGTGGTTTCATCTACTTCTTTGAAAAGTTCCGGTCGGTCAGCATATTGTTTTGCTGATATTACTTCAACAGGCTCTTGTTGAAGTGCATTTCTTATGCCGTTTATTGTATAAACCCCCATATCGTAGAGTGCACCTCCACCCATGGTTTTTTTAAATCGCCAGTCAGTACCGCCCCCTCCGTTGTAGCCAGCCGCAGAATTGATGTTATTTATTTTTCCGAATGGCAAACTAGAAGCATAAGAATTGAGCGTGATTGTATTTGGCTCATGAAGCATGCGATAACCTATCATTAGCTTCACTCCATTTTTGTTACATACATCAATCATTTTTTGACATTCATCTGCAGTCATAGCCATTGGTTTTTCACACCAAACATGTTTGCCCGCCTCTGCAGCTTTTATCACAAAATCCATATGTGTGCTTGTAGGGGTAACTACATAGATAACATCAATTTCATCGTTTTTCGAGATTTCGTGCATGTTCTCATAAGAATAAACATTTCGATCGGGTATAGAATACTTTTGCTGCCAAACCGGAATTTTCTCAGGACTTCCGGTAATTATTCCAGAGAGTTGGCAATAGTTAGTCATCTGCAAAGCGGGAGCAAGCTGATAAGTGCTGTAGGAGCCTAAGCCAAGAAGTGCCACTCCAATACTCTTCTTTTGATTTGGAACAATGACATTAGGAAAGGCTGAGCTTGCAAGTGCAGCTGCACTCATTCCGAGAAAGGTTCTTCTTTTCATAATAATTGAATATTAATTTTTGAATTCCTAGTATATAAAATTAGGAAATGAAGTTTGAATTTATCCTGACTTCTAGAACTTCTCCTAATCATGGAGTAAATGTTCAATGAGATAAGCGTTTTCATTAAAAGGCTAATAAAGATAGCTATGCGACAAAATGTACTCTTCTTAAACGAGTTTAGAATGAATAAAGGATGTTGGTGCGTTCTAATTGCTAAACTACTTCTATGATACGCGCTTGTGTTTTTCTGCTTTTACTTGTTTTTCAGACCTCTATTTTTTCACAAAAAGGTGACTCAGGTGAGGAAGAAATAATCAATCAATTCATGGTATTCTTTGAAGAAGATCAATCGGCTTATCTGGATGCGTTAGAGTACATAGAGAAAAATTGGCGGAATTCATTTTCTATCATGGCGATAGAGGTGCTTTATCTAAGCAAGCAACCTTTCGTTTATCAAAGACTGAGAGATATACTGAAGCAAAAGGAGGGCGTAGATTTTGGTTACGACTTTGATCAATGGTACAGATGGTTGTGGGATAAGGAAGAAAATACACTTAGCAGGTATTCAGATTTCAAAGCAAGAGTCCATCGGCTAATTGATTATCGATTCGAAAAGTACTTTGCCGGAAGGTATGATCATCGTATTCGTCTGGATGAAGTACGGTGGGGAGGAGTCAAGCAAGATGGAATCCCGCCATTAAGAAATCCTGAAATGGTTCTTGCTGAGGAAGCGAGCTATCTGGAAGACGATCATGTGATTTTTGGCATAGAAGTAAATGGAGATTATCGAGCATATCCCAAACGAATATTGGCATGGCATGAAATGTTTGTTGATGAAGTCGGAGGTATTCCTGTTTGCGGAGTGTATTGTACGTTATGCGGGACAGTGATTTTGTATAAAACACAGTTTCAAGGCACTAACTATGAGATGGGAACGAGCGGGTTTTTGTACCGATCCAACAAACTGATGTATGATAAAAAAACACAATCTCTTTGGAATACAGTGTGGGGAGAGCCTGTGATAGGGCCTTTAAAGGATAAAGGAATTCAATTGGAACATTTGAGTGTGGTGACGACTACTTGGGGCGAGTGGAAAAGAAGACATCCCTCCACAACTGTGCTCTCTCTTAATACGGGTCATAGGAGAGACTATGGTGAAGGTGTTGCTTATCAGGAATATTTCGCGACAGATGAATTAATGTTCAACGTGCCTTTTGATGATAATCGATTAAAAAATAAACAAGAGATTCTCGCACTTCGATTTCCTAAATATCCTAGAGAGCAACTGGCTATTTCTGTGAAGTTTTTGAAGAAGAACCCTGTATACCAAGATGGTATTGGGAAGTTAGGCTTTGTGGTATTCACAGACAGAACTGGTGCTAACCGAGTATATGAGACCAAAGGACTAAAGTTTGATTTTTTTGATCAGGATAATACTGTTTTGGATGAACACGGTAAGGAGTGGAGGCTTTTTGAGGATAGAATTGAAAGAACAGATACTTCTCAAAGGCTAGAAAGATTACCTTATCATCGAGCGTTTTGGTTCGGGTGGCATGCGGCATACCCTAATACGAAACTGATCAGGTAAGTATGACTTCATTCTTACTGTACTTGGATTTATTAACTCAATTAATTTCCTTGATTTGTTTATCCAGTTCTAATGCTATTTCCAGTAATTGTTCTTCAGAACTTACCATATCGTAAGCATAATTAAACAATACTGCCAGATAGCGATCTTCGAAATTTGGCGAACCAATTTGATTAGTGACGCTACTAAAATAAGTATGAGCTTGACTTTGTAGATCCTCTATTGAAGAATAGGTTGAGCTGAGATGTTGGACAAGTCCTATTGAAAAACCTGGAAGTGTGTTTGTGACTTGAGCTACATTGAAAGCTGTTGAACTAAGGTCTGGAGGGTTTAGGCCCTTCCAAAATTGGAATTGCTTATAGGGTTTCTTTAATCGCAATAGATGATCAGAGCTATCTCTTAATTGGATGAAATAATCCAGAGAAGCTTCTAATTTCATTATATTATTCTTGTTCTCTTGATAAAGACTCTCTAGAATTTTATCACTCAGTTCTTGTTGTTTTGCATTTTCATTCTGGTTATTGAAATATATTCCTAAATAAACTCCGATCATCACAGGAAGTATTCCCATCAAAATGTCATACGTGACTTTTTTCATATGCTAAAGCTAATTATCTGAAGCATCAAGTCAATAAGATGTGAATATTATTGTGTTTCCATCCGGGTCAATGATCGTCATTGACTTATCAACTTTTTGCATCACTTGACCACCTGTCTGAATCGCTTTAGATTCTATCACAAAAAGATCTTCTACAAAAAACTCAAACTGCTGTCTGTTCTTCTTTGCATCAACTTTAGCCAATTCATTCGGACAAATAAGAAGATCAATTTCACCTAGTTTGCCGGCGTAAAGTGTGAAATTATCCAACTTCAATTGACTTAAGTTGCTCTCAAATACCTCATTATAAAATGTGACCATTTTAGTGATATCAGTAGCTGCGATGGTCATTTTCCGGATTTTGAATGTTTCCATATTTTGTGTTTTAGAACAGCATACAAAAAGTAAAGCAATAGAAATTATTATCAGGAATTGTTTCATTGTTTTTCAATCTAATGTTGATCCATCATGATTTGATTGCCATCCGGATCAGTCAATATAATATGTTCTGGGCCTGATGTACTTTCATCGGCTTCTTTAATCAAGGATATGTTATTCTTTTTGAGCTCAGCTTGAATGTTTCTAACATCGGCTGGATTGAAAGTCATTATGTTTTCCTCAAACATCCCATAAAATAGTCCTACCACTGTATTTCCAGATTTCAGAATACGCCATGATGAGTTTTCTCCATCGGGAAATCCTTCATTCATGTGACCTCCATCAATGATTTCAAAACCTAACTTTTGATAAAAATCAAGGCTTACATCCATGCTCTTTACAGCAAGACTTATTGAGAATTGTCCTAAATCCATACGTTTTGTTGTTTAAAGTTTATGAGCTCAATTATCTCTTTTTGCGAGAGAAATTAACTCATACTAATGGGTGATTTTCAAAAATGCTTACAATTTTTATTTCAAAAGAACCTGTTACTTTCTGTGCTTTGGATCGTCAGTAAGCTAAAGACCTAATCATTATGCAATCAATCAAGGAACTTAGAGAAAGAAAATTGCTAATTTTTTTTTACTGGAGCGTTAGAATTGGCATGGGGCTGACTTTCATCATATCTGGAACCAGAAAGTTGCCGGGCGTAAAATTCACCATTCTTCCTCCGACTAATCCTATTGGCTATTACTTTGACGCAATGCACCAAACTGGATTCTACTGGAATTTCATTGGTTACTTTCAAATTGTCATAGGCATCCTTGTGTTCTTCAATCGGTTTGTTGTGGTATCAAGTCTATTGATGATGCCTGTAACAGTCAATATTTTTTTGATATCAATAGCATTGAAAATGCAAGGAACTCCCATAATCACATCAATGATGGTTCTTGGAAATTGTTTCCTTATTGCGTGGAACTATGAAAATTATCTTCCATTGATTAGGAAGCCCTTTCATTTGGATTGATTTTTCCTAAAACGCTTTTATAGCCACGTCCATTATGTAGTGAACTACTCCGAGCCAGATGATATCCCTACTTCTATATGCTGTATAGAGGATAATTGTAGTAAGACCACCAGTTAGGAAAAAGAACGTCATGATGTGAGTAGTTGGGTCCCCTTCTGCAATGGATCCGGGGACGTGAGCAAGCGCGAAGAGAAAAGATGGAATACCAATTGCCCATTTAATACCCACTGCCCATTTTAATCGAACAAAAAGGAAAGCTAATGCTACGTTTTCAAAAAAGATTGCGGGGAAATTGGAGAGTGTTTCTAACTCTACAGCATGAAGTAATATTTCAGAAAATCGATTCCATTCACCACGAACTCCAATAAAGATTATTGTACCTACTAGGGAAGCAATACATCCGAATCCCAGTTTCAATAGCAGCCCTTCTTTTGAAATGAAAATGGTTTTTGAGCTATGATTTCTGACAAACAACAACATAAAAAGTGGAGAGAAGATCAGCACATTGTTTAATGGCCAAATCAGAGACTTATTTATAAAAAAACTACCAGTTCTAGGTATAAGATATCCAGCTGAATAAAGTTGACCAACTCCCATAATCCCAATGCAAGCAACCAACCCTAACATGAGATCTAACCATGGACGATTAGGAGTTTCGATAGATTCAATTTCCCATGATCTATGATGCTTGTTTAGGAGAAACCATATGCCACAAATGCTTAAATATGCGAGAGAGAGTGGGATGATAAAGTACGAATTTGATTGCATTACTTCTTCCATGATATTAGTTGTTTTGATTGTTTATGATTTCTCCATAAGTAGTCACAGTATGACCTTCGGCCTCCAGAGATCTTTTGATATGAGTTACATGAGCGCTTCCTACAGTGAGTAAGACTTTAGCTGCTCCTTGTTCATTAGCTGTTCGAATGATTCTGTCAGCCATGATTTGATTTCGATTGAGCCAGTATGATTTTACTTGTCTAGCCTCTTCAGATCTGGGTAATTTTTTTGGTAGTTCATCGATTAGCTCAGAAAATGAATTCTGAAATTCTGGCCCATTGATGTATTCCATCAGTCTTCCGGACTCATTAGCTTTTCTGTATTGTTTTTGTGTTCTGAGATAAACTTTTAATGGCTTCCACTTAAGACTGAAGACTAGTTTCTTCAATACCTTCTTGTTGTTTTCGAGAAACTCACTTTCTCCAGCTCGGTAGTCAATACCGAAAAACTTTTCCACTCCTAGTTTTTGAGCAGCAGGAAAAACTATAAGGCCATATTCTGAGTTGCTTAGTTTTCGCTGAAACTTTGAGAAGTAGTAAAGCGAATCCCCTTTCTCTTGAAGCTGAAACCAATGGTAGTAAGCATTCCAGATGTCATAGGAAGCATAGTAGTTGGCCCCTTTGAGCAACTGCTTGTTGCTGCCGTAAGTCTTCCAAAATGAATCGTCTTTAGGTAATTCATTTGTAGGAATAGTAGGAAATGCATTGTGATAGATGAGTGAGTCCCTAAGTCCATCTGCTCGATTTAGGGTATTGGGCCAAATCTCCCTTAGACTGAGTGTGTCTTCTATGGGGATGGCTTCAATACAAATAATGTCTGGATTTAGGTCTGCGATAAAATCCTGAATAGATTCAAAATCTTGGAGAGACTTATATTCATCATCAAAGTAATGTGCAGTACCAATGATGGTGACGTCTAATTTTCTTTGAGCCAAACAAAGAATGCTAAAGGCAAGTAGATAAATTGTGATAATTGTTTTCATGATTGTGTTCGATTTGTTTCTTCAAAGCACATATATGAATGAGATGATTTTAGGAAATGATGTCTGTAGTCTTGGTTTGGATGTCTGAAATCTGGTTATTTAAGTTGTGGTGGAATACCTGACAATGTCTGAAATGCCTATCTTCATGTCTGAAATCTGAGACATAAATGTGGTTATCACTTAATTATGATTTACTGAAATCCTGGAAACCAATTGTGGTCACCACTTTCATCATGGAGTTGGTTTATCAGGCGATCATTTACCTTCATCCTGAAAATCTTGACTGGGTAGGAAGCGACCAATTTTCTTTATCTAATACGCTTAAATTCATTTTCGTTGATCAGTTTTTGATTGAGTGTGCAACTGTCACCATCATGTTTCAGTTGATCCGGATCTATGGAACAAAGCTTAGACTGTTGGATTTACAGCTAAGAATCCGAGAGATTTTCTTGTACGAATTAAAATTCTTACCTGTCTTACTAGTTTCATTCTTTGTGTTTGCGCCGGTGACACTTACATTCAGGTTCTTGTATCACCATTATCCAGACCTAAATTGGGATATCTATTTCAATGAGTATTTTTATAGCACTACTCTCTACTTCAACTACCTGACGCCAGTTTTACTGATTGGGTATGTTACGATCAATGTGAACCTCATCTATCTATACAATTCCCAGCTGGGGGAAACAAAACAAGATTTACATGAAGCAAAAAAGATGAAAGTAAAAAACCGTTTATGGGCATCAGATGAGTTTGGTGAACTATTTCTGGATACTGATAAGGTACATTGGGTCGAACGAGACAGCCGTAAAACGTACGCTTTTACAGATGATGAAAAGTATCGACTGAAAGAGAATATTACGGAATTAGAGGAAAAATTAGATCCGAATACTTTTATCCGGATCAACCGCAGCGCTATTGTTAATCTTGAATATGTACTCAATTACTCATTTTGGGAAAACGACAAATACATTGTCCGAATTAAAGATTCAGATAAGGAATTTGTGATGAGCAGAGAACGGTTACAAAAGGTGAAGGGAAGCTTCTTAAAAGAAGAAGTCACCTAATAGTTGGGTTTTGGATATTGATCGTTTGGTGAAAGAAGAAGTATATCATAGCTATTAAGCTCAAACTCGATATCCTTAGAAACTTTGATCTCTCCATTTTGCATCATCTCTTTAAAAGGTCGAAGATCTATTGCAGTCCATTGATCTTTTCTGCCTAGCTCTAGGAATAAGGATGTTGACTTCCATCTGGATTTTCCAACATTACTCTTACCATTCCGATATGCTATTAAGTGACGGATAGATAGGAATCCTACATTGCTAGTTTTTGCAGTCTCTGTGAGAAACTTTCCCATGTCATCAACACCGAAGATGGATCGTCCATGAGTCAAATGAATGCCTCCAAGCTTAAGGAATACTTTTGGGTTTCCTTCTTCTGAATCTTCATAGTAAGTCTTAAAATTCTTTTTCATATAGTTAGCACGTTGCTGATTGCTACCTTGTCCTGTAGCAGACTTACAATAGATGTCCCAGCTTTCCCGCATATCATCAATGATGACTTTTGCCTTGGTATTGCTTTCCATCATTTTCAGGTATGTATTAATGATTTCATTAGACTGATACCAGCAGAAAACACTTTGACCACTCACCTTATTTTTAAAAATATTTTTATGAATTAATGCTTTTGCTTTTTCATAAGCTTCCTGCTCAGGCGTTGGGTTTTGAGCTAGTTTATGAATGTTATCCAGATGCATTTCGTAGGAGTATAGATACTCCTGATCAAGCCCCCAGAGATTAAACCCTAGCCTTGAAGCCTCTTCTGCAAAATTTGAATCTTCAATCTTATCAAAGAATACGAAAAGCGGCTTACGGCTTTTTGCATAACGTCTACTGTATTGCTGTATATTTTCAGATGTCTCACTTGGATTTCGAGTTATATCCTGAATAACAGCGGCAGAATTGGGCCCAATTTCAACTGCGAAATTCTCAAAGCCTCTTTCTTTTAAAACCTGAAGGATTCCTTTCGTGAAAAATGATAATTGAGCAGAGTTATGTACCTCAGCTAATCCTACAAATTGATTATCGGCAATCCAATTAGTCCATTGTTCTTTTGCAGCTCCATTAATTTCATGCTGCTCAGACAATGAAAAACGAACAGCTGATGATTCCATCATTTCAGATGTCAAAGTTTTTTGACCGTAGGTTTGAAAGAGGGAAATGAATAATAGTATGCTAGCGATAAAAATTCTGGAATTCATCATTTTGGTTTTTATTGTATTTGAACTCGAATGTCGTATATGCGGATGAGATTTTTTGATTGAAATCGTTTATCTGAATTCAAATGAACAAATTTGCGGATGCCTGAATTCAATGCTTTTCAGCTGATTATTTTCCTAGGCCTGGTCAATGGCCTGATCTTGCTTCTCTCGCTAAGTTCACTGCCTAAGAAGTTCAGAAAACCCGCGAAGATTCTGGGGTGGTTCATCCTTGGGTATACTGCATACGTTTCTAATTGGACCATATTTGCTTCTATAGGATTTTATCATAATGTTACCCCATTATGGATTCCATCACTCTACTTCTTACCTGCGCTTACTTACTTATTTAGTAAATCCATCATTTCTCCTGAGGGGATTTCAAAAACTGATTTATTTTTTTTCATACCAGGGATATTAGATGCCGCCTTTCAAGTAGCTAAGTGGATTTGGTATTTAAATTTTCATGAAGGCTATTATTTTCCTTTGGACGACCGTACCGAATTTTTTATCTATGAAGGGATTGGGCTACTATTTGCAACTTTCTGTATTTGCAAAATCGTGCTAATAATTCGAAGAACCTCCTTTAAAAGAAATGATGCATTCAGGTTTTATCGCTATGCTTTATTTTTTTTACTGTTTGTTTTGTTTAGGTGGATGACCTTGTACGCGATGGATTATTTCAATCCGGCATTACTCACTTTTAATTTGCAATTCACTTTTTGGTTGATAGATCTTGTCTTTTTTCTATTTCTAGGATACCGTAGTTTAATAGCTCCTGGCAAGTATGTTTCACGAATACCTATCAAAAAAACAAGTAATATACCTGACGAAGCGAAGAGTTTAATTTCAGTTATTAAAGAAGAGAGGCTTTATCTAAATCCAGCATTTAGTAGAAAGCACTTAGGAGAAAAACTTGGATTGCCTGACACAAAGATATCTGGGATCATAAGCAACCAACTAGACACTACATTTTATGAGTTGGTTAATGAAATGAGATTAGGTGAAGCTAAATCTTTTTTAGATGAAGGCCTAAGTAGTTCACTTACACTTGAAGCAATCGCATCCCAAGCTGGTTTTAAATCTAAGACTACTTTCTATAAGTTTTTTAAGAATAAGCTGGGCATGAATCCAAGTGAATACCTTCGTTCGATTGAATAAAATTGAATTTGTCATACTCCAGAAGCAGGCTTTAAATCACCCGCATCTGGTTTCCTCGTTTTTCATGCGTCACTTCTGCTAAGCCCAATGCCTCCATCAGTGGTGGCATGTACATACCAAATCTTCCTCTCAAATTTTTCTTAAGCCCGTACCATCCACCAACAGGATTTTCAGAAGATCGTCCCCAATGCTCAACAGTTCCTTCTTTCGTGTCTTGTTTTTCGTCTTTGCTACCTAGCTCCATCCAGTCGCCGTGTGTTTTTAGCATCTTATGTAGGTCTTCAATAGCTCGCATATCATAATGAAGCTTCGTTGAGCCCACTGTACATACCAATATATCCTGCCCATCTTTCTCTTCTATATGCATGGTATATTCAGATGTTTGAGGAGGAGTTTTAAGTTGCAGTGGATTTTCTTTTGTCCCGATTTTTTCTTTGTAGTTCATAGTTATTATGATGTGTTGTTTAAAATTGGCTTAATCTAAATCAAGGTATTCTTTCTTTTCCTCCTCTTTCTTTTTACGAACTTGATTATGAAATAGATAATAACTCCGAGGATGGTAAGAATTATAGTTAGTATGATTATTCCATAAGTATGCGTGGCTAGGCTGCCATCCATAAATGTAGCAGGAGTAGCATGAGGTAGTAAGATGAGATAATCATACCCTGCAATCATATACCTAATACGGTAATTCATATTTTCGAGATCTGGATGACCTCTTAATGGACGTAGATCAAATAAGGCTGGCTTGTCTACATATTTCCTAAAAGGAGATGCTTCCCATACTTCAGTTGACTGAAGAGGAGTTTCGCCTCCCATTAAGGCATCTCTTGTTTCTCCTTGAACGGCATCAATAAATACGTTCATTGTATTCATTCCCTTCTCACGACCCCAATTAGTTATTTTTAGTCCTAAGGCTTCCTTTACAGAAGGAGATTTCCCCCTATGTAGGTGGTAGGCTCCAAATTTTAAGAACATGTTAGGGATAGAATCAATGGCTTCTGTATATGTCAGAAAGTTTTCCATCATCAACTCTTCTCTTCTCTGATTAGACCAGCGACTGTCACCTCCCATCTGCTCTTTGTAAATTTTGTGAGATAGTATGAGTTGTTCAGTTAGCTTTCGAGCTTCCTTACTTTCTGAGTTTTTGAATGCTTCCTGAAGTTTTTTCAAAGCGTCCCCACTTCCCATTCCAATAAAAAAGGGGTTTAGGTAGTAAGCCCTGTAGGCTTTTTTGATAGCTTTCTTTTCTTCAGGTGTGGTGGCAAGCTTTTCCAAATGCCGTAGGCAGATGGACCCTCCAGCGACAAATTCTTGGTCAAGGCCCCAAATCACAGGATTGTTCTGAGGTAGTTTTTGAATAGCTGTCTTTATAAGTGGAACTTCCTCTTTTAAAAAGAAAAAAGGAACACTATGAAGATTGACCCAGCTATCCATAAATTCTTCATATTTATCTAGCTGAATGAGTTCTTCTACTTCGGCAGCTGTATATGGGCCTATTTCTGTTGCAACAATCCTAGGTTGTTCAATAGCTAGTTCTTCATAGATGATGTTGGCCAACCAGGCAATCTCCCGAATGCCATGGTTTTCACCGAACATAAAGATTTCAGCCTTTTTAGCGGAATCCAGTAGCATGCCTGCTCCAGATCCCAGAATACCTTCTTCTTTCAGTTCAAAAGGATAATGATTCTTAGAAACAAGGGAATCGAGATTGGCTTGTCCAGTAACTTTTGATAAAGTGAATGAGACTAAAAATCCGATTAAATATTTGTTAAGTACAAATCTCATCATCCTCAGGTTATAATTGATTCATTAGATATAGCTCGCTACTTAAAAGGTTGCAGGTCTCCTTAATTTTGTTTAGCAATTTCTTGAGCTCTCGTTTTGAGGTCGGCAACATATTGTTCAAAAACTTCATCAAAGGGAGGTATGTATTTGGAGTACATTGGGAACATGATTCCACTAATTTTCTCGCTCATAGTAAATGTTACTGTTCCGTTTGGGTTTTTGATTAATGTATGAATTCGATTTCCTTTACCATCTCCCCAAACCATTCTTGATTCCGGTATGAGTTCTTTTACTTTGAGCTTGAAAGTTCTTCTTTCATCCAGAATTGATTTAAGTAGGATTTTTTCTCCCTGCTCAATTACCCCTTCTAGCGAAGTGATCGTGGAATTCCAATTGCTGAAGTTTTCAGCGTCAGTTAGCATTTCCCAAATGATTGAAACATCAGCATCTATTATAGTGGATACAGTAGTCTCACGACTAAAAGTTTTGCGAACCGTGGTGGCTTTGTCGTATTGGCTCGTTGCTTGGTAAGTACTCATAAGTATTAAAATGATTAGTATTTTTTTCATTGATTAGTTTATTTATAGGCGATCCTCAGCTATCAGATGATAGCAAGCCTGAGACTCGAATGTGAATCAATATTGTGAAAACTGAAGAGCTATTTCGTTTGTCTAAATTCAAGTGAACAAATTGGATACTCTACTACTTTCAATTTTGCGATACTATACGAGTTTATTTTATACCTTCTATTTCATGATCTTAATTTGTTTTAGGCGATGATGTCAGAAAAAATGATAAGAAACTTATTATTTATTTGAACAACTTATTTTTTTATTCGAACTGTGAGATTTCTATACCTGCTATTAATGATTGTTGGTAGGGGTACCACTTTCCCAGACTATATGATCGATAATAAGTGGCACCTCCTTTTTTTGTTGTGCTGAACCTGATCTTTGGAGTAGTCCTAGCAAGTGATTCAAGTTGGGTTTCAATTTTTTTATTCAATTTGAATTGATTTACCATCACTCCATTGCTATCCACTATCTCTACTTTTTTGTTGTTGTAGATATTAACTGATCCTTTGTGATGGGTTTTTATAGAGTCGGTTAGAACTCTTTTGTATTGATACAGATTTGAGATTTTTTGAGCGATTTCTTTACTCACTAGCCACTCAAAAGAAAGGAATACAGAGCCGGGGACTTCAAAAGATTTATCGAGGTTTAACTCAACAACTCCGTCCTTCTTTTCAAAATGAAAAGCTTTGGTTTGATAGAGAAGCTCTGCTGGTTTGTTGTTTTTTGTACCATAAATACTGGCTCTTATTCTAAAAGAGTCAAGGTTCTTGCAAGAGACATTTACCATCAGTCGCTCTATGACGGATCGGTTTTCTGGGAGTTGAATAATGGTTCCTACTTCGGCTCCATTGAAGGGGAGATCTATGGCAATACTACTCGCAGATTTTTTCTTGAAAAGGCCTAAAAGTTGCGTTTTTTGAGGGCTGATTACTACATCTCCCAATGCAGTTTCTTTTTCCTGTAAGATTATTTTCTTACCTACTTCTGGAATCCTGATTTTGATTGCCTCATACGCTATATGTCTTATAGTTAATGAATCATCTGGAGTGAATCTGAAAGCTATGAATGAGAAAGAACCATCTTCAAATGAGTAGGTGCCAATGTTTTTATCTTCTATGCCAATTGTTGCAAAAGCTATAGGGTTGCCGGCCTCATCCTGAATATATCCTTCAATGATTTTTTGGGCCTGAGCAATATTCAACAGAAGCATTGTGCTCACCAATGAAAGAGCCGAATGAATTTTCATCGGTTAATGATTTTTATTTCCTCATGGAATGCTTTTGAGCCGGGTTTAGAAAGATTTCTATTCACGATTTTTCCGCTTGGATCAATAAGTACATACTGTGGAGTTAGCGTTATCACAGATGATTTACCATCTTCATTTTCAATGAGTTTTAAACTCGGAAGAAACAAAGGATTGGACAGGGTAAATCCCCCAAAATAATTTGAATAGCCTATGTTGTACTTTTTGCTGTACTTCTTGAATTTGGAAAAGCTCTTGTCAACGTTGATTGCAACTATTTTTAGCTGCATAGAATCGTGTTCACTTATGGACTTCAAAACAGGAAATGCTTCAATACATGGTTTGCAGCCTGCTGTCCAGTAATCTAAAATGATCCATTGTCCCTTTATTGATTGAAAACTTAGTGTATCCTCTTCTTCGGTGATCAGCCATGATTTTTCCGATAATTGATAACCGTTATCTACTTCCAATATCTTTTGTCGTATTTTTTCATCAACTCCTTGAGCTTTTGAACAAGAGCTTGCTACAATTAAGCTTATGAATAAAATACTATAATGATTCATGTGATAGGGTTTTTTTGATGAAGACAGCATATAGCATGATTATGAGGAGAACGCCATAAAAAATAGCGAAAAATGGCCCTGGGTCTATTAACTGATCGTCTGCAGGTGGGATGGGGAACGTGAGCATATTTAGAAAAAGCCCACCTAACCCGATAAGTAAACCAGGTACGAAAAGCCACTTTGGAAAATAGCTTTGTCGGGTGATCGCCAAAGCGAAAAAGAACATTCCGAGTGAAACGAGAACATCCCAGCAAAAATCCATTCCAAGTTGGGTGAGGTTGCCGGACTTGAAACTACGTCGTATCATTTCTTGAACAGCCGGATCATCTGTTTTTTTCATGTCCATACTCATAGAGAAAACAGACTTTTGAACTGTTAGCATCATCAATACAGCAGCTCCTGCTAATGCACTAAATAGAAAACCAAGTTGATTGAAAAAGCTATGACCATATTTTTTAATAAATAAGTAAATAGCATAGCTACCAATGATGAATAGAGGACCGAAAGAGATTTCAAGAAATAGCGGCCATAGACCAAACCCATGAGTGGTTATCATGAGTGGGTATATTATTGAAGTAGCAATACCCGTAATCAAGCCAAACTTGATAGCGAAATCATTTTCTTTTTTGTCCATAAGAGTTTATGGCGAAGAACGATTCAAACGAGCATTGAGGATACTTTTTTTAAGCTAATGTGATATATGACAGAATAAAGGGATGTATGAATACACTTAGTTCCTTCGAGACCAGTGATTCTGAAAAGAGGTTAAGTATTTTCTTGAAATGGGGATAGAATAGTCAGACCCGCTGAGAATAAGTGACCCCCCTGAACTGTTCATTTTTACTTCAATTATTTGTTGAAGATTCACCAAATAAGAACGGTGTACTCGTACTACTGGAGGTTCTAGTTGATCTTCAAAAAATGTCAGACTACCTCTTAGTAATTTTTTCTGGAACTGGTTTCCATTCCAGATATATATGCCAGCGTAATTCTCTTCACTTGTCAGATATAGCAGGTTATTTACATTCAGTCTGAGATGCTCGGGGTTGGTGCCCTGGGACGTAAAATGAATTTCAAAATCTTCCTTTTTTGTTTTTTGAAGAAGTAGTATAAATGCGATCAAACTGAAAGGAATGATCGATATTATACCGACACGATAAATGACTATACCCAAATCAGTCCATGAGACCCCAGTCCAGCCTATCCATATTGTTCTGCATAAAAAAATATTGATAGTAACGAATAAGAGAATGATAAAATACCAAATCAGTGCTCCATAACGAGTTTGAGAAATACTCCATTTAGTACGATAATACATACCAAAGTAATATTCCAAGGAGAAAACGGATGCAGATGCCACAATAGCGTAACTGAGTATTCTGAGAAAGCCATTGAACGTATATCCATGCGTGATATCACCAAATGGTTGAAAAAAGAAGAGGATGAAAAAGGTGCTTAACAGGATAGATAAGCAGACTTTTATCAGCGTGCTATTATTGGGTATATATAAAATGGGAAATTTCATGAAATTTATTTAACGGTGGATGAACTCCGGATTCCTCTTCAATTCTTCAAACTTTGTACGCTTAACATGCAATGCTACTTAGCGACTGCAACTAAAATTTAATCCCAATAGCTAAACTGAGGAGACTTACATTTTGTGTGCCTTTTAAGAGTTCCACCTCATCATCTGTTACAGTTCTTCCTTCTATGTCATGATCTCCTAATCCAAGATAATTGAGAGAAACAATAGCCCTATTCCCAATCGAAGCAGCAATTCCTATTTTTATACCAAATCTATTTTCAATGTCATATTCTATTCTGGATGTAAAAGTCTCATCATCGAGCTCCGTAGTAAATTCTGAATCAGATATATTCAAGATGTTATAGGTGATTCCTCCAATCATAAAAATCGAGAGTTTTTCGTCTTGATGAAGCCGATATTTTAAACCTGCAGATAGTGGTGAATTGATATAGTGACTATGGTCAAATTTCACAATTGTTGCTCCGAAGGATCTCAAAATATTCTCAACTCCATCTTTTGTTTCCTTTTTAAGATCATTATATAAAAAATCAAACCCAAAGAAAATTTTATGTCCATTTTCTGATATTAATAATGTGTACTCGACACCTAATCCCACACCAATCCCTGCTCCCCCAGCCCCTTCGAAAGTAGTTGAGAAATCACCTACAGGAAATGTAGGTCCAGCGTGGATTTCAAAAGAATTTTGAGCTTGTGTAACAAATGAACCTAAAGAATAAAGGATGAAGAAAAAGGCTGTTTTTAAAATTGATTTTGAAGGTGCGTTTTTCATAGCTAAGCTGTTTTTTATTATTGATTAGATAATTTTTTTTTGAATATATTTTTAATATTTACAGTTGTATGTCATATAAGTAACTATGAGTCTAACCCCTTTTCAAACATCATGATGTCTGTCCTGCTTTTGTGATTTTGCTTCGGATAGTTAGAAGTAAACAGAGCATAGATTAAAATTGGAATGGAGGAACATGATTGATTTTGTATCACTTTTGAATACCGCACTATTTGGCAAAAGATCATATGTAATCTTTAGTAAAATCATAGACCGTAATGTCCATAAGATCGTTCGAATCCAATTTGTTTGAATCAACCTCAGCTTTTGCGCGCTTGATGACTTCCTTGATAATCCTATTTGGATGGGTATCTGAAATAAAATAGTACTGATCTCTATGACAAACAGCAGCAACATGTTATAGAAAAACAGTGTACCGCTCATCCAAAAAAGTAAAAAACTTCCTGACAGAAGTTCAATCACCATCAAAGTGACTGTGAGATAAGCAGTCCTGTAGTTTTTCTTTTCATAAGCTGGGAAATCTCCATCTGATATTTGTAGAAAAAGAGGATAATGAACCACTTGTACAAACCAACAAATACCGGCCATTAGCAACGTGGTTAATGTATGTAGTAGAAATATGACCTTTAGTTCCATTTGTTTATGATGGCAATTGTGTTATGACCGAACTAACACTGACTATCAGGTTATCTTGAACTTCCAAACATTCTGACACTCGCATTTTTGCATTGTTTTGAGTATCTATTCCTTCATAGATAATACAAGCAAAGTCTCCGATATACTTTGAGAAAAGTAAATCCATGTCTTTCCATGGTGACGGATTCATTGACATCATTCCGATGAATTCTGCTTTATGGTTACTCTTAAAAAAGCCTAGATCCACGGCTACTTGATCATGTAGGCAAGCAGCCGTTTCATCAAAATCAGCTGGTTCTTGCCAGGAGTTAAAGTATTTTAATACCAATTCTTGAGTGTTCATTTTTTCTTTTTTTAGCTTGGATTTAGGCTTTTTATCTAGTCAAGGCTTTCTTGCAAATAGGTTTCTATATTTTCCATTTCATTGATTTAAGCTATCAGATATGTGTCTTCTATAGTGTCTCCAGTAATTCTTAAATATCTTTTTAAATATGTTTTCAACATTGTAATTATTAGACATAATTAGATTTCATTTTTTTAGTAAAAAAGAATGAAGTAATCCAGAAAGTCATGAATAAAGAACGGTAATTATTGAGTTAGATTAATGAACCCGAGTGTCTCAAAAACGAAATGAGACATATTATTTAAGTCTATTAAATAGATGAGATCTTATCTTAAAGTGGTATCCAATCAAAAAAGATGTTCTAACGGATAGAAGTGAATTAGAATTCTTATGTGGGGGGAAGAAGATGATGCGGAATTTAGTAGAAGAAGATATTACGATTTTTTAGAGAAATACTGATAAGGAGTCATCCCTTCTTTCCGTTTAAACACTCTGTAAAAAGAAGCTCTCGAACCAAAACCGCATAGTTGCGCCATCCCTTCTATGCTGAATTTGTCGGGATTTCCAGGCAGGCTCATAATTTTTTTGAATTCTTCAACTCGAGTAGTATTGATAAATTCTTTGAATGTGGTTTTGTATATTGCTTGTACAAATTCAGAGAGCTTTTTTTCAGGAATACCAAATTGACTACTAGCTAATGATAGGTTAAATGAGGGATTCTTAAAATAGTCATCTGCAACAATTTTATAAAAAACTAAATCGATATTGGCTGGATATTTTTGGTTAGTATCTATCTTCTTTTCCAGAATTTTATTGAAGTCAAGTTGGGCTGCTGAATAGAAGAGAAAGAAAACATAGAAAATAGTAAGGCTGTAACTCATAATCTCGAGAATTAATGGAGAAAAGCCTTCTGCTAGTGTTGGATCAAGCTTATAGATCCATAGAGGTATCAAGTGAAGCAGATCAAAAGTAATTGTAAGTGGGAAAAACAAGACATACAACCAAATCAAGAATTGATGTTTTCTTTTTTGATAGTTAGCGATTAACATCTTTCTTGCCATCCAGAAGTACATTCCAAAATAAATTGTAGGTACTAAAAAAACAGTTTGCTGATATACTGAGTGATAATTCTGATAGTGAGTTGAGAAATACTTAATGGAAGAAAAAAAAGCAATGTACAAAATGGGAAAAATAAGATGTCTTTTGACTTGTTGGTTTGTATGTCCAAACTTCAACTGAATTAGCAAAAAGAATAGTGGGGCTGTCAATATACTTATTCTAGCACCAAAGATTACCTGAAACACTACATGACTATCAATGAGCTTCCATATAGAAAAAGGTGCAAAACCGAGTGCCAAAATGAGTGCAATTGCAGCCAAGTAATTATTGCTCCTTTCGCCTATAGTTAAATGGAGAATACTAATAAACAAGAATTGAATTGCAATCAAGAAGGTTATTCCGTCATAGATTGCAACCCAGTTCAATACGAAAAATATCATATATAAAGTTGCACCAAAATAGAAAATGCATCCGCTAGTTTTTCGAATTTTTTTTACTACGTGAGGAAAAGCGATCAAGTCAGCTTTACGTTAACTCAATTTATTTTTTTGAAAATAAAATTAATATTCCTCTTCAATCCTTCAAACTTTGTACGTTTAACGGCGGACTTCTTGAATACTTTTTGAAAGACGTCTTTGGTGAGTTCCTGCCATTCTTGCTTTGAAAAATCTTCCCAACCTTGAGGCTCGAAAGCTGGTTCATTGTGAGGTTTTGAAAACCGATTCCAAGGACAAACATCCTGACAGATGTCACACCCAAATGCCCAGCCTTCCATTTTATCTTTAAACGATGTAGGAACCTCATCTTTAAGTTCAATGGTTAAATAGGAGATACACCGACTGCCATCAACAACATAGGGTTCTGGAATAGCATCTGTCGGGCAGGCATCCTGGCAAGCGGTGCAAGTGCCACAATAATCTCGCATGGGCCCATCTGCCTCTAGTTCCAAATCGATGATCAGCTCTGCTAAAAAGAAAAAGCTACCCATTTCTCTATTTAGGAGTAATGAATTTTTCCCAATCCATCCAATGCCGCTTTTTGCAGCCCAGGCTCGCTCATGTACTGGCGCTGAATCCACAAACACTCGTCCGTCTACTTCACCTATTTCATCGTGAATTCTAGACATGAATTCTTTCAATTTGTCTTTTACCACAAAATGATAATCCTGGCCGTACGCATATTTTGCAATCTTTGGAGCGCTTTGTGAATGATTTTTTTCTGGGAAGTAATTATAGACAAGAGAGACTACTGACTTTGCTCCAGGCACTAACTTGGTCGGGTCTAGTCTTTTTTCAAAATGATTTTCGAGATAGTTCATTTTGCCATGGTAGTCTCGCTTTAACCATTCTTCTAGCTTAGGAGCTTCTTCTTCCAGAAACTCAGCCTTTGATATTCCGCAAAAACTAAACCCAAGCTCACTGGCTGTTAACTTGATCTTTTGTGCATTCAACGCATTCAAAGGGCTACCCATCTAATTAGTTTTATCATAAAAATCTTCCAAGACTACATTTAGACCAAATTAAACCTAATACATTATGCTAAAAGAATTTAAGACCTTTATTATGAAAGGCAACATCCTGGACTTGGCTGTTGCGGTAATAATCGGAGCGGCCTTTAAAACCGTAATATCCTCATTCGTAAATGACATCTTAATGCCTCCTATTGGAATGGCACTAGGTGGCGTTGATTTTACGGATTTGAAGTTTGCTTTGACGGAAGCTTCAGAAGGCGTGGAAGCTGTCACTATAAATTACGGAGTGTTTATTCAAACCGTCATTGATTTTGTAATTATTGCTTTCGTGATTTTTATGGTAATCAAGGGCTATAACAGTATGCAGAAGAAAAAAGAAGAAGCACCTGCTGAGCCGCCAGCACCTTCAAATGAGGAAGTACTCTTAGGAGAAATTAGAGATTTGCTTAAAAAGTAAAAGATTAGGTCGTCTCAAGAAATCAAGCGTTACTTGAGACGGCCTATTAAAAAAGAGATCCAGTTTTATTCGGAGGAATTTCACCAAGATGCTTATAAGCCAATTCTGTGGCTTCTCTTCCTCTGGAAGTTCGTTTGATATATCCTTCTTGAATCAGAAAAGGCTCATAGACCTCTTCTATAGTTTCAGATTCTTCGCTACACGCTGTGGCTATTGTACTAAGGCCTACTGGTCCGCCTTTGAATTTATTGATGATGGTAGAGAGTATCCTGTTGTCCATTTCATCCAGACCATGATCGTCCACATCCAGTGCTTTGAGAGCCATCTTCGAAATATCAAGCGTAATAGCACCATCACCTTTGATCTGAGCAAAATCTCTTGTTCGACGTAGTAAATTATTTGCAATACGTGGGGTTCCTCTGCTTCTTCTAGCAATTTCGTAAGCAGCCTCTTCATCAATAATAGAATTGAGGATATCAGCAGATCTACCAACAATTGAGGTAAGTAATTTAGAGTCATAATACTCTAGCCGGGAATTTATCCCGAATCGTGCTCGTAGAGGAGAAGTCAAAAGTCCGGATCGAGTGGTAGCCCCAATCAATGTAAAGGGATTCAATTCGATCTGAACTGATCTTGCATTAGGTCCTGAGTCGAGCATGATATCTATACGGTAGTCTTCCATAGCCGAGTATAGATATTCTTCTACGACAGGATTGAGACGATGTATCTCATCAATAAAAAGCACGTCATGAGCTTCTAGATTAGTAAGCAATCCGGCTAGTTCGCTTGCTTTATCAAGAACTGGCCCAGATGTCACTTTAATATTTGATTGAAGCTCATTTGCTATAATGAAAGAAAGCGTTGTTTTGCCCAAGCCAGGAGGACCGTGTAGAAGAACATGATCTAAGGGCTCTGTTCGCTGCTTTGCAGCTTCCACGAAAATCTTAAGATTATCAACTACTTTTTGTTGACCAGTGAAATCAGAAAATGATAGCGGCCTAAGCGCTTTCTCAAATTCCTTTTCGGAGGATTCCATGCCTTCACTGTCCGCTTGTAAGTAGTCTTCTCTCATCGCACTCAAATATAACTCACAAAGCGTTTGAAGCCTGATTGAATTATCATTGTGGTAAATCTAAATGGCCTATGAAATGAACATGACTGTAGTAAACACCAACACACAGGTGATTAGAGTTCATGTGAATTCCATTGTTCCGGCAAACCGGTGACATTTGAAAACAGACGACACACATGAATAAAAAGGCGCTACTCATTTTTGGAATCGGGCTGGCGGTCACTTTCCTCATTTTTTCTTATCTCCGAAAGGATGATCCAAGACTCTACCATATTACCGGGCAAACGATGGGGACAATTATCTATAATGTCAAATATGTAGGTCAGGAAATTGAGGATCTAGACGCTGATATTGCAAAGGAACTGGTCGCTTTCAATCAGTCGCTTTCAACCTATATTCCCACCTCTGAAATATCAATCTTAAACAAGGAAGGGCAATTCACTTTTCAGTCAGACTTTTTTTTACCAATCCTTCAAAAGAGTAGAGAGATTTATGAGTCTACCTACAGGACTTTCGATCCAAGTATCGGCCCACTAGTTCAAGCATGGGGGTTCGGTCCGGATAAAAATATTCCAAATATTGATTCTGCTGCAGTAGATTCATTAAAACAAATTATCGGGTATGATCAAGTTTCATTTGATGAAAAAGCTATTCAAATGCCTAAAAATTTTCAACTTGATTTTAGTGCTATAGCAAAAGGTTATGCTGTGGATGCAGTAGGGGGGTTGCTGGAAGCAAAAGGTCTTAAAAATTATTTGGTTGAAATTGGAGGAGAGGTAAGGTGTCGAGGAAACAATAGTGAAGAAAAATCCTGGTCTTTAGGGATAGAAGATCCCACAGTTAATCAGGATGAACAGCGATTGATGGCAATAGTACGACTGAGAGATAAATCTTTGGCTACATCTGGTAACTACCGGAATTATTATGAAAAAGATGGAAAAATACATGCGCACATAATTGACCCGAGAACGGGCTATACTGCAAATCATAATTTATTGAGCGCATCTGTGTTTGCAGAAGATTGTATGAGTGCAGACGCATATGCTACGGCATTTATGGTTTTAGGAATGGAGCAATCTCAACAAATTATAGAAGGTAGAAATATTGATGCGATTCTGCTTTACAGGTCGGAAGATGGCCAGGTGAAAAGCTATGTTTCTGAAGGAATAAGACCTTTTTTAGAAATGAATAAAGCTGAATGAATTCTTTCCACTTGCGCGTGGTTATATTTTCTGCAACTTTGATGCATAATCAAACACCATGACCCTAATCATACTCATATTAATTGCGAGCACTTTACTTGGAGGAGTAAGTTTAAACCTGATACCAGGGCTGAAGAAAAACCTAAGACTCCCACTCATCTTTGCAGGTTCCTATCTCTTTGCGATAACGATTATCCATATCATACCAGAATTGTTCTCCATAAGCCCAGATCCATCAATCATTGGATTATATGTGTTGATTGGCTTTTTTATGCAGCAGTTTTTAGAATATTTCTCATCAGGAGTAGAGCATGGTCACGTACACAAAGACAAAGCAGTCTCTATGAGTGGACGTTTTTCGATTATTGCTGCTTTAATGATCCATAGCTTACTTGAAGGAACTTTGCTTACACATGATTCTCCATTTCATGAGAAGCATGAATCGTATTCGCTTCTGTTAGGAATTGTTTTGCATAAAATGCCGGCAGCTTTTGCCTTGATGGCAACTATGCAGGGGCTTGGTAAGAAAGCGTATTATTTATTAATTCTCTTCAGTCTGGCTTCTCCTATTGGACTTTTGTTGAGTGATTTTGTTTTGCTCTCAGAGGATGCAATGTTGATCGTTTTTGCTGTGGTATGTGGGAGCTTTCTTCATATTTCAACGACCATTTTTGTGGAGGCAAGTCCTGAGCATCATTTTGGATTGAATAAGATTTTGATCAGTTTGACTGGTGCTTTGCTAGCAATTTTGGTAGAATATCTAGTGTAGAGGGTAATTGATGTTGAAGAATATGCTGACAAGACAGCACTTTTTCAAAAATCTTCTTTTCATTTGGGTAGCTAAATTCAACCAACCTATGAAAATTCATTTGATAGTAGTTTTATTGTGCCTTTTAAGTATTCAATCATATTCGCAAAGCTTTACTGGAGATACCTGGGCTACAGCTAGGGAAACGGGACAAGCCAGCATAGTGGTGACTTATGCTGAAGTTCCGAAGTATTCAGAAATGATTAATGGCCAGCCATCTGGGATTTGTTTTGAGATAATGGATCATTTTGAAGATTTTGTTGAATCTAGGTATGGAATTCAATTAAATGTTCAATATAAGTCTATCGAAGATCCAACCAATTGGGGAGCTTTCATGGAGTCAGTAAGATCAAGTTCTGGAGGCGTTTTTGGACTTGGAGATGTATCTATAACAGAAGACAGAAAATTACAATACAATTTTAGCCCACCATACCTTTCCAATGTTGCTATACTCGTAACCAATAAGGATGTGACAAACCTTTCTTCAATAGAAAAAATTCACTCTGAGTTTTCAGGGATGACAGCTATTGTTCAAAGGGGATCTTCTCATGATAAAAGGATACAAAAGCTTCAGAAATTATATGGAGGTTTTGATATTTCTTACGTCGACAATTCAGCAGATAAAATCACAAAGGTTCTATCATCTCCGCGCAACTTCACCTACATTGATTTCCCCAATTACCTTGAAAGTGTATTGGATGGTGTGAACATAAAGCGACATGGAGAAGGTGATGATGCTGGAGAGAAATTTGGAATCCTGATGCCTAAAAACAGTGATTGGAATGTTGTTATGCAGTCCTTCTTTAGATCTAATGGAGGTTACACTTTAAGTGATCAATACCGAGAATCCTTGCGAAACAATCTGGGAGAAAAGATCTTAAGACTTACAGATGCGCTTGCCGCAAAGGATTAGTCTCTATTCTTTAATCAAAGTCAATTTTTTTATTTCTTCTTTGAGCAGGGAAGCCACATCTTCCATTTGTTTTGCTTTCTCATAAAAACTTTTCATTCCTGAAGAAAGCTCCGCAACTCCTGAAGCTGTTTGTTCTGTGCCAGCCGCAGTTTCCTCTGCGATGACGACCACAGCTTCTGAAATTGAAACAACTTTTGACACATTCTCCTTCTGTGCAGTAGTCGCGGTGAGGATATCTTTAGAGTGGTCAAATGTATGTGTATTTGATTTTTCAATATCGCCAAATACTTTTGAAGCCTCATCGGAGGCTTTCTTCCCGGTGATCACTGTCTTGTTCATTACGTCTATTATACTTGAAGCCTCTCCTGTATCTTTTTGAACATCTCTGATAAGTTGCTCAATTTGAGAAGCTGATTTTTTTGAATCTTCGGCAAGCTTCCGTATTTCTTCAGCCACTACTGCAAATCCTCTCCCGGCATCACCAGCTTGCGCAGCTTCAATGGCAGCATTCAATGCCAAGAGGTTCGTCTGGCTTGCTATCTCTGATATGACATCAAGAACGCGAGTGATCTCTTTCGACCTACCAGTTAAAACATCAATAGAGGCATTTGTTTTTTCTCCATAAATGGCTATTTGATTAATGCTATTGGAAATATTTTCTAT
This sequence comes from Marinobacter alexandrii, assembly GCA_039984955.1. NCBI lineage: Bacteria > Pseudomonadati > Pseudomonadota > Gammaproteobacteria > Pseudomonadales > Marinobacteraceae > Marinobacter > Marinobacter alexandrii. The sequence continues at coordinate 2,879,198 of JBDWTN010000007.1, forward strand.
CATTTCTCGGCCTTTTTCCCCGCTTTCAAATCCAACTTTTGCGGCTACATTGATGGCAGTTGCTCTTTCTTCCATGTCGTTGGATGACTTCAGTATTCCCTCAATCAAAGAAGACACCTCATCTACTTGAGTGACTTGATTCTGGGCTCCAGAGCTGATTTCTCCTATAGCAGAAGCAATCTCTTTTGTATTTGTATTCATCTCCTCACTTACACTTAGCATCTCTCCTGATGATTGATCTACAATATCTGAGTTTTTAGATATTTTATTTAATAAGTTGTTAAGTTCAATAATCGCCTTATTTAGTGAGTCAGTCAGATTGAAAATTTCACCTTTTTCAAGGCGGTCATATTTTTTTGTTAAGTCACCTTTTGACATGGCCAGAGTGATGTCGTTTAGCAGGAGCATTGGACTTGAAATTGATGCCAATAGGTTATTAATTGCAACACTTAAGTCTCGCCATGCTCCTTGCTTGTCAGAGGTGTCAATTTTGGCACTCAGAACCCCTTCCTCACCAGCCATTCGTACCACTTCATTGGTATCATCGATCACTTTTTTAAGGTTATTTCTCATCGAAATCAACGAATTCCCTAAAACATCTTGGGAACTTCTCGCGCTGAATTCAGCTTCTAGATTCCCTTTTTCTATTTCACTTGAGAATGTTGATAAGCGTTCAAAGCTTTCTATCAAAGAATTTATCCCCCGACTCATTTTTCCAATTTCATCCTCACTTTTAATGGAGATGGAATCGGTGATAATCCCTTCACTCATCAATGAGACTTTTTCCTGAAGGGTTTTCAATGGATTCGTAATATTTTTAGATAACCAGTTTGCAATAAGTATCGCAATAACAGTTCCTATAATACTTAGAATAAGTATCATGAAATTAAGCGAGTTAAAGGAGCTTTCCATATCACTGGTGATGCTGGATAGCTCCTGCTTTTTTTGTGTTAAAATTTCATTTACTCTCTCTACCAGGATTCCAGATTTTGGGATAATATTTCTTTCTAGCAATTCTTCACTGATAAGCACATTGATGATATCTGCATATTCTTCCTCAGAGTGAAGAATCTCTACAATGGTTTTTTGACTCACTAAAATACTGTCATATGATGCTACCGTACTTGCGAGTATTTGATCAATCGAGCTTGCTTTGGATGTACTGTCGATTTGAGTGAGAAGCTTTTTCTTTAGAATAGGATAAGCATTATTGTGTATTTCTCTCAGCTTTTCTTTGTCCTTTTCATATTTTGAAACGTAAACCCAGTTGGTGGCGTATGATCTTGAATTCTCAACAATATTTCTGAATTCATTTATGGTATCGACAGATCGATTGATCTCATTGTTGACTTTGTCCAATACATCTATGCTCTTGGAGAGAGTGAAAAAAGTATAGATCCCATAAATAACATTGATCGTAATAATCAAAATGAAACTAACCCTTATTTTTTTTCCAATAGTTGAATTGCTGAGTGATAATTTTTTATCGAACATGTGTTACTAAAATCATATGCTGGTTGAAGCTTATAAAGCTATAAAAACGATTGATATTTTAATTCATTGATATTGACTTGCGGTTATCAAATTCGACATTGTGCGATTTATTATCCTTTGCTTGGGGCACTTTTAGCCATTCTGTAGAGTATATGTTTTAGTTTTCAATAATTTCAATCAACTCTATTTCGAGCGTTTGATTACCATAGTTGTGGATAATCATTTTCACAAATCCAAACTCAGGATGAAACCAGAAGTTATGTGAAGAACTACCAAATGACGCTTCAGTATAAGAGCTAATATGCCAAGCTTCTAGTTTCCTATACGGCAATTCAAGGTTTTCATACCCAATGACTTCATAATAGTTAGTCAATGTAGAATTAGCCCAATCGCCCCATCCTTCATAAATATTTAAGGACCCACTCCATGTCTTGCCGTGCTCGAGTGGAAGTCTAACTTCCGGGAAGGGAGCTACCTCAGTAAATGAATATTGATTTTGTCTAAATGGATGCATCCAAATGATATTCTCGTTTTCTATTATACCAGTGGTTGTCTTTTTGACCCATGTCCAATCTAAAAGCTTCTTGTTGATTGAAAGATTATTTATCCGATCGACATCTTCTTCATCGAATTCATACTGAATGGTGATTTCCTGTTGACTCTCCGGCTGATACTCCCATGGATTTCCATTTGCCATCATCCAAATTTTGCTTTCTGATACTTGGTTATGCTCTGCATCCCATAGTTTAGCATTGAAAATGTATTGCCTACAGGGCTTGAAAACCATATAGCTATTTCCGTTTTCAATGCATTCTACTGTTTCAAAAGTGGAAACTTGATTACAGCTAAACGTGCTTATTAGTATCATGACACCACAAAAAGAGTTTTTCATTCTTTGTTCTTTAAGGATATTGAAACCAATGTATTCATAAAATTTTCTAACTTCAGTGTATGAGAGCTTTCCTCGTATTTTTTACTGTGTTGATACCCATCTTTTCTTGGGGAGAAAAGAGCTGGGGATTTTTTGCGCATCAAAAAATAAATCGATTGGCGGTATTTACTCTTCCTCCAGAAATGATTGGCTTTTATAAGGAGAACATTCAATTCGTGACTGAGAAAGCTGTCAATCCTGACATGCGGCGTAACGTAATAAAAGAAGAAGCAGCTAGACACTATATTGATGTGGATGTATATGGAGATTCTGCTGTTTATAAAATGCCCAGGTATTGGAATGATGCTGTTGAAAAGTACACAGAAGATACACTGCAGGCATATGGCATTGTCCCTTATCATATCAACCGAATGTCATTTTGGCTGATAAAGGCCTTTCAGGATAAAAATGCTGAACAAATTTTAAGACTCTCATCTGACATGGGGCATTATATCGCAGATGCAAATGTGCCTCTTCATACTACGGAAAATTACAATGGACAATTGAGTGGTCAGTATGGCATTCATGGTTTTTGGGAATCAAGGTTGCCCGAATTGTTTGTAGAGAACTACGACCTACTTTCTGGAAAAGCAAAGTACATTGAAAATATTCAGCTACGTGCTTGGGATGCCGTAGTAAATGCACATGAAGCTCTGGATTCGGTTCTATTGTTTGAAAAACAATTGACAAAAAGGTATCCGGAATCGAAAAAATATGGATATGAAGAGCGCGGACAATCAACTATCCGTACCTATAGCTATGATTTCTCCGAAGATTATCACAGAAAGCTAAATGGTATGGTCGAACGACAAATGCGAGCCTCCATCAAGATGGTAGGAGATGTTTGGTTTAGCTGCTGGGTAAAGGCAGGACAACCAGATTTGTCTGATTTGATAGAGAAGGGGGTGGAGCTTCAGGATTCTACATTTGTCATAGATACAAGTGTGAAATTGAGAAATCATGAAGCTGGAATAGGAGAGAATTGATTTAAACAATCAAATTCAGAAGATCTGGTTGATCATTAAGATATTCTCCGAAGAAACGTTTCCGCTTCATTCTATCGATAAGTGACAAGAGGTCTCTTTTATCCTTTAGCTCAATTCCTACTACCGCAGCTCCTTTTTCACGCGAATTCTTTTTGGTATACTCAAAATGAGTAATGTCATCTTTAGGTCCCAGAATTTCAGCGACAAACTCTTTTAAAGCTCCTGCACGCTGGGGGAACCGCACTACGAAGTAATGCTTAAGTCCTTCGAATAGAAGTGCTCTTTCTTTGATTTCTTCCATTCGTGTAATGTCGTTGTTGCTACCGCTAACAAGACATACCACATTTGTTCCCTTAATCTTATTGGAAAGCTGACTCAGAGCAGAGATAGTAAGGGCTCCCGCCGGCTCCACGACTATGGCATCTCGATTGTATAACTCTAGCATAGTTTTGCAAATTTCCCCTTCAGGCACAGTTATCACTTCATCTATAATCTCTTTGCAAATCGCAAAAGTGAGATCGCCGACCTGCTGTACAGCTGCTCCATCTACAAACTTATCTATGTGATCCAGAGGAGTATTTTCACCATAGTCTAAGGCATGCTGCATAGATGGCGCTCCCAATGGCTCTACCCCAATAATCTTCGTTGATGGGGAGAGTGTTTTAATGACTGAGCCTACACCAGCTGCCAGTCCACCACCACCAATAGGAAGCAATAGATAGTCAATGGGTTGAGATACTTGTTCCAGCAATTCCAACCCTATTGTGGCTTGGCCTTCGATGACTTTTAGGTCGTCAAAAGGATGAATGAATGATGCATTTCTTGATTTAGAAAATAGCAGGGCAATTTCCTTCGCTTGATCAAATGTGTCTCCCTCTAATTGGATTTCCACATATTCTTTCCCAAACATTCGCACCTGCTCCACCTTTTGCATTGGAGTGGTCGATGGCATGAATATGACTCCTTTTGTCTGGAGTTTTTGACAGGAAAGTGCTACTCCCTGCGCATGATTGCCTGCGCTTGCGCAGACTACTCCATTGGCCAACTCTTGTGGGGATAGAGATTGCATTTTGTTAAAAGCACCTCTGATCTTATAAGATCTCACTGGCTGTAAATCCTCTCTTTTCATCAGAATGTTTGCCTGAAAGAAAGAGGAGTAGTTTAGGCTTGGCAATAGAGGAGTGTAAGCCGCAACTCCTTTTAAAGTAGATGCTGCGGCTTTTACACTATCTAAACTAATAACGTGTTCTTTTACTTCCATTCAATGAAGATTTACGGACGATCCCTTATGCATTTTCAGGTCTAAGTTTTCTTACTGCGGCACCAGCTTTCCACATTTCTGAATCGCTCAATTCTTTTAGCTCTTCCTCAAGCCTTACTCTGTAGTCATCTTTTTCGTTGGCCTTAATAGTTATTTTGGCTTCATTGCCTGACTCCACACTATCGTACAATTCTTCAAAAACTGGAACTACTGCATCTCTAAATTTTTTCCACCAGTCAAGTGCACCGCGTTGTGCGGTTGTGGAGCAATTAGCATACATCCAATCCATACCATTTTCCGCAATGAGCGGGTAAAGAGATTGAGTAGCTTCTTCCACCGTCTCGTTAAATGCTTCGGAAGGTGAATGCCCCTTCTTTCGAAGCAAATCATACTGAGCAGCAAACAATCCCTGAATTGCACCCATCAAGCTTCCTCGTTCTCCAGTTAGATCGCTATGAACTTCCTTCTCAAAATTGGTTTCGAATAGATAACCAGAACCGACTCCAATACCCAATGAAATGACTCGTTCTCTTGCATTTCCCGTAGCATCTTGATGTACAGCAAATGATGAGTTGAGACCTTTTCCAGCGACAAATAATCTTCTCAATGAAGTTCCAGATCCCTTTGGCGCAACCAGAATAACATCGACATCATCAGGAGGCACTATGCCGGTCTGATCGTGATGAGTGATGCCAAATCCATGAGAGAAATACAAGGCTTTTCCAGCGGATAGATGGTTTTTTACTGTATTCCATTGGGCGATTTGCCCTGCATCTGATAGGAGGTATTGAATGATGGTTCCTTTATCACAAGCTTGCTCTATTTCAAAAAGATCAATTCCCTCCTGAAAGCCATCTGCTTTAGCCTTTTCCCATGATTTTCCGCCTTTACGCTGACCTATGATTACATTGAACCCATTGTCTCTTAGGTTGAGCGCCTGACCAGGTCCTTGTACACCATAACCAATGATGGCGATGGTTTCGTTTTTCAGTACTTCTCTTGCTTTTTCTAATGGAAATTCTTCCCGGGTGACCACCTCTTCTAAGGTTCCACCAAAATTAATTTGTGCCATTTCTGTTTCTGTTATTGTTTAAAATTCTTTGATACTTAATGTGTTAGATTGTGAGGTTTCTAATTCCCTTATGAAAGCCTCCGTTCGTCTTTTTGATTTTGAAATTGCCACTCTGCCAGAGCGGGCAAATTCAAGAATGTCGAAAGGCTGTAGCGTTTCATACAACTCATGCGTTTCTTGCTTGGTGCCTGTTTTCTCAATGACAATCTGATTTTCTTCAATTGCAATGATTTTGGCTCCATGCTGCCTGATGAGTGTCTCCAGAAGCCTGTTTTTTTGAAAGACTTCAAGCGAGAGTTTGTATAAAGCAATTTCCTGATAGTAAATCTGATCTTCTTCGTATAGGAAAGACCCCAGAACATCAACTAGTTTCCTTATCTGTTTTACTACTTTCTCTAATGCCGGTTTAGTGGCAGTAGCCACTATGGTATACCTGCTGACTCCTTCCACTTCTGTAGTAGAGACATTCAGACTATTTATATTGATCTTTCTTCGACTCAAAATGATCGTGAGTTTATTCAGAAGTCCAGGTTTGTCCTCTGTCAAAACCGATATGGTGTATTCTTTCTGCTCCATCACTCTAATCTTATTTTAGAAACACAACTTCCTGAAGGCACCATAGGGAATACATTTTCTTCCTTCTCTACCACAATTTCGAGGAGACTGGACTCTTTGGTATTCAGCCATTGATCAAATGCATAGTTTAATTCTTCTCTTTTCTCAATTCGTTGCGCAGCAATGCGGTATCCTTCTGCTATTTTGATGAAATCAGGATTATCCATTTCTGTGAATGAATACCTTCTATCGAAGAATAACTGTTGCCACTGCCTCACCATACCCAGAAAACTATTATTCAAAATCAAAATTTTAACTCCTACTTGGTACTGCATGATTACCCCCAGCTCTTGTATGGTCATTTGAAAGCCGCCATCTCCAATGATGGCGATCACTTCCCGATTCGGTTTGCCGATCTTAGCACCGATCGCAGCTGGAAGACAGAATCCCATGGTTCCTAGACCACCTGAAGTGATATGACTTTTAGGTTGGTCGAACTGATAGTATCTAGCCGCCATCATTTGATGTTGCCCTACGTCTGTTATAACGACCGATTTTCCTTGTGTTTTTATGGATAATTTGTGGATGACTTCTGCCATGGTCATCAATTCACTGGTTGGTTGAATTGATTTCTGGATAGCTTTATCCATTTCAATTTTATCGCATTCGTGAAATTCTTTTACCCATTCCTCGTGATCATTTGATTTAACTAATGGTAGCAATGCTTTGAGTGCTTGCTTAGCATCTCCGTTTATTGCGACATCCGTTTGAATATTCTTGTCAATTTCGGCTGGATCCAATTCGATGTGGATCACTTTTGCTTGCTTTGCATAGGTATTGATGTCACCTGTTACACGGTCGTCGAATCGCATGCCAATAGCTATGAATACATCGCATTCATTGGTTTTCACATTTGGCCCATAATTACCATGCATGCCCGCATAACCTACATAGAGTGGATGGTTGGTTGAAAAAGCTGATAATCCCAATAGGGTAGAAGCTGCAGGAATTCCTGTTTTTTCCACGAATTCCTTAAGTTCTTTTTCAGCGCCAGACAGAGTTACACCTTGTCCGAAAATCAGATATGGTTTTTTTGCCTGATTGATTAACTCAGTGGCTGTTTTTAGCGGCTGCTCTTTTAGTTCTGGATAAGGCTGATAACTTCTGATTCTTTCGCAAGCCTCATAAGTAAAATCAAAAGACTGTTGTTGAGCATCTTTCGTGATGTCAATAAGGACAGGGCCGGGGCGCCCAGATTGTGCAATGTAAAAAGCTTTTGCGAGTGCCATTGGGATTTCTTCTGGCCGAGTTATCTGGAAGTTCCATTTAGTTACTGGCATAGAAATACCAATGATGTCAGTCTCTTGAAATGCATCACTGCCCAATAGATGGCTGGCGACTTGACCTGTTATACAAACAAGGGGAGTAGAATCAATTTGGGCATCAGTAATGCCTGTGATTAGATTGGTTGCACCTGGTCCGGAAGTAGCAAAGCAAACGCCTACTTTTCCAGAAGATCTGGCAAACCCTTGGGCTGCATGTATAGCTCCTTGCTCGTGTCGTGTCAGAATATGCTTTAATTGATCTTCATAATCATACAAAGCGTCATAAACAGGCATAATGGCCCCTCCTGGATAACCGAAAATGGTTTCAACTTCTTCTTCAATCAGGCATTTCAAAATAGCTTCAGAACCGGTTAATCGTTCGGTTTTTAATTTTTTTTCTAGACTTTCTACTAGTGCTTCCATATCAATTATCAGTTAAGCACCCCTGAGATGCAGATGAAACCATTTTGGCATATTTGTAAAGTGTGCCTCGTTGAATTTTTAGTGAAGGGGCGGACCAATTGGCTTTTCGCTGTTCTAACTCCTGATCGCTTATCTCCAGTTTTATGCTATTCTTCTCCGCATCTATTGTAATTGTATCTCCAGTTTTCACCAGAGCAATAGCTCCTCCTTCTTGAGCTTCAGGCGAGATATGACCTACTACAAACCCATGAGTGCCTCCTGAGAATCTTCCATCGGTGATTAATGCTACTTCTTTTCCAAGTCCTACTCCCATAATTGCAGCAGTTGGTTTGAGCATTTCGGGCATCCCTGGGCCACCTTTTGGGCCTTCGTAACGAATGACGATTACATCTCCTTTTTCTATCTCCCCATTCTGGATTCCGTCATTTGCAGCATACTCTCCATCATATACTTTGGCTTTACCAGTGAACTTCAAACCTTCTTTTCCGGTGATTTTAGCTACTGCTCCTTCTTCTGCAAGGTTTCCGTGAAGTATTTGAATATGACCTGATGGTTTAATAGGGTGATCTACAGGATAGATGACTTTCTGTTCAAAAGAAAGATCTGGAACGGTTGATACATTTTCTTTGAGTGTTTTTCCTGTAACCGTCATGCACTCACCGTCAATCATACCCAGCTTAATCAAGTATTTTAGAATAACAGGCATACCACCCATGAGATGAATGTCTTCCATCAAGTGTTTACCGCTGGGTTTTAGATCGGCCAGAAAAGGAGTTTTGTCACTGATATGCTGGAAATCAGATAATTTGAAGTCAACACTTGCCGCATCAGCGATAGCGAGAAAGTGCAGGACTGCATTAGTAGATCCTCCTAATACAGTTAAAAGTGTTACTGCATTTTCAATGGCGGTTTTCGTAACAATATCAGAAGGCTTAAGATCCTTTTCTAATAAGGTCATGAGGTATTCACCTGCTTTCTTACTTTCATGAACCTTTTCTTCACCTACCGCTGGATTAGACGAGTTGTAGGGCAAAGACATACCTAAGGCTTCTATGGCAGAAGCCATGGTGTTGGCCGTATACATTCCTCCACATGCACCTGCGCCAGGGCAGGCATTTTCTATTACCTGTTGATATTCATTTTCCTCTATCTGACCTGAGACTTTTTCACCCCACGCCTCAAAGGCAGAAACAACATCTAACTTTTTATCATTGAGGCATCCAGAAGCAATGGTGCCCCCGTATACCAGAATTGAAGGGCGATCTAATCGCAGCATAGCCATTAGTGCACCAGGCATATTTTTGTCACATCCTACCACGGTGATTAAACCATCATAACTCATGCCCCTTACTACAGTCTCCATAGAATCGGCAATTAGATCACGGGAAGGAAGTGAGTAACGCATGCCTGGTGTTCCCATAGAAATACCATCACTTACTCCAATCGTATTAAAGATTAGTCCATTTCCACCACACGAATTGACCCCCTTTTTGACATGAATGGCAAGGTCATTCAGATGCATATTGCATGGGTTTCCCTCAAACCCTGTGCTCCCGATACCAATCAAAGGTTTTTTGAGATCTTCTTTGCTCAAACCTATTGCATGAAGCATAGCTTGCGCCGCAGGTTGTGAGGGATTTTGTGTAACTATTTTGCTGTATTTGTTTAGTTCTTTCATGAAAGTAATGGCATTAAAAAACCCTTCTTTTTTTGAGAAGGGTTTTGATTTTTTTTGGATATATCAATACTCTTCTCAGCTTATATCTGAATGACAATGACATTAAAAATGATAATGCGGGTACTAGTATTCACCATAAAAGCTTTACTTGTTTTGATTTAGATTATACAATTAAGTGAGATTTTGGCTGAATCATCTTTGATCTTCATATCCCCTTCTTCTTCTATGAACCAAGCAACGACATCTCCGATTTTTGAGCATGAACTGGATTCTTTACCAGCACTTAGATCTTGAGTGATAATGTCATTGTCCAAGGCCCACTTGATACCATTTTTAATCATTTCAGCTTCTGAAAAGAGTCCGAAATGCTCGTACATCATTGCAACTGAAAGAATGGCAGCCATAGGGTTGGCAATATCTAATCCTTGGGCTTGTGGGTACGAGCCATGAATAGGCTCAAACAACGCTACTTTCTTCCCGACTGAAGCGGAAGGTAACATTCCCAATGATCCGGTAATTACACTAGCTAAGTCTGAAATGATGTCGCCAAACATATTCTCAGTAAGGATTACATCAAATTGACTTGGGTTAAGCACAATTTGCATAGCTGCATTGTCCACAAAGAGATAATCAACAGTAACTTCAGGATATTCCTGACTTATTTCTTGCACCACCCGTCTCCAAAGCCTGGATGTTTCAAGTACATTGGCTTTATCTACCAGCGTAAGTTTTTTTCTTCTGGCAGAAGCTGCTTCAAAAGCTTGATAGGCAATCCTGCTTATTTCTTTGTCTGAGTATTCACAAAGATCTGAGGCGTGAGTTTTATCCTCGGATAACTTTTTCTCCCCAAAATATATTCCTCCTGTTAGCTCCCGATAGATAACAAAATCTACTCCGTCGAGTAAGGTGTTTTTTAGAGGAGAAACGTTGAAAAGAAGGTCATATGTACTAATCGGTCGAATGTTTGAAAACAACTCTAATGACTTTCTCAGCTTGAGCAATCCTTGTTCCGGACGTACTGGAAGATTAGGGTCATTGTCATATTTTGGATCCCCAATGGCACCTAGATATACAGCATCACTTGTGAGACATGCGTCCAGAGTTTCATCTGTGAGTGGAGTGCCGTATTTATCGATGCTTATCGCTCCAAAATCAGCTTCTTTTAGCTCGAAGTGATGATCGAACAAGTGATTTATTGCTTTAATCACTTTTAATCCCTGATTCACTACTTCAGGACCTATGCCATCTCCGGGTAATATTGTTATTTTCTTTTTCATAATAATTTAAACAGGTTCCCCTCTTTGAGTTTCGTAAGCCAAGATTTCAGACTTTAGATTTATTAAAAATTCAGTCTCGTCTATTCCTTGCATTAAGCATTGCTTTTTAAATGGATGAATATCAAAGGGTTGATTTAAGTTTATTGCGTCACATGAAATCATTTGGTTTTCTAAATCAATGTTTACTTCAGTTTCAGCATTGTCCATTGTTTTCTGTAGGAGTATATCAACAAACTGTTTATCCAGCTCAATTGGAAGAATTCCATTATTGTAAGCGTTTCCTTTAAAGATGTCTGCAAACTGTGTTGATATAATTGCTTCAATTCCATAGTCTGCTACCGCCCATGCGGCGTGTTCACGACTGGAACCACAACCAAAATTATTTCCTGCAATCATAATTTTAGCTGAAGATCTTTCTGGTTGGTTGAGAATAAATTCTGGATTGACATTCCCATCTTGTAGATATCTCCAGCTATAGAAAAGATTTTTCCCGTACCCGATTTTATCCACTTGCTTTAAAAATTTCGCAGGGATGATCTGATCAGTATCAATATTGTCGATTGCCAGAGGGAGGGCTGTGGAGTTAATTTTCATCTAGAAATAGGGTTGGGTCTGTGATCTTTCCTGTTAATGCTGAGGCAGCTGCCGTAAGTGGACTGGCAAGTACTGTTCGTGCTCCATCTCCCTGCCTGCCCTCAAAATTTCTATTGGAAGTAGAAACACAGAGTGAACCTGAAGGAATTTTATCATCGTTCATAGCCAGGCAAGCTGAACAGCCTGGTTCACGAAATTCGAATCCGCTTTCTTTGAATATCTTATCTAAGTTTTCTTCAATGGCTTGTGCTCTTACCTTCATAGAGCCAGGTACCACCCAGGCATTAACTCCATCTGCTTTTTTTCTGCCCCTGATCAGGTTTGCAACCAGCCTTAAGTCTTCTATTCTTCCATTTGTGCAACTGCCGATAAATACATAGTCAACTACCTGATCTGATACATTTTCTTCAGCATTGAATTTCATGTATTGCAAGGATTTTGTTGATAGATGAGGAGCATCTCCAATTTTTTGATTTAACCTAACACCTGTATCTGGGGCAGTTCCGGTAGTCACCATTGGGTGGATATCTTCTGCACGAAAAGCAATTTTCTTATCGTAGAATGCATTGTAATCTGTGTTTAATGATTTCCACCAGGAGAGTTTTTCATGGTCTATTTCTGCTCTTTTGGTTACATAATCAACAGTGGTTTGATCAACTCCTATGAGCCCACCTCGTGCACCCATTTCAATGCTCATGTTGCAGACGGTCATGCGCTCTTCCATTGACATATCTTCGAACACACTTCCACAGTATTCCACAAAATGACCTGTTGCGCCTTCTGTGCCCAACTTTGAGATGATGTAAAGGATGACATCCTTCGGGGTAGTTCCAAAAGGTAATGATCCATTTACTTCGATTTTCATGTTTTTTGGCTTACTCAGTACAAGACTTTGAGTGGCTAAAACTTGTTCTACCTGTGAAGTGCCTATGCCAAAAGCAATGGTTCCAAACGCTCCATGAGTGGAAGTATGACTGTCTCCACAAACGATGGTCATGCCTGGTTGAGTAATTCCTAAGTCTGGCCCAATAATGTGAACGATTCCTTGGTTTTCATGACCTATCTCAAAGAGTTCTATTCCAAATTCGTCACAATTTTTTTTCAAAGAAGCTACCTGTGTTGCAGAAAGAGGATCTTTGATAGGCTGAGATTGATTAACTGTAGGCACATTATGATCTGCAGTTGCCAAACATCTATGAGGCATCAGTACACCTATGCCCCTATCTCTTAATCCATCAAATGCTTGTGGGCTTGTAACCTCATGTAGGAAATGCTGATCGATAAAGAGTACATCCAATCCTTCGGATACATTTTTAACTACATGACTATCCCATATCTTATCAAATAATGTCTTTCCCATTAGGCGTATACTTTAATGCTCTTGAAAATATCATGTAAGTGCGACTGTTCAATACATCTTACTGTATCGGCAACCTCCAGGAAATTTTTGTAAGCAATTTTTAATGCGTCTTTATCAAGGGTATATCCAAGTTTTTTTGCGTGGAAGTTTAGAGCGGCCTTGCCACTTCTTGCAGTTAAGATAATTTCAGATCCTGTTGCACCAACTTCCTCTGGATCAATGATTTCGTAAGTTTCTCTGTTTTTTATCACCCCATCCTGATGAATTCCGGATGAATGAGCAAAGGCATTCGCACCTACAATTGCCTTGTTCGGTTGTACAGGCATATTCATCATTTCTGATACAGTTTCACTAATAGGAATGATCTTTTTTGTGTCAATCTCATGAGCTACGGTGATGTGCTTATGTTGATTAATGATCATTACCACCTCTTCCAATGAGGTGTTGCCTGCTCTTTCTCCTATCCCATTGATTGTGCATTCTACTTGGCGAGCACCTGCTTGGATTCCAGCAACGGAATTAGCAGTGGCCAAGCCTAGGTCATTGTGACAATGAGTAGATAATATAGCCTTATCAATGTTAGGGACATGATTAATTAAGTAGCTTATTTTTTCTCCGAATTGTTCCGGAAGGCAGTATCCCGTAGTATCTGGAATGTTGATGATGGTTGCTCCTGCATCTATCGCCGCTTCAACTACCCTCGCTAGATATTCATTATCTGTTCTTCCAGCATCTTCTGCATAGAATTCAACTTCTGCCACTTTATTTCTAGCATACTTTACAGCGTGAACAGCGCGAGCTATTATTTCTTCTTTTGTTGCTTTGAGCTTGAATTTAATATGAGAATCTGAAGTACCGATACCTGTATGGATTCTCGCATTCGCTGCATTTTTCAAGGCCTCAGCTGCTACATCAATATCTTCATCAACGGCTCTAGACAAACCACAAATTGTTGTATCCTTAATTTGATTTGAAATCAAGGATACAGATTTAAAATCTTCCGGGCTTGAAACTGGAAATCCTGCTTCAATAATATCTACCCCTAGACTTTCTAAGGCAAAAGCAATTTCAAGTTTTTCTTCACTTTTCAATTGACATCCTGGCACCTGTTCGCCATCCCTAAGTGTAGTATCAAATACAAAAAGTTTGTCCATATTCGTCAATCACATTTTTATTTGTGTTTCGACAAAGGTGAGTGTCAGAGGTAAGAGGTCGAAATCAATATTTTTTTTTATTCATCTGTTCAATTTCATTATTTGCTTTGTAAGTATTTAATTATCAATCGGTTAAAAATTTCTAAAAACACTTGTCCAAGCAACTTTCATATCAAATTCATAACCTAATCAAAAGGTTAACCAAAGCTGAAAAGCGACACTTTAAGCTGTATGTAAATAGGAACAGTTCAGAGAAAGAACCAATAATAGTGAAATTGTTTGATGTGTTTGACAAGCAAAGTGAGTTGGATGAAGAGAAAATAAGTAAGATTTTTTCTCACTTAAAACCAAATACATTTTCCAACCACAGAGCGAATTTATATGAACAGCTTTTGTCAAGTATTCGACTTCTACATAATGATGACCCGAGTATCCGAATTAAAGAGTTGATAAGTTATGCGGATGTACTGCATAATAAAGGTCTTTATCAACAAGGCTTAATCCAGCTTTCCAGGGCTAAGCAGCTTGCTAGCAAGAATAAAATGGATATTCTAAAGCTTGAAATAATTGAGTTGGAGAAAAAAATCGAAACCAGGTATGTAACTGGCAGTACGCCAGATCGGGCACTTGAATTGACAAAGGAATCTCAGGAGTTAAGGCATCAATTTTATTTCAGCGGCTCATGGTCAGATTTGGCATTGCGTCTGTATGATTACTATTTAAAATTTGGTCCCGTAAAGGGGGAAGAACAACAAGATCAGGTTACTTCTTTTTTTAAGCAAAATGCTCCCCGGCAAGAGGATTCATTGGGGTCCGATACTATTTTTTATTACCAAAGTTATGTGTGGTACTATCACATAATTCAAAACTTTCCCCTATGCTACAAGTACGCTAAACTGTGGTGTAATCTGTTTGACCAAAATCAAGTTATGATTGCAGAAGAGCCTGAAATGTACATACGGGGATATCACAATGTGCTTTCTTCTTTATTCTTCAGCGATGATGTTAAGCGATTTCGCCAGGAATTAAGCTTATTGGAAAATTTTGTAGATGAAAGAAAGAGCTCTTTCAACGAAAATCAATTGATTCAAGCATTTACTTATTTAGAAACAGGAAAACTTAATCTTTTCTTTTTAGAGGGAAAATTTTCTGAAGGAGCTAGGTATTGTAGAGTTTTTGAAGAGAAATTGGCAGAGTATGAGTCGAGAATTGACATTCATAGAAAGATGATTTTTCAGTATAAAATGGCAAGTCTAAAATTTGGAAGCAGTGATTTTCATGGATCACTGAAACATTTAAATATTATTATTAACAATCCTGTCCCTATTTTAAAAGAGGATATTCAGTCTTATGCTCGTTTCTTAAGCCTAATTGTACACTATGAGCTTGGAAACGATGATCTTATTTACTTTCAGATCAAATCTACCTATCGATTCATGCTAAAGTTGAAGGACTTTCAGAAAGTACATGCTGCGATTTTTAAGTTTTTGCGTAAATCCATTTACATGGATAGAAAATCGCTGCTACCTTATTTTAAAGAATTGAGAGAAGAGCTGGTCCAGGTTATTCAGGACAAATTTGAAAGAAGGCCTATGCTGTATCTAGATTTTGTATCATGGCTCGAGAGTAAAATTTACGATAGGCCAGTTGAAGAGATCATTCGAAATAAAAAAATTACGAAAGGAGCATAAAAAAAGCCGAAGTATAAACTTCGGCCTCATCAGGTCTTGCTGGTTGGAAAGACCCTTAAATTGACATTAATATTATTGCTAGGTAAGCAAATGCAAGTGAAGCAATTCTTACCATTGTACCTTTTCTCGTGAATTTACGAGTCAAGATAGCAGGGTCTATAAAATTAGCTTGTTTGTCCATAGCTGTTTTTCTTGTAAAAATCAGAATCTATGACCGCATTACATATGTGAATTTCTCCTAGATAATAATAAGCATTATGCTTATTATTATATCATTAGAATTGAAAAAGGCCTCCCAATTACTCAGAAGGCCCTTTTAATGATTTTTAGATCAATTATCCGATTGAAACTCTTTTGAAATCAGAAACAGTCATTCCCTTAGATACAGAATCAAGGTACTGAGATACGGATTGAGAGCTATCCTTGACAAATGATTGGCTAAGTAGTGTGTTCTCTTTATAGAACTTGTTAAGCTTACCCATTGCAATTTTTTCTATGATATTTTCAGGCTTTCCTTCTTGTCGTGCCTGATCTTTTCCGATTTCGATTTCCTTTTCTACCACCGATGGATCAACACCATCCTTATCAACAGCAACAGGGTTCATTGCAGCTATTTGCATAGCAACATCTTTTCCAGCTTCCGCTACTTCAGTTCCATTGGTGTTAGATAATACTACCATCACTCCAAGTTTACCATTTGAATGGATGTAAGGAACTACAGCTTCACCAGTCAATACTTCGAAAGCTTTCACTTCTAGTTTTTCACCTATTTTTCCAGTAAGCTCAATAATCTTATCGCCTACGGTTAAATCACCAAGACTTAAACTGTTCAACGCCTCTATGTTAGAAGGTTTCTGAGCGAATGCAAGCTCAGCAATTTGATTTCCTAATTGAACGAACTCATCATTCTTAGCTACGAAATCAGTTTCACAAGTAAATGCGATTAATGCACCTTCAGTGCTATCACTGTTGGTTTTAGCAAATACGACTCCTTCAGAAGTCTCTCTATCAGCTCTGGATGCAGATACTTTCTGACCTTTCTTTCTCAAAAACTCAACTGCTTTATCGAAATCTCCTTCTGCTTCTGTAAGCGCCTTCTTGCAATCCATCATGCCGGCACCAGTCATTTGTCTTAATTTGTTTACGTCTTGTGCTGTAATAGCCATTGTATTGTTGTTTTATTTTCTACAAACAAAAATTGAACACCGAAATACATCAATGTTCAATCTTATGTTAAGATTTTATGGTCTTTTGATTATTCTGCTACTTCAGACTTTTCGTCAGCTGCCTTTTTTGCTGCTTGTTCCTCAGCCTGAGATTGCTCTTCCTTATCTTTCTTACGCTCAGAAAGTCCTTCCTCCAATGATTTACCAATAAAACTGGTAATAAGTTTTATCGATTTAAAAGCATCATCATTACCCGGTATTGGGTAATCAATCTTAGATGGGTCTGAGTTAGTATCAACGATTCCAAAAACGGGAATGTTTAATTTTTGAGCTTCTGCGATTGCGATGTGCTCACGCTTGATGTCAACCACAAAAAGTGCTGCAGGAAGTCTGTTCAGGTCAGCAATACCACCTAAAACCTTCTCCAATTTATCCTTTGCTCGGGTAATCATTAAACGCTCTCGCTTTGCAAGATTCAAGTAAGCTTCTTCTTTCATAAGCTTCTCCATTCCTTGCATTTTCTTCAATGACTTTCTGATCGTTGCAAAATTGGTAAGCATGCCTCCTTGCCATCTTTCAGTAACGTAAGGCATATTTAGTCGTTGCGCCTCTTGCTCTACAACCTCTTTGGCTTGCTTCTTGGTAGCAACGAACATTACTTTTCTTCCTGATCTGACAACAGCTTTCATAGCTTCCGTAGCATCTTCAAGGCAAACAAGTGTTTTGTGAAGATCGATAATATGAATGCCGTTTTTCTCCATGAAAATGTATGGAGCCATGGCTGGATTCCACTTTCTGGTTAGGTGTCCAAAGTGCACACCTGCATCCAGGAGATCTTTATGTTCTAATTTTTGCATCTCAATTATCGTTTACTGAATTGGAATCTTTTTCTTGCTTTTCTGCGACCTGGCTTCTTACGTTCCACCATTCTAGAATCCCTGGTAAGGAATCCTTCTGATTTTAGTGGGCTTCTGAACTCAGCATCTACTTCAGTAAGTGCACGAGCAATTGCCAGTCTAACCGCTTCTGCTTGTCCAGCAGGTCCACCGCCGTTCACATTAACGCTTATGTCGAAATTACCATCTTGCTCCACTTTTACGAGTGGTTGCTTTACGATGGTTTGAAGAATTTCGGAAGGGAAGTAAACGCCAAGTTCCTTATCGTTTACGGTTATTACACCTTTCCCACTCGTAACATAAATACGAGCTACTGAGGTCTTTCTCCTCCCTATGGTATTAATTCTATCCATTCAGGTTTATAGTTTTACTTCTTTTGGTTTTTGAGCTGCATGTGGATGCTCTGCACCCTCATATACGTATAAGTTTTTGAAAATTTGTCTTCCAAGTCTATTGATTGGAAGCATACCTCTCACTGCTTTTTCAATTAAGATCGTGGAAGACTTTGCTTTAATGCTGTTAGGCGTTTCAAAGCGCTGACCTCCAGGATAACCAGTGTGTCTTACATATTGCTTGTCGGACCACTTATTACCTGTCAATCTGATTTTATCAGCATTGATCACAATTACGTTATCGCCACAATCTACATGTGGTGTGTACGCTGGCTTGTGTTTGCCACGGATCATTTTAGCAACCTCACTTGCCATTCTTCCAAGTATCTGAGAATCAGCATCTATGATGACCCAATTCTTCTCTACGGTTGTACTGTTTAATGATACAGTTTTAAAGCTGTTAGTATTCAATTTTATATTGATTTTATAATGTCAAAATCTATCCCCTTGAAAAAGGGACACAAAAATAGAATTTTCAATCGAGAAATCAAATGGCGATCTCTAATTAAATTTTCTTAAGAGCTTGATTAACACAGAGAAATCTTTCGGATACTCAGCTTCTCCTTCGATTACCTTACCGTTTAATCCTTTAAAAGCCACTTGAGAGGAGTGTAGCGCTACACGGTTGATCATTGGATTTTCTTCTTCCCACTTCTTATGGTTATAATTTCTTTTTAATTCTGATAGAAATGCTTCCTTTCCACCATAAGCTGGATCGTTTACTATGGGAGCCTGATGATAAGCCAGGTGAGCTCGTATTTGATGCATACGGCCTGTAACAGGGAAGCATTTGATTAATGAGTGCTTCTTAAAATGCTCTAATGTACCCAATAGCGTGAATGCGGCTTTTCCACTATGGAAATCTACTCTTGATTTAGTGGAGGTTGTATGCAGAGGCTCATCTGCTTCAAAATCTTCAAACTTGTGTAATCCATGGATCACAGCGTGATAGATCTTTTTTACTTCCCGATTTTCTAATTGCATGGCAAAATTTCGGTAAGCTTCTGGATTTTTTGCAAACACAACTATCCCAGAGGTTTCTTTATCAAGTCGATGACAGATTTGATATTCTTCGAATTCTTTTTTTGCGAGACCTAATAAATTTTTGATTTCGGCACGGTCGTCCAGGCTGGCTATAAATGGAGGCTTATTAACAAGTGTATAATCCTCATCTTCAGAGATAATTAAATCTTTGAAAGAAATATTTTTTAGATTTTTATGCATAGTCTTCTTCCTCGTCCCATCCTGCATCAACTTTGTCTATGTAGTTAGCCTTGTTTAGATCGAAATAAAATTTTGAACCTTGCTTGTATTCGCTTTCTACAAAGATCTCTGAGTCGTGACTCTCAAGGATGTGCTTTACGATAGATAGACCAAGGCCTGTTCCCCCTTTTTCTCTTGATCGACTTTTGTCTACTCTATAAAAGCGCTCGAAAATACGGGAAATATCTGATTCAGGAATCCCACGACCAGTATCTTCCACCATGATGCGAATTTTATTGTCAGCTTCAGCAAAACTAATTTTCGCTTCTCCTCCGTCACGTGTATACTTTATTGCATTAGAAATCAGGTTAAGCATTACCTGATAAATTCGACGATAATCACCAGTAACTATAATTGGTTCTTTATATTTTTTTGACATTTTGATGTCAATGCCTTTTTTCTCTGCTTTCCCTTCGAGCTGGTCTAATATTTCATTGCACATTCCCCGCATATCAAAATTCTCAAAATGCATGGTGATTTCACCCGACTCAATTTGAGAGATAGTGAGTATGTCTTGAACGAGCAGATCTAATGCATCAAGACTCTTAGCTGCCTTTTTTAGAAACTTCTTGCGAACCTCTTTATCATCGATAGCTCCATCCAGAAGTGTATGCACAAATCCTTGAGCAGCAAAAATTGGAGTTTTTAATTCATGAGAGACATCTGCGATAAACTCTCTCCTAAAGTGTTCTTTCTCTTTTAGTAATTCAATTTCTTTTTCTTTGCTTTTTGCAAAACTCGAAATCTCACGATCTATTCTTTTGAGTGGATTGATGGATGAGAACCTTCCGCGTAGAGCTATTTCACTTGCTTTTATATTCTTGAGTGAGTCATAAATATTCTCTATTTGTCTAAAAAACAAGAATTCAAGAACCAGACGGACCAAGATATAGGATGATGAAAATGCTAAAAGAAAAGCAATGACAATAGCAGTTGTGGTGATGTCCGGCACCAAGTATAGAAAGGCCGTTGTTATTGATGCTACGCATAGCGCCAAAAGAAGTGCGATGGCACGTGAGTTAAACTGCATTCAGTCAGTAATTAATTGGAGTCGAACTTATAGCCAACTCCCTTAACAGTGGTAATATGATCATTTCCGATCTTTTCCCTCACCTTTCTAATATGCACATCCACAGTTCTTGCAAGTACATAAACATCTGTGCCCCAGATGTTTTGCAATAATTCGTCTCTGCTGAAAACTTTACCTGGATTTTGAGCTAAGAAATAGAGCAATTCAAATTCTTTCTTAGGGAGTGATATTTTTTCATCTCCATTTTTCACAGTATAGCTGGTTCTATCAACTACTAATTCACCAATGGTAATCGTATTTGATTCTTTTTTCTTCTTTGACTCTCTTCTGAATAACGCATTGATCCGACTGACCAACGCTCGAGGTTTAATGGGCTTTGTGATATAATCATCTGCTCCCATATCGAAAGCTGCTACTTCAGAATACTCTTCAGATCGTGCTGTTAGGAAAATAACAAATGTATTGGCCATTTCTGGCTGCTCCCTAATTTGCCTGCATGTTTCTACACCGTCTTGCTTTGGCATCATGATATCAAGTAGAATGAGATCAGGGACGAAACTTTTTGCTATTTCTACCCCCTTAATTCCATCGCCAGCTGTTTTTACATCATAACCTTCTTTGGTCAAGTTGTATTTAAGTAGCTCCAGTATGTCTGCTTCATCGTCTACTACAAGAACCTTTTGATTGTGTTTAGCCATTTTCCGAGGATGTTGATTGTGTAACTTTCTCTTAAATTGTTCTTTACAATTTGATAAACTTCGTAACTGTTTCTACTTGAAATATTCAGCTTTCGGCCATCTCTTTCAACGTTATTCAAAATTACGCAGAAATCAACTGTATGTTAAAAAGGTAACAATTTGGTAAAAGTAGAAGTAAGCTTACTCTTTGAGTTATTGAATTGGCTAAATGCCAAATTACATTATGTGGGAATCTATTTTTTTAATTAAATTGATAGGTGAAATACTCTGCATGCATACTATTTAGCATGTAGAGTGATGTTTAACATTAACCTAACCGTATGAACAACACAAGAATCAGTCTGGTGTTGCTGGCATTTCTATTGCTAGCATGTACAGACGAAACGAGCTTGGCCCCCGAGATTGAGCAGCAAGATCCAATTGCAAAGGCTAAAATTGACAAAACCATCATTGCATCGTTGC
This sequence comes from Marinobacter alexandrii, assembly GCA_039984955.1. NCBI lineage: Bacteria > Pseudomonadati > Pseudomonadota > Gammaproteobacteria > Pseudomonadales > Marinobacteraceae > Marinobacter > Marinobacter alexandrii. The sequence goes on from JBDWTN010000007.1 coordinate 2,900,906, forward strand.
AAAACACTGATGAATTTAATTGGAGAGATGTTTCTGATGAGATGATCTGGAGCGCTCTTGTCCATAGTGACTCTGTTTTAAGTATTGGATACAGGCCAGCTAATGAATCTGATATTAATGGCAGAATATCAGAAATTGACATTGAACAAGAGGCATGGATCGAAGCTTCTGATGCGATAGTTAATGAATCAATCACAATCCTAAGAGAAGAAGGAGATGATTCATTCATCGAATCAGATTTGAATATCCATAAACATGACGTGCTGCCTTTCATAGATATGAAAGTGAGCAGCCTCGAAGTAGTGAAATACTTACGTTCTCTATCTACAGTGAGATATGCTGAGCCTCTAGGATATGAGGTTGATTTTATAGTTGTGGATGGAGGGAGAATTGAAAGTAACTCTGGATGCAGTAATGATCCAGATAACAGTATTCCATCTAGCGACTTCACGAACATTAGTCCTGGAGCTAAAGCTTCGTGGCACTTATATGCAAATAATGTAGTAAGTGCCTGGAATTCCAGCACAGGAAGTGGAATTGGAATAGGCTTGATAGATACTGGAATATCTCCAAATCAAGATAATTTGAATAGCAATTTTAATTCAGGTAATTCAAGTGGAAGATATGTGAATAAATATGGTTTCTATAGAAGCTCTTGGTGGTGGTGGTCTAAACCTGATGGCCCGAATGATCAATGTGGACATGGAACTGCAATGGCAGGAGTGATGGCTGCACCACGTAGTACTGATGGATCATCGGTGGGGGTAGCTTATAACTCCAATTTAGTTGCTGTAAGAGGAACTGGTGATGTGGTGATCAATGGAGGAAGAGAAAAAACAGGAGTAGCTGATGCGCTTGTTTTTCTAGGAAATAGGAGCGATGTGAAGATCATTAGCATGTCCATTGGTGATGTGTTTTCAAACTCCAAAGTAGCTGATGCCATTCGATATGCTTACGGAAAAGGTAAGTTGATTTTTGCTGCTGCGGGAACTTCAACATCATTTACTAACTGGTTTGGAGTGATTTTTCCTGCCACTATGAACGAAACAGTGGCAGTCACAGGGATAAAAGAAAGTGGATATACACGTTGTGATATTTGTCATTCTGGAAGCAAAGTTGACTTTACAGTAATCATGGAAAGAAATGGAACGGCGAATCACCCTCTTTCATTGGCTATGTCTGGTAATCAACCATCAACAGTCGGAGGATCTTCGGTAGCTACTGCAACAGCAGCAGGAATTGCCGCACTTGTTTGGGCTAAAAACCCAGGAATGACAAGAGAGCAAGTGTTAGATAAGATGAAAAGAACAGCAGATTTATATCCAAATAAAAGTTCTTCTTACGGATGGGGAACTTTGGATGCAGCAGCAGCTGTGAATTATTAGAATATAATTTTAATTCATTCAAAGCGTCATGATATCATGGCGCTTTTTTATTTGTGATAGTCTTTCATTCCCTTCACGAAAAGTTTAAGATTCCCTTTGTATTTTGATGATAGTATTTCCGCTAAAGAATCCTTTGAGGAATAATACCTTAAATAAGACATGAAGTAGGCATTATTTGGACGTGTAGAACTAAATGCTTTATAGTACCTAGGGTTATGAAAATGAAGAGTGTCAATGGAGCTTGTGATCTTATCAATCATAATATGTTTCAAGACATTTTTTGCTGAATCGGAATCCTGCTTATCAAAAGTCTTGTATAATGAATCTAACTTTTGAGTTCCCAAGAGCATTTGATTTCTGAAAGTTTGACTGTCTTCTTCACCTAAGATATATTCAAAAAATGGGTCAGAGTTTTTTCCATACTTCTCATTTAGGTACTGAATTGCTCCTCTCTCTCCAATAAACGAAGCTAGATTTTCATTAAAATCAATATTATCTTTTACAAACAGGGTCGTGTGAGTGAGTTCATGGATGATCAACTCAGCTAAAGATCCTTCAGCTCGCTCAATCATATTTGAGAGGATTGGATCCTTCGTCCAACCTAAGGTTGACCAACCACCTACCGGTCGAATTCTAGCTTCATATCCTTCTTCCCTGAGTCTGGCCATTTCCTTTTTTCCTTCTTCCAAATTAAAAAAACCTTTGTATGGAAATGATCCTAATAATGGAAATGACCATGATTTAGGTTCTAGTGCAAATTTTTCTGAGGCAGAGAGGTTCCAGAGAGCTACCTGACCATTTTGATCATAATAGGTGGTGTAATTCTTAGTTTTTGCGAGGGCTAGATTTTCGTGAGCAAATGCCTTTGCTTCTTGTATGATTTTGATTTTTTGCTTTATGCTATCAGGAGTAGAACTCTCTGCAAGTACATTTTGAATGTCTCTTGCGTTCCAAATGATCTTAAGCTGGCCAGAAGCTTGTTGATAGCCATATGCGACAAGATGCCAGTTGAAAACTAATGTCAATAACATCAAAGCGAGTATTATCCAGGTTGCCTTTTTAATCATGCTACAACTTTATTTATTGTTTATCGTAAGATACCTTGCAATACATAGTAATAAAAACTAACCTTCTTGATCATGGACTTGAAAAATCACGAGAACAACCTAAGAATTATTGGTAAGATATTTATTGTCATAGGACTCATTTTAGTTCCTATCTCAATTTCTACATTCTTTTTTGTGGATATGTTCGTTGAGAGTGATTTATGGATGGAAATAAGAGAATTGGATGTTGTTCTTTTTGAATTAAGACCACCATCAGGAATCGCCTATTTTTTACCTACCATCCAAACTATTGGAGCAATCATTTTCTTGGCTTCAGGTTACGGTCTTGCTACAGAACAATCATGGGGGAAGAAGCTTGCTATTGTTCCTGCAGTGCTGTTGTTGTTTAAGTTTCCTATTGGAACGGCACTGGGGGGATACATGATTTATGCTATTCACTATGTGCCAAAGGAAGAACAGGTAGTAAATGGAGACGAATTAGCCTCCTAAGGCTTTAATTCAGTATCCTTGGATACTCGCATGGTTAAAATAAAGAAGCAAGCATCTTCACTATCAGGCTCAAAGTAATACTCGTACTTAGTTCCCGTTTTTTTAGCTATATCAATGAACCCAAGACCTGCACCACCAGTATCTCCGAGCTCGGAATTCTCCATTGCATCTCGATACATTTGCTTGACTCCATCGGCATCTAGCGCATTGATTTTATCAAGTATGTCTCGAAGTGATATTGCACTTTTGATTTGGATGTTATTTCCTGTGGTTATAAAGTACTCCTTCTCGTCATGACCAATAAGAAAGATGCCTTCTTTTACAAGTCCATCTTCTAAAGAATTTGATTCTTCATCAGACTGACTATCCGCATGCTTACAAATATTTTGGAGCGATTCCATCATTACGTGATAGACTCGTTTTGTCACCTTACGATTCTCATGACGCACATGCAGATCCTCAGATATCATGTCCGTAATGCTATCAATGGTAGACTGGGTCACATTGCCTAGGTACACGACGTTCAGATTGGATTTAGTCATCATTTTTTTAAAATTGATGACGCTTTTTAAGTGTTTTAGCTGTTGGTAAATCTGCTCATATCCTGAGTTTTCCATTTCTTATCCTTTAATCATAGAAAACCAAAATTAGGACAAACTGAGAATCTCGGCGCTAAGGTCTTACAATTAGCTTCTGCCAAGATAAATTCCAAAACTTACCATCCAATTGACTGAAAGAAGATCTCCATCATAATTTAGATCTAGATTTTCTCCTCCTTCTATTAAAAATTCATTCTTTTTAGTGAGGAAGAACTGGTCGTCTTCATTGAATACAACCCCGGTGGAACGTTTGAGAAATACATTGGTCCCGAAAGAAAGAAAATATTTGACTACTTGATTCTTTTCTAGACCTAAGGATATCGTAGGAGACAAATGGAACCCTCTTTCATGTAAGTAAAGATTTGTTTTCCCACTGTCAAATTTCTTTCCATTGATCTTATAATTTGATTCATGTTCTACAGAGCCTATCGAATGATTGACCCATTGATGACCAATTATCAATTTAGGAGAAATCAATATGGGACGTCCGTTGGGGTTTAAGTTGAAATCTCTCGTTACTACAAAATCTAAACTACTGTATTGCCTGTCCCTAAACGTTGTGTTAGTCCTGATTCCGACCCAAAAATTTTCACGAATTTCCAAATCCAGACCCCAAACAAAATTTATCGAATAGTCAGATGTTGCATTTTCATTGGAAGAGAAATCGAGAGCGTCATTGGAAAACGAAACGCCAGCTTGACTTACATCTATTGGGATATAAGATATTTCGAAATGAGACCGTATTGCTTTGTTATTATCCGGTTTAGATATTTCTGTGGAATCAACTGTTGAAACTGATTCTGGTAAATCAGCTTTTCTAAAAAGTTTTTCAATACCCTCATTAGGTATAATAATGGTATATCCTTTCCAAAAACTTGAATCATATTCTCCTACATTGTCGAGGAATACATCACTGCGGTGTATTCTTTCTAAATAGGGTATTTTCTCTTCGTTCGGCTCTGTTCGCGTACTGACAAATTCACTTTTGAGATTGAGTATTTTCCCATATTTAAATGCTGTATTATATTTCGAATGTTTGTATCTCCATTTATTGTCTTCCGACCTCTCGTAACTCACTTTGTAGTTCATGAATCTTCTACTTGCATCTCTGTAACGAAGAGGGAATGACCCCTTATAATCAAAATATGCTTCCACAATGGCAAACGAAGAGTCGATTATCAATAGATACCCATTTACATCTTCTCCTTTTTTGAAACTAAGCTTATAGAGGTTTTCATTGTAAAGTCTAAGCGTATCACTGATTTCAAGTTCAAAATCTTTGTCATTGCTAAGTAGACTGCTCCTGAATCCTACTGCGTCAAACCTATTGATATGATGGCTTCCAGCGACAATAACTGTCGGTAGCTTATCCTTTTGTTCTTGGTCTATATACCTTCTGCCTTCGCTGACTTTTACATGTCCCTTTGAGTTTTTTGTTTCATAGGAGTCTTTGATGGTTTCTAATGTAGATTCTGCTACATAGATTGGATTATTGCTGCTGTCTTGCCAAAAAGCGGACTCTCTGGCAAACCCCTTATGCCGCTCCTCTCTTGCAGGATAATTGTTTGGTATAGCCTCTATCGCTTTATTTAGTAGCTCTCTCTCATAGTCTTTAGGAACTACGACGACCTCATTTAGTCTGACTATGTCTTCAGGCAGTGTTATGATATTGGATGAATAATTATTAAAAGAAATTTCCTTCGTCATGTACCCAATGCTGCTGATTACGAGCGTAGGGTCTATTAATAAATTAGGTGCAGTTATTCTAAATTCTCCATTTACGTTGCTTATTGTGCCATTCATGGTGTTCTTAAAATGAACATGAGCAAATGGTATTGGGTCTTTATGTTCGTCCACAACGAGGAATGTTTTCGATTCCTGACTGAAGAGGTGGATAGTAAACGATAAAAGGAAGTAAATTTTTAAGATAATCTTCATGACTTATACTAATGCATAGAACTAAGTTTTGGTTGCTTTAGTATGATCATGTTCTTTTTTTAAAAATACTAATATTTTTAGCTAAATATGTTTTTCTTCGATTCGAAAGAACTATTTTTGTTTGATTTTAAATATAGATCGAAAGAAATATGGCCGACGCACAAGACAAACTGAAAGCTCTCCAGATCACCATTGAGAAGTTAGAAAAAACCTATGGTAAAGGGACTGTTATGAAACTCAGCGATGAGAAAGTAATGGATGTACCTACTATTTCTACTGGATCCTTAAGTCTGGATATTGCTTTAGGAGTCGGAGGAATTCCAAGGGGAAGAATTATTGAAGTGTATGGGCCGGAATCTTCAGGTAAGACGACACTGGCTATGCATTGCATTGCTGAGGCTCAAAAAGCTGGAGGTATTGCAGCTATCGTAGATGCTGAACATGCATTTGATAAGCTCTATGCAGAAAAATTGGGCATTGATACGGAGAACTTGCTGATATCACAGCCGGATAATGGAGAGCAGGCACTTGAGATCGCAGAACATTTGATTCGTTCGGGAGCGATAGACATCATTGTGATTGACTCTGTTGCAGCGTTAGTTCCAAGAGGAGAGCTGGAAGGAGAGATGGGGGATAGTAAAATGGGGCTGCAGGCTCGTTTGATGTCTCAAGCATTGAGAAAACTAACAGGAACCATCAGTAAGACGGGTTGTTCCTGTATCTTCATCAACCAACTTCGGGAGAAGATAGGGGTGATGTTTGGAAATCCTGAAACCACGACTGGAGGTAATGCATTGAAATTCTATGCATCTATTCGATTGGATATCAGAAGGATTGGGCAAATCAAAGAATCTGCGGATAATGTGATGGGTAACAGGACAAGAGTGAAAGTTGTGAAAAATAAGGTAGCACCTCCATTCAAAGTTGTTGAGTTTGATATTATGTATGGACGAGGAATTAGTAAGAGTGGGGAGATTGTTGATATAGGAGTGGAGTTGGATGTAGTGCAAAAGGCTGGTTCATGGTTCTCTTATGATGGAAACAAATTAGGGCAAGGTAGAGATGCGGTGAAAGCTTTAATTGAGGATAATCCTGAGTTGATGGAAGAGTTAGAGAAGAAAATCAAAGAAAAGTTGAACGCATAAAAACTATACCTAGCCGAAGTATATTAAGGTGAGCATTTGTTCACCTTTTTTTGTCTAAATCACTATCCAGTTGTTCGGATAGCTATCACAGGGTCTAATCTTGCTGCCATTAATGCAGGCACTATTCCAGAGATTACGCCAATAATTCCAGCTACACCTAATCCTAGAATGACGTTACTCATGGTCAATACTAGATCGAGACTTCCTAGGCTCGCCAGTGATAGAAGCCAGACCAGAAATAGTCCTACAGCACCTCCAATTAGGCTTAAGAATATTGCTTCAAAAAGGAATTGGAAAAGGATGAAGAAATTTTTAGCTCCAAGGGATTTTTGAATTCCTATGATATTGGTTCGTTCTCTTACAGAGACAAACATGATGTTGGCTATTCCAAATCCACCAACGAGAATAGAAAATCCACCAATAGCCCATCCGGCTACCCCGATAACATCGAATGTGGAACCGATAATGTTCATGATTGCATCTTGCCGATTTACGGAGAAATCATTTTTATCTTTTGGACCTAGCCCACGTTTTGATCGCATGAGACCAGTTATCTCAGCTTCCAGTTCGACTAATCCAATATCATCGGTTTTTCCCTTAATACTAATATTAGGTTCTACCCCTGTTCTCCGCCCAGAGTAGAATATTTTTTGGAAGGATTGAAAAGGAATGAGAACAACTTCATCATTTCCTGTATCTCCAAAAATCCCTTCTCCTTCCTCTTCGAAAATCGCTATAACGATGTACTTGAGTCCTTTTATTTTTATCTCCTTACCTATTGATTCACCACTAGGAAAGAGTTTGTTCGCAATTTTGTAGCCAATCATAGCTACATTTTTACCAGTGTAAGATTCAGCCGCAGTAAAATACCTGCCTTTTTCAACATCACTCGCAACATCATATACTTCGTCATGTGTATGGCCTACACCTACAAGTGCAACATCGTTATAACTGCTACTTTTGTATTTTACTGTTTTACCTCCAGTACTAGCGAAAATGGTGATTCCTTCAGCATTGTTAAGATTTTTTTTGAGGAATTCATACTCTTCATATGTAGCATAGGGTCTTTTCAGATATTCCCACCATGGAATATTTGGGCCGAACTCATAAGGAAATCTCCCGATATCGAGATTGTTGGCGTCCAAAAAGCTGAGACTGTTTTTAATGCTTCTTTCTAGTGAGTCAACTAAAGTAAAAACAGCGATGATTGCAAATATTCCAATGGTAACACCAAGTAGAGAAAGTGTTGTGCGGAGGAGATTCATTCTTAGGGCGCTCCACGCAAACCTGAAACTTTCGATGACTAATTTGAATATTTTCATTCTTTGTTATCCAGATGTTCGAATAGCGATTACAGGATCTAGTCTAGCTGCCATTAACGCAGGTACAATGCCGGACAGTACTCCAATTATTGCAGAAATGGCTAATCCCAGGATGGTGTTGCTGGTGGTGAGTACTAAATCCAGACTTCCTAGACTTACAAAAGATAAAAGATATACTAACACGACACCAACACCGCCTCCTATCAAACTCAGAAATACTGCTTCAAATAAAAATTGGAATAAGATGAAGTAATTTTTAGCTCCGAGAGATTTTTGAATACCAATTATATTGGTTCGCTCTCTTACAGAAACAAACATAATATTGGCTATTCCGAATCCTCCGACAAGGATAGCAAACCCTCCAATGATTGCTCCGGCAACTCCAATAATGTCAAAGGTGGATCCGATGAAATTAGTAATAGCTTCTGGCCTGTTCAATGCGAAATTATCGTCTTCTTTTGGTTTTAAGGAACGCTTTTTACGCATTAAGCCTCTTAACTCAGCCTCTAATTCTACTAAACCAATATCCGATGTTAATCCTTTGACTGTAATTCGAGGTTCTATGCCTCTACGTCTTCCAGAATAATAGATTTTCTGAAATGATTTATAAGGCATGTAGATATTGTCATCATTGCTAGGGGCTCCCAGAAAGCTTTCGCCTTCTTCTTTGATAAGTCCAATAATGTAATATTTCAGTCCCTTGATTTTAATTTCTTTACCGATAGGTGTTGTTCCAGGGAAGAGTTCTTTTGCTGTTCTGTTTCCGATAATAACAACATTGGATCCTCCACTGGCTTCTTGCCGGGTGAAGTATCTACCGTCTTCGATTGGTATCTCATAAGCATCTTTATGATCGTAGACTATGCCTAAGAGTGATAAATCTGCTGAACTATTGTTGTCGCGTTTAGCAATAATTCCTCCACGAACTGTAAAAATGGATACTGCTTTTGCATTTTTCACATTGTCTTTAATGAATCTATATTCATCAAAAGTCACATAAGGTCTTCTCAAGTAAGTCCACCATGGATAAGGCCCGCCAAATCCGTAGGGCCATTTCTCAACATTGATATTATTGGTGCCTAGAAAGTTTAAACTGTCTTTAATGCTTTTTTCTAGAGAATCGACGGCAGTAAATACTGCAATAATTGAAAAAATCCCAACAGTTACACCAAGGAGAGATAATGTTGTTCTTAAGAGGTTAGTCCTAAGTGCGCTCCATGCAAAGCGAAAACTTTCTATTATTAATTTAAATACTTTCACTGTAAATAGTTCTAATCAAACAAATGTACTTAATTGGATAGCGGGAAATTGAATAAAATAGCGATCGGTCAATGATCATTTCAAACGGTCAATACTTTTAGTTTGACGAGTTTCAAAGCAGATACGTTACATAGATGAAACATATTTGCTAATTTTGCGCTCTTTTGATCATTAAAATAGATCCTTTTTCCTATGGGAATGAAATTATCCGAATTCAAATTCGATTTGCCATCAAGTCTTATTGCACTACACCCAACAGAGAATCGTGACGATTCGCGTCTCATGGTCATTCACAAGGATAGCGGAGAAATTGAGCATAAAACGTTCAAAGATGTAGTCGGCTATTTTGGTGAAGATGACGTGTTTGTATTGAATAACACAAGAGTTTTCCCAGCTAGACTTTATGGGAATAAGGAAAAAACAGGAGCAAAAATTGAGGTATTCCTCCTTCGTGAGCTTAACACAGAAATGAAACTGTGGGATGTTTTGGTTGACCCTGCAAGAAAAATAAGAGTAGGAAATAAACTTTATTTTGGTGATGGAGAGTTGGTGGCTGAGGTTATCGACAATACCACAAGTAGAGGAAGAACTATTAGATTCTTATTTGATGGAGATCATGAGCAATTCTATAAGATGATCGATGCTCTTGGAGAGACTCCTCTTCCTAAAGAAATACAAAGATCTGCGGAACCTGAGGATAGAGAGCGCTTTCAAACAATTTATGCCGAGAAGATTGGCGCTGTTGCTGCTCCTACAGCTGGAATGCATTTTACCCCTCAACTCATGAAAAGAATGGAGTTGATCGGAATTGATACAGCTGCTATAACACTTCACGTTGGTTTAGGAACTTTTAGACCAGTAGATGTTGAAGATCTTACGAAGCATAAGATGGACTCTGAAAACTACTGGGTAGAGAAGCCAACCGCTGATAGAGTTAACCGAGCATTGGCTGAAAAATCAAAAATATGTGCGGTTGGTACTACTGCAATGAAGACACTAGAGTCTTCTGTTTCTGCAAATGGTCTCCTAAAGGATAATTCTGGTTGGACTGATAAGTTCATTTTCCCTCCATATGAATTCAAGATTTGCGATGCACTTATCACAAACTTCCATTTACCTGAATCAACTTTGTTGATGATGGCTTCCGCGTTTGGTGGATATGAGTTAATTCAGGAGGCATATCAAACTGCAATCAAAGAAAAGTATCGCTTCTTCAGTTATGGAGATGCCATGCTAATCATCTAATCTATTGGAGGAGTATGCCATCATAGTGGCAGGAGGTATTGGTTCACGCATGAAGAGCGAGGTGCCAAAGCAGTTTTTGCTTATTGATGATGTGCCGATCATCGTGCATTCCATTAGTAGTTTTTTAAACTATGATGATAATATCAATATCATAGTAGTGCTTCCCGAAGCTCACATAGATCGCTGGAAGGAAATTAAATCCAATTATTTCTCAGATATTGAAATAAGAACAGTAAGTGGGGGATTGACGAGAAGTGCATCAGTGCTTTCAGGTTTGACCCTTATAAAAAAAGATGGTTTAGTAGCTATCCATGATGCAGTTAGACCTTATGTATCCAGCCGTACAATTTCTGAATCTTTCAAATCTGCCAAAGACAATGGTTCTGGAGTCTCAGCGGTTGAGCTTAAGGACTCTATAAGAGAACTTGAAAATGACTCGTCTGTCGCCAGAGATAGATCAAAATATGTTTTAGTTCAAACACCACAAACTTTTAGAATTGATGATCTCAAGAAAGCTTATGAGAAGGTGGGTGTTAGGTTATTTACTGATGACGCAAGCGTGTTTGAAGCTGCTGGATATAAGGTAACCCTTGTCAAAGGTTCTTACGATAATATCAAAATCACAACACCAGAGGATTTAAAGTAAAATCCACTCCCGTTCTGGGAGTGGATATGAAAATTATCGTTTAATGACTCTAAAGGTCATTGCAGTTTTGTTGTTCTGATGATCGAAGAATTTTAGTAAGTATTGACCACTGGAATATTCTGCTAGATCGAGTTCCATTATACTTTGGTTTTCTTTCTTCAAATCTCTTTTAAGTAGCATGTTGCCATTCATATCTATTAGCTCCATGCTTATTTTGTCTGATAAGATTTTATCGTAGCTAATATTAACCTTATTTACTGTTGGGTTTGGATAGATATTGAAATTGGTAAAAAATTCAGACGTTAATCCAAGAATCAATTCTATAGTAATCCCTTCCTCGGTAACTAGTGCTGCCAAAGTAAACTGGTTATCAGAAACACCAGCTTCGCCAACATTAAATTCTACGAATGAAGACTCGTCAATAGGAATTCCAGGATATTCAACAAAGAATCGATAGGTTCCTTGTGGTAGGAATCCATATTCAAACTCCCCATCATTGTTCGTCTCTCCGTAAGCAATGAGTGTGAACTCATCCTGCTCAGTTCTCCCTCCTCTTCTTCTTTGTTTTAATCCACATTTTCTACCTTTTGCTCTTCTTCTTGCAGCTATTCTTCCTTCCTCATCTTCAAAATCTTCTTCAACAGTTCCTTTGACTAGACCTTCTCCATCATTCTCGTCTAAAACTGGAGGAATGTTTGTCATGACAATCTGAGTTGTGGTATCACTGTCTAGTTTCAATACATCGGCTTCATCCCATGAAAACGTATCGCCGAAATAAGTCGCTACAAATTTTTCTGGATCAGAATCAACAACCACTAAGTAGTCACCATGAAAGACTGATGCGAAGGAAAAATCTCCTGAGTTAGAAGTTGGAATGTCAAGTGTATCATAATTTCCAGATTGTCTGATTTTAAGCAAATAGCCTACGAAATCATCTGATATTACTTGATTGGAACTATTTATTGCTCTAACACTCACAATACTAGTTTCAAGATTAGCAGCAGCTAATCCTGGTAATATGGTGTATCCATCTCCTTTTACTATTTCACTTATGTATCCCGTTGAAATCTCCGTTGAAAAATTGGAACCACTAGAGATGCCACCGGCAACATATGCAGAGTAACCTTGAGTAGATAGTTGAGCACTAGCTGATCCAAGCATTAAGCAGGAGATCAGAAACGAGTGAAATTTACTCTTTAACGCTCTCATTTGCTTGCTGCTTTACTGCCACCTAACATTTTCATCAGTTGATCCATTTCAGTTCGTAGAGTCTGTACTTCTGTTAGAGAGGTCTTCAGTTCCGTATTTTCAGCTTCCAGTTTCTCAACCTTTTTGTTGAGTTCTTTGATTGCCCCTATAAGCACAGGTGTCATCTGTGCATAGTTTACTGCTTTCATACCTTCATCGTTTGTATGTACGAATTCTGGGTAGACTTCTTCCACCTCTTGTGCGATCACACCAATTTGATTTCTTTGCGATTTAAACTCATCTTTCCATTGGTAAGAGACTCCCCTCAGTTTTAAGACGTTTTCAAGAGGCTTTTCTAAGCTTTGGATATTCTTCTTTAATCTCCTATCAGAAGTTTGAGTGACAACAGCTGCTGTAACAGTTCCTGTAGCATTAATATCCCCAAGATTACCATCTAGTGTGATTGTAGTAGCGCCTGGATCATCCCTGAGCTCCAAAGTTCCTGCGCTTGCCTCATAAAATAGTTTATTTTGATCTGCGGCATTCTGAATCGATATCCCTCCATTGTCGCCTGCTACAAAGAAATTTATTGCACTACCACCATCTGTACGATTGGCAGAAATACTGCCATTGCCACCATCTAGATATATTCTGTCAGCGTCTGCAGCATCGCGTACGATGACCAGTCCACCTTGACCTGTTCCATTATGAGAGTCTAGTACTATTGTCTCATTGTAAATGCCACCGTTTTGACTATTACCCATAAAGATGACAGCACCTGTGTTGCCGCCTCCAATGTCTTGAGTGTGTAACCCTATATTAGTTACTGTCCATGATCCTCCGTCATCATTTTGCCCATAAACATTGATGTGTCCTAGATTGTTGTTTTGATCTACTGGAGCAGTTAATCCTATGTTAGGTGTGCTGGTTCCCCATATATTCATTGAGCCAGAAAAGCCGGAAGGGTCACTACCTCCAGGATCTGTAGCGGAATAAATATTGTGCGTTTGGCTTCCGAGATAATTATAGATATCAATTCCACCTCTTCTGTACCCATCAGAAAGAGGAGCACCACCTTGATCAAGATTTGAAGCATACATGTCAACCATCAGAGCAATACTACTTCCTTCTTGATCTCCTCCGTACAATGAAATTCCAGCATTTTCGTCTCCAAACGTTGAACCCACTATTGCACTTTTTAGTGAGTTAGCATTGTCTCGTTGTACAAATTGAAATCTACCACCATCATTTCTAGATTCTATTCTTACACCTTGATTTCTGATGGAATCATAAAGGAATAAAGCACCTTCATAGCCAGGTGTAGTTGTTCCAAGAATCACTTTGGTTGAATCATTAGCACCATATAGAACTAAACTCCCTGCATCATTAGGCTCAAAATAACTTAACTCAGCACGTAAGTCTCCTGTGTTATTTGTGATTTCATACCTACCACCTGCTATGGAAGGACTTGGCATTGGAGCATATAAAATCACAGGACTTAATGTTTCGCCATTTACAGTAATGTTAAGACTGACTTCTCTGGATACCTGAAAGAGCGTGTCGGGTAAAGGTGTTATTTGTCCCAATACTACTGCGTAATAGCCATCTGTTACTACTACATCGTTAATGGTCTCGGTCCATGATGGACTTGAAATGCTGAATTGTATATCGGCAGTTCCATTAAAGGGCTTACCAGCATCTAATAAACGCCCTTGAAAAGGAATTTTTTGTGCGAAAAGCAAATTTGAAAATAAAAGGCAGAGCAATAGAAAGTAAAACTTCTTCATGTTGTTTGGTTTCGGTTTATTTTGTGAATACAATCCATAAACCTAACCAACAGGGTACAATAGTTCAATACCTCGGTCGGGGTATTTTTATCATTTGATGATGTTTTCTATTAATAGTGTTGCGTAAAAGACGAACAATAAAAAAGCTTCAATCGAAAGATTGAAGCTTTTAGGTGCCTTTAGTTTTTAAATTAACTAATATTCATCCTCGTTAAAGAAGAAGTCCTCCTTCGTGGGATAGTCAGGCCAGATTTCTTCGATATTTTCAAAGGGCTGTCCGTCATCTTCGAGTTCCTGTAGGTTTTCTACTACTTCCAATGGAGCTCCAGATCGGATAGAAAAATCAATTAATTCATCTTTTGTGGCGGGCCATGGGGCGTCTTCTAAGTAAGAAGCAAGTTCAAGTGTCCAATACATATTCTAGCCTCGGTTTATAAGTCCTGTTTTAATAATGCGCGCAAATATATATTATTATATTTTATGTGCACTAAATAGAAAAATTCATCTGTAGAAAGGTAATTTTCTTACATCAAAAGACAAGGAAAAGTTTCTCAAAAATTTAAAATTCTCCTGATTCTACCCAATTTAATAGTTTTGACTTCACTTCAATTTTCCGTTTTTGACTCTTAATTTTACTTTCAACCACTTTATTCATTCTTCCATCGGATGAAGAAAAGTTGGCTGAATTTTCTTCATAAATCTTTAAATCCTCTTGGTCTCTGGATATTAAATCTTTAATTATCCCTGTTTTAACGCTTTCCTTTTTTTCAGAGTCTAGTTTCGCATATTCAGGAAAGCGCTTATATGCAAGTTTGAGGACAAATTCACGCTCATTTAGCAATTGAATAAGCTCTAAACATTTATGCTTCTCTGGATTCCTATTCTTATCTCGAAACAGATCTTTCTTTAGTTTATCAATTTCGTCTTTATTGAATGGTTCCTTACCTGATTTAATACCCATTAATTTGGATAGCGTTTCAGAGTAGTCTTTTGGAGGAATGAACCTATCCCCTTTCAATTGTTGATTAAAATCATTATTCAAAGGTTTATAAAACTCTGAGGGTATACCACCTATCTCCTTCCACCGTTCTTTCAATTCTTTTACTTTATTGAAACGCTCTTTACCATGAATCTCGGAAAGTTTTTTTGCCCCCTCTACAAGCTCTTCATATTGTCTTTTTCTATGATCTGTCAGCTTTTGCTTATCCTCAAAGAATTGTTTTTTTCGATCAAAAAATCCTTTAATAATATCCCAAAATTGTTCTTCAAGAATTTCATTTTTATCTTCTTCCGCACTTCCAGTCTTTATCCACCTACTTTTTAGGTCGGTGATCTTCTCAGTCGCTTCTTTCCAATTAATAATTTCTACTGATTCCTTGGCTTCTTCAATGAGAGCTGTTTTTATTTCTGTATTCCTGATTCGATTTTTCTGGATGATATCTCTGACAAGAGATTCGTATCGCAAAATGTTATCTAGCAAAGCTTGGTAGTCTCCAAGTCCATCATGCTCAGGTAAATGTTCTCTTAAATGGACTAGCTTCATTAAAAATGAGCCTTTGTTTTCTGTGGCATCAATTTTCTCAGTCACTTCGTTGATCTTTTTTTCAAGGTCAGAAAAGCGCTCTTGAAAAAACTGAGTAGATTTTTCTGAGTCTTCATCTCTTACTTCTCCAATTTCTCTGTCTGGGTTTTCTCCCCAGCTGCTTCTAAAGACCTTGCCGTCTTTAATAAATCCAAATGATACTTGTATAATGTCCAAGGGTGAGTGTAATTCTTAAATGCGTCGTATATTCGATTTCTAATCAAACTTAAGCATGTCAGACGAAAAGATCATCTTCTCAATGTCGGGAGTCAACAAGATTCACCCGCCACAAAAACAAGTACTTAAGAATATTTATCTGTCATTTTTCTATGGTGCGAAAATAGGAGTACTAGGCCTAAATGGGGCTGGAAAGTCCTCATTACTTCGCATAATTGCCGGAAAAGATACAGATTATCAAGGTGAAGTAGTGTTTTCCCCTGGTTTTTCCGTCGGAATGCTTGAGCAAGAACCAGAATTGGATCCAGAAAAAACAGTCATTGAGGTGGTTCGTGAGGGAGTAAAAGAAATCAATGATTTATTAAAAGAATACGAGGAGGTTAATGCTAAATTTTCTGAGCCTGAGATTTTAGAAGATCCTGATAAGATGAACAAGCTCATCGAACTGCAAGGGAAGATACAAGAAAAACTTGATGCAACAGGGGCGTGGGAGATAGACCATAAGCTAGAAAGAGCCATGGATGCACTACGTACCCCTCCTGAAGATGCTGTGATTAAAAACCTATCTGGAGGGGAAAAGAGAAGGGTAGCTTTGTGCAGACTCTTATTAGAACAACCAGATGTATTGCTCTTAGATGAGCCGACTAACCATTTGGATGCAGAGTCAGTACTGTGGTTGGAGCAGTATTTACAACAGTATGAAGGAACTGTTATCGCAGTAACTCACGATAGGTACTTCCTCGATAATGTTGCTGGATGGATTCTTGAACTAGATAGGGGAGAGGGAATTCCATGGAAAGGAAATTATTCAAGCTGGTTAGAGCAGAAAGAAAAAAGACTTGCAAAAGAAGATAAGCAAGAGTCTAAAAGGCAAAAGACCCTTCAACGTGAATTGGAGTGGGTAAGAATGAGCCCTAAAGGGCGACAAGCGAAGGCCAAAGCCAGGCTAAGTGCGTACGATAAACTTTTAGGAGAAGAAGCGAAAGAAAAAGAAAGCCAATTAGAATTGTATATTCCACCGGGCCCGCGGTTGGGTGCTAAGGTTATTGAGGCAAGTGGGGTGGCAAAAGGATACGGTGATAAACTGCTATACGAGGATTTGTCCTTTAGTTTACCACAAGGAGGAATTGTAGGAGTAATTGGCCCCAATGGAGCAGGAAAGTCTACATTGTTCAAGATGATTACTGGAAATGAAACACCCGATAAAGGAAGCTTTGAAGTAGGGGAGACTGTGGTGATGAGCTATGTGGACCAAGAGCACGATCAACTTGATCCAAATAAATCGGTATTCGAAGTGATTTCTGAAGGAAATGAGATTATTGATTTGGGAGGTAGAGAAATGAATGCACGCGCATATGTCAGCAAATTCAATTTTTCAGGACAAGATCAGGGAAAGAAAGTAGGAACACTTTCTGGAGGGGAACGAAATCGAGTGCACTTAGCATTGACCCTCAAAAGAGGAGCCAATTTGATTTTACTGGATGAGCCTACGAATGATTTAGATGTGAATACGCTAAGAGCACTGGAGGAGGCACTAGAAAATTTCGGAGGATGTGCGGTGGTAATCACTCACGATAGGTGGTTTCTGGATCGTATTGCTACACATATTCTTGCTTTTGAAGGAGACTCTCAAGCTTATTGGTTTGAAGGTAATTTCACTGAGTATGAAGAAAATAGGAAGAAACGTTTAGGAGATGAAGCACCCAAGCGAATCAAATACAAGAAATTAACGGACTGATTAAAATATCCTTATCCAATGAAAAAACTAACCTTAGCCTTATGCACTTTGATGATTGTGATATCATCATCTGCTCAGAGAACCATTATTCATGCCGGTACACTGATAGATGGAGTATCCAAAAAAGCGTTTACCGAAAGGTCTATTATCGTAGATGGCAAGAAAATTTCATCCATTGAAAATGGCTATGTTTCACCAAATGATGGTGATGTAGTCATTGACTTGAAGAATCATACCGTGATGCCAGGATGGATTGATATGCATGTACATATGGAGGGAGAAACAAGTCCAGATCGATACATACGAGAGTTTACTGACAATCCAGCAGATAAGGCCTTTGCATCTGTCAACATAGCAGAACGGACGTTATTGGCAGGATTTACGACAGTTCGTGATTTGGGAGGTACAGGCGTCAATGTTTCATTAAGGGATGCGATCAATAAGGGTACTGTTGATGGCCCAAGAATTTTCACAGCGGAAAAGAGTCTGTCAATTACTGGAGGACATGCAGATCCTAGCAATGGGTATAGGGATGATTTGATGGGAAATCCAGGTCCAGACGTAGGGGTGGTTAATGGAGTGGATGATGCAAGAAAAGCAGTTCGTCAGCGCTACAAAAATGGAGCAGACCTTATTAAAATAACGGCTACTGGTGGAGTGCTTAGTGTAGCAAAAGATGGGCAAGGAGCTCATTTTCAAGAAGAAGAAATTATTGCCATAGTGGAAGCAGCCAATGATTTGGGATTTCATGTGGCAGCCCATGCGCATGGCGATGAAGGTATGCGAAGGGCGGTAGCAAATGGTGTGAAAACCATTGAGCATGGTACCTATATGAGTGATGCTACTATGGATTTGATGATTAAGAATAACTCTTATCTGGTTCCTACTATTACTGCCGGGATGGAAGTAGCGAATAACGCAAAGAAGCCAGGATATTATCCGAAAGTTGTAGCTGAGAAGGCTCGTGTGATTGGGCCGAAGATTCAAGGCACATTTGCTCGGGCTTATAAAAAAGGGGTGCCGATCGCTTTTGGTACTGATGCTGGGGTTTTTAAACATGGAGAGAATGCCAGAGAGTTTGGATACATGGTGGAGGTAGGAATGCCTGCCATGGAAACAATCATTTGTGCAACTAGCAACAACGCCGCTTTACTTGGAATCGGAGACGAATTGGGAATGTTGAAAAAAGGTTTTTTGGCTGACATTGTAGCTGTTCCTGGCAATCCTCTGAATGATATAGAAGTGATGAAAGACGTGAGATTTGTGATGAAAGAAGGAAAGATTTATAAGAAGTGATAATTGAGACTGAATAATGCACGGCTTTTGGCCGGTCAGATCTAATCCAGTATAAGGCTTGCAAAGAATAGAAAATGGAAGACTTCCGAAGTTTTTAAAACTTCGGAAGTCTTGACCTATCAAATTAAAAAAGCCTGGTCTCTCAGGCTTCATTATTCATTGAATAATTTTCAATTCTTAATTACACTACATCTTCCTTACTTTTCCGCTACCAGAAGAATTGCTAACAACACGATCAGGGTTGCCTGCATAGTAGACACTTCCACTTCCTGATATATTTGCACTAACCTCATCCGTAGCAGTAATGTAACAGCTGCCAGACCCACTAATGGATGCTTGAAATATCTTTACGGTAAGATCTTCAGCTTTTACCCTTCCCGATCCGCTGATCTTTGCTTCAGCCTCATTTGCTTCTCCATTTAATCGTATGCTTCCTGATCCAGAAATTCTGAGATCCATTTCATCACTATTAAGGTCAAGCTCCATATTTCCAGACCCACTTACAGATAATCGAACATCTTCTGTTTTAAGCATTCCATCACTCTCGATTGATCCACTTCCACTTACAGAGACTCCTTCTATTTCATCCATGGTAATATAGATGTCAACTTCCGATCTTCTCCAACCATCATTCCAATTCCACTTACCTTCTTTTTTAATGACTAATTTATCACCGCGTATTTCGAATTCAATCTTATCAAAAATGTCTTGGTCACATTCAATCTCGACGCTTTGGGTAGATCCTTGCTTTAAATAAACAGTTCCTGAAATGCCCAATGATAATTCACTGAAGCTGCCTACGTCAACAGTTCTTCCTTGCCCCAGAGATGGGAACACAATGATTATAGATAATAATAAGGTTATTAATGTTTTCATTTTATATAGAGTTTTAATAAAAGACCATTTTATCTCAGCAAGGTTGCAATTAGTATGGTTTTTTACCAACCCAATTGCCAGGGGGATCATAGTTGCAGACCCAAATGTCCATGCCATCACATTCAATTTTTGCACAGCCTACTTTTTTAGTTGTTTGCCATACCATCTGCGTGTAGTGACCACACATTTTTCCTGACTTACATTTATTTCTCTTGTAATTGTAGTCTGCTTTCTCACTAGCCCAAGCATCTACCACATAAGCAGCATCAAAAACGCCTGCCGTTCCTTTGAAAAGGTTCTCCCCGAATTTATTATCAGGTCTGTGTTCCCAGCCACATTTTTTTCTTTTTAACTTCTTGGCCCAATCTGCTGCCAGAGCTGCCATTTCGTCGGACCATTCTAGTTTCTCATTAACGCCTACATCAGCACGCCAATAGTTATGTCGATCTAGTATCATGTTGATTTCTTCATCCGTTAGAGCTGTTTGTTCATCAGGGATGTTGGAAGAAGTAAACCATAGCAGGCTTAATAAGAATAAAGGGATCTTCATATGTTTTTTACTGTTAATTCGTCCTTGCGGATTAAGTAAAGATATTTTGCAATGTAAAACGCACCAAAGCCGCTGAGTATGTGCCAAAGAAAATGTGAGCCCATTGGAATAAGCTGTGCAACGCTGTAATCAACACGTCGAAACATTAAACTTAGCGCAAGAAATAATGCAGAAATAAATATTGGTTTAAAATGCTTGTATTGATGTTTCATCAAGTAAAAAAAGACTGGAAAGAAAATTAGAAATCCAGTAATAGTATAACTGAGATTAACTGCAAGGTGTGGGGTGAAATAGTCAAAAACGGCATATCGAATAAAAGCAAATGGGAGTACCACAGTTGCAACTTGCCATCTTTTAGGAAGGACCTTATCCCAGAAGTAAATACTAACAGATAGCGTTACTACTGCAGTTGGGAATACATCCATCCACAATAAAAATTTTGAGGATCGAAAAGCATGAAAAAGTGTACTTCCCATGCCTCCTAAAAACAATAATGGCATTAGAAAATAGAGAAATGGAAATTCTTTAGCGTTCCATTTTAATCTAAAAGCCCAATATATTGAAGGGAGTACAATGGCGAGTGAGGAGAGGGCATTCCATGGTTCAGAAATATAGGCGGTAAGATCTGTTTCGGCGTAAATTGGCCCACCGTCGGTGGGCAAGAGTGTCTGCATGAAGTATGTTTTAAGTTCTTTTAACTATACGAATAACTAACTGGCAAGGATTTTGATTTCTCAATATTAACTATGAGCATGTATTTGTTCTAATCTTTTTTGGTTAGTTGAGAATTCTGTCTGCTAATTGTCGGATAAGGTTTCTTTTTTGAATAATCGTCCTTTTTTTATGGATTCTCTCGTCAAGATTTATATATTGAAAAAAATCCTATTTCGTTTTGCAATCTGTTATTTCTTCCGAATTCAAATTATTAGATAACTATCAGAGAGTGAGGGCGCAAACTCAATTTCTTTGCGACCCACTGGAAATAGAGGACTTTGTTGTCCAACCCGTAATAGATGTAAGTCCGTTAAAATGGCATCTTGGACATACGACTTGGTTTTTTGAAAACTTTATCCTCGCTCCCAATGTAGAAGGCTATAAAGTATTTCATCCTAAGTATGCTCTTCTATTCAATAGTTACTATATCTCCGCGGGAGATAGATGGTCTAGAGAAAACCGAGGGCAGCTCACTAGACCCACAGTTAAAGAAGTATTTGAATACAGAGATTATGTGAACCAGCATATGTCCAATTTTCTAATGGAAGGGGTTTCTGATGAAATAGCTGAAATAGTTATACTGGGAATTAATCATGAGCAGCAGCATCAAGAGTTATTTCTATATGATATTAAGCGCATATTAGGAGATAATCCACTCTATCCTGCTTATCGGGAAGATCAAATTGCGGTAAAAAGAGTCAAATCTAATACTGACTGGTTAAAGATTCCTGAGAGCATCTATGAAATTGGTTTTCAGGGTAAAGGTTTTCATTTTGATAATGAGGAAGGAGTTCATAAAGTTTTTCTGCATGCATACCAGATAGGATCTAGTTTAGTTACTAATGGTGAATACATAGAGTTTATAAATAGTGGTGCTTATACCAGTCATTCCTTGTGGCTTTCTGAAGCTTGGGATTGGGTAAATAAAAATAACATTTGTGCTCCACGATATTGGGAGATGATTGATGGTGAATGGTGGCATTATACACTTTATGGATTTGAGAAAATTAATAGCGGCGATCCGTTGTGTCATGTTTCGTATTATGAGGCAGATGCTTTTGCTAGATGGAAAGGTTGCCGATTGCCCACCGAGCAAGAATGGGAAGTAGCTTGTAACACATTCTCACCTAAAGTATCTAATAAAGGAAATTTTGTAGAAGAAAATAATTTCAGACCTATTCAAACGGAGGATCATAATTTTTTCGGAAATGTATGGGAGTGGACTTCAAGTCCGTACGTTTCCTATCCATATTATAATCCTCCTGCTGGGGCTTTAGGAGAATACAATGGGAAATTCATGGTGAACCAAATGGTACTCAGAGGTGGATCTTTTGGAACGGCTAGAAGCCACATTCGATCTACCTATCGGAATTTTTTTCACCCCCATTTACGTTGGATGTTTTCTGGTATTCGCCTCGCTAAGCATATTTAATATCAATGTCAAAAGAATCAATTACACTCACACCATTTGCTGAAGATGTTCTTACTGGCCTTCAAGCTTATAATAAAACTCTTCCTTCTAAGTATTTCTACGATACAAAAGGGGATGATTTATTCCAGCAGATTATGCATTTGGAAGAGTATTATTTAACCAGAAAGGAGCTTGAGATATTCCAAACGCATAAAGAAGCTATTTTAGAAGCTATAGGCGATGGGCAGCCATTTAGAATCATTGAACTAGGTGCTGGAGATGGTTTAAAAACCAAAGTTTTGTTGAAGCACTTTTTAGAACAAGGCGTAGACTTTACTTATACACCAGTCGATATCTCAGGGAATGTACTCGAGATTTTAGAGGAGAATCTTTCATCTGAAATGCCTGAACTAAAAATAGAATCTTATGAGGGGGACTATTTTGATGCGCTCTCTGAAATTTCTGAAAGTCCTGAAAAGGATATTGTATTCTTTCTAGGATCTAATGTGGGAAATTTTTCTCAAGAAGAGGCAGAAAGTTTTTTATCAAAACTGCAAAATTTCCTAAAGCCAGAGGATCTTCTTTTTATGGGTGTAGACCTTAAAAAAGACCCTGCCATTATCTTAAATGCATACAATGATTCAACAGGAGTTACTAGAGAGTTTAACTTAAATCTGCTTGATCGAATGAACTCAGAGTTAGAAGGAGACTTTGATCGAAAGCAATTTCTTCATTATCCATACTATAACCCACATACGGGAGAATGCAGAAGTTATCTTATTAGTAAAGTTGAACAAGTAGTTACCATTGGAGGTGAGGAAATTCATTTCAGGGCTTGGGAAGCTATATTCATGGAGATATCTAAAAAATATGATCAGCCACAGTTGCAATCATTAGCACAAATTTCGGGATTCAAGCCATTGGATTCATTCCTTGATTCGGAAAAATGGTTTGCGAATGTTCTTTGGGAAAAAGGATAAAAGTGCCGATGAGAAGATTCGATCTGGCCGATCACATCGCAGCGGTGAACCGCCTTCCTCGGATACCATTTACATAGGTAGATAGCTTTCTATTCATAAACAAATGAATGAAAAAGTGCGCATGAGAAGATTCGAACTTCCACGGGATTGCTCCCACCACCCCCTCAAGATGGCGTGTCTACCAATTCCACCACATGCGCAAGGTTGGCAAAAATAACTTTTTGAACGAAAAACTATCTGGTTAGAGATAAAAAAAAGCCAAAGGATTCTCTTTGGCTTTTTCGTATAGAAAAGTTAATATTTTTAATGCTCTTCTTCACCTTCTCCATGTGGTTCGGGAGCGTGCGCAGCATGGTAACTATGTGTGATCTTTTCAGTTTGTGATAACAGCAGAGCCGAGACAATGAAAACCATGTGAATTACGATCTCTATCACAATACCTTCAGGGCTTGTTTTCTGAACTTCATTTCTGTAATCAATAAAAGTCTTTAGTAAGTAGACCCCAGAAATAGATGCTAAAGAGGTTGCTAACTTAATTTTTAATTGACCTGCGTCAAGTCCTTCAAGCCATAGTGGCTTATCATCATGCATGTCTACATCTATGCGACTGGTAAATATTGAGTAGCCACCTATGGTTACCATAACCACAAGATTCATCACCATTGAAATATCCACAAGTCCCAAGATGCTTAGCATCATCTTTGTTTCATTCCATATGGTAGTATACTTTACCATGTACATAAGTTCCTGGAAGAACTTGAACAAATAGAAAAAAGAAGCAATGATTAGCCCAGTATAAAGCGGAGCTTGAACCCATCTACTCCAAAAAATAAAACCTTCGAAAAAGCTTTCAAATCGTTTTATTGGGGTATTATCGTTACTCATAGTTTGTTGACTAATGTGAATTAAACCTGAAATATAAATGATTATTTAGACGAAAACTTCTAAAAAAACGAAATAAAGCTAATCTTCCTTAAATAGTACTAAAGTCCCACCAATATAGTCATGTAAACCTTTTCTTCTTTTGTTGAAAAGAATCATAATAAAGCCTCCAAAAAACAAGATAAGGGACAAAATTTTGGTAAGATTTCTAATAACGCTTTTAAATAATATTATATGATTCTGGTTCTCATCACTCACCTTTAGCCGTGCCCATTTTTTTCCAGGAGTAGCTTGCCATTTACTTACTTCAAAGAGGGCGTGATAAAGGATATATACAGACCCCATGATGATTATATCAAACCCGGCGTAAGAGATGATAATAGATATTAAATAATATATTCCCAGAATCGGTAACAAATCTATGTTATGCGCTAGGAGTCTCTGCCAAAAAGTAGCGTATGAATATTTAGTTTCTTCCAATCCTACTAACTTTAGTCATCACAAAAATCTACAATCTAACTATGAAAGCTCTAAAAATTATTGGTATTGTCATACTTGCGGTTCTTCTTTTAGGAGTGCTAGCAACGGTATTTGGGCCTAAAGAAGTTCACATTCAGCGTGAAACAACTATAAATGCTTCTGTGGATGCAGTTTATGCAGAAATCAGTGGATTTAAGACATTTGATCAATTTTCTGCCTGGTCTGAAATTGATACAACAGCAGAGATCACTATTCAAGGCCCAATTGCTGGTGTTGGTGCCAGCTATAGTTGGAATAGCGATAATCCTGATCTTGGTGTAGGTGAAATGCAAATAATAGAAGTAGATGAAAGCAAAATGGTTAAGTATAAAATGAGTTTTGAAGGATTTCCAGGAGAACCCACAGCCTCATGGTTTCTTGTAGAAGAAGAGGGCAGAACGAAAGTCACTTATACATACGATCAGGAAGGTATCTCTGGAATATGGAAGCTATTTGCTTACGGTACTGAAGGCATGCTAGGGCCAATGTATGATCGGACGCTTGAAAAGTTAAACAATAGGGTGGAAGGTCGACCAATATTAAAATCCCGTATAGCTGTTCAAGAGGTTAGTCCAATAGTTTTTGCCGGAAAAGAAGTGACATCTGCTAATAATGTGGGGGAAATATCTGATGTGATGGAGGAAGCTTATGGTGCGATTATGATTTCTATTATGAAAAACGGATTGACAATGACTGAAGAGTATCCATTAGCCATATCTACTAGCTATGACGAAAGTAGTATCTCCATGATTTGTGGTATCCCTGTGGCTGATGGTTCTGTCATTGAAGGAGAAGATGTAAGCGTGATGAATTCTCCTGAAGGAGCTGCCTTGAGAGCGCTACACTTTGGTGACTATGCTTTACTTGAGGATACACATAATCAAATTGATCAATACGCTAATTACTATGGATATGAGATAACTGGGTATCCTTGGGAAATATATGTTTCAGATCCGAGTATAGAATCAGACACTTCCAAGTGGATAACTGAAGTGTACTATCCTGTGAAGTAAAATGAAAATAGATCTTTCAAAGCCTCTCTTGTAGAGGCTTTTTTGTGAAGATTCATATTCAATCCAAAAGATTGATTCATATTTAGAATAGTATTAATTCACAACGTGTGATCAAAAAATCTATCTACTGGAGGGGGGCTTTATGCTTATTAGCGTCCTTGATAAGATTAGGTACTTAGGAAAGTAATCCAGAAGATGATAAACCTATAAAATCCTTGAGATACTGCAATTCCTAAAAAAAGCAATGGGGAAATAAGTATGGAAAACCACCATTTGTTCTCAGTAAATATTTTATAGGAAATAATTAGATAAACAATTGGAATGATTAAAAGGAACGTGACAAACCATATTTTTTCATTATTCAATATTGGAAGAAAGCCAAGGTAGGTATCAATTAGGTCTCCGATGATAATAATGGAAAGGAAGAAGCTGAAAAAATGGATCGAGAAAATAAAACTGTCAAAGTAGAAGCGTCTTCTCCAAAAAGAGAATAAATAGACAAACAAGGCAATCAATGGGACATTCAAAATCATGATGATTTTTGAGATGTCGTCTGAATTTTTATTGTACCTACGTTTATATTCATCAAATTTAATTCCTCTAGCTTCAATTTTTTTGTCCACCCATTCTTTAGCCGTACTACTATATGGTTGATGTTTTATCTGATCAATTAATGGCAAAGAGTAGTCAGTTAATGGAGTAAGGAAAAAATAGATCAAGTTAACAAAAAGGAAGAGTGAGATTGGAGATAGATACTTGCGCCTTTTCCCACTTAAAAACTCGATGGTCATCACTCCTGGTTTGAACAGGAGGTTTTTTAAGGAAATATAAAATCTGTTATCAAGGAAGAAGAGGTTGCCGAAAAAATCTCCCATAAGTGTTAACATTGATCGATCTACATTATCAATAGCCTTTTGACCACAATTTTTGCAATAAGATCCATTGATGATATCATTACAGTTTAGGCAAGGCTCGTTGATTACACTTATTTCTTTAGGCATATTTCACTTATTAGAGTCAAATATAAAATAGCATGTTGCAATGTTATTATTGATTAGATACTTTTGCCCACCGTTTGCTAAAAACGCTTTGCCTGAGTGGCGGAACTGGTAGACGCGCACGACTCAAACTCGTGTTCCGCAAGGAGTGCCGGTTCGATTCCGGCCTCAGGTACAAAAACCCTTCCTGATATATAGGAAGGGTTTTTTATTTATTGATGTCCCTTACAGAACACAGAAGTATCTTTAGCTCTCCTAACGAAAGAATCATGCATATCTCTTTTAGTAAGTTATTCTATATCATAGCCTCCATCATTGGAGTAGCAGCAATTCTCTTTTTTGGTAAAGTGATTCTGGTGCCGATTTGCTTTGCGATGTTGTTTGCATTCATTCTCTATCCAGTGGTTAAGTGGCTTATGAAAAAAGGAGTCAAAAAAATTATTGGAATCTTTCTGACCATAGGAGGAGTATTCATTTTAACCATTGGGATACTTGTACTATTCTCCGCTCAGATTATTGATATTGTGAGTGAGTATTCAAATTTTCTAGAAAAACTAGAAAGTACCTTGGAAACTTCTATTTCGTTTCTCAACAACAAAGTTCAAGTGATTCCTGATTTAGAATCAGAGACAATTCTAGAGAAACTTTCAAATGTATTTTCAGATAGTAGCTTCTTAATCATATCCGATACGGTTAATGTAACGAGCTCTTTTCTTTCGTTTGTTGTACTCTCTGTTATCTATACTTTTTTGATCATTTTCTATAGTGAGCATCTAACTGAAGCTCTTGTCAGATTTAGCTCAAAAAAGAATAGAGGTTCATTTTTGAAAATGCTAAGAGAGGTTCAACAAGTGGGACAACAATACTTCATGGGAATGGTTTTTTTGATTCTTATTCTGGGTGTTTTAAATACTGTTGGTCTCTTAATCCTTGGCATTGACTATGCCTTCTTTTTTGGATTTTTAGCAGCGTTACTGGCTATAATACCTTACGTAGGAACCACTCTTGGAGGGCTTATCCCTACACTCTATGCATTTGCTACATATGATAGTTATTGGTACGCCATAGGCGTTATTGGCATATTTTGGTTTATTCAGTTTGTGGAGGGAAATTTTCTAAGTCCAAGAATAGTTGGAGGGAATATGCAAATAAATGCATTGTTCTCTATCTTTTCTTTAATAGCAGGAGGGGTACTTTGGGGGATCCCTGGAATGATCTTGTTTTTGCCTTTGGTGGCCATGTTGAAAGTAGTATGCAGTCACGTAAAAGAGCTAAAGCCTATAGCTGTATTGATAGGAGAAAGGATTACGAAAATAGAACCACCAGAAGAAAGAGGCGTTCTCGAAAAGGTGATTTATACTTTGAAAAGAAAGTAGATTATTTTTTAAAAAGAGGGGTTTAATGGTGGGTTCGCTTAAAGGAAATGATTCCTTAAGTAAGTGATTTGACATAAACTGGAATTGATATAAGAACTTCGACTGCTTTGCTGTATTTTACGGTCAGTGAAAAAGCCCTAATTTTGTTAGTTATATTAGAGAAGATAGTATCACATTGAGCAACAAAGAATATAGATACCTGATCATAGAGGATGATCCTGCTTTTGTAGAGATTTTAAAAGTAGTTGTTAGTAAAGTCCCTCAAATGAAATTAATTGGCACTTCGGACAATACGTTGGATGCGGCCAAGCGAATTGATTTAGACAAGCCTGATATTTTGTTGCTGGACATCAATATTTCTGGACTTGAGGGACCAGAAGTGTTAGAGTTAAGTGAGCATAAACCTAAAACCATTGTAATATCTAGTCATCCTGAGGAGGTAATGGAGAATTATGATGTGGAATATGTTTCATTCATTCAGAAACCTCTTAAAAATGCTGAACAATTGATTAATGCCATTCATAAGTGCATTGACATAATGGGCTAAGTGTGAGAATTATTTCAGTAGACCCAACCCACTCATCACACCTTAGCATAAATTTTTAACTACTCGAAAGGAATAAGAGTAAGTAGTTTAAGCTTCCGAGAGACTGACCCTAGACTTTCCTGAATTGGGTTAACCCTGACTTATTACCTATTTGTGTATGATTTGTTGCATACAAAAAATCCCAACTGAATTGTTGGGATTTGAAGATGGTGACTGGCCTGGGGTTCGAACCCAGGACCCACGCCTTAAAAGGGCGTTGCTCTACCAGCTGAGCTAGCCAGTCATTAAAAATTTCCTTTCGTATAAAAAGAAGAGCAATTCAAGACCACTGTCTTAAATTGCGGTTGCAAAAATAAAAATCTTAACCAATTTTACCACATGATTTACCGAATAAAGGTGAGATTATTTCTGGGAATTTTATTCTGCTGCCAACTAAGTGCTTTAATAGCCCAAAATGACGTGCTTATCAAAGCCGATTCATTATTTTCTTTGCAGAAATACACGGAAGCATTCACTGAATATCAGCAGATTTTTAATGAAAATCAGACATCTGCATCTATGTTATTAAAAATGGCTTTCATACAAGATGGACTTGGCAACTACACGGAAGCTCTATTTTATCTCGATCATTATTATCAAAAGTCAGCGAATAGAGAAGTAATAGGAAAGATTGAAGAGCTTGCAGAGGAAAATGAGTTGAGTGGGTATACCTATAACGATGTAGACTATTTTGTCGCATTACATACGAAGTATCGAAATTCGGTAGCACTTGCTCTTATATCTCTCATTGTTCTGTTTTCTGTATATATAGTTATAAAACGGAAGGAAAACCAAACACCAATTGCGGCAGTAGTCATTCAAGGAATAGTAATTCTAGCTCTTTTTGCAGTTATTAATTTCAAGCGTAGCAAAGAGGGAATTATTGTATCTGATCAAACACTTCTGCGTTCTGGACCTTCAGCAGGAGGTGAACCAATTGATTTTATTGAGAAGGGACATAAGGTAAAGGTGCTGAGTGTGGATCAGGCTTGGGCAAAAATTTCGTGGGACGGAAGAGAGGTTTATGTAAGGAATTCTAGAATCAGGCTTATTTAAGCGGATTGTCTGGCTCTTTTTTCATCATGTTATAAATCATGTTATCTAATCGGGAAGGAATTACCTTGTTAAGAAAAACTGCCATTTTGCCCTGAAAAGTTAAGATAAGGTCACGCTTTTTCTTCTTGGCAGCTTGATATGTTCTTTCTGCTACTTCATCGGAACTCATCATTTTTTTCTCATCTCTTGGAGATTCTCCCTGTGCTTTTCCATCAGCGGTGAGTGCTACGTTTCGAATATTGGAACTGGTGAAGCCAGGACAAACAACCAAAACATGTACGCCACGTGTCATTACCTCTGTTCTCAAAGCTTCAAAGAAGCCTTGCATGGCAAATTTGGAAGACGAATAAGCTGTTCTTGCTGGGGTAGATCTCCAGCCATTGATGGATGACACAGCTATTATAGTTCCTTTGGATTCAAGTAAATGTGGCAAAGCATATTTTGTTGCATAAATGGCCCCATAGAAGTTGATATCCATCAATTGTTTGAAGACTTCAAGTTCCACATCTTCAAAAAGTGCTCGCATGGAGATTCCGGCATTGCATACCAATACATCAACGCGTCCAAACTTTTTCATGGTCTCATCAACCATTTTTTCATTATCATCTTTATCCGAGGCATCAAGCTCTAGTGCGAGAAAGGGCCGCTCACCAAGCTCTGTTGCCACTTGTGCCATGCGATCTCCATTCCTTCCTGTAAATACTACCGCATATCCCTCGTTAGCGTATTTTAGTACTAATGACTTACCAATCCCAGAGGAACCTCCCGTTACTATTGCTACTTTTTGCATGCTCGATTTTAAGCTATGGTATAACTTTTGCCAAGATAACTCACAATAAAAACTTTCTCTTAAAAGATTCATGATGCAACCTAATTTGGCATCAAAGCATTATCACTAAAACCAACACACCTAAATGAAATTATATATTTCGGTACTCGCGATTTTTCTTTCTTTCTTAAGTTTCGGGCAAACAGGAATCAAGGGATTCACCAAAAGTGAATCTGGTGAACCACTTCCATTCTCCACTGTATATGTAAAGGGGACAACTAATGGGACGACATCTAATAGTGAGGGAGAGTTTTTCCTGAAAGTACCTGCAGGGACGCATACTATTGTAGCGCAATATGTAGGGTACGGCGTAATGGAAAAACAGATTACCCTAAATGAGGGGCAAGCCATAAGATTTGACTTTACCCTTAAAGAACAGGCCCTCCAGCTTCAGGAAGTAGTGGTCACAGCTGGGGATGAAAATCCTGCCTATAGAGTAATCAGGGAAGCGATTAAAAAGAGAAAGTTCTATAAAGATGAGGTAAAAGCGTTTAAGACAGATACGTATTTGAAGGGCCTTTTTAGGTTGAATGATAGGCCCGATAAAATTTTAGGACAAAAGATTACTGTCGATACAGGAATTTTGTACCTCTCAGAATCTGTGTCAGAGTTTTCCTTTGAGTTGCCAGATAAGGTTTCTGAGCGCATGATTAGCTCTAAAGTAAGTGGAAACGAGCAAGGGTTTAGCTTCAACCAAGCTTCTGATTTTAACATTAATGTTTATGAGAAATTCATTGACCTTGATATGGAGCGTGAGTTTGTATCACCAATTTCACCTCAAGCCTTCTTATTTTATGATTATGAGTGGCTGGGATTTTTTGAAGAGAATGGGAAATTCATCAATAAAATAAAAGTAATACCAAGGAGATCAACAGATCCAGTGTTTGAGGGAGTGGTTTACATTGTGGAAGATGAATGGCGGTTTCACACCATCGATCTATTAGTTACGAAAGCTAGAGGATTGGAATTTATTGACTCACTCAAAATCAATCAAGTATTCGCTCCATCACAACACGATATATGGATGCCTCTTTCGCAGAAATATTCTTTCGTCTTTGGGGCCTTTGGATTCAAAGGGAGTGGATATTACATAGGGGTCTATTCAAACTATCAAGTGGAACCCAACTATGACATTTACAAAAAAGAGAATCTTTATGAAGAAAAGTTTGCTGTGAAAGGAGAAGAGGATCTTTTTCAAGAAGAAGATTTTAGTGCGGAAGTTTTAGTCGTGGAAGAAGGTTCTAATGAGCGTGACTCTACTTATTGGAAGAATATCAGACCTGTACCGCTTACTGAAATTGAAGTAGAAGACTATCAAGTGAAGGACAGTATTCGGCTTGTAAAGGAAAGTGTTCCTTACAAAGATTCCGTTGACACTGAGACCAATAAACTTACGCTAGGAAATATATTTTTGAGCGGTTATACACATTCGAATAGCGTAGCTGAAAAGTATTGGTCGCTTCCGCCTGTGATAAGTATTTTTCAATTCAATACAGTAGAGGGATTTGTCCCGGAAATTCAACCAACTATTTGGAAGCAGGTAGATGGTAGAACCCAATATTGGATCAGGCCATCGCTTAGGTATGGCTTTTCGAATGAAAGATTTAATGCGAAAGTAGAAGGAAGCTATCGCAAATTAGACGATAAGTTTACACGATTTTATGCCGGAGGTGGACGTTATGTTGCTCAGTTTGATGAGACAGAGGCGATAACTCCTTTTATAAATAGCTATGTAACCTTGGTAAGTGGGGAAAACTATTTGAAGATTTTTGAAAAGACTTTTGGCTATGTACGCTTCCAGCAGGAAGTAAAGAATGGAATTTTGTTGAACACTAGGTTGGAATATGCTTCACGATCTACCTTGTCGAACACAACCGACTTTACATTTGCAACGGAAGAAAAGACGAATTTTACAAGTAACCAACCTCTCAATACAGAACTCGATGATACTAGATTTGAGAGAAATCAAGCATTAATATTTGAGGCCACATTTCGCTTTCGATTCAAGCAGACATACGCTACCAGGCCGGATAGAAAGTTTATCTACAGTTCTAAGTACCCAGAAGTATTCTTGACCTATAGGAAAGGTATAAATGCACTTGGCAGTGATGTGAAATTTGATTTTGTACAATTAAGAGTTGATGACGATATGAGCCTTGGTTTAGTTGGAACGAGTAGCTATGCTGTAGCAGCTGGGGCTTTTCTCAATAAGGATGACCTGACTTTTGTGGAGTATAAGCACTTTGCTGGAAACCAGACTTCATTGAGCCAAGTTGGAAAGGCGTTGAAATTTGAACTTTTACCATTTTATATATTCAGTACATCAAAACCGTATTTAGAAGCTCATTATGAGCATCATTTTAATGAATTCATTTTTAACAAGATCCCATTAGTCAAGAAACTTAACTTTCAGGCAGTAGCATCTGTTAACTATTTAACAACTGAGACGGTTGGTAATTATGTTGAAGTAGGAGCCGGTATTGAACATATTTTTAAGTTCATGCGTGTGGATTATTATTGGGCATTCCAAAACAGTAACTTCTTCGGGAGTGGATTTAGAATAGGTGTGGGATTTTAATTTAATAGCAAAACACTATCTCATTAAATGTACGTATCCCTTAAATTCAGAATTGGTATACTTGATGACGTAATAATATATCCCGCTGGGGAACTGATTACCATTCCAAACAAAATCCCTGGATGAAGATTCAAAGACGGGTGTACCAGCACGATTGGTGATCGTAATAAACTCAAAGTTATTATTACAATTATCAGGAGGAAGGTTTTGATTTGGATCGAAGTTTCCAGATAACTTGAATAGGTCATTTTTGTCATCCCCATTTGGTGTAAAGACATTTGGAGGAAGAAAATCTTTTTGTCTATCAGAATCGTCAAAAATTTCAAAAGTCAGCTTAAGTGTATCAATGTTTTGAATGGGGCAAGCATTATCAGATACTTGAATAACAATATCCTGTAAAGAAGAAGTTTCTCCAAATCGGAGTAGTGAACATTCAGGTTGCCATTTTAAAAGTGCTTTTATCCTCCCTTGTCCTGTAACTGGCTCTAACTCTAAAGTTCCTGATGACGGAGGTCTTATTCCTTCTGCGAACTGTATTGTAATTTGATCCTGCGTGTTAGGATCAAAAGCATCAATTTCAATTTCTACAAACTCATTCACTCGGAGAGATTGGACTCTTTCTATTGGATCAAATTCAGGAGAAGAGTTGGAGGGATAATTAACCTGCATGATATGCCTAAGTGTATCGAAATTTTTGACTTTGCACTTATCATCATCATCAGCTATAAATAGCAATTCAAATTGTTGACCATCAACAAATAGATTCGCATTACAAGCTAGGTCCCAGTTGAAAAAAGAGCTGATTGAGGAATTTCCACTTGTTGCATTAAAGATTGCTCCATAAAACTCAGCATCGAAGTTTCCAGCGACGAAAGAGAGCGTTAAATCATCTCCATCCGAATCGGTTGCAATTATTTCTGTATTTAAGGTCGATCCTAAATCTATTTGACTGGGTAAAGTAGATCCCAATGAAATAACAGGATTGGTGTTTGCGGGGAGCAAGACTTCTGCGTCAATAAAAAGTGTATCTCCCGGGAGATCACATAGGTCTGCATCATTGACTATAATCGATAAATTAAAGTTTTGAATTTCAGAAAAATCAAATACTTCGCAATCAGTATCCCAGGTGAGTGTTCCTTGTACATTGCCTGCAGTGCCAGTCACATTGATCAAATCAAATCCGTGAGCAGAAGGATCTGCTATTCCTTCGATGTATAAGGTTATATCCAGCTCATCATTATCTGTATCTATTCCGTTAATGACTTGAGAATAGGGAGGATCTCCTTCGTTTCTGATAATTGTATTGGATGAACTTGAAGCTAGCGGAACTTGATTTGGTGGAGATTCTACCTGTATGGTCAACCTCACTGTATCCAATTGTGGTAAAGGGCATGCATTATCTGCTGCGATCAAATCAAGAATGAATGGAGCATCTCGGATAGGCGGGCAATCTGGAATACAAACTTCAATTTGTAGGTCACTTCCGTCAACACCTACAGGGACTCGATTTATAGTGAAGATTTCATTCAGCTCCTCATTGAAATTTACCCCTTCGGCTCTTAAAGAAATGGTCTCTCCAAACGTGACATTTGAGACCAAAAAGTCAAAGCATTTTTCTGTATCGCTAGCCGTATAGGTAAGTATGTCTATTTCAGGATTGAATGTAGGATTTCCTGGTATATCAATATCTACGACTGGCGGATCTGGTGGCTCGCATCCATCAACTACCAACATTTGAAAGTCGCGTCTTACTTCACCGATTTTTTCTCCATTTCTATATTCCTCTACTTTCACAGCGAAAACGAAGAGTCCAGTTTGATCCGGATTGACAGTGAGGAGGCCTCTACTACTGATTTGCAGCGGAGGGGACCCGCCAACCATATTATTTTCGGAAAAGCCACTGGTAAATGTTATCCCAAAATGGGGTTTAGGTTGCGGTATCGGTACTGCAACTGCGGAAGAGCTGTTTAACGGGGTGGTCAATGAATAGACAAGTGAGTCACCGTCTGGATCTACCCCTGTAAACTCCACATAGTATAGCTGATTGACACATGCATAATCACTTAATGGTTTGAATAATACGGGGGAAGAGTTTTTAAATATTTCTCCATCTCTCATCAATGGTGGAATCTCCAGAACATAGTTCATTCCTGTCCCTGAAGGGTTTACCAGGTTGTCGACATCATCGTTTCTACAACATCTTTCCCATTGGATGTAGTATCCGTCATCGCTTGCATATGAGGGTGGGTTTAATATTACATCTGCTGAATAGAATACTCTGGAAGTTTGGAGCTCATCTATGGCGCATTCAATATTTGAATATTCTACATCTTCCTGAAGTGCGAGAAATAGATTGTGCGTCGACATCAATTGATTGTCTCCATTTCTGAAAATATACACTGTTACGAATGGGTCTGGTCCTGGATTTTGAGATTGAGCCTCATCAAAATATTGAATCAAATTGATCCTATAGGTACCATCGCTCAGATAGATAAATTCTATTTCTCCCCCTACAATATGAAAGGCTTTAGCAAGCCCAAAGCATGAAACAAGAAGATAGGTTAGGATTAATTTCTTCATTACTAAAAGAACAACAATGAAATGAGCATACACTTACCAATGGATGAATAAATTTATGCGAATTCCATGTGTGCCAGTAAAACTAGCAACATACACATGAAACTACTAAAAACCCTGTAAATCAAGCATTCGAAATAGTAATTTTACTTTATGAAGAAAGGTGATGTAATTGAATCTCTGGAAATAATAGATATATCCTCAGAAGGAAAAGGAGTAGGAAGAATTGAAGGGCAAGTGGTGTTTGTCAAAGAAACAGTTCCAGGAGATGTGGTAAGGGTCAAAGTAAATGGGAAAAAGAAGAAATTCTTAGAGGCATATACTGAGGAATTTCATTTGAAATCTAAAGAACGGACAGAGCCATTTTGCGAGCACTTTGGATTATGTGGAGGATGTAAGTGGCAGCATATGGATTATGAAGCTCAGCTAAAATATAAACAAGGGCATGTAGAAGGAAACCTCAAAAAAATTAGTGGATTAGCTCTTCCTGAAATACAGCCCATTTTGAGGTCTGAAAAGACTTCTTTTTATCGAAATAAACTTGAATTCACCTTTTCAAATTTTAGATGGTTGACAAAGGAAGAGATCGATTCTGGAGAAGAGCATGTTCGAACAGGTTTGGGATTCCATATCCCGAAGCAGTTCAGTAAAATCATCAATGTAAACAAATGTCACCTTCAGTCTGATCCATCTAATGAGATACGGTTGGCGGTAAAGGACTATTCAGATAAGCATGGTATTCCATTCTTTGATGTGAAAAAGCAAGAGGGGTTTTTACGAAATCTAGTTATCAGGACAGCCACTACAGGAGATGTGATGGTAATTCTTCAAGTGTTTTATCGAGACCGGGAATTGATAGACTCGTTGATGAATTTCTTGAAGAGGGATTTTCCACAAATTACGTCTTTGATGTATGTGGTGAATGAAAAAGGAAACGATACGTTTAGTGATTTAGAAGTTGAACTCTTTGCTGGAAATGGTCACATCATGGAGCAGATGGGAGATTTGAAGTTTAAGATTGGCCCAAAATCGTTTTATCAAACCAATTCTGAACAAGCTCACGAACTTTACAAGATAGCTGCTGATTTTGCCAACATTCAGAAGAGTGAATTGGTTTATGATCTTTATACAGGTACTGGTACCATTGCTAATTTCGTCGCGCGATCAGCGAAAAAAGTAGTTGGGATTGAATATGTGGAAGACGCCATAAAAGACGCCTTTGTCAATTCTGAATTGAATGGAATAGACAATACTGATTTCTATGCTGGCGATATGAAAGATTTACTTGCAAATGAATTCATCAATCAACATGGAAAACCGGATGTGATTATCACTGATCCACCTCGTGCAGGCATGCATCCAAGAGTTACACAACTACTTGCAGAGTTGAAAGTGGATAGGATCGTTTATGTGAGTTGCAATCCAGCAACACAAGCTCGTGATTTAGAAGTTTTAGGAGAAGTGTATGATGTGGTAAAAATTCAGCCAGTGGATATGTTTCCTCAGACACAGCATGTGGAGAATGTGGTGTTATTGAAGCTTAAATAGGTGATTATCTAGATGAGAATGATAAACTTAGGATTTATTTAAGTCAAATAGCCCTAGTCTACTTCAGTCATCTTGTCCAGTACTTGACTTACTTTTTCGAGCACTTTATGATCCTTAAGCTCATGACGAGATTTTAGATAGTAAGGGTCATTGTATGCTATTTTCACCTCTCCCGATTCACTTTCAAAAACAATGATCTTTTGAGGTAAATCAATGCTGACAGATTGATTATCCTTCATCAATACAGTTCCTATCTTGGGATTACCGAAGAGGATAATTCGAGTGGGTCTTAAATCCAAATCCACAGAAGCAGCATTCTTACTATGATCTAGCTCAAGAATAATTTTAAGATTGGGATTGGCTTCAATATTGGTTTTAGTTTTCTCGTAGGTGGTGTTAAAATCAAGTGTACTCGTCTTGACTATTAACCCTGATGCTAAATCATTGGAAGATTTATCTTGGGCGCTGCTTATAAATGCTGATATGAGCAGAGCAAAAAAAGCAAATTGGGATTTGAATTTATAAATCATAGTCCCCTAACCCATAATGTTTGCTCAAAAGTTCCTTTTGGTAAGACAGATTTCAGAACTCCAGTATGATTTAATTTTTTCTCTGAGGAAATACGATTGAGTAGACACGCCAATTAACATGACTAAATGGTAAATCATGTTAGAGTATGTTTTTTCCGATTTGTTTACAGTACATTTCCGTTGTGAATGATCCTGAATCTAATAAGAGAAAGCTTTATCCTGATTTTACACTTACGGAGGATAACTGCGATATAGAACCGATTCATCGTCCGGTAGCCATTCAAGGTCATGGACATATCCTTTGTTTTGATCATAATTCACCCAATCATGTGCTAGCCTGTAGTGAGGGACTCAATGAATTGTTTCAAGTAAGTGCGGATACTATATGGACTAAACAGGTGAATGAATGGATGCCGGAACACCTGATGCAATATCATGTTGAAATGAATGAATCCAAAATATGGGATTCGGTCGATCCTATACCTCTTGAACTAAATAATACCAGATATAATATTATCCGTCATATACACAACCAACGGAGGTTTATAGAGTTTGAACCAAGCTTCGATGATCATGCTGAGTTATCTACTTTTCGCGCAATTAGGATTGTTACACACCCACTTTATCGCATCAATGAATTAGAAGAGTTGTACAATGAATTAGCTCAACAATACAGAAAAGTATCAAATTATGATCGTGTGATGGTATATAAGTTTGACCATGATAATCATGGTCATGTGATAGGTGAAGCTAAGAACGATCAACTTGAATCTTTTTTGGGATTACATTATCCGGCTACAGATATCCCAAAGATGGCCAGAGATCTTTTTTTATTGAATAAAAGCCGAATTATTCCAGATGTTAATCAGGAAAACGCATGGTTACAGTTCAACCCGGGGATACAAAATACAATCCCCATGCTTGATCTATCCTATTCTCAACTTCGAGCTACATCGCCCATACATATTCAGTACTTAAAGAATATGGGGGTAAAAGCCAGCTTTACTTTGTCTATAATCATTGAGAACAAACTTTGGGGACTCATTGCTTGCCATAATTATGAAGCTTCCAAGTTTGTTTCATATGAAATGCGTAAGACTGGTGAACTGATTGCAAATGCACTTGCTCAGCGCATAAGCGAAGTGGAAAAGCATAATTTTGATGAGGGGCTAGCTATCAAAAGGAATTGTGATTCTGACTTTCTTTCAAAAATAGGGATAGACTCTGAGATTGGCCTACAGCTGATGGAAATCAGTGGAGAAATACAAAACTTGTGTGATGCGGATGGGTGTGCAGTTATCGTTCAAGACTTGGGAATCAAATCAAACGGACTTGTACCAGATGAAAAGCAGCTAGTAGAAATCAAGGATTGGTTAGTTAATCGTCAAGCTTATGAACCATTTTCCACGGATGATCTGGCTAACGAACTACCCCAACTTAAAATAGCCGAAAAGATAGGAGGAATGGTTTCAATCAGCTTTGATAATGATCACTCATCCTTTATTCTTTGGTTTAAGAAATCTCAGGCTTATAAATTTCATTGGGGGGGTGACCCAAATCAACCCTATGAGGTAGATTATCTGAATGATGGCGAAATAAGATTGAGTCCAAGAAAGTCTTTTGAAAAATGGGAACAGCGAGTAGGGCAAAGATCAGAGCCGTGGAGTCAAATCGAATTGGATATAGTCGAACGTGTTCATCTTGGATTGCAAAAAAAGCTTGTAGAAAGAAATCTGCATCAATCCCGAGCGATGAAAGACGATTTTGAGCAATTAACATATGTAGCTTCTCATGACTTACAAGAACCACTCAGAACCGTAAGCAACTATGTTCAACTACTCTCGGAAGAAATTTCCGAAGATGAAAAAGTGAAAGTAGGTGGGTACATCCAGAAGACCATCATGGCCGCTTCCCGTATGAGGCATCTGATAAATGATATTCTGGATTATTCAAGGCTAAATCAGGAAACGGAGAGTACATGGATATCCCTACAAGATCTTTTGGATGAATTAATCACTGATATGGAAGTAACGATTAAAGAATCTAGTGCTTCTATTGTATACCATGAACTTCCAGTTATCAAGGCAGACAAGATTGAGGTAAGGCAGCTATTTCAGAATCTGATCAGTAATGCTCTGAAATATAAAAAAAGTACAGATCTACCAAGGATAGTAATTGAAGCTCTTCATTCGGATGATTGCATGATTATTTCAGTCAAAGACAATGGAATAGGCATTGAGAAAAAATATTTTGATAGAATATTCCAATTGTTTCAAAGGTTGCATACCGATGAATATGAGGGGACAGGAATAGGACTTGCTCAATGTAAGAAGATCGTTGAGAAATTACATGGAAAGATCTGGGTTACCTCAGAATCAGGACAAGGAAGTACCTTCTCATTCAGTATACATGAATCAATTACCAAAGCAAATGAAAGATAAACTTAAATTGATCTTATTGGTAGACGACAATAAGGATGATAATTTTTTTCATAAAAAAGCGATAGAAAAAGCCGATGCAGCTGAAGAGGTTGCGGAGTGTGTCAATGGCTTGGATGCTTTGGATTTTTTATTAAATCGTGGGAACTATGAAGGTATCGGAAAGTCATACCCCAGACCCGATCTGATCTTTCTTGATATCAATATGCCGAAGATGAATGGGTGGGAATTTTTAGAAGAATATGAAAAACTCTCGGACGATACAAAAGGAGGACCTGTAGTAGTTATGTTAACTACATCGGTCAACCCCAGAGATAGAGAAAAGATGAAAAAATTCAGAATAACAAAAGATTTTTTATCGAAACCTCTAACAGAAAGTGATGTGAGAAAAATAGTGGAAGAATATATAGTAAAATGAGTGAGATTCCTCTGTACCTGACGAATTTACGTAACGCTACACGCAAGGCACATGAGCGCTTAGAGCTTTTAACTGAAAGTGATCTTTTTTTTGAGCAACCCAGCAAAGCCTATTATTCCAAACTATTGCAAACCCACTATTATCACCATTTAACCATTGCCAAACATACGACCGCAATTGCCAATGATGGTAATAAGATACTGGACTGGCCTGATTGTATTCGGTTGGACGCTCTAAGAAAAGATTTAAGCCAACTGGGAGTTGAAGTTTCTGATTCCATAGACATATCTACAACCAAACCAGCAGCTTACGTTGTTGGACTTTGTTATGTCTCTGAGGGATCATGTATGGGCAATCAGATGATGCTCCAAGCCTTAAAAAAACATGAGGAATTTAATTCATGGCAAGCGAGTTACTTTTTTGAATCGTGTAAAAAGGATTTCGGCATTCGATGGAAATCATTTCTGGAGGCAATGCACCCTTACGGTGAGCATGACTATGATAAATTAGAATCTGGAAGTCTACATGGCTTTGAGTTATTCGAAAAAATATGGTTGGATCAAAGCATTTAGGCATTTTGGAAGGACACATTTCATAATCTACTTATGCTAAAAATATTATTTACCTGTTCTTTTAATACCGGAAGCAATTCCTCTTCAAACCATTCATTTTTTTTCATCCATATATTATTCCTTGGAGAAGGATGTGGCAAAACAAAATAGTCAGGTAAGTATTCGGAATAGTTTTTCACCGTATCTGTCAACGTCCTCTTCCTCGTTTCTTTTAGATAATAGGCCTGTGCATATGTTCCAATCAGAATAATCAACTTTGACTTATTCATCTGCTTAAAGAGGGAATCATGCCACTGAGGAGCGCATTCAGGTCTGGGTGGAAGATCTCCTGTTTTTCCTTTTCCAGGATAGCAAAACCCCATAGGAATTAGTGCTATTTCTTGAGGGTCATAGAATGTTGATTTATCAACATCTAACCACTGTCTTAGTCGTTCTCCACTCTTATCATCCCATGGAATACCTGTTTTATGCACAACAGCTCCTGGGGCTTGTCCAATAATCATGACTTTACTTTGAGGATGTGCTGAGAGAACTGGGTTTGCCCCCAGCTCCAGATAATCGGCACATATCGTGCACTTCCTTATTTCGCTTAAAAGCTCCTGCATTTTTATCAAATAAAGAATTTCTTGAAAGATACTAGCTGGTTGCTAATGATCTGCTTGATTACTAAACTATCACATTATTTCATGTGTATAGCTCTACAAATTACGATAATGTTTTCTCAGATAATGTTCAAAAAAATTCATAAATAACGAATCAATATTCATTCAAATACTTTCATATTGCTTAAGTAATTCATATGCTTTTATCCGTTATTTGCCTTCAGAAAAACTGAGTGAATTCACTTTTAAAGAAGATGTCCGTTTTTTTGATTTAACTAGCTTATCGATCCTACTATTAAAGCAATAACCTCATGCAAAACGATCCGGAATTAGACCCAAAACAATTGGGGCGCGTCTCTGCAGATTTCGTTAAGGTATCAGAACCTTTAAAAGAAGCATCATATGCGATCAGAAAGCAAGGTTTTTCTGAGTACCCAATATTTCCTATGTGTCAGATCAATCAACCTATTGGGCAGGTCTTAGTGGAGGCATTCCAAGCGGAAAACGATTGGCATTATTATGCTTCTTTTATGGAAGAGTTTGCGCAGAG
Source organism: Marinobacter alexandrii (assembly GCA_039984955.1). Classification (NCBI taxonomy): domain Bacteria; kingdom Pseudomonadati; phylum Pseudomonadota; class Gammaproteobacteria; order Pseudomonadales; family Marinobacteraceae; genus Marinobacter; species Marinobacter alexandrii. The sequence continues at coordinate 2,943,373 of JBDWTN010000007.1, forward strand.
AGGTTTGATAGCAGATGAAAAGATATTTAAAGAGAATTTTAAAGATCCAGATGAGTTTTGTTGCTTATTCGTAATCGATCAGGAGTTTACCAACTTTGTATTTGTGCCATTTCCTATAGATTAAAAAAGGCCAGCATTTGCTGACCTCTTAAATAGCTGTTTGACAAGCTATGATGCTTTTTATAACATAATTGTTAACACAATTAATAATGCAATTCTATATTAGAATAATTAAATAATCGTATTTAATCGATCAATCAAAAATAGTCATCGAGGAAAGTGGCTAAACTATCGTTGATGCCTTTCCATTAGTTTAGCTTCCACATCTTCTAGCTTCAATCCCTGATCTGCGAGTAATACTAGAAAATGATAGAATAGATCAGACGATTCTTCAATCAATAGGCCCTTTTTTCCATCCATAGCTTCCAAAATCACTTCAGTTGCTTCTTCACCTACTTTCTGAGCGATCTTCTTTGTGCCTTTTTTAAAGAGTTCTGTAGTGTAAGACTTTTCAGAAAGATTTTCTTTTCTAGAATTAATGACTCCCTGCAGTTCATGTAGAAATCCAGCGGGTTCTTTGTCCCCAAAACAGGTATAAGTTCCTTTATGACACGTCCCGCCTTCGGGCATTACTTTAATGAGATAAGTGTCATTGTCACAGTCTTCTGCTATGCTTACTACATTCAGAAAATTACCGGAGGTTTCTCCTTTGGTCCACAACCTTTGCTTAGACCGACTAAAGAATGTCACTTTTCCTTCCTTATTGGTTTTTTCTAATGATTCTTCATTCATGTAGCCAAGCATCAACACCTGATTGGTTTGTGCATGCTGGATGATTGCGGGAATTAATTGAGAGTTGTTAGTCTCGAGTTTTGAGTTAGTCATATGCTATATTCTGATTTCTATATTCTGATTTCTAAGAAACTCTTTGAGTTTAGGAATAGGAATTTCTCCGAAGTGAAAGACACTAGCAGCAAGTGCTCCTGTCGCTTTGGTTTGTTCAAATACGTCTGCAAAATGTTCACTTGAGCCTGCTCCCCCAGAGGCAATGACAGGGATGTTTAAATCCTTTGACAGCTTATCGGTTAGCTCTAAAGCAAAGCCTTTCTTTGTGCCATCATTTTGCATGGAAGTAAGCAGTATCTCACCAGCACCTAAAGATTCAACTTTTTTTGCCCACTCATATACATCTAAGTCTGTAGCCTCTCTTCCTCCTTTGACAAACACTTTCCACTCGCCATTTACAAGCCCGGCATCAATGGCTACCACGATAAATTGACTGCCGAATTCATGAGCAATCTCTTGTACTAATTCTGGTCGTCTAACCGCAGCGGAATTAACACTTATTTTATCTGCTCCTGCTTTTACTAAAACTGCAGCATCTTCTACCGAAGATATACCACCACCCACTGTGAAAGGGATATTGATTTCATGGGCAATTTGCTCTACTAATTTCACAAATGTTTTTCGTCTATCCACGGTAGCTGTGATGTCTAAGAATACCAGCTCATCAGCTCCTTCTTTTACGTAGCGCTTGGCTAGTTCTATTGGATCACCGGCGTTCCTTATGTCCACAAAATTGACACCCTTGACGGTTTGCCCATCTTTGATATCAAGGCATGGTATGATTCTTTTCTTAAGCATTGATTTCTGATAGTTCTTTTAAAGTCACTCTATTCTCATAAATAGCCTTACCCACAATAGTGCCTTCTAATCCATTCTCTTTTAGTTTAACTAAATCATCTATAGAACTCACACCACCGCTGGCAATCAACTTCAGATCGGGAAGTTTCTGAAGAATGGAATCATAGAGCTCAAAGGAAGGACCTTCTAGCATCCCATCTTTTGAAATATCCGTAGAGATTACATATTCGATACCTTTCTCGACATAACCTTCGATAAATTCTTCAATTTGCTGGTCAGTCCCTTCTTGCCATCCTGAAATCGAAATCTTTCCATCTAAGGCATCCGCCCCTAGAATGATTTTGTCTGCACCATAGGCAGTAATCCAGCTACTAAAAAGTACAGGTTCTTTTACAGCAATACTTCCGCCAGTAATCTGTTGAGCACCACTTTCGAAAGCGATTTTTAAATCTTGATCCGATTTGATACCACCGCCAAAATCAATCTGTAAATTGGTTTTCGTAGCAAGCTTTTCAAGCACTTTCCAATTGACAATATGTTTCTCCTTAGCACCATCCAGATCTACAAGGTGTAAATACTGAAGGCCAGCGTCTTCAAATGACTTTGCTACCTCTAAAGGATCTTCGTTGTAAATTTTCTTCGTGTCGTAATCCCCTTTTGAAAGACGTACACACTTTCCTTCAATGATGTCTATGGCTGGTATTATTCGCATAATTCTAATATTATCGTCATTGCGAATCCGCCGGTAGACGGATGAAGCAATCTTGAAATTGAGATCGCTTCGCATGCTCGCGATGACGTTTTACAAGTCATAATTTTAAAAAATTCTTAATCAACTTCGCTCCTACATCCGCAGACTTCTCCGGATGAAATTGGACACCATAAAAATTATCTTTTTGCAGAGCTGAAGTGAATGGAACGAGGTAATCTGTTGTGCCAACAGTATCTTCTCCAATCTCTGCATAATAGCTATGAACAAAGTACACATTGTCAGTTTTTTGTATCCCTTCGAATAGGGATCCTTTTGCCTCAGCAAAATCATTCCACCCCATATGAGGTACAATACCCATTGGAGGAAATTTCTTTACGTGTTCCTTGAAAATACCCAAGCATTCAGTGTCTTTTTCCTCAGAGTGGGTACACATCAATTGCATCCCTAGGCAAATACCCAGAAAAGGCTGCTTCAATGATTTGATCACTTCATCAAGACCTCTTTCCTTCAAGTAGCTCATTGCTGTGCCTGCCTCTCCAACACCAGGAAAAATCACCTTTTCTGCACTCCTTAAGCTATTAGGGTCATCGGTTATGACGGACTCTACACCGATACGATCAAGTACATTCTTCACGGAGCGGATGTTTCCAGCGTTGTATTTAACTATAGCGACCAATTGTCAATTATTAATTGTTACTTATCAATTTTTAGAGTACTCCTTTAGTAGAGGGCATAATTCCACTATCGTCTTTTCTTACCGCCATTTTGATAGCCCGAGCGAAAGCTTTAAAAATGGACTCAATTTTATGATGATCATTTTCTCCTTCTGCTTTAATATTCAAATTGCATCTAGCCGTATCAGAAAATGATTTAAAAAAATGAGATACCATTTCGGTGGGCATTTCTCCAACATGCGTCGCTTTAAAGTCAGCATCCCACTCCAACCATGGACGACCTCCAAAATCAATAGCGACCTGCGATAAACAATCGTCCATTGGTAAGAGAAAACCATATCTCTCAATACCTTTTCGATCTTTTAATGCATCATTAAATGCAGAGCCTATTGCAAGGGCTGTGTCTTCTATGGTATGATGAGTGTCAATTTGAATATCACCTTCAACCTCTACATGCAAACCTATCGCTCCATGTCTAGCGATTTGATCTAGCATATGATCAAAGAAGGCTACTCCTGTAGAAATGGAAGTTGTGCTAGGGTCATCGAGGTTTACCTCAATTTTGATCTTGGTTTCAGAAGTTGCTCTAACACATCTTCCTATTCTGCCTTTCTCCTCGTAGTGATCTTCTTTAAGCGCAGCAATCAGGCGTTGATTTTCTTCTGGGGTTCCAATTGTGATTCTAAGTGTATTTGATACCTGACCTGAGCGATCTCTCACGACGATCCCTTTTGACATTAAATCAGTGTAGACTTTTTTGGGGTCATCAAATTCAACGAGGAGGAAATTGGCGTCTGATGGATAAATTTTCTTAACTATTGGAATATCACTCAATGCTTTCTCCATTTTTCGACGCTCATCAATCAATATTTCGACCTGCTTTTTGATTAACTCAGGCCGGTTAAGCATATCAATGGCTTTTTGCTGAGTTAAGGAATTGACATTGTATGGAGGTTTGATTTTGTTGAGGACGTTAATCACTTCTTTAGACCCAATGCCAATCCCTAATCTAGCTCCAGCGAGTCCCAGAGCTTTTGAAAATGTCTGTAGAATAAAAAGATTCGGGGTATTGTCACTTATTAAACTATTACCTGCAAAGTCAATATATGCCTCATCAACAACCACTAACCCATTAAATGATTGTGTGATTTTTTTAATGGCAGACGTATCTATGCTGTTTCCAGTTGGGTTATTCGGAGAGCAAATGAAGATGATCTTTAGGTTGTCATCTCTTAGTTTGGGTTCTAGCCTTTCAAAATCAATTTGGAAATTTTCATTTAACGAATCTTTGACCACTTCCACATCATTGACAGCAGCAGCCACACTATACATGCTAAAAGTAGGTGGGAACATCACTATTTTATCCTCGCCCGGCACGCAAAATGCTCTAATAAGCAAATCGATTAATTCATCACTACCATTACCGAAGATCAGGCGATCTGTTTCAACATTTCTGTATTGGCCGAAAGTTGATTTTAATTCCTTTAGTGAAGCATCAGGGTAACGATTAAGGCCAAATCCATATGGATTTTCATTGGCATCTAATGAGATTTCTGCAATTCCATCAAACTCATCACGAGCACTGGAGTAAGGCTTTAACGCTTTTACATTTTGGCGCGTTATTTTATTTATATCAAACATGATTCAAATTTTATTCTCCTCCTTTGGAGGGGGATTAAGGGGTAGATTTTTAATTTCTTCTGATAAATAACTTCTTACTCTGTCTACATTGCTAAGAATTGAATCATCAGTGATTCTAATGATTGTGAACCCTAAATCTTCAAGCTCTTTTTGTTTTATCTCATCTTTCACAGTCATCTCTTCATAGCTGTGAGTAATACCATCCACTTCTATAATTAGTTTTAATGGAATTGAAACAAAATCTACAATATAGTTTCCAATAGGTCTTTGTCTTTTGAAAGGATAGCCTAAACCGCTAGCACGAAGAACATATTTCCATAGTGTTGCTTCCGCAATTGTAGATTCGTTTCTGAGTTTTTTTGCTTTGTCTTTAAGGCTTTTATTGTAGTAATAATGTTTATCACTTTCCCTCCCCCTTGCCCCCTCAGTGAGGGGGAATTGTTCGTCCCTAACTCCCCCTTTGGAGTGGGTGGGGGGGAGGTTTTTTATCTTCTCTAACCTCAAACTAACTGCATTTTTATGTGCCTCTAGCTGCTCTGCTGCTGCCATTTTTTCGATAGCTGGGCCGAGATTCTGGATGCCTTGTTCATTAAGCTTTTGGAACGTGATTTTTTTTACAAAACTATCCAGCGATACTCCGCTGTAGTTACGAGCATAACCATTAGTTGGTAAAGTGTGATTTGTTCCACTTGCATAATCTCCAGCGCTTTCACAGCTCCAATTACCAAGGAAGATACTTCCAGCAATTGTGATTCGTTCTCCTATCTCTTCAGCATTTGCCGTAGCAATGATGAGGTGTTCTGGGGCGTATTCATTACTAAACAAAACTGCTTCATTCAGGTTTTTAACTAAAACTGATTGACTGTTTTCTAACGCTTTTTTTGCAATGTCTTTTCTTGGCAGGTCTTCAACTTGTTTGATTATTTCCTGTTCAACTCTGGAGATTAAAACCTCAGAATCACTAACCAGCACAACCTGACTATCAGGTCCATGTTCTGCTTGAGAAAGCAAATCTGCTGCAATAAATTCAGGATAAGCAGAATCATCAGCAATGATCAATACTTCACTAGGACCTGCTGGCATGTCTATAGCTACGCCATAATTTTGTGCTAGTTGTTTAGCTGCTGTTACATACTGATTTCCCGGGCCAAAAATTTTATCAACTTGAGGAATAGACTCGGTCCCAAAGGTCATTGCTGCTATAGCCTGAGCTCCTCCTGTTAGGAATACTTTCTCTATTCCTAAGAGCTTACAGGTCCATCCAATGACTTCATTAAGTTTTCCTTCTTTTGTCGGCGGTGTGCAAACAACGATGTTTTTACAATTAGCAATTTTTGCAGGAATAGCAAGCATGAGCAGGGTAGAGAATAGAGGAGCTGATCCACCTGGAATATATAAACCTACATTTTGAATGCCTACACTTTTGCGCCAGCAACTGACCCCAGGCATGGTTTCGATTATCTGGACTTCCTCATTCTGAGAGAGGTGGAACTTTTCAATATTGGATTTAGCAATTTGGATAGCACTAGCTAGTTCTTCATCTATTTTGAATGCCATTGAACTCAATTCGATCGAAACTGAGTCAAGTTTTACTCCATCAAATTTTTCTCCCATTTCAAGTAGCGCACTATCGCCTCGATCTTTGACATCAGCAAGGATTGTTTTAACCTTTCCTTCCAATTCTGAGAGATCGAATGTGGGACGTTTGCAAATGGAAGCCCAAATGCTGGGTTCTGGATATTTTATGTTTTTCATTTTATACAAGTCCATAATCAATAGCCGATGGTCAACAGAGGCATGTCTACTTAAAGGCTATCGACTAATTACACAATCATCTTTTCAATTGGGCAAACTAAAATGCCTTCTGCACCTTTTTCTTTGAGCTGGTCAATCACATCCCAAAAATCATCTTCTTTGATAACACTATGTACGCTGCTCCATCCTTCATCGGCAAGTGGCAAAACGGTAGGACTCCTCATGCCCGGTAGCAAATTGATAATATTATTAAGCTGATTGTTAGGAGCGTTTAGCAGAATGTACTTATTCTGTTTGGCTGATTTGACTGCTTCAATTCGAAATAAAAGCTTATCAAGTATTTGTTTCTTTTCGGAGGTCAACATGGTATTCGCTACCAATAGCGCCTCACTTTTCAGCGCAACCTCTACTTCTTTTAATCCGTTCGCTAGCAATGTACTTCCTGTACTCACGATATCGAAGACAGCCTCAGCTAGCCCAATTCCAGGAGCTATCTCAACACTACCGCTTATTACTTCCACGGTTGCATTGATGTTATTCTTTTCGAGAAAATTCTTTAAGATAATGGGGTAACTTGTCGCAATTCGTTTACCCGAAAACCACTCAAGTCCTGTATACTCTTCTTCTCTTCGAATAGCCAGAGATAAACGACACTTAGAAAATCCTGTCCGATTAATTATTGTTACCGGCTGCTGTTTCTCTAGGTATTCATTTTCTCCCACAATCCCGATATCTGCAACGCCTTCTGCTACATATTGAGGAATATCATCATCTCGCAGGTAGAAGACTTCCAAAGGGAAATTGGAAGCCGTGGACATCAGTTTGCCTCCATTATTTATTTTAATTCCACACTCCTTGAGTAAGCCCATGCTTTTCTCGTTGAGACGGCCGCTTTTCTGTACGGCTATTTTTAGTACCTGATTCATTACTTTTCTTTTTGGCAGTTACTTGGTTAGAACTAATTCATTATCTCAATGTTACTCTGTCGCATAGCGACAAAAAAAGGCCCGACGGTAATCCGACGGGCCTTTGGGTTATTTTAATATAACTACAGCATCATCTTCTCACCTCTCTTGAGTGAAGTTGTAATGATGTGCATGATGATGTAGTTGATTTATTCTCATTCTTGGGCGCAAATATATAGGGATTTTCGAATTGACAATTATCCAGCGAATTTTTCTCCTACAGCATCCCAATTTACCACATTAAAAAAAGCATTAATGTAATCTGGACGTCTATTTTGATAATTTAAGTAGTACGCGTGCTCCCACACGTCTAATCCTAAGATAGGTGTTCCTGAACATCCTGCCTCAGGCATCAAAGGATTGTCCTGATTGGCAGTCGAGCAAACTGACACTGATCCATCACTATTCTTGCATAACCATGCCCATCCACTACCAAATCGAGTAGCCGCGGCATTGCTGAACTCTTCTTTGAACTTGTCAAATGATCCGAAAGCTGAATTGATTGCATCTGCTAGAGCACCTGAAGGTTCACCACCACCGTTTGGACTCATAACCGACCAAAAAAGTGTGTGATTAAAGTGACCACCTCCGTTATTTCTTACTGCTGCATTATCGGAGTGATTCTTGCACAGATCTTCTATGGATTTTCCATCCATATCTGCCCCTTCAATGGCTGCATTAACTTTGGAAACATAGGCAGCATGGTGTTTACCATGATGTATTTCCATGGTTTTTGCATCAATGTGTGGTTCTAATGCATCATGTGCATACGGTAGGTTTGGTAATTCAAAAGCCATAGTTATCGTGATTTTTATAGGTTCAAAAAAATGATTCGGTAATTATAACAATAAGAATGCAGGTTTGGTTGCTCTTTTTAATTTGAATAATGTCTTTTTTAGGTTCATGGGATTAGCAGAACAATAGATATGACTATTAACTTAGCTCAGCCTGTGCCTATCAGGTAAATTCATATTACTCGAACATTTCGAAAATACTATTTGCCCTCTTCGATTAAATTTAGGGTGTATTCTAATTCTACATCTTGTTCAGCCATATATTCTTCAAAAGTGGTTGTGACTTTATGGTCTGGGATAACTCCACGCCCAAATGGAATATCAGCACTTTCAAAGTTGGTAGAAAATTTTAGTAGAGGTATTCTTATTTCCATTTGTGAATTTGGTAGAAGCAGATATGTATATAGGCCACTGGTTTGTCCATAAAACCCACCGCCTGTTTCTTCTCCAATAAATAAAGCATCTGATTGTGCTTTTGCAATTGATGCAAATTCAGAACCGCCAGAATAGGTTTTACCGGAAATTAGTATGTATAAATTTCCGAGGAATGGGTTTTCCTGAGGTGATTCGGTCGACAATACACCTTCTTTTCTCAAAAATCTTCCATCTTTTGCTAGGTAGTGTTCTTCCTTCAGCATGCTGTAGAGCTCCTCTTTGTCATCCTTATAATTTGTGTAATTAATGAAAGAATATTCCAGACCCTTAGTCTCAACATATTTGTATTTTTCATACGGTGTTTTTGTTAGGTAAGAAAACAGATAATCTTCAGCACCTTCTGAGCCACCTCGAACGTTTCGGATGTCGATTACCAAATTTCTTATTTCTCTCTTTTGGATGATTCCAAACAGACTATCTACAACTGTTTTAAAACTTCGGTGCTCTTCTTCAAATTCCTCGTAACCGAAATCATTAAACGTCATAATTGCTGTTTGAATATCTGATTTTATTTCAAAGTTGTACAGTCCCTCTATTTGCTCGATCTTCTTTTTTGGAGTTTTTCGAGCGATTGAAACTAGACCGTCTCTGTCAACTAGTTTAACGGTTATTTTTGTTTTGCTATTAGTCTTTGGATCAATAAGAGTAATGGAAGCATTGTCTTTTTTAGGGATGTGAATAAAATCTAAATAGTAACCTGCAAAACTAAATCTGTCAATAACTCTATACTTGCCAGAGGTAGTGAAACCATCTGATAAACGAGAAATATGATCGAACATCTTGCTCACAATGGAATCTATGACCACCCCATCTATGCTGCTTAAAAATTTACCCTTCGTTTTGTTGTCTCCAATGTCATTGAGTAAGTAGATTTTTTTATCAATTGTTTTGATACCAAATGGCAGATACTTTCCTTTCTGACTGATATAATTCCCGATATCACTCGAAGAGGAACTCACTCTTGAATGTCCTTCTTTGTCAGCAGCGGTAACAAAAGAGAGCACTCTGAAGAATTCGTATGAATCCATCCCATCATAAATTTTATCTCTGTTTTCTTTGAAAACCTTTTCATACTCAGAAAAGCTAGTATACCAATAAAGCCCAGTATGTGCCTCTTTCAAGGAAGAAACCATTAAATCATAATCTTCTAAGAGTTTATCTTTTGAGTGGGTTTTTAAGAGGCTATCATCTTGAGCAAGTAATAGGGAAGACATTAATGCTAAGAATATAATTAATGGATGCTTCATGATTTTCGATTTTTGACAAAATGAAGCTTTTAAAACTTGTTTCTATTGTAAAATATTTCAGTACTTAACCTGAAGAGCATTTTGGAAGTCCATAGGATTCACACCTGTGAATCTTTTGAAGTTTTTATAAAAATGAGAAGGATCATAAAACCCACAATCAATTGCGACATTGAATATTGGAGTGCCATTTTTTAGCATTCTCTTACTCTTTTCAATTTTTTTTAACAGTACAAAATTATTTGGTGTTAAACCTGTTTCCTGCTTGAAGAGTCTGATAAACTTGTACTTGTTTATTCCAAACTTTGACGCTGTTTTATCCAATGAAAAAGAGTTAAAGCTGGTTTCATTGATGAAGCTTTGAAACAGTTTATTTGTTTTAAAATCGATTGGTCTTTCGGTTGCATATTTTCTCACTAACAATTTCAAAGAAGTGGTTAGTCTTTTTTCAAATTCGACATGGCTTTTCTTATAATTTTTAGATAAGAAGTAAAGCTCATTGAAAATTTTTTGATCGTAAATAATCTTATCCTCAAAGAAGACGTCTTCACCATTATTAAAATCCTTTATAGCTTCTGGAGATACGTAATAGGTGAAAAATGAATTTCCAAGATCTCGATCACATGGTGTTGCATGAACTTCGCCCGGATTTGTGATTGATAGGGTGCTAATAGGTGCTTTTAAAAATTTGTCGGTAAGTTTTGTGTTAAAGGTAGAGGTTAGAATAAGAGCGATATTGAAAGTTTCGTGCGTATGAAACGGAAAGTCAAGTGTGTGAGACTTTGCATTTAATAATTCCAACCCGTCAAGAATTGGTATTTGATGATATTCACTTACATTAATAATGGAACTCACATTCAACTTTCTTTTACTATTAACATAGAATAGAATGACTTATTTGATTTACAGTATTTTTACTTTTATAGGCGATCTTCATGAATCTTTTAGCGTAGAATTTAAGTTTCGAGACTCCTATTTTTTCCTTATTCTTTTAAAGAAACCTTTAATTAAAACCTCACATTCAGGAGCACTCACACCAAGTTTTAATTCTGTTTTAGGATGAATAATGTCTTTGTTATATCTAGAGAAGCCTCTTTCTTTATCTAAAGCTCCTATCACTATTCTCCCGACCTGTGTCCAGAAAAGACCTCCTGCACACATGCTGCATGGCTCTAGTGTAACAAATAAGGTGCATTCATTCAGATACTTCGAGCTAAGATGATTTTGAGCGGCAGTAATAGCAAGCATCTCGGCATGTGCGGTAGCATCATTCAAACGCTCCACGCGGTTATGATCCTTGGCGATGATTTTGTTTTCACAAACCACAACCGCGCCAATTGGAATCTCACCTTCATCAAAAGCATTTTGTGCCTCCAGGAGTGCTTGCCTCATAAAGTGTTCGTCGCTATATACGCTTAAACTCATTGCTTCACTTTGATACTATTCATTATTTCGTTTGCAATTGGTTGCCAGTTGCTCATTAATCTTGCTTTGCAACTGAAATTGAAAAGAAGAACTTGATTGTTGTAAGAAGTATACTGTATGTATGTATAGTTTTTAGATGACCTTGTTCCTGAGAATGCATTGTCATCTGTAATAGAAGATACAAATTCAAAAACAATGTATTTCCTCCCATTTATTTCCTTGATTTCATCTTGAATGAATTCGATTTCGTCAAATAGATTCTTGACACTCGCTTTATAAAAACCATAAATCAATTCAGTATCGCTTTCCGTCCATTGCATGATATTGTAATTAATCCCAAGGGTAACATCTTGGTTTTCATTTGCAAACATTGCCAAAGGCACTTTGGAAGAGTAAACCTGTTTCATTCGATCCTGATCCGTCATACTGATGAAGGAATCGGGAATCTGGAGGCTGATTTTTTCATCAGGACCCACCTTTACAGTAGAGAAGGTCTGGGCAAAGCTCTGAAGAGCTAATAGAATAGAGAGTATAGAAATTGTTTGCTTCATAACTCAAAGCTAAAAAGGTGAAAGGTATTTTCCGGTGATCGGCCTACCTTTGCGCCTCATTTTGATTTAAAAAAGAAATATATGCTACGCACGCACACCTGTGGTGAACTGAGATCAGAACATATTGGACAAACTATTACACTCTGCGGATGGGTGCAAAAGCAACGGGATAAAGGTGGTGTAGTTTGGATAGATCTCAGAGATAGGTACGGAATTACTCAATTAATTTTTGAAGACGGTGTAACGGATCAGTCTATTATTGATCAAGCAAAAAAAGTAGGACGTGAGTTTGTAGTGAAGGCCACTGGAGAAGTGGTGGAGCGGTACTCCAAGAATGATAAAATGACCACTGGTGATGTGGAAATCAGGGTAAATAACCTAGAATTATTGAATGGATCGAAGGTGCCTCCATTCACGATTGAAGATGAGACCGATGGGGGAGAAGATCTCCGAATGAAGTATCGATATCTGGATATCAGAAGAAATCCAGTACGGAAAAAACTTCAATTGCGTCATACGATGATGCAAAAAGTAAGAGAGTATTTAAATAAGGAAGCTTTTGTAGAGGTGGAGACGCCTTATTTAATCAAGTCTACTCCAGAAGGGGCAAGAGATTTTGTTGTTCCATCTCGAATGAATGAGAATGAGTTTTATGCGCTTCCCCAGTCTCCTCAAACTTTTAAGCAGCTTCTAATGGTTGCTGGCATGGACCGCTACTTTCAGATTGTAAAATGCTTCAGAGACGAAGATTTAAGAGCGGATCGTCAGCCAGAGTTTACACAGATTGATTGTGAAATGGCATTTGTAGAGCAAGAGGATGTATTGCAGACTTTTGAGGGAATGACCAAGTTTCTTTACAAGGAAATAGAAGGAATAGTGTTAGATGATTTTCAGCGTATTAGCTATGATGATGCTATGGTGAAATATGGGTCTGATAAGCCGGATTTACGTTTTGGAATGGAGTTTTGTGAGTTGAATGATTTGGCAAAAGACAAGGGGTTTGTTGTGTTTGATAGCGCAGAATTGGTTGTTGGCATCAATGCTGAAGGTTGTGCTGAATACACCAGAAAGCAATTGGATGGTCTGACTGATTTTGTCAAGAAACCACAAATAGGAGCTAAGGGTCTGGTTTATGTGAAGTGCAATGAGGATGGAACATTTAAATCGTCTGTAGACAAGTTTTTCGATCAGGATGCGCTAAAAGCTTGGGCTGAAAAATTTGGGTCCAAATCAGGTGACTTGATTTTAATTATGGCTGGAGAGGCTAATCAAACACGAAAAGCATTGAACGAACTACGTCTTGAAATGGGAGAAAGACTTGGTTTAAGAGATAAGAATAAGGTAGCTGCTGCATGGGTCTTGGACTTCCCATTGCTGGAATGGGATGAGGAAACTGACAGATACCATGCCATGCATCATCCATTTACAGCACCTAAGCCTGAAGATGTGGAAAAACTAAACTTTGACCCTGGGGCGGTGAGAGCGAATGCATATGATATGGTAATCAATGGAGTCGAAGCAGGAGGAGGCTCTATCAGAATCCATGATCGAGACATGCAAGCCAGGATGTTTGAAGTGCTAGGCTTCAGTAAGGAGGAGGCAGAAGAGCAGTTTGGATTCTTAATGGGTGCTTTTGAATATGGAGCTCCACCACATGGGGGAGTTGCTTTTGGTTTTGATCGATTATGCGCGATTATGGCTGGAGAGCAGAGTATTAGAGATTTCATTGCCTTTCCGAAAAACAATTCAGGGAGAGATGTGATGATCGATTCACCTTCAACAATTTCAAAAGAGCAGCTGAGCGAATTGGGAATCAAGCTCGTTAAACCTTCAGAATAGTAGTATTTGGTTTCTTTTTTGTAACTTTTCCAGTTAAATAATCACACCTGATGACTAAGAAGTTTTTACTTTATTCTGCGCCTTTCTTTTTGCTTTTTGGTGCTCTATCGCTTTTTGAGCCTTGGTTCTACAGAAATTTTTTCGCCAGTACTTCGATTGATAGATTAGGTGGCAAGGAGTTTCAAATTATTGCACATAAGGGTGCTTCAGGACTCGCTCCAGAGAATACAATGGCTTCTTTCAAAAAAGCACTTGAATTAGGTGTTGATCAAATCGAACTGGATGTTCGCCATACAAAAGATGAACAAATTATTGTCTTTCATGATCAACGATTGGATCGTGTAACAAGGGACTCACTTGGAAACTCTGTCACTGGAGATGTGCATGACTATACTCTGGAAGAATTACAACAATTTGAAGTAGGATCGTGGTTTGATTCTCAGTATCAGGAAGAAAAAATACCGACGTTAAAAGAAGTATTGGATTTCATAGATGGTCAGACGACAGTTTTGATAGAGATCAAACATATGGACCATCCACATTACCACGATTTTGCTGAAAAACTAGTAGAGGTAGTGATGGGTGAAAAGAATGGGGAAGATTGGATTATACTGCAATCTTATGAACCTACCTATCTAGATGAAGTACATGAACTAGATCCTTTTATTGAAACCAAAGCACTAATTATTGGAGAAGACTCAGCTCCGTTGATTGCATTCTATATCGAAACACGTATTCATATGGGACGAGCGAAAGAAAGTAATCGGATGAAAGCCATTAATCCACAATGGGAAACATTATCCCCGAGACGTGTTTTTCAAATGCATGCAAAAGGATATGAGGTACATGCCTATCCTGTTAATACCCGTGAGGATATGCTGAAAATGTTGAATGCCGGGGTTGATGGGATCATCACAGATTTTCCAAATGTGGCCATTCAGCTTCGAAATGAAATTAGGAGGATGGGACAGGAAAAGTAGAAGTTAATTCTGCTTCTGCTGCTATGTATCCAAAGGCAAACCAGTTAGGGCTTTCTAATATTTTCAAAAAAATCTCATTTGCTTTCTCTGTATTTCCTTGCTGTTGATAGTAGTTGCCAATGCCGTACCCAAGTGCTTCATTGATTTCTCCTCCATCTGAAAATGCTTTTTTTGCCAACACTTCAGGATTTTTTTCGCCCTTAAAAAGGAGAAGTAAGTCTAGGTAAGCGTCATTCTCAATCACTTTCATCTTGCTTGAAATACCTTCCAATATTTGATCTGCCAATTCTGGATTACCAATTTTCTTATATGTCATATATAACCAATAAGAAGTAGCAGCTAGTAAGTCATTATTCGTACTAAACTCCATGCATCTGTTATAAGCAGATAAAGCCTTGTCAAATCTGCCACTTAGGTAATGAGCTAATCCATAGTGGTACCAAATGTTGAATTTATCATTTCCGACAGGTTTATTGAGCTTGTTGGGAATACCATCTGGTTCAGTTCTATTTTCTGCATTTAGGCTATAGAATGCAGCCATCTCAAAATCTTCAATGGCTTTTTCAAATTGCCTGGTTGTAATATATCGATGACCTCTATGCCGCCTAAGTCTGTAAGAAGAGGGGAATTTTTCTATTGCAGAGGAGTAGACATCAATCGCTTCAAAATATTTACCCAAGTATGCAAATCTTCGACCATACCATATAATCAATTCAAGACTATCTGGATTCACGTCCAGATAGCCTCGTGCCTCTTTTAGGTTTTTCTCGTAGCTTTCTTTTTCCTGAGCAGTCAATTGGATTTCTGGGAGTTCTTCACCCAATAGACTATAAACTTTTGTTTCATCTCGAGGAGTCATCACTTCTGCAGATTGAGTATCCACTCGACTTCCGCCTTGCTGACAACCCAATAAGATTATTGGGAGAATGAGTAATGCCTTCTGTTTCATTTATTCTTTCCAGTTTGGATATCCAGGTTGCTTTAGTTCTTCTCCGTTTTTCGATTCTTTCACCATTTCACGAACATCTTTTAGCAGTTCTTTAGCATCATAAACTATACCATCTTTAACGGTGTACTTCACTCCACCAACCCGAGTTACTTCATTGTCCTCTGTTAGCTTAATAGCTCCAGTTCCGTAAAGAACTTTAAGGTTGGCCAAAGGATTTTCTTCAACAATGACCAAGTCAGCCATTTTACCAACTTCAATTGTTCCTATTTCTTTCTCCATACCTAAGGCTTGCGCTCCCATTAATGTAGCGGATCGAATGACTTCCAAAGGATGAAAGCCTGCTTCCCTTAGTAGCTCCATTTCACGGATATAAGCGAAACCATATAATTGGAAGATGAACCCAGAGTCAGAGCCTGTCGTCACACGCCCACCTCTGTTCTTGTATTCATTTACGAAAGTCATCCACAGCTTATAGTTTTCTTTCCATGCCACTTCTTCTTCTGTACCCCAAAAGTGCCAATATGACCCATGTGACACCTTACTTGGTTGATAAAACTTCCATAGAGAAGGTAGTGTGTAATCGTTATGCCAATCAGCATTTCTAGAACGCATGAGATCTCTGCTGGCTTCATAGATATTGAATGTGGGATCCAGCGTGAAGTCCAATTCCAGCAATCTATTCATTACGGCATTCCACTTCTCTGAGTAAGGTTCTGCTGCCTGCTTCCAAAGTCTTCCAGCTTCACCAAACCGATCTTGTTCATTCTGATAATTATACCCTACTGGGTAATCTTGAACGATACGATCATCAAAAAGAGCCTCGGGCAATCCATACCAATGCTCCATAGTAGTTAATCCTGCTTCTGCGGAGTTGAGCACGTTCCACCATCCTACATTAAGCTGAGCATGATGACATGCTGACTTCAATCCAAGTCTTTTATTCTCTTGTAAGGCAGCTTCCATGACTTCAGGAGATGCTCCAAAAAACTTAATCCCATCGGCACCTCTGCGATAATTCGCTCTTACCCAAGAGATTGCTTCTGCCGCATTAGTTATTGGACCTTTCAGCACTTCAGTTCCAGTAGATCGTTCACCGGGAAGGTTTTTTACTATTTCCACTTTCTCAAGATTCTGTCCAAAGGAAGTGTATGCTAAAATTCGAGGTGCAGTTATTTCATTTTTTACGCTTCTGTTTTTGTGTCTCAGAACCCAATCCAGCCCATTTCCGGCTGAAGGATCTCGAATGGTAGTGATACCATGTGCCAGCCATAGTTTGAATACATATTCAGCAGGTGTGCCTTGACTTGTACCACCTATGTGACCATGCATATCTACAAATCCAGGAAGTACAAACATCCCCTCTGCATCAATCTCTATTCCATTTCCTTCCAGCTTTGGTCGTCTTTCAGAACTGATTTCTACTCCAGGGTAACCGACAACCTGAACCTTCGTTATTTTATTTTTTTCTATCACAATATCTACCGGACCAATAGGAGGAGCTCCATTTCCATTAATCATGGTAGCTCCTCTAATGATGGTCATATCATAAGGACCCTCGCCGTTCGTTCTAGATGGAGCAGAAGTTATTTGCGCATTTGCTAAATGCAGGATAGAAAGTGTTAAAAAAGAAAGAATGAATTTTTTCATATATAGTCTTGTATTATCTTAATAGCTCAGATTTAAAAATAATCAATTCATAAGTATGGCTGCAGCAGAATCGAATATGATGCCTTTAGGAACAGTGGCGCCTGATTTTGATCTTTTAGATGTTATTTCAGGAGAAAATAAAACACTGGAAGACGTAAAATCGGAGTACGGACTAGTTGTGATGTTTATATGCGCACATTGTCCTTTCGTGAAAAATATTGAAGAAGAAATTGCAGTAGTTGCCCGACAATATATGGATCTTAAAGTTGGGTTTGTTGCCATCTCTTCAAATGATGCGAATGCCTATCCAGAAGATGGTCCAGACGGACTCAAAGCTCAGGCAGAAGAATTTGAGTTCTCCTTTCCTTACCTGTATGATGAATCACAAGAAGTAGCTAAAGCCTATCAGGCCGCATGCACTCCTGATTTCTTCCTGTTTGATGAAGAGCTTAAATGTATTTACCGAGGAAGATTTGATGCAAGCACACCAGGAAACCCCGAGCCTGTAACGGGAGATGATTTGGTTGATGCACTTGAAGCCCATTTGGAGGATGATCCAATTATAGAGGATCAGAAACCAAGTATTGGGTGTAGCATTAAGTGGAAAAGCTAATATTTCTTTAGTAAATCCGACTGTTCTTGCAATGCACCTCTAAATTCTTTCTTTAATCGACTGACAAGTTCGTTTATACTTGGTGTATCGTAAATTTTGGTGACACCCTGTCCAGCAGACCAAATAGTTTTCCAGGCTTTCGCTTCATCATTCGCTGACAACTCTTCTCCAAAATCAACTTTTGCGGACTGCTTCCACATTTCTTCACTGATACCCATTGCTTCCAAGCTCGGTTTTAGGAAGTTGGCGTGTACTCCTGATACCGCCGCTGTGTATACAATATCCGAGGCTCCTGCCTCTATTATCATTTTACGATACTCTTCGGGTGCTTTACTTTCTTTCGTATTGATGAATCTGGTACCCATGTAAGCCAAATCAGCCTCCATTTGCATGGCTGAAGCAATATCGCGTCCGGTCGAAATGCAGCCAGATAGCAAGATGGTTTTATTGAAGAACTTACGGATTTCTCCAACAAACGACATAGGATTTAATGTGCCCGCATGACCGCCGGCACCAGCACATACGAGGATAAGTCCGTCAACTCCCGCATCTGCAGCCTTTTCAGCATGACGTTTCATAATAACATCATGGAATACCAGGCCACCATAGCTATGAACGGCATCTACTAGCTGAGTAACTGCTCCGAGTGATGTAATTATCAGCGGCACTTTATGCTTTACCACAATTTCCAAATCCGCCTCCAGACGCGGGTTTGTTTTATGAACTATAAGATTTACTCCAAAAGGCGCTGCTTTTTTCCCTGTTTCCTCTTCCCATTTTGCCAACTCTTCTTTAATCTCAACAACCCATTCCTCAAAACCTTCTGTCGAACGATTGTTAAGTGCAGGGAATGTACCAACTATCCCGCTTTTACAACATTCAATGACCATCTCAGGTCCAGAAATAAGAAACATGGGTGCCGCTACAATGGGAAGGGATAAGTCAGAGATGAATGATGCTTTCATGTTTATATTGATTTGATTATTCAGTTGAGAAAGTCGACAAATTACACTGCTCTAGTATTCATTGCAAACTTCTTTTGTATTGCATCTCGTGAAGCAAAAGCATAAAGTTCTAACCTTTCTTAATTGATTCTCTTACTAATTGAATACGTTTTTCGATTGATGTGTCTCCAGTAATCTTCAGCGTTTTACAGGTTAACTTTTTGATCCAGTCTTGATGCTGTTTGATACTTCTACCATCAAAACTGGGATCGTCATATTTTCTAGCCCATTCCAAGAATGCTTGTGAATTATCGGCAATTGTATGATCGTTAATAAGCTGATCCCCGTATCGTTCTTGTTCTCTTTTTGATAACCTCCTCATCCTTACTTCTGAAGGAATCAATAGGAAAATAGCAAGATCGAATGCACTAACCCAATAATCTCCCCATGTTACAAGCGAGCCACTTACAATAACGTTTACATTTTTTTGAAAATCTAGCTGTAATGTGTTACTCCTTTCTGACAAAGGTATCTTTTCCTGAAAAGGAGGATTTGTTTTTCTCCAGTAATATTCATCAGCATCCAGATGAACATAATTTAGCTTATCAGCCAATTCATTGGCGAGTGTAGTAGTGCCTGATCCAGAAGCACCAAAAATATGAATCTTCATAAGGTTTTCTTGCTATTCACACTCTCCTAATTGATTGTAATACTTTCTTAATTCTCCAAGTATCAATAAAGTTTGTCAATTTACTGTCATAATAAGTACGAGTTAGGAAATGCGTCATTTTATAGTCCATTGTTGATTATGTAAATTGCGCATCCATTTCATGCCATGAGTATACACGGAAAGATCAAATTAATCACTACGCACCAGCTTCAGGAAATGAAAGCGAAAGGTGAGAAAATTTCTATGCTAACAGCCTATGATTACTCTATGGCTAAGATCATTGATCAGGCTGGAGTTGATGTAATACTGGTAGGTGATAGTGCTTCCAATGTGATGGCAGGAAACGAAACAACCTTACCCATTACACTGGATCATATGATATGGCACGCTACTTCGGTTGTAAAGGCTGTAAACCGGGCATTGGTTGTTGTAGATGTTCCTTTTGGAAGCTATCAAGGCAACTCTTCTGAAGCACTTCGTTCATGTATTAGAATTATGAAGGAAGCAGGAGGACATGCTGTGAAAATGGAAGGTGGCATTGAAATAAAAGAGAGTGTAACACGTGTTTTGTCAGCCGGTATTCCGGTAATGGGACACTTAGGACTGACCCCTCAGTCCATCTATAAATTCGGAACGTATACTGTACGTGCAAAAGAAGAGGAAGAAGCTCAGAAGCTCATTGAAGATGCAAAAGCATTGGAAGAATTAGGCTGTTTTGCTATAGTGTTAGAGAAAATACCATCTCAATTAGCGAAGAAAGTTTCAGAATCAATCACTATTCCTACGATAGGAATAGGTGCAGGACCAGATACGGATGGTCAGGTTCTTGTCGTACATGATATGTTAGGTATTACCCAAGACTTCAAACCTCGCTTTCTTCGGCAGTATGCCGACCTTAATCAGGTGATGAAAGAGGCATTCGAAAATTATGTTTCCGACATTAAATCCCAAAAATTCCCCAACGAAAAAGAATCTTATTAACAGGGTACCGCTGATGAAATCATCACAATAGAATTAAAAAATCAAATAACCGAAAACGATACTGACATAAGATGGCAAAAATCATTTATACACATACGGATGAGGCGCCTGCCTTAGCAACTAAATCTTTCTTACCAATTGTAAAAGCTTTTACTGGGAAAGCTGGGATTGAAATAGAAACGAGGGATATTTCGCTTGCTGGAAGAATCATAGCTATGTTTCCAGAGTTTCTTGCTGAAGATCAACGAATTGAGGATGCACTTTCTGAGCTGGGAGAAATAGCTAAAACCCCTGAAGCTAACATCATCAAGTTGCCAAATATTAGTGCTTCCATACCTCAGTTAAAGGCAGCTATTAAAGAACTTCAACTGCGAGGTTACGCCCTGCCTGATTATCCAGACGAGCCTAAAGATGATGAGGGAAAAGATATAAAGTCGCGATACGATAGAATTAAAGGAAGTGCTGTTAATCCTGTTCTGCGTGAAGGAAACTCAGATAGAAGAGCTCCTAAAGCAGTCAAGAATTTCGCTAAGAAGTTCCCACATTCAATGGGTAAATGGAGTGCAGATTCTAATTCACATGTTTCTAGCATGAGTGGAGATGATTTTTACGGAAGCGAAAAGTCCACAACAGTTTCTGCTGCAACTGAAGTTAAGATCAAATTTGACGCTGTTGACGGAAGCTCGAAAACTTTGAAAGATAATTTTCCGATTCAAGCAGGTGAAGTAATTGATGCTTCAGTGATGAATATGGAAAAACTGAAGTCTTTCATTGCAAATGAGATTGCAGATGCTAAAGCTAAGAACGTGCTCTTCTCACTTCATATGAAGGCCACCATGATGAAAGTCTCTGATCCAATCATTTTTGGAGCAGCTGTGGAAGTATATTATAAAGATGTATTTGATCAGTACGGAGACCTTTTTGCTGAATTAGGAGTAGATACGACAAATGGTATTGGAGATGTGTATGACAAAATTCAGAGCCTTGAAGAAAACAAGAAAAGAGAAATAGAGAACGCTATCGAAAGAGTTTATGAGACTCGTCCTGCTTTGGCCATGGTTAATTCTGACAAAGGAATTACGAATCTACACGTACCAAGCGATGTTATTATTGATGCATCTATGCCTGCAATGATCAGAACTTCAGGGCAAATGTGGAACAAGGATAATCAAACGCAAGATACCAAGGCGGTAATCCCAGATAGATGCTATTCAGGTGTTTATCAGGCAGTGATTGATGACTGCAAAAAACATGGAGCATATGATCCTACAACTATGGGAAGTGTGCCAAATGTGGGTTTGATGGCTCAGAAGGCGGAAGAATATGGTTCGCATGACAAAACTTTCCAATTTGATAGAGAAGGAACAGTTAGTGTTGTGGATGCGAATGGGAATGTACTTTTAGCACAAGAAGTACACACTGGTGATATTTTCAGAATGTGTCAGGTAAAAGACGCACCTATTCAGGACTGGGTGAAACTTGCAGTAAATAGAGCAAAGGCTACTGGATCTCCTGCAGTATTCTGGCTAGATAAAAATCGAGCTCACGATGCTGAGTTGATACAGAAAGTTGAGTCATATCTTCAAGGTCACGATACTTCAGGTTTAGAGATACATATTATGTCTCCAGTGGAGGCAACACAATTTTCTATTGACAGAATACGAAAAAGCCAAGATACAATCTCTGTGACAGGGAATGTTTTGAGAGATTATTTGACTGATTTATTTCCTATCCTTGAAGTTGGGACAAGTGCAAAAATGCTTTCTATTGTTCCATTGATGAATGGAGGAGGCCTATTTGAAACTGGGGCTGGGGGATCTGCACCCAAGCATGTTCAACAATTTGTGGAAGAAGGCCACCTTCGATGGGATTCATTGGGAGAATTTTTAGCGCTTACAGTATCCTTAGAGCACCTAAGCGAAAAATATGATAATAAGCAGGCCAAAATACTGGCTGATACGCTGGATAATGCAACTTCAAAGCTTTTAGAGGAAAATAAATCCCCATCCAGAAAGGTAAACGAAATCGACAATAGAGGAAGTCATTTTTATCTGGCGATGTATTGGGCAGAGATGTTGGCTAGCCAGAATGATGATGCTGAATTGAAGGCAACTTTTGATTCAATAGCTAAAGAGTTGGCCTCAAATGAAGATAAGATCAACGAAGAGTTGATTGCAGCACAAGGAGCACCAATAAATATTGGAGGTTATTATCAGCCAAGTGAAAAGATGACCACTTCTTCTATGCGAGCAAGTACAAGTTTGAATCAGATTATTGATTCTATTTAGTTAGAATTTTAAAATAATTATAAGCTCATCGACTTAGGTTGATGAGCTTTTTACTTCTTTTTCTTCCTATCGAAAAACTTGATTCGTAACCTCTCAAATCTCCATGCATATCAAATATATAGGTAGTTTGAATTTTTCTTTTGCCTAGCTGTACAGTATTTGAAAGTGAGGTACCAAGTAATAGGTCATTCATCTCTGACACATTTCCTATGGAGCAGGCGGTTAAATTAATCTGTTGGGCAGTAATCCATAACTGGTCATTTTGTTGATTTAAAACGGATCGATTTGGAAGATTTAGTTGCAATGGATATAGATTTCGAGTTGAAAATCGGTCCATTTTTAAATTCAGTGATTGATTTTCAAATGTATTCTGAGGTGTGAATGTCGTCTGAGCATTTAGTATTCCTGCAAAAAGTAAAAAGATTATGGATAAGTACTTCATAGAGGTTAGTTTTTAATAAAAACGGTTAAATGCCTCTTGTTGTTCGCATACAGAAGCCAGTCTATAGCATAATGATCATTCTTCACCAATTTCATCTGTCATTTTTTCTAGATCTTTAATAAGACCGAATAGAACTAAAGTGTCTTTTTCTTGAAATTCTGTATTTCCAGAAATAGGACCAATGACTTTTGGCTGACTAATTTCTTTTCCGATAAGGTTTTTCCTACTTTCAGGACGGATAATTGTGACGAGAGATAAATTCCATTTAGAAACTAGGTCTACCTCACTTACCTTCTTTTCAAGAAACGATGTGGGAACTTTAAATTCAGCAATCTCATATTTTTCATCAAGGAAGTAAGATTTTATTTCTCCTGTGATAGTTAATTTATGCGCAAACTGTTCTGCGTACTCAGCTTCAGGGTTGACAGTTTCTTCAATGTCCATTGCCTCAAAAATTGTTCGATGAATATCAGAAGTAGCCCTTGCCACTATTCTACAAGTGGGGACACGTTTCTTAAATAATGCAGCTGTAGTGATGGCTGCATTAGCATCTTGACCTATTGCAATAACGACTGCTTCTGTATCATCTAATGGCAAATCATTGACAGCAAGCTCACTGGTGCTATCCATTTTTAAGGTATGAGTAAGCTTCTCTTTGTGGGAGTTAATTAAGGATTCATTATGATCAACTCCTATCACATCGTGACCATCTTCAGCAAGTTTTAATGCCAACGTGGATCCGAAATTTCCTAAACCTACTACAATAAATTTCATATGTTAATTGATAAATATTTCTTCTTCTGGATATTCTATTGGAGAATAGTGATATTGATATAACTGATGGACTAATCCAGTTAGGATAGTTAAAAAACCAACACGCCCGATAAACATCGTTAAGATAATTACTACTTTTCCTAAATCACTTAATTGATTGGTGATACCCATACTCAATCCTACAGTGCTAAAAGCGGAAATACTTTCAAAGGCAATTTCCATAATGCCCAGATGCCCATCAAAGGTTAACAAAAGGAAAATGGATATTCCTATGACAATAAGTGATAGAAAAATGATTGCACTTGCACGCTGTAATGCTCCAGTAGATATCCGTTTGTATCCCACGATAATAGCCTTATAGCCAAATATTTGCTTAATAATATTGAGTGTAGAGATAGCAAAAGTAGTGGTCTTGATCCCTCCGCCCGTCGAACCCGGAGAAGCACCTATCCACATTAAAAAAATGACAATCATTATAGTTGAAAGTCCTAGTGATCCGGTATCTACGGTGTTAAATCCAGCAGTTCTTGTGGTGACAGATCCAAAAAAAGCAGTTACTATTTTGCCAATTCCGGAGTGTTCTACTAGTGTGTTATCTTCTTCAAAAAAATAGAAAAATACAAACCCAGTGAGAATTAGAATGATAGTGGTGTTGATTACAATGCGAGCATTCAAGCCAAGATGAGGTCTTAGTTTCTGAGGTTCTTTTTTCCACGAGATCTTGAATATTCTATAGAGCCAATACGCAGTAGTCTTTTTAAGGTAGACATAGGAACTAATGGCAACACCATATCCCAAACCTCCGAATATGATAAGGAAGGCAATTATTGTATGTAAGGGGTAATTGAATCTGAAGCCTTCTTCATGTAAAGAATTCGTTAATGTGGAGAAACCTGCATTACAAAATGCGGATACAGTGTGAAACACACTGAAAAAGATACGATCACCGGTGGATTCAAATGAGTCACCTAGTGAATAGTAAATAGCTATAGCACCAATAGCCTCTACTAAGAATACGAAAAAAATAATCTGAAGAAGTGTTTTGAAAGTGCCATCAAGTGTTTGAGCATTGATCATATTTTTTAGGTTGAGTCGGGATTCAAATGACCCAAAACCTTTAAAAAAGACCGCAAATAATGCGGTGAAACTTAACATACCCAATCCTCCAAGCTGGATCAGGCCTAGGATTACAAATTGTCCTGTGATGGTGAAATCCTTTCCTGTATCAACTACTATCAATCCTGTCACGCATACTGCACTGGTAGCTGTAAAAATAGCATCAATGAAATCTATTCCTTTTTCAGAAGAGTTTGGTACCATCAATAGGAGCGTACCAATACAAATAAGAACCGCAAAACTCAAAGCGAATACTAATGCAGGATGCATAGTTTGTTTTTTCAATCGATAAAGTCTTCCTGAAAAATCAAAAAGTGTTAGAATGAAAATTCCTCCTGCTGTATAGAAGTTTAAACTCGTAGATTCATTTATAACAAAATTCCATGTATTAGAAAGGCTTATAAACGCGAGTATTCCAGTAAGAAAAAGAACAACAAAGTACCCTTTAGGCTTTTGAGATAGATAAGCTTTTTTTGGAAATTGGGCTAATACATTAATAAAGAAGATGATACCAAAAACGACATAAAATAAATCTGTCAGTAAATGAGTTAAATAATCTTCACGATAACCATAATCTAGAATCAATGCTACCATTGAGCTGATTACCATTATGAAAACTAGCTTATCGCTTACTAATTTCGAGTTCTTTAAACCTGATATCTTACTCAGAACCTGATATCTTCTCATTGATCAATTAAGGTTACCGACATTTAGCAATTGTTTGATTGCATGTAGAGTAGGTAACAATACTAATCATAGCAGGTTTAAAATGAATCAATTTTTAATCGATCTTTTGATAAATATCGCCATCGGGAGTTAAACGATAACCCACAACTCGCCCATCTGAGTTTCTTTCGAAGTAAACAGGCTCACTCCCAACATCCGAAAAAATATCTTCTGCTTCATGATAGATAGGGTAGGTCAATCCTTGAACTATTGCGAAGAGTTCATCTTTTTTAGCTTTAAGTACTATTTGAGTCCCGTTTTTGTACTCGTATTCACCTTCGAATGCTTTTAGCTCATTCTCTTTTATAGTAGGCTTGTAAGGGTCATCTTCTGAAAGGATCAATCCATCACCCGGCACCCAGTTATCGTACTCCATGTAGTATGCTGTTCTTTTAGCTGCATTTAATCCTTGGAGTTTTGCCACTAAATGCAATGCACCATCAATCCCAGCAGAGATTCCAGCGGTGGTAATGACACGTCCATTATCTACGTAGCGTACATCTTTCCTTACATCAATTTCAGGATAATTCTCTTCCAGTCCATCCAATGCGCTATGAAACGTTGTGGCTGTTTTTCCATTTAGAATATCTGCTTCTGCTAGTATGAAAGCACCTGTGCATACTGAAAAATGGTACTGAATATTTTTTTGTGAACTCACCCACTTAACTACTTTTTCATCACCTGAAGCAGCATTTGAGTTCCCTCCGAAAAAAGCAAGAATATCTGCTTCGGGTGCATCTTCTATGCTGTAATCTGGTACTATGGTGAGTATGCCCTGTGATTTTATCGGCTTCTTTTCTTTTGAAACAGTAAATACTTTATAGCCAGCATAGGAGAAGACCTCCATAGGACCAGCAAAATCCAATACTTCTACTCCATCCTGGAGGTAAAAAGCAATGGTCTTAGAAAGGTCTTTCCGGACTAAGACCATGTTGCAATGGGAGCAAACCCCTGGTTTATCAAAGTCGAGTTGGTCGCAGGAGTTATTGCAGGGAGGACAGATGTACTCAGTATCAACAGTTACTTGAGCGACAAGTAGGAAGAATGAAAATGTAGCAATAAATGAAAATATCTTTTTCATAGTCTATGTATTTGAGTTTATACAAAACTAGATTTAGAAAGAGATGCTTCAAAGGACATCAAGGCGCAGAATTGGGACAAATTTTAGATGCTTCTTAGCTCGTGAGGAAGAGCCGATCCATACTTTCGAAGCAATGTTCGAAGTTGATTTGTGCTTTGGAGACCACATGAAAGGCTAACAGTATCAACTTTGTTTCCTTCAGATAAAAGCTGAACAGCTCGCTCAACCCTTAGTTTATCGTGGTAATCACCAATGGTAATACCCGTAGTTTTTTTAAATAATCGAGTCAAGTTCCTGGAGCTCATATTCACCGTATCGGCTATTTTATCGATGGTGATTTTTTGATTCAAATGTTGAGCTAGCATATCTTGTGCTTCATGAACACGCTGATCTAAGTGATTTCGATACTGAAGGAAAACACTCAGTTGTGGATCTGCTTCTGTCCTTCTTAAGTAGACGACCACTTCTTTCGCAATATCTGTGGCGAATACTGGGCCGAACTTTTCTTCAAGAAGAAATAGAGCTAGGTCAATTCCTGAGGATACACCGGCGCTTGTGTAAATGTTACGGTCTTCTACAAAGAGGCGATCAGATAATAGGCCTACTTTAGGGAATTTCTGTTTAAAATCTTTAAGATACTTCCAGTGTGTAGTACATTTTTTATCATCTAAAAGACCTGCTTGAGCAAGTAAGTATGCTCCTGTACATACTGAGCAAACTTTTGCACCATTTTTATATTGATCTTTTAACCAAGCGAAAAAACCTGCATTTTTTTGTTCAAAGCTTTCATCATGTATTAGGTGTGATTCTAGTCCTGGGACGAAAATTATGTCGTTTTCTTCTAGTTTGAATTCGTTGAACCTGCTAAGCTGACTTAAATGTAAGCCCGCACTCGACAGCTCTTCACTTTTATCTAAAGTGATATAAAAAGATTCGATGGGCGCACCGTAGCTTTTCGCCTCATAGAAAATATGAGCTGGCCCACTTATATCAAGTAATTGAACTTGAGGTGGGACCACAAAAAAGGCTCTGCAGTTCAAATTAGACAGCATAAACCAAATGTATTAATATCATAATTAGCAATAGAAATTTATTGATTTAAATAATTCTTAAACATTTTAATTATACTATCGTTTATAATAGTATTACTTCTATTTATAATATTATTACTTTAATCAAATCAATTTATTATGAAATTTAAATCAATTTTAGTGGGAATCATGGTCATAGCAATCATGTCGGCTTGCACTAGTCAAAAAGAAGAATCGGCTGAAAAAATAGATTCACAAATAAGTATTGAACCTTTGGTAGAGGATGTACTATCTCAGGAAGAATTGGCAAAACTTACTCCTGAGGATGTAATCAATAGCTTAATGGAAGGTAATAAGCGCTTTGTCAACAACGACCTAACGGCGCGTGATCATACGAAGCAGGTAAGGCAGAGTACATTTGGACAATACCCGAAAGCGGTTATCCTATCATGTTTAGATAGTAGAATACCAGTTGAAGATGTTTTTGATAAGGGAATAGGAGACGTATTCGTAGGTAGGGTAGCTGGAAATTTTGTCAATACAGATTTACTTGGAAGCATGGAGTTTGGATGTAAAGTGGTTGGTTCAAAAATTATTATGGTCTTAGGACATGAAAGCTGTGGTGCAATAAAAGCAACTATTGATAAGGTAGAACTTGGGAACATTACGAGTATGCTGAAGAACATAAATCCAGCTGTGGACATGTCTCAATCCTATACCGGACAAAAAAGCTCTGTCAATCCTGAGTATGTATCATTAGTATCTGAAAATAATGTGAAAAATACCATTGAGGTGATACGCCAAAATAGTGAGATCCTAAAAGAGATGGAACGCAAAGGCGAAATAAAAATAGTAGGTGCTATTTATGATATGAATTCGGGTATTGTGAGGGTAGTGAATTAATACATATCGGATAAAACATTAACCATTCCATAAGTATCATTTGGAATGGTTGGTTTTTTGCAAACCCAATGAATTTGATAAAAGGTCGATAAAAAAACGCAGCTTGGATTATCAATTGATAAATTACATCCTTAACCTGATCCAAGACATGCATGATCGATTGAATTTTTTCAATCACGCTGGACATAAAATAATGTGGTGTGATTATAGTAAATCTGGTGAAGAACAGATGATTAAATTGCTTGAAGAAGCTGTAGTATATGGAAAGACAGCTGGCGATCATTTAAACATTCTAGCAGATTTTAAGAGCACACCAAAATGCCCAGAGTTTAATAAAAAACTCAAGGCCTACGGAAAATCTTATCACCAGTCAGGAATTGAAGTGAAAGCTGCTATTCTTGGAATCGACAGCCCTCTTAAAAGAGTTGTTGTCAATGCCACAATGGCAATCACTCGGATTAAAAATGTAAGACTATTTGATAGTAAGGAGGATGCATTAAAGTGGCTTGTCGAAAGCTAGTCCTTCAGGTTGTTGATAATAATTGCAATTCTTACTTCTAAGTCTTTATTTACCCTCTTTTAATGCAGTCCAACTACTAATACGTGTATATACCGATTGAAATGCAAAATCAATTATGCATTTTACTTAGCTACTTATAAGTGTTAAAGAATTTAATTCCGTTTTAAGCTTTTGACTAATATTTTATTTCGAAAATTATGAGCTGATGATCGATGTATTAGGCCGCTCAATCGATAATAATTTATACTTTAAAGTCTCTTGATTTCATTTGCTGATACACAAAACTGAAAATAGCAATGAAGTTTCCAATCATATACATAATCCTTTTAATGTTTATTCCCTTTTCGGCAATCTCTTCTACAGAAAAACTTACAGAGGAATATTCTCAAGCAATAACCAAACTTGAGGAAGCAGTTGATCAAAGAAATTTTAGTGAAGCTAAAAACGTGTTACTCGAATTAATGCCTATAATGAAGGCTGAGCTAAAATCTTCGAAGAAGGAATTAGCAGCTATGAAATCGGAACTCGAAGAGTCGGAGCTGGAAATGTTAAAAAATATAAACGATCGCAAAAAGGAGATATATGATCGTCTTCAGCGGTTGATCAATGTTTCTTCAGCTGCCCTAAGGGGTAGATCAGCAGACATGATTAAACTTGTTGAAGAATTCGGAAAACTTACCAGCTAAAATCCTTATTAGGATTGGTTGTGGTTATTGATGACAATGAGTTTTTATTCCAACTGCTACAAGAAAAAAGTTTGAGGTGAGAACTATTCTTCCCACCCCAAAATTCACTTTCCTAAGGATTTGTAAATAGCAGCCATATCCTCTCTGCCCATTCCTTTATTTATTGCCTCTTGATAGAGTTCTTTAGCAGCATCTGCAAAAGAAAGAGTGTATCCATTTTCATTTGCCGAAACTGAAGCTAAATGAAGATCTTTATGAAGCAATTCCAGCGGAAACTGAGGATCATATTTTTCTTCTTTGATTAACCCAGCTTTGAGTTGAGTAAAAGGTGCAGCTACTGGTAATCCAGGTAAGGTATTAAGCAAAAACTCTTTTTCGAGTCCCATAGATTCACCTAGTCTAAGGGCTTCAGCAAATGCCATCATACTTGTACCTAACATCATATTCACTACGAGCTTAAAAGAGGCCCCTTTTCCAATATCTCCAAGATGTAGTGTTTTCTTACCCATGATCTCAATAAGATGGCTGACTTTTTCTAAGTCCATTTTATTCCCACCAACAAAGAATACTAGTTCAGCAGCTTCTGCTTGAGGCAAAGATCCTGCTACAGGTGCTTCTAGATAATTGATGCCTGCCTCTTTTGCCTTTTGTTCTGCTTCTTTGGTAAATGATGGGTTTACAGTAGAGCAATCCACCCAAAGTGAATCTTGTTTCATGGTGCTTACTCCGTCATTGAACATGACTTTCGACACTACTTCTGGACGGGATAACATGGTGAATACTATATCTGCATCTCGTAGTGCCTGATCGAGAGTTTCAGCTTCCTTAGCTCCCTTTTCTATGAGTTTTTTACGAGGATCCGTTGATCGATTATAAACTGTAAGTTCGATTCCGGCATTTAGAAGATTGATTGCCATTCGGCTGCCCATAATGCCTAGTCCAACAAATGATATTTTCATGTTTGTTATCTGTTTTTTTGATGGTAACATGCGGTTCCCCGCCGGGAAATTCGCAATAAACTTAGCGATTCGTCGCTGTGATCGGTCATAGTTCAGGCCTGATAGCTATCGAATTTAAGGAGGCTAAGTTCATGCTCATTTCATGCGATTAGATTTTTTGTTTTGTCCCTAAAAGAAATAAACACACCAATGAATAAAATAGTTGGTGCTAACCAGATTCCATTTCCCGGCATATCGTGAGCAAAGTGGAAGACAACAATATTGAACATAACAGGGAGTAATAGAAGCATGCCAGCAAAGGCAACTTTTGGAATGAACAACATGATTCCTCCTGCTATTTCAGCGAGTGCTACTGCCTTAAATAGATAGCTGGAGAACATCGCTCCGAGAAACATTTGAGCAGTTTGATCTGAAGGTGGTTCAACTGGAATGAAGCCTAAGAATTTATTCAAACCGAAAATGATCATTAAAGTGCCTAATAGAATTTTGGCTCCATTAAGAATGATTGTTTTTGTATCCATGATTTTTTATTTGTTCGGATACAAAATTCAGACGTTGAAATAGGAAAGAAAATGAACTAGTACAAGAAAAGTTCTTGAACTAGATTAAGAATTTGAGGTTAATTTTTTTCGAATTTTACTAAGGAACTCAGGAGTCATTCCAAGGTAAGAAGCTAAAATGTATTGAGGTACTCTTTGAATTATCTGTGGATACATCTCAGTATATTCCAAGTATCGTTCCTCTGCAGTTTTGCCTAGATTAGATAAAGCTCGCCTTTGAGAAAAAGCAAAAGCTTTTTGAGCAACCAATCGAAAGAATCGTTCAAAACTTGGGTATTCAGTGCAAATCTTCTCTACGTTTTCATACCTGATTTGCTGAATAGTAGTGTCTTCCAATGCTTCTACATAGAGCGATGCTGATGTCTGATTTGTGTAACTGTAGAAGTCACTGATCCACCAATCATCAATAGCTATGGCTATTGTATGTTCATTACCATCTGGCGTGATAAAGTAGGATCTCATAGCTCCTTGAACAATATGGGATTGATGCTTGCAAACAAACCCAGGTTGAACAATAAACGATTTGCGTTTTACCACTCGTTCTTCTACAATGGATGAGAAAGCTTCTTTTTCACTAGTATTCAATGATACTACTCTATCAATGTGTTGAACAATTGCAAGTGTTGTCACTTTGGAAAATTAAATGAAATTTCACACTCTAAGATCGGATAAATCTCTCATCCAATTTGACTCGTTAAATTAGCAACATGCATTTCACGGCTATTGGAATTGTCTTAATTATTGGGATTCTTCAGGGGATCGTCAACGTTATTTTAGTTCAATCATCATCTGTTAGAAAGCAAAAACAAAATCAGATACTATCACTGATTCTATTATGCTTGAGTCTTACATTATTACCAACCCTTTTTGGACAATTGGGCTTGGTTAGTAGATATCCATTCCTATACTTTGTTCCATTAGATTTTTCATTGTTCTTATTTCCTATTCTTTTTTTCTACTTCCAAGCCATTTTTAATCAGAGGATCTCAAAAAGAATTTTTGCTTATCATTTTATAGTCCCTGGCTTATTTTGGGGGTATTTTTTTATTGTTTGGCTATCTACTATCGGAGAATCTGATAAGTCTTCAGTAGTAAATCAACTTCTTTACTTCCAGGTTCAAACTGTTGCTCAAACCGTTTGGATTGGAATGGTTCTGTTTTATTCTTACTGGAGTCTGAAAATTTTGAAACTTGGAAAAACTAAACGCCTTTCCAAATCTCAAACTGGATTTATTCCTTGGTTAAGATTTCTGGTTTCTTTGTTGATTGTGTCCAGCATATTGGAAATGGCTGCACTAGCGGTTGGAAAGTACTACGATTATTGGCAAGGTAGTCCTATTGACCTATGGTTGGGGATTTCTTTTATGATGCTAGTGAAAATGATTTATGCTACGATTATTTACATTATAGCATTGCTCGGATTTTCTAAATATCGAACCCTATCATACTCTATTCCTAATATTTCATCGATAGAAGTAGATTCATATCTTGAGAGAATATTGCGAGCTATGGAAACGGATAAAAAATACCTTAATCCGGATCTGAAACTCGATGATCTGGCATCTATGCTTGAAACTTCACAAGTATATGTGTCTTCGCTTCTAAATAAGGAACTCAACCTTTCCTTTAATGATTTTGTCAATCGATACCGAGTAGAAGAGGTCAAAGCAAAACTTGAAACTGAAGCGTTGGATAAGTATACATTACTGTCACTTGCAAAAGATTCCGGATTTAAATCAAAGACTACTTTTTACCGTGCTTTTCAAAAGTTTACGAATCAATCTCCCACGGACTATATTCAGAATCTAAGCAAGAGTTAAAATTTGGTTCCAAATTATTATTTGGCCCAAAGCTTTTCAAAAATTGAGGTAATTCGACATACCAAACATTGATTTTTGAGTATGAAAAAACTCATAATCATTTTCGCTGCTTTTGTATTTCAAGGATCTATTGCGCAGCAAAAACCTAAAATAGAATTTCCAGATTTTTACTTGGAACAAGCTCTAAGAAATATCCTCGATATTCCAACTAGAGATATCACAAAAAAAGATCTGGAAGATATTACACGCCTGGTAGTCTATGCAAAGAATGTTAGCAATTTAAAAGGACTTGAATATGCTGTTAACCTTACTTCTATCAACCTAGGCAATAATAAGATTTCAGACTTATCACCTTTAAGTGGTTTGGTAAAATTAGAATCACTAAGTATAAATGGAAATCAGATAAGTGATGTAAGTCCACTATCCAAGTTGGTAAATCTGAAGAATCTAGCGATGGACAGAAATCAGATAGCTGATATATCAGCTCTAAATAAGTTGACGAAGCTCAAGGGAGTAACATTTAATTTCAATCAAATTCAAAAAATAGATGTAATTGAAAACTGGAACCGTTTGACCCATTTCAATATGGGTTTCAATCAATTAGATGATTTGACACCTTTCAAGAAATTGGATTCATTATTTGGAATCTGGATACCGGAGAATAAGGTAGCTGATATCAGTGTATTATATCACTTAAAGGATTTAGAAGTTTTGATTTTAGAGAAAAATCCAGTTAAAAGTATCAAAGGAATAGAGTCTCTAAACAAACTTGTTCAGTTGAACCTTAGCGCCATAGAGGCTTCCAGCTTTACTTCTCTATCATCTCTTTCAAATGTAGGTGTGCTATGCATAGCAGATAACGAAATAGTAAATATTGATTTCCTGAAAGGCATGAAGTCTGTAGAATGGCTGGATTTGAGAAGCAATAGCATTGAGAAAATAACAGCTCTTGAAAAGCTTACTAAAATGGAAAAGCTGTTTTTAGATGGAAATAAAATAGAAAAGATCAATGCTATCAGTAAAATGGAAGACCTGTATTGGATTATGTTATCTGATAATCAGATAGAAAATTTTAATCCATTGTTGAATTTGCCACAACTCAATGAGATCATGCTTGCAAATGCCGGTGCTAAAAGAGTCAACTCTCAAATTATTGATAAACTGAAGGATAAAGGAGTTTCGGTAAACGAGAAAGCAATAGAAATCAATTCAGTTTATCAAACTGCACCAGACTGGCAAAGCAGGTATTACTCTGAGAAGGATGATGCTTAAATTCAGTTTACCAATTTAATGATCAATCCAGCATAAAAATTCCTTTCAGGAGCTGGCTCATAGTAGCGCCCGCCAAAGGCATTGATGCGTACATTGTCAAAATAGGTTTGATTGGTCAGGTTTCTAATTCCAAAGTAAGGTTCTATTCTGAGACCATTGATGCTTGTTTTGTAGCGTATAGAGAAAGAGACTTCTAAGTAATCCTCGATGGTGACTTCATTTTGATTATCAGCCTGAATGCGTCCAACATACCCAAGCGGTACGGTGATCTCTAAAGATTCTGCCGGTGTTGAAGTCAGAGAAAGCGTGATGTTATTTTTTGGTATGCCGGGTAGTGTGAATCCTTCCAGGTCTGTCCCGTTTGAGTCGAATGATTGATATGTGAAATCAGAAAGAGTATAAGTGGCATTAACCCTCCATAGGTTTGATGAATAGTTCATGGAGAATTCAATTCCTTTTCGGATCGTGCTTCCTGCATTTCTAAAGAAGGTTCTTTCAGGAAATTCTTCTAGTTCATAGGGGATCAGTTCGTTTTCGGTTTGCGTGATGAATGTAATGAACTCTCCTTTGATTTTATTTCTTCTCCATTTCAATCCTGATTCTATGGTTGAGGCTGTTGCTGCTTCGAGTGATTCAAAACCACCTGAATTATCAGGTCTATTGCTCAATTGATTTAATGTAGGTGTTTCGAAATTGTTGGAGTAATTAGCGAAGAGCTGGAGGGATGAGGATAGAACTCTTCCAACACCGAAATGATAGCTCCAATTATTGATATCGATCTCGCCAGAATCATCTCCATTGCTTTGAAAAAAATCATCAGCCTTGAGACGATTGAAGTCATGTCGTAACCCAGCAGAAAAATACCATTGATCTAGTTCTAAATAATCAAGCATGTATACGCCAAAGTTTAGAAAAGATTCTTTTTGATCTAATGCAAGATCACCTTTTTGCCCTTCCAGATTGTTAAATCTTGATCGTTCATCTTGCTGAGAAAGTAAGTCGTATCCAATTTTTAATGAATGATTTTTGAGCTTGAGATCTAAGTTGTTCCCTACTCCAAAATAATTTCGTTTTAATTCAATGATGCCGGAGTTTTCGAAAGGAAGTTTGCCATCAAATGTTCGACGATTGAAAAAGGCATAACTATTCAACTCTTTATTTGAAGACCACTTCCAATTTACACTTGCTCCCGTTTTCCATTGAGTAATGGACTCACCTGCATTGAATGTTAAATTTCGATCTCTGGCTTGACGAGTATCTGCCTCAGCTTCTTCCAGCGTCAGCCCACCCGCATCTTGAGCTTTTGGGCTATTGACAAACTCAGCCAACATAACGGCACTCACCTTGTCACTTACCTTATGTTTAACTGCAAAACGTCCGTTGATTTGCTTGAATTGACTGTTGTTTCGATAGCCATCACTTCCAAATATTCGCAAATGAGACATATAGACTGTGCTACCCTTTGTAATTCCACCTGTAATGGATTGCGAATAAAAACCATAAGATCCGAACAGAGAGTTAGACCGTAAGAAGTTTTGGTCAAAGTCAAAATCTGATTTTACGATAATAGCACCTCCGGAAGCATTACCGTAGAGACTACCCGCAGTTCCTCGAATGACCTCTATTCGTTTTATGAGGTCTAGATTTAGGTTGTCCAGTTGACCGGTACCATCAGGAGTGGTCTCTGGAATACCATCGACAATCAATTTTATGCCTCTAACTCCGAAAGCGGCTGTAGCTCCAAATCCGCGAATAGAGATTCGAGCATCTTGGGCAAAATTGTAAGCATTTTGAATATACACTCCGGGAACTTGCTGCAGGTACTCTTTTATCGAGAGGTTTTGATTAGATACATTAATTAATAAGCTATCAAGTACAGTGATTGACATGGGAAGCTCGGCTGAATTAGGTGGTAAGCGAGGTGCCGAGACAGTCACTTCTTTGAGCTGATAGTTTGGATAATAAACTGTATCCTGCACCTGAGATTTCGATAGAAATGAACAAGTGCAACATAAGCTGATTAAGACAGGTTTTATGTGGTTGTTGAATAATCTAATACGATGCATACGAAGAAAAAAGATAAGGTTATTTTGTTGCGATCACTTATAAAACCCTGAAAATTGCCGGATTCATTCCGGCATCTTCCAGTTATGGAAGTTCCCGGCACAAGACCGGGAATAACTTTGCTTATAATTCGAAGCAACCTGACAAATAAAGTCTAATTACGATTCCCGTTTACCAATTTTATCAACTTACCATTTTCTTCGTCAGTTAGCAGATAAATTTGGCCTCTTGGTGAAACCGCTACTTTTCTAAGCCTAACTCTGTCATTGATCAAAAGCTCTTCAGCACTGATTATTTGCTCATCTTTGATAACCATACGCCAAAGACTTCCTTTACTTAGTCCCGGTACTAGTAAATTTCCTTTCCAAAGTGGAAACTCTTCTCCATCGTAATAGGCTAGCCCAGTGGGGGCAATAGTTTTATCCCATGTATATACAGGATCAGTAAATTCAATATCATCTGGGACCGAAGGTTGGTAATTAGCGGACCTGTACTTTCCTGAAGTGACATATGGCCATCCGTAGTTAGCACCTTCTTCCAAAATATTCAGTTCATCCCCTTGTATTGTTCCATGTTCGCTAAACCATATGGTTTGCGTTTCCGGATCTATGGCTAAGCCTTGAGAAGCTCGAATTCCAGTTGCATATAGTCCTTTTATAGCTTCAGAGCCAAAATCAGGATTGTCTTTTGGAATACTTCCGTCCCGGTTGATTCGAATGACTTTACCTCTTTTGTCGGAAATGTCCTGCGCTAGCGGTGTTTCAGGGTTTAAGTATTCTTGAAAGTTTCGTTCTCCTATGGTGATATATAGTTTTTCATCAGGACCGAAAATCATTCCACCCCCATAATGAAACAATCCGTGAGAATATGGGGCTGCCTCGAAAAGTGTTTCAACTTTGGAAAGCTTATCTCCATTCAGAATGCCTCTGATAATCTTAGTTGTACTTTCTCGCTTCTTGTTTTCAGCTGCATAAGAAAGATATATGTATGAGTTCTCTTTAAAATTAGGATCAAGCAAGACTTGAAACCATCCGGCATTGAAGCTAAGTGTTTTGCCATGTACACTTCGTGGAAATACACCTTTTTGAAATTTCGTGGAGTCTATTAAAACTGCACGTGCTACATCTTCTGGCAACCCCTCTATAGCTTGCCTTTGGCCAGATGTGAGGTCGACCTTAACTAGTTCTCCGTCTTTCTCTGTGATAAGGACCTCTGTTTCAGAAATGAACTCCATGCTCCACGGCCGTTTTAGGCCTTCCAGAACAACTTCTTTTTGAGGTATAGGCACCATCTCTTCAGGTAGCTTTGGAATAGGCTCTGCTGAGGTGCATTTAGCCACAATCTTCCATCCGTCAGGAAATTTTTTGAGAAGAAGTAAATCGTTGTATCGATAGCCATTGGAGGGAAACAATACTTCCACCCGGGCATAGGCTACATTCAAAACTTGCTCGATGCTGATGATTTTACTAGGTCTATTATTTATTGTGCCCGGAGCTTTTCTGCCATACCAAGAAGCATACTCTTCCACGCTTACTTCCCAAGCCGGGTTGGATGGAGAATGGAGAAACATTTTCGTTCCAGGATTAAAAGCAGATAAAATGGTGTCCGGGTAATTATAAACTGTACCCGTGATAAATTTTTGCACAGTAGCTCTGATATTATCATGATCAGACTGGCCCAAAAGATTAAAGCCATATAATATTGAACAGATGATGAGTACTTTTTTCATATTCGTTGATTTTATGAATTCAAGAATACGAGAAAAAAACACTGTTGAACGTGAAATTGAATGTTAAGGAGTCTGATCTGGACGATCCGTACTTTTTTCTACTCAAACCGCTTTTTATAAGCTGCAGGAGTGGAGCCTACTATTTTTTTGAAGGACTCAAAGAAGACGGACTTTGATTTGAAGCCAGCTTCATAGCCAATGCCTTCAAGACTCAATTCGGATCTGGAGGTGATAAGAGCTTTAGCTTCATTGATGCGTAGCTCCTTTATATAGTTTAAGTACCCATGCTCATATACTTCATTCAATACTTGTGAAACTTCGTGCCGTGTAAGGTTAGTGCCATTTGCTATGTCTTCAAGCTTTAACTCTTGATTAGTATAGAGTTTCTCTTTTTTCATGAACTCATTGATTCGATTTAGCATCTGATCACCACCAAAGAGCTTTTTAGCAATAGGCTTTGGTGCGATAGATTTTCCTTTGGAGAATGCACGGAATGCCAATACATAGAACAGAATAGAAAAAATGAATGCCCCCCAGAGATAGGTAAATCCTATGTAAAGTGCTAGCTGATAAGTGAGTGTAATGAATACTACACCTACTAAGATCATCATTAAGTATTGTTGCTCTCCCTTCATTTTCCAAAAAGAGAACATTCTATGTCCAAGTAACTTATAGGCTTGAATAGCTCCAAGGATCGTAAACAGCCCCCAGATCAAATATATTCCTTGAACAATTTCGGGATTCCAGTGCTGAGGGTAAACCCGATAAGGATAAATCAAACCAATAATGGAAATACTTATCAGTAGTGAGAGCAATAATTGAGCATCTCTTTTCTTGAAACTCTTTTGTCGATGTTGGAGTGACTTAATGTATAGATAAAAGAAAGGCCCAATAAAAACGCAACCAGATAGACCTATCTGCAATACAATTCGATCAGTCTCTGGGAAAAAGTAATACAGTACTGATTTGCCGATACGTATGCAAAGTGTAAGGATGAGGCCTGCGAAGTAGACATCAGAAACCTTTCGATCTTTTTTAAAAAGAAGGTAGACTCCAACGAAAACTCCGTTCACAACACCTAGGCTTGCAAAAAGAAAGAGAAAGTTCATATTTATCCTTTGAGTCAATCACATCAAAATTCCATTCTTCTCCTCAATAGCCAGAGGTAAATCCGTTTCCCCGAGCATTTCACGTAAATCAATTTCAATGGTTCTACAAAGTGAAAGCATCGGGATGTCATTCCCCATTCCCTGAAACGGATTTTCCGTGTAATCTCCCACTAGCTCCATCATCATGAATACCCAACACACAAGGATGGTGAATGGAATGGAAAGCCCCAGTCCCCAGTCGCCCATTTTTATAAACTCGGATGCCATTCCGAAAGGGAGTAAGAAAATGAATATTTTTATGAATATGTTGCTGACGCTAGCATATTGACGCGGCAAGGGAAACTTTTTGATTCGCTCAGCTTTCCCTTGGTGCTCGTAAAAATCTTTCAAAAGAGCTTGTAGTTCCATATGTCGGAAATCCTCAATCAAGTCTTTTTTTCTTAATTTTTTAAGTTCTTCAGATTGTTGATCAATGATTTGAGTAGCAGTATTCTTATAGTTTATGAGTCGTTCATATTCTTCTTCCGGTAGGAATTGTTTCAATTCATTTTTTGTCACATCATCGTCAATTAGTCCAATCCCAAATTTATTTTGATACATTTCAGCACGCTTGCCAGTTTTCCCACTTTGGTTAGCATGTTCCCAAGTGGTAGTTATCAGCAATTGACTCCTTAGTGCATATAGCCATCCAATGTGACGGTAGATGAGCTTTTTCTTGGTCTCTGTTAATTCTTCTTCTGAGACTGGTTGCTCGACAAATTGGTCTGTAACAAAAGCCCTAACATAGATGCCCCATGATCGACTGCTATTTACAATAGCACCCCAGATTTTTCTAGCTTCCCACATTCTGTCATATGCACTGTTATTTTTGAAACCAACATAGAAGGCTACAGCAGTACCAATTAAAGAAATGGGTAACCATGGAATGGTGAGCCATTGAAGGTCAGCATATTTATAGAGAAGTGCAACACTAATTACCCAAATCGACAACCAAATGATATGTCTTCCTGTGAACTGCCAAACGTTCTTAAGTGTGAAGTTTTTGTAAATGAACATGTCTCAAATTTAGATGACTAAATCTATCTATTTATTCATAAATCAAATGGAAGAAAATGAATCAGAGCTTTTGAGTAGAATGTTGATTTGCAATAATTTTTTCTAAAAATGATTATTAGTTACTAAATACCAGAACATATATTTTCTTTTATCGTATATTAGTTCTGAAATCTAGGAACTAATATGATAGAAACGAAACTTGGTGAGTTTGAGGAGGTGATCTTACTCATCGTTGGAATATTGAAAAGTGAGGCCTACGCCTACCGAATCACAGAAGAATTCAAAGCACAATCAGGAAGGAAATCTTCGATTGGGTCGGTGCACTCCACTCTGGAAAGGTTGGTTGAAAAAAAATTTCTTTCTTCAGAAATGGGGCAACCTACGACAGAAAGAGGGGGAAGGCGTAAAAGAATTTATTCCATTACAGCTGAAGGCCAAAAGGCTTTGCAAACTTCTCGCGACTTCAGAATATCACTGTGGAATCAACTACCCAATCTTTCATTAGATCAATTAAGTTTTGAATAAGAGAATGCACAATCCACCCAAGCTTGCTGAAAAGCTTCTAAGGAGGCTGATAAGGTCCAGTTTCCGAGAAGAAGTCCTAGGTGATTTAAAAGAAGATTTCTTTAGAGTAATTGATGAAAAATCACTTTGGGCAGCTCGATGTACCTATTGGTATCAAGTATTCAATTACATAAGACCTTTTGCACTGAACAAACCAATGAAATTAAATCAACTAACAATGCTTAGACATTACATCAAAATATCTTGGAGGACAATTGTAAGAAATAAAGCATTTTCAGCAATAGAAATCGGTGGGTTTGCTGTTGGTATATCTGCATGCATTTTGATCTTTCTCTATGTCAACGATCAGACAGGATATGATAAGCATTATGAAAACAAGGATAGAGTTTATCGCTTAGTCAATCAATGGTCTGAGGAAGGTGAGGTTGGACGCTGGAGTAATGTTCACGGCCCTCTAAAAGAGGTGCTGGAGGATAATATTCCTGAAATGGAACTGGTGGCGCGAACGGTCTTTTGGAGTTGGGGAGATGCCGGAGCGAATAATATTCGAAAATCAGAAGCTCCATACAATCATTACGAGGAAGGGTTCTTTTATGCAGATCCAGAGTTGCTAGATATTCTGGAGATACCGATGGTTTATGGAAGAAGTAAAACGGCACTTTCAGAACCCAACAGTATGGTTATCTCAAGGACTAAAGCTGAACTATACTATCCTAACGAAGATCCTACAGGACGTTTGATGGTGCTAAATGACAATCTGGAGAGCACTTATGTAATTGGTGGTGTGATGGAAGATTTCCCATCAAATTCACACCTTCAAGGAGATTTTATTCTCACACTTGAAGACAGGAAGAGTGGCCCTGGAACAAGTGGGTGGTGCTGTACGAACTATAATATGTATGCAAGACTTCTTGCCAATACGAATAAGGAGGAAGTAGAAGACAAAACAGCAGTACTCAGGAATACCTATGTGTTAGATCAGCTCAAGGAACGAGGTGATTCAGGGATAGAAGAAATGGCTAAATATCAATCGTACTATCTGCAGTCTGTAGAAGATATTTACCTCAATCCTGAAGAGGTATGGGATGACTTGTCTCATGGCTCACAAGAATTAGTATGGATTTTTGGTTTTATAGCTGGCATCATTTTGCTTCTTGCATGTATAAACTTTGTAAATCTTGCTACTGCTAAATCTATTAAACGAGCCAAAGAAATTGGACTGAGAAAAGTTGTAGGATCCTTTCAGTCAAACTTAATTTAT
The DNA here is from genome assembly GCA_039984955.1 of Marinobacter alexandrii. Classification (NCBI taxonomy): domain Bacteria; kingdom Pseudomonadati; phylum Pseudomonadota; class Gammaproteobacteria; order Pseudomonadales; family Marinobacteraceae; genus Marinobacter; species Marinobacter alexandrii. The sequence goes on from JBDWTN010000007.1 coordinate 2,985,758, forward strand.
CAATACCTCGCTGAGTCGTGTGTTTATTGCCTGATGGCAATTATCGTAGGCTTAGGATTATCTTGGATAGCCTTACCCTTCTTCAATGAGCTCGCTGGCACTTCTATAGGTATGCCATGGCTGAGTAGTTGGTTTATTCCTCTCTTACTTCTAACAGCATTGGTGATTGGGCTATTATCCGGCATTTATCCAGCATTCTATCTCTCAAGATTCAAACCGGTGGAAGTTTTAAAAGGTCAGGCTGTAAAAGGAAGTAAAGCTTCTTTTTTTCGCAATGCGATGGTTGTTTTCCAATTTACTGCTACCGTAATCCTGATAGTTGGTGCGCTCGTCACTCGTCAACAATTTCAGCTAATTATGAACAAATCCCTTGGATACAATAAAGACCAGGTGATTAATATCATGGGACTAGAGTCAATGAATGAAAGTGAAATAGCTTCTTTTAAGCAAGAACTCCAAAGACTTTCGGTAGTTGAAAAAGCGACCTTATCAGATTATTTACCAGTTGAGGGAGGAGCTATTCAGAATCGTGGATACTGGATTGAAAGTCGTAGGCAACTAGATAATGGACTGGAAGCAGCGAGATGGGTTGTAGATGAGGATTACATCCATACAATGGAGATGGAAATAATTCAAGGCAGAGGCTTTCTTCAAGGTACAGTAGATGATGAATCCATCATCATAAATGAACGGATGGCCGAACTACTAGGATTGAAAGAGCCATTAGGGAAGGTTATCATAGATATGTTTGATGAAACATATACGGTTGTTGGAGTCGTTAAAAATTTCCATTTTCAATCAATTTTAGATTTCATTGAGCCTTTAGTCATGGTGAAAGGAAGGGGCATCTCGACTCTTTCAGTAAAAATAAACTCAGAAGATGCGATGGCAGCAATGGAAGAAATTACCACGATTTGGGAGAGCTTCAATGCGCACCAAGCACTTCGTTTTTCTTTTATGGATCAACGATTTGAAAGAATGTACGATGGCTTGAATCGAGCAAAAACCATTTTCATCATATTCGCCGCATTGTCAATTTTAGTTGCTTGCTTAGGACTCTTTGCACTATCAATTTATATGATTGATCAGAGAGGCAAAGAAATGAGCGTACGTAAAGTTCTAGGTGCTAGCATAGGGAGAGTTTTTGCAATGCTGACTTTTGACTTTCTGAAGCTTGTACTGATTTCAATTATGATCGCGATTCCAATTGCTTGGTATTTGATGGATCTTTTTCTTGAAGATATGGTACACAGAGTGGAACTGTCATGGATCATTTTTGCAATATCCGGTGCAATAGCTATCGCCATTGCTTTTGGTACGATCAGCTTTGAATCAATAAAAGCTGCGCTGGCCAACCCCATTAAAAAGTTGAGGTCAGAGTAGTTAATGTGAGTCACCTTAATGGATTCTTTGATGAACAAGCGCATAAGAAAACTAGTCTTTGACTTCTTGCATCTTTCTGATTTGACTTAGTAGCACTTTTTTTGGAGTAAGAGGTACCATTGACATCATGATTTTTTGAGAAGTACTTAGTCCTGAAATCAGGTCAAGCTTACCTTTAATCATGGCATTGTATCCATCCCTTGCCACTGTTTTTGCACTGGCAGTATTTTTAAAGAGCTCAGTTTTGTCCATACCAGAAATTTTTCCAAAATCAGTTTCTGTTGCGCCAGGCATGAGATTAGTTACAGTTATGTTAGTGTCATGGAGCTCTTCAGCTAATGCATTACTAAAGGAGCTTACATATGCTTTAGTGGCGTAGTATACAGCCTGCAACGGACCAGGTAATAAGCTTGCAGTAGAGGATACGTTCAGAATTTTTCCTTCATCTCTTTTCACAAAATCTTGAAGAAAATGATGAGTCAAAGCAGTCAAAGCTGATATGTTGAGGTTAATCATAGCTAAATCATCTTTTATATCTCGTTCATGAAATTTACTTACACCACCAAAGCCGGCATTGTTTATTAGATAATTCACTTCAATATCAAGTGCCTTGACTTGATCATAGATTTCTTGTGTAGCATTTTCAGTGCCTAGGTCCTTGGAGATGACCGTGACTTTTACATTGCTTTTACTTTCTAGCTCATCTTTCAGATGATTTAGTTTGTCTTCACTTCTGGCGACAATGACTAAATCACCACCTTGCTCCGCATGCAGTTTAGCAAATTCCTTTCCTATTCCGGAAGATGCTCCAGTGATAAGCGCGACTTTTTTATTCTCCATATTTTGTTAGATTTAAATAAGTGAGTAATCACTTATAATATTTTCGAATTTTTTAAAGTTTATATTTCTGTTTTAAAAATTCAGTAGTTCCTGTCAAATCAAAATCACCCTGAAGCATAAATCGAGTAGCTATCCCATCCATTAGTGTCAACAGTAGATTAGCTTCCTCTTCAGGATTATTAAATCTAAGTGCTTTAAAGGCTCTGACTAAGGCCTCTCGAATAGATTCCATTTTGTGCTCTCCATACATTTCAAGTTCCCACTTGATCTTGAACTGCAACTTCCAAAAATCAACTGCTTCTTTATTTTTACTCATATTTGGACCAATTGCGATGTATTTGCGGAGCAGTTCTTTCGGATCAGATTCCGTAATGACATCAGCGAAAAGTTCTTTGGCTCTTTCTTCTCCTAAATTGAGAATGGCATCTAGCAAACCTTCTTTGCTTCCAAAATGGCGAAAAATCAATCCTTCCGAAACACCTGCTTTTTTAGACACTTTGCTAGTGGAAGTGCTTTTATAACCCTCCTCTGCAAACAGGACTAATGCAGCATTCAATATTTTCTCTTGTTTTTCAGTCATAAAAGTGAGTAATCACTTACAAAAATAGAAATAAAATTTTACCTTGCAAGCAGAATGAAAATATTTAAACGAATCATGCTTGTAGTTATATCCGCCATTTTACTGATTGTGGTGTCAGTATTTATCTTTTTTAGAACAGCACCACAAATAGGAGGTAAGCCAAAGGGTGAACGCCTTGAACGAATGAAAAAGGCAGAAAACTATGAAAAGGAAATTTTTAAAAATACAGTAGAAACGAATATGGACATGCCACTCAAGGATTTGAGGAAGGTGCTAGCTCATTATTTGTTTGCCGATAAGTCTGGAAAATCTCCTAAAAAAGCAATAGATACAGAACCCTTTAGCGCTGATTCATTTTTGGCTATTGATACAAGCAAGATAGTCGTGACATGGTTTGGACATTCTTCCATTCTAATCCGTATAGATGGAATGACTATCCTTATAGATCCTGTGCTTGTAGGGAAGCGTGCCTCTATGTTTTCTTTTATGGGCCCAGAAAGATTCGATTATGAGCATCATATCGAGATTGATGAATTGCCTGAAATTGATGCGGTTATTATTTCTCATGATCATTATGATCATCTGGATTACCCGACCATTTTGAAATTAAAAGATAAAATCAAGCGCTTTTATATGCCATTAGGAATAGGTGCTCACTTCGAAAAGTGGGGAGTGCCTTCTGAGAATATTTTTGAATTAGCGTGGTGGGACGAAATTGAGCTAAACGGCTTGAAGATGGCACTTACACCTACGCGTCACTTCTCTGGTAGAGGTCTGGGAGATCGTTTTCAAACACTGTGGGGGTCTTGGGTGATCATCGGCAAAAACAAGAAACTCTATTTTAGCGGGGATAGTGGATACTTTCCTGGGTTTAAAGAAATAGGAAAGAAGTATGGTCCATTTGACCTTACCTTCATGGAATGCGGAGCATACAATGAGAGCTGGAGTGAAATTCATATGTTCCCTGAAGAAACAGCACAAGCGCATTTGGATGTAAAAGGAAAACTTTTAATGCCTATTCATTGGGGGAAATTTGATTTAAGTATCCACCCTTGGAAAGAGTCTGTAAATAGGTTGAGTGCCAAAGCTCAGGAAGAAAACATCGAATTATTTACCCCAGAGGTGGGGGAAATGATTGTGTTATCTGATAGTTTGGAGTTTGATGCATGGTGGAAGGAAGTAGAATAAACTACTTCTGCTAACTTTAGAAATCTCAACCTAATAAAACCTATGAAATTATTCTATTTAATGTTCGTCATTGCTCTTATATCTATAGCATGCGAGCCTATTGATAAGGATACGTCTACAGAGATCAGAAATGTCAAGAAAACAGATGCTTCTTACATCGACCTTACCAATTTGTTCGAAGAGTGGAGGTTATTTGAAAACCCTCCTTTACTCAACGGTGCTCCCGACTACACAAAGAAAGGATTTGATAGTAGACAACAATCATTTGAACAGTTGAGAAATAAACTCTTAGAAATGGATACATCTCGCTGGTCTGTTTCTGAAAAAGTTGATTGGGAAATCGTCCGGGCAGAGATGAATGGATATGATTTTAATTATCGAATACTAAAGCCATGGGAGCGAGATCCGGCATATTACAAATCTTTATGGATGTATCGCAGTGATGTCCCGGCGCATGAGGGACCTACACATCATGCGACCACTGAAGTTTGGATGTATGATTTCCCACTTGATGGCAAGCAAAGAGCTCAGTTCATCAATAATCTTAAGGTCATTCCATTATTAAATGAGCAAGCTAAATCTAACCTGACAGGAAATGCGCGAGACCTTTGGATTACAGGTATTCGAACGATAAAGCAGCAAAGTCAGAATCTTGAGATGATCAAATCATGGGAGGGTAATTCTGCGGATGAAGAGTTAATCTCTACGATCAATAATGCGATTGCCTCAACCAACGATTTCGTGGCGTGGTTAGAAGCTGAATCTTCCTCGAAAAATGGAGAATCGGGTATTGGAAAAGAAAACTACACCTGGTATTTACAAAATGTACACTTAGTGCCATTAACATGGGAGGATGAAGTAATGATCTTGAAGCGGGAATTGGCGAGAGCTTGGTCTGCTTTAAAACTTGAAGAACATCGAAATCGTAATTTGCCGCAAATTGAATCGGTCGAATCTGCAGAAGCTTATGAAGCATTGGCCGAAAGGTCAACGGAAAGCCTGATGAATTTTCTTGACAAAGATGAAGTGGTAACCGTTAAGGACTACTTCGAACCTGCTTTGAGAGAACATCTTGGTCAGTTTGTTCCTAAAGAAACACGAAACTTCTTTTGGATCACTGCACATCATGATCCAAGGCCACTTTATTCCCATTTCTATCATTGGTTTGAATTGGCTAGAATGGACACAGAACCGCATAAAAGCTTGATCCGAAGAGGTCCTTTACTTTACAATATTTTCGATTCAAGAAATGAAGGTACTGCGACAGCTGTAGAAGAGATGTTTATGGATGCGGGACTTTATGATGATGATCTTCGAGTGCGAGAGGTAGTTTATATCATGATTGCTCAACGAGCAGCAAGAGGTTTAGGCTCATTGTATGCGCATGCTAACGAAATGAGTATGGAGGAAGCGGGCCAAATTCATTCGGAAAATACGCCTAGAGGATGGATGAAGACGGAGAAGGACCTACTCATCTTTGAACAACATTTATATTTAAGACAGCCGGGGTATGGAACCAGTTATATCACAGGCAAATATTTGTTGGAAGATGCTATGATGGCCTATGCCTTAGAAAAAGAAAAGCAGAACAAATCTTTTGTTCTGCTTGAATTCTTTGATTCTCTAAACAGCATTGGAAACATTCCAATAACGCTGGCTAAGAAGGAATTAGTAAATAATTAAAAAGGAAGAGGGGGCTTAAGCTTCCTCTTTTTCTTTAGTCACTTTTTTTTCTGTAGTCTCTTTTGCTGGAGCCTCTTCAGTTTCAGCAGTCTCGTTAGCAACTTCAGTTTCTTCAACTTCTTTCTCCAGAGGTCTCATCGTTACGGTTAGCATAAATTGTTTGTCCATGACAAAATCATAATAGGCCTCTTCCATAAGCTCTTGAGCTTTATTAGATTTCTGAAGAATCTCTAAAAGATCTTGCGCTACTACAGACATCTTGATATTATTCTGTGCACGCCCTCTGTGTGCTTCCAGTGTAAACGAGTGTCCGCCTTTTTCTTTGGAATTTAGATCACGAAATTCATGTGAGATGAATTGATACTGCTGAGGGCCCTCAGCTGAATCTTTCATCAATTTCACCAAAACAGGTTTGTATTTATTCCAAAGGAGTACGTAGAGACTATGATTTACTGGATAAACGGGCATGGTTAAATTTTTAATTTGTTGAATTAGCCTGAAAAATTCAGGTGGAAATGAGAATTCATTCTAAATGAGTCGGATAACTATCCATACAATCAGTCCCCTGATTACATCTCCCTTCACTACTAATATGCAAAGGTAACGGATTTATCTCGGCACACCACTTATTGCCCGAATTTACCTTTTAGCATAGCCAGTTTTGCCTGTAAATCCCCATCTGGAGTGCGCTCTTCTTTTGGTTTACTTATTGAATCGGTTTTTTTTCTTGATTGATTAGATCGTTTCTGACTTCTTTTTACTTGAGGGGCATCTGATTTCATCGATAGAGAAATACGCTTTCTAGGAGCATCTACCTCAAGTACTCTGACGGTTACCTTTTGACCCAATTTCACTACTTGAGTGGGATCAGAAACGAAGGAATTAGATAGATGACTTATATGAACCAACCCGTCCTGATGAACGCCAATGTCAACGAAAGCCCCAAATTTGGTGATATTCGTTATAACCCCGGGCAGTGACATGCCTTCTTTTAAATCTGAAATCTCATTTACTCCTTCCTGAAACTGGATGACTTCAAATTGATCCCTGGGATCTCTTCCAGGCCGATCAAGTTCAGCTAAAATGTCCTTTAGTGTCGGCAAACCTACATTTTCCGTTACATATTGATTGAGGTTTATCTTTTTTCTCAACTCAGCGCCAGACATTAAATCGCGTACGGATGCCTGTGCGTCCTTTGCCATTTGTTCCACCGTCTGGTAGCGCTCTGGATGTACTGCACTTCGATCGAGTGGGTTATCAGCATCTTGGATGCGAAGAAATCCTGCAGCTTGTTCAAATGCCTTATCACCTAAGCGAGGAACTTTTTTAAGTGCTTCTCGCGATTGAAAAGGACCATTTTCATTTCGATAGTTTACAATGTTCTCAGCAATCTGAGGACCTAGCCCGGATACATAAGTCAATAATTGTTTACTGGCTGTGTTCAACTCTACTCCTACATTATTCACACAGCCCATCACCACATCGTCAAGTGACTTTTTCAGGGCATTTTGATCTACGTCATGCTGATATTGACCTACTCCAATTGATTTTGCATCGAGTTTCACCAGTTCAGCTAATGGATCCATCATTCTCCGACCTATCGAAACAGAGCCTCTAACCGTCACATCTTCATTTGGAAATTCATCTCGAGCTACCTCAGAAGCAGAATAGATAGATGCACCACTTTCATTTACCATAGCAATGATGATATCCTTAGCTAACCCAATGTTTTTAACAAATGATTCAGTCTCTCTACTGGCTGTCCCATTTCCGATTGCTATTGCTTCAATCTGATGCTTTTCAACAAGATGTCTTATGGTCTCACTCGCTTTTTGCAATTCTTTTTGTGGTTCATTTGGGTAAATCGCTGTGAATTCAAGCAGTTTTCCTTGCTTGTCGAGGCACACGACTTTGCAGCCGGTTCTAAACCCAGGATCAACAGCCATCACTGCCTTTTGCCCTAGCGGAGCAGACATTAGCAATTGCTTCAGGTTTTCTGCAAAAACAACAATAGCTTCTTCATCTGCTTTCTTCTTGCTTTCCATTCGCACTTCAGTCTCAATGCTCACACTCATCAACCTTTTGTAAGAGTCTTTGATGGCTGTGCTGACCTGATGACTAGCTTCGTTGTTGCCTAGCACAAATTGCCGTTCAATAATTTCTAAGGCTTCTTCCTCTTGAGGAGTGATGTTCATTGTAAGGAAACCTTCCTTTTCACCTCTACGAATGGCTAATAATCGATGAGATGGAATTTTATTGATCGCCTCGTCCCAATCGAAATAATCCTTGTACTTGGAAGCCTCCTGATCCTTTTCTTTGCTTTTCAATACTTTGGAGGAGATTGTTCCTTTTTTCATGAAAAGTTCACGGATCTTCTGTCTTATTTCAGCATTCTCGTTAATCGTTTCAGCGATAATATCTCTAGCTCCCTGCAATGCATCTTCTTCCGATTCTACACCTTTTTCAGTATCCAGATACTGTGAGGCTTCAGATACTGGATCGAAATTTCCTTGTTCCAGAATCTTGATGGCTAATGGTTCCAATCCTTTTTCCTTAGCAACACTTGCTCGTGTTTTTCTTTTAGGCTTGTATGGAAGATAGAGATCTTCGAGAGTAGACATAGTTTGAGCTTCGTTGATTTTCTTTTCAAGCTCTGGAGTTAATTTTTCTTGTTCTTTGATAGACTTAAGAATGGCTTCTCTTCTGGCATCTAAATCACGGAGTTGCTGCATGCGATCGCGAATGGCAGCTACTTGAAGATCATCGAGACTCCCTGTCACTTCCTTTCGATACCTGGAAATAAAAGGAACAGTTGCTCCACCATCAAGGAGTCCTACTGTGGCATCCACCTGATTTGATTTTACATTCAGTTCCTGCGCTATTCGTTCTTCGTGTCTCATTTGCCTTTATTCAATTTCCCGTTTCGAGTCATTCTGAACTCGTTTCAGAATCGTAGTAAGTGTATGTTGATCTAGATCCTGAAATAAATTCAGGATGACTCTTGATAAGCGATATAAATCACTTTCAACTACCAAAAATAGAGGAGACACTGAATTAAAAATATAGATGTGGAAAACTTCTGATTTTTTATTTAATTTTACTTATACAAAAGTTTATTAAATAAATGTATAAGATGGGATCTTTAGAAGAAATGGTTATTTTGATTGCCGCAGCTATGAAAGAAGAGGCGTATGCTGTTTCTATTGCAAGAGAATACACGTATCGAACATCACAAGAAATTTCGATACCTGCTATTCATACAGTATTAAAGAGACTGGAGACTAAGGGGTTTGTGAGATCTTCCGAGTCTGCTCCAACTTCAGAACGTGGAGGAAGAAAGAAGCGTCTTTATCAGATTACTTCATCGGGTTATGGTTTGGTTGCGGAGCTTCGAAATCAAAGGGAAGAACTTTGGTCGCTGATTCCTAAAATGTCCCTATGAAAAGGCCTGATGACTTACCAAAATCACCGCTTAGTTTTCTGAGATGGTTTTGCAAAAAAGAACTGATTGATGAGATCGAAGGAGATCTTATTGAAGCATATAGGGAAAGACTGAATACTCATCCGAAATTGGCTAAACTAAAGCTCTGGAAAGAAGTAATACAATCATTCAACCTGAGAAATATCGGAATTATGAGAAAGTACCAAAATCATTCACTGTTTGGGAAGTTTAGCATGTTGAAGCAATATGCTCGGGTGTTGTTTCGAACAGCTAAGAAGTACAAAGTTTATACATCTATTTCGGTAGCAAGTCTAACCTTGGGAATTACTTGTGCTGGCTTGATTCACCTTTACATTCAGAAAGAAACTAATTACAATCGAAATTATAGTCAAGTAGATAATATCTATCGGATCAATCACAAGAGTGAATATTCTGGAAGATCCTATGGTTTTGCTCCTTTGGCAATGACTCCTTATTTAGTTGATAACTCAGAATCGATTAAAGCGGGGACAAGGATTTTTAAATACCGTCGTGCTTTACCGGTCACTGTTGAGACCACACGTCGGTCCTTTAATGAAGCACAGTTTGGATGGGCAGACCCTAACTTCTTCGAGCTATTTGATCTTCCTATTGTCAAAGGAAACAATGAACACATACTTGATAGACCGAACACCGTTGTGTTAAGTGCCAATACTGCTACAAAATACTTTGGAGAACAAGATCCAATTGGTCAAATATTGGAATTTGGATCTGCTGAAATTACTAAACTGGAAGTTGTTGGGGTATTTGAGGATTTCCCAACAAACACAAGCTTTCGACTGGATCTAATTTCAAACTTGGAGACTTGTAGCCAAGCGATGTGGTCTTCTGACCTTCTAAATAGCTGGGATAATATGTTTGTGAGTGCTTATGTTCTAATTAAGGCCGGGTTTGAAAAGGAAGCTTCTGAGATGGTCCAACAAACAACTGCCACCTATTACAACACGGAATCACGTAATCCATGGACTTCTTCTATTCAACCGCTTACAGATATGCACCTTGGTGAGGCAATGGATATTGGAGAATGGAGCGCGCACAGTGATACGGAGACCTTGTTACTCATGGGAGCAATCGGGGTAATTATTCTTTGTCTGGGCAGCTTCAATTTCACGAACATGATAACTGCTCAGGCCGGTCAAAGGATCAAAGAAGTTGGAGTGAGGAAGGTTTTGGGTAGCCATAGAAGAAACATTGCTCAACAGACTTTTTTTGAAACAATGACTTTTGTATTTATCTCTGGCGTGTTTTCTGTCATTTTGATTTATCTGTTGCTTCCAAGATTAGGAAGGATCACGTCTCATGATTATCGAATAAATGAATTGTTAGCTCCTGAATTCTATATTCCTTTCTTGATCCTATTGATCATCGTAACGATAATTTCAGGAGCTTACCCGGCTCTCTACATTTCTCGAATTAAATCTATCCAGTTGATGAAACAAACAGCATCAGAAGGAGGAGGCAAGATGAGAAATGTATTGGTTACAGCGCAATTTGCTATTACTACAGCACTAATTATTTGTACATGCATTGTTCATTTACAGCTCCAGTATTTAAAGAATAAAAAACTAGGGTTTGACCATTCGGTTATCGTAAACATGCCCATACATAATGATGAAGCAGTAATTCCTAAGATCAATACGTTTCGCAATGAACTTGCCTCGTTTTCAGGGATTCGTAATGTGACAGCAGCATCTCACGAGATGCTGACAGATTATACTTACATCACTGAATTTGCTGTTGAAGGAATTGAAGATCCTCTACTATGGGAAAGATATACAGTTGAGCAGGATTACATTTCCACTTTTGATTTAGAAATTGTAGCTGGTAGAGAATTTGATAGAAATATTCAATCTGATTCATCTTCATTTATTCTGAATGAAAGTGCTGTTCAAGCATTAGGCTTCATGGCTGATGAAGCTATTGGTAAAACGATCACAGATGTGAGTTTGGATAAGTCAGGGAAGATAGTGGGAGTAGTTAGAGATTTTCATTTCAGGTCACTTCACCATGATATCCTTCCTTTTGTTATGTATGTAAACTGGGATCGCCTAGATTATATCTCAGTAAGACTTGCTTCTCAAAATTTTCAAGAAAGCATCAATCATCTAGAAAGTACCTGGAGCAGAGTGTTTGGAGAAAGTGTCCCTTTCTTCTTCAATTACCTTGATCAACAGGCTACTGCTATGTATGAGAAAGAGGATAATGAAATGCAGCTGTTTAGCATTTTTAGTATGATTTCAATTGTACTTGGTGGATTAGGTTTATTCGGGTTTGTATTATTTACAACAGAGCGAAAATCTAAAGAGATAGGTCTAAGGAAAGTTCTTGGAGCTAGCACATGGCAAGTAATTGCTTTGATAAATAAAAGTTTTGCAAAAATTCTATGTTTTGCATTTGTAATGGCTACTCCTATTACCTTTTTTCTGATGAGTAGATGGCTAAAAGATTTTGCTTATCGAATCAATCAACCTGTTTGGGTCTATTTAGTTACAGCAATCGCCATCCTGTTCATTGCAGGGATCACGGTGAGTAGAACTACTTGGAAAGCTGCGGCTGCAAATCCTGTTGATGCAATTAAAAGCGAATGAGGGAGGAGTACTAAAACCTTTTTTGCAATTCCATTTCATTCAAGAAGTTGATCAGACAGTAAATATTCTTGACCAGTTCTTTTTGGTTAGGAAGATTCACCTCCTCATTAGAAGAAAGGTGTAGAAAAAAGAGGTCCTCCAAGCTTCTACGAAGGACATTTGGTGGAGCAAATAGGAATAGATCCTTCAGTTCATTGATTGTTTTTTGATCTAGTTCAAATTGATCGAGTGGATTCATGCTAATTTTTTGAGAGTTGGTCAATTTTGGTGGTCATTTCATGAAGTAATTTTGAATACTCTTCAGCCATTTTTTTGATGTCAGGATTGTTTCGTTTGCCTTTGCAGACCTTTCGGATATAGTCAAGTGTATATTCCGTTCCGAATTTCTTCATTAGCAATTTTTGAATTTTCCTAAAGTCAGACTCGACAAGTTCATGTGTATTTACCTGTGTTTTCGACATATTTGTCTAAGACTTTAATACAAATATTGTAGTTATTATCTACAATAAAAACAATTAACTACAATTAATCTACAAAATTGAGCGTATTTAACTACAATCTTCGTTTTGTGTGTAAAAAAATGGGATTAAGCCAGCAGCGTCTGGCCGATCTCATGGATATCAAGCGCGGAAAAGTGGCTGGGTACTTTTATGAAACTCAGGCAAAGCCGGAGTTTTATGAAAAGTTAGGGGAGAAGTTCCAATTGAATATTGGCAAATTTCTGACTGTAGAGATGAGCGATGATAATTATGATTCATTCTTCACCGGAGCTAGCGTAGACAATCATACGGATGGAGTGGCAGAAAGTCCAGGAGAATATCAGAAAAAGTCAAAAGTTTTGGATCTATTGATTCAAGTCAAAAACTCAGAGGATTTGAGCGAAAGAGATCAGCTGTTGGATGAGATAATTAAATTATATGGTAAGGTCTTGGATGAGAATAGTAAGCTTAAAGATGCCAATAGTGAGTTAAAAGATAGGTTGTTGGAAATGGCTAAAAAACTCATTAGAAACTAAATTTGTATCTGAAACGTTTGTTTCAATTATGCCTAAGTCAGTTCTTTTTGATAAAGCCAATGTCATGAGCAAAGTGACAGACCTTTTCTGGAGGAAAGGATACAATGGCACGTCTATGCAAGACTTGGTCGATGTAACAGGCTTAAACCGGTCAAGTTTTTACAATTCATTTGGTGATAAGTTCTCCTTGTTTGAAGAGTCTTTGAAATACTATCAAGAGATTCAAATGAAAAATCTAAATGAGACTTTTTCTGAGGCAAAGTCTCCTAAAGAAGCGATCATATCATTATTTGAAGGTATTCAAGAGGAAGTCACATCAGGTAAGGAGAATAAAGGTTGCTTCCTATCTAATTGTACTTCTGAGCTTAGCATTGAAAACCAGACCATAAGAAACTTCCTCATTGACAATAAAGATCAGGTTGTTAATTCTTTCAAAACCTTGATTGAGCAAGCGCAAGAAGAAGGAGAGATTAATTTTTCTAAAAATGCAGATACGTTAGCTTTATATCTCTTTTCTAGCTTACACGGTCTTCGAATTACCTCTATGATTGATCCTGATATTCAGGGAGTTACTGAAGAAATTCTGAATTCTCTATAATTTTTCCAATTTATTTGGAACGATTGTTTCATATATTCGTTATTTGAACTGATCATTTCAAATAAAATATTTTTAAAAATTATCATGGGAAAATTAGATGGAAAAGTAGCCCTGATCACGGGCGCAAATAGCGGTATCGGATTGGCTACCGCAAAGCAATTCATAAATGAAGGTGCTAAGGTGGTTATCACTGGCAGACGTCAGGAAGCATTAGATGAAGCAGTAAAAGAAATCGGAGGAGGTGTAAAAGCTATTCTGGCAGATGCTGCTGATATTTCTAAGACGAAAGAAGTAGTAGAGCAGACCGTTGCAGCATTCGGAAAAATTGACATTTTGTTTGTGAATGCTGGAGTGGCTTATTTCTCTCCTCACATAGAAATTACAGAGGAATTTTTTGATTCTCAATTCAATACCAATGTGAAGGGTCCATTTTTTTTAATTAAAGAAGCAATTCCGCATTTAAATGATGGAGGGGTCATCATCGGTAATACTTCTATCGTAGGACAAAAAGGGTTTGATGGGACGAGTGTTTACTCTGCTACAAAAGCGGCATTCAGATCTTTGTCCAGAGTACTAGCAAGCGAGTTGAAAGAAAGAAAAATCAGAACGGTGAGTGTCGCTCCTGGTCCGATAGAAACACCGATTTATGGTAAGTTGGGTATGCCACAAGAGGCAGTTGAAGAAATGGGAGCAGGGTTTGCAAGTCAGGTACCACTGGGCAGATTTGGTTCCGCTGATGAATTAGCGAAAGCTGTATTATTTCTTGCTTCTGATGATGCTTCCTACATTAATGGAGTGGAGCTGGAAGTAGATGGTGGCTTGAGTCAGGTTTAAGGGTAACGTATTTTCAAAACCATTTACCAGAAGTAGATGGTTTTTTTGTGTGATTGTCATTTATGCAACTAAAAAGTTGCATATTTAAAATCATAATATATATTTGCAACTATATGGTTGCGTAATTAAATTTACTATTAGGATGAAATGATCATGAAACGAGTGGCAACCAAAGTATATAACGCTCATACTCATGTGAATTCTTTAAAACAAACTACACACATGAAAGACAGTATTCAAAAAGAAAAAGTATTTGGTCATTCTATTGATAAAGTATGGAAGGCGATTTCAGTTGGCGAAGAAATTTCCAAATGGTTCATCAGCGCTGACTTTAAGCCAGAGGTAGGCTATGAATATACCTTCACAGCATCGGAAGAACATGGATGTACGGTTGTGAAAGGGAAAATCTTAGAAGCATCGCCCTACATCCTGAAGTATAGCTGGAAAGTAGAAGGAGCCCCAGTAGAAACAACTGTTCAGTGGACACTTGAGAAACAGAGCAATGGTACTAAATTGACCCTTGAACATTACGGGATATCAAAATTTGAAGGTGAAACTGCAGTAGAAATGTTCAATCACTTTAGTGCTGGGTGGGATGCCTGCATGGAAGGACTAACAAAATATTTTAATGAAGAAATTGCACAACCCGCTCATTAATCAAATCTTTAAAGCTATAGCTGATCCCACGAGGCGTGAAATATTTCATGCACTCGTGGTGGCCAGTGTGGCTATGCCCATTACACAAATATCTGAGCAATTTGATATTAGTCGTCAAGGAGTGACTAAGCATATTAAGACGCTAGAGGAAGCTGGCTTGATTACGATTAATACAAAAGGTAGAGAACGTTTCTGCCTTGCGGATCCAAAACCCTTGAAGATGATATATGATTGGGTAGGATTCTATGATAAATTCTGGGATGATGCGCTTGGTCGTTTAGGAAATCACTTGGATAAGGTGTGATCATTAGATCAGGTTTGATAAAATAAACGAGTTAAATTAAAATCCCCTACAAATTGTAGAGGATTTAAAACTACCTGGAGAATCTTAATTACAGATTATCTGATCACCACATCCACCTACTGGATCGTCAGGACCAGGACCAGGACCAGGACCAGGACCGGGACCAGGACCAGAAGGTCCTTCACCTATGAATGCACAAAAGGTAGCATAGCCATATTTATATCCAAACTCACAAACCTCCAGGTTAAACCCTTCCTTTATACCAGTATGAAAGGCTCGAGTAGCACCAGAAGTGGAGCTAATGAGTTCATCAAGATTTGCATTATAATCTATGATGAATTGATTCATTGTATTCAACTGTGATGGAGTTGTATAATAACATAATCCATTTTCGTTTTCGACTTGAAAAAGTGATCCTTCTAAGCAATTACCCTCATAAAAAGTGTCATCGATTAGATTTTGGCCATCACTTTGACCTGTTGTGAATCCCCTATTATAATCTGCTTGAAAAATCCTTAAGATTGAGCCAGCAATATCTTGAGATGCTACTGAACTAGTTTCAAATGGCGTTAACTCCACCTCCTCATAAGAATCATTACATGAGTAGATGAATGCAGCTAATAATGTTAGAATTAATAGTTTTCTCATTGTTTTACATTTAATTAATAATTTGTTTTAGATTTTACTGCTAGCATTGTCTCTTTATTTCTTCATCAAAGAATTCGTTACCCTGTGTTGAAAAAAAGTTTTCGAAATGATATTCATGAGTTAATGAAGGATGATAAATTCCTGAAGAACCTTCATCATAAGCTGTTGCCTCTGCTCACATCACATGTGTATCGGAATGGAGGTAACATAGAGGAGGCAAAAGACCTATTACAAGATTCCTTAATAGTTCTTTTCCGATCTTCTAAGGCATCTGACTTTCAATTAACCTCGTCGATAGAAACGTACGTCTTTGGAATTGCAAAGCGCAAATGGCTAGCAGAATTGAGGAAAAAAAGAAACAGCGAAACAAAATTGAGTGGTATTGAAGATGAATTGGGTAACGATTTAGAGGAAATGATCATTAATAATGAGAAACAAGATTTGTATGTCCAGCACTTTAGAGAACTCACCGATAGTTGCAAGAAATTACTTCAACTATTCTTTAAAGGAATAAAAATGAAAGAAATCGCTGATCAGCTAGGATTCTCCAGTGAAGGTTATGCACGGAAAAGAAAGCATAACTGTCAGGAGAAATTAATTGAAAATATTAAGCAAGATCCTATTTTTAAAGAGTTGACCAATGAGTGATAAAAAGAAGCTGATTGATGAGTATTTTGATGCGTCCACTTCAGTATCAAGAAAAGATGAAATTGAAAAAGAGTTAAGCAATTTGACAGAATCAAATCCAGATCGTGTTCTGTTAGAACTTGGAAAAACCATTCAACTGGATGATGAAGTAGAAGATTTTCGAAGGAGAATGAGTATAATTGGTGAGCCTGAGAAAAAGTCTAAATCCTTTTTATTAAAGATTGCCGCTTCCCTATTACTGGTGGTATCTGTTATGGCAATTCTGATCAAGGTGTTACCTGAGAGTAGTTCTAATCAAGCAATTTTCCAAAGACATTATACACCTTATGATGGAGTGGTGATAGCAAGGAGTGACGCTCCGATAATCAACAAAGGAATCCTTGCTTATTTGGAAGGTGATTTTGAGGTTGCACTAGATGAACTTATTCAGGTTGAAGAACCTACAGGTCAATTCCGGCTAGTTATATCAAACTGTCATCTATCACTTGGTAATTGGGATCAAGCTCTAGCCATACTTAATCAGATTAATGATGCAGAAAGCCAAATGATACAGGATAATCGAGATTGGTATCTTGCAATTACTTACTTGCGTACAGATCAGATTGAGAAATCATATAATCTCCTGAAATCTCTGAAAGAAAGAAATACTGACTTTATGGAAAAGGTTGAGGATCTTTTACGTGAATCTCTGTTTAAGGAAATAGAGGAAAGTGAGAAGAACTATTAGGCTAAATAGAAGAATTATAAACGTTAGATTATTTTTCCTAACTAATGGGTAGTCATCACCAACAAGAACAAATGCACCCCAGAAAAAAGGATGTGACTTATTTGGACTTGCATTTTCTAAGAAGTGTAGCTTTGATAGCCTCAACGCCTCACTTTTGCCTTTACCATCCGCTAGTAATTCATAATAATGGCTCATTAGTTCGCTCGTGGATTCATCATCTACTTGCCAGTAACTCATGATTACATTTTGCACACCTGCATAGCTAAATCCTTTCGCTAAGCTTATTACTCCTTCGCCATTAACTAGTTTACCGGTTCCCGTTTTACATGCACTTAGTATTGCCAGATCTGCTTCAAGATCCATATTGAATAATTCAAACGTATGAAGGAGGTTATCTTCAGTACTATCGATACTATTAGTAAAAACAAACTTTGATTTCATAGGATCATCATCATCCACAAAAGCATGCATGGCCAGGTGAAGAACATCGAACGCTTTTGCCTTCTTTTTGAAGTTTTGCTCAGTTGCAGATTCTCCTTGATTTTCATCAGTGGAAAAGAAATTACTTATTGTAGCAATCTCATCGTCATTCCACTTTAATGGCACATAATCATCTCTAAATCGAGTCAATTGTTCCAACCGATAGGGATCGGTCAGATTGTCATATGAAGGAGCAAAAGCCAGGACCTTAGGTGCATTTGATCTTACATGATCGGTGTTTTGAAAATCAGCTATGTAGTTGATCCTTATAGAATATCTCTTAATTAAATATTCTGCTTCTTTAAAGTTCTTTGGTGGATCTTTTTTTGTTGACTTGACCAGTAGGTCAAAGGGTATCAAATGAGTTGCTCCGCTAGGAATAATAACAAGCTTATCAATGGACTCCTTTTCGAGTGTATTCTCAAAAGGCATTATCAATTTATCGTACAATAAAGATGAATTTATCAGCAGATCATCTGTTATCATTTCAGCATTTTCAAAACCGGAATTGAAATCTTTTATAAGACCTACCAGTGGTTGTGATTCCCCAATTACCTGGATTAGAGAATGCTTGTTCGTAAGTAAAAATCCGTAAGTAGTGTTGTCTCCAACAAAATATTCCAGGACAGCTGTTTTACTCTCAAGTTTAGATTGGATCTTATCAATACTTGGGATAGAAGTACGATATCTTGATTTGAAATGGTCTTGGTGATTGTTTTTGATAACCTCCAACAAGCTATCCTTCTTTTGGTTTAGCACAAAGAGTCTACTTTGATAAAAATCAATCTTCAATGAATCTGATTCATTTAGTAGCATCGAATGGTAGTGATTGATATTTAGTTTCAGGTCTTGTTCCAGATCAATTATTTCAGGGGCAAGGATTTCTTTTAACAAAGTTCTCTCACTTAAAACTTCACTGAGCGTGACCGATTTGTCTACCTCAGAGTAATAAAAACAGTTCTTAAGGTACTCTTCGTTTTTTGTATGTAAATACGCAAGGTGGTTTAATTCTATAGCACCTTCGTAAATTCGATGTGTATAAGAGCTTAAGTCTATTTTGTCTTGAATTCTAGTGAAATCGATCCGTTGATTAATTATTGTTTTATTCAACAATTCGTAAGCTGCCAAGGCTGCTTCCAAAATTATTTTTTCAGGATTTCTTTGATACATACTACTCAATACCTCTGCTTTAATATCTAACGCATCGAATAAATCCTCTTGATCAATTACTCCTTCAAGTGGTGGATTGTCATAGACGTTTTCATAATTCCAGTGTAAATGATTGAATTTCATGCTTTCCTGTAAAGCGATGAGGGCATCATCTAAATCACCACTATCTCGATAAACAAGCGCAAGATTTCTCCATGTTGCGAATAAATAACTTTTCGAATTTTGAGTGTAATTATCAATTGCACTTTTTAAATGGTCCACGGCCTGATCATAAGCCTTGAATCGACTGTATATTTTCGATCTATTGTCAAAAAGAATCCCATACAAATCGCTTGATTTTGAAGTGTTGTCAACTAATTGAAATGCCTTGTCATTGTAAGCCAATGCTTTGGCGGAATCTCCTGTTTCCGAATAGCATCTCGATAAATCTCGATAAATAAAAACCTGATTATATGGATTTGATTTTTTCAGATCTTCTTCGAATACGAGACACTTTTTTAAATAATAAAGACTGGAATCAAAATTTTCATTTTCTTTAAATCCGTATGAAATGGTATGATAAAAAGAGGCTATTGATAAATTCTCTTCTCCAAATAGATTGGTATAGATCTGAATCGATTTATTAAAAAGTTCATGTCCTTTTCTGAACTGATTTGTGTTGATAAAAGCCTTTCCGAGATTTCCCAAAACATCGGCATATAAAGAACCAGTATTTTTTAGTCTAACAAGAATATTTACTGCATTCTCTAGATACTCAATCGCACGATCATTCATTCCTCTATCTATATATATAGAGGCAAGGTTGTTTAGATCTTCTGCAACAAATAAATGATCATTTCCATAAAGTTCTTTATCTATTTCATAGGCCTTTTTATAGGTTTTGAGTAATTCTTCGAAATTACCGGTTTGAATGTAGATGTATCCCATATTTACATAAACTGCACTCAGCCCCGAGAGGCCCTCTTTTCCAAGTGGCTTAGAGATTCTTTCTGTCTCTTTAAAGTGATCAACTGCCTGTTGATTTTCCCCTTGGAACATGCAAATGATGCCTTTTTGTAAATAGGTCTCTCCAACGATTTTATGAGTCGGTCCGAAGTGTGCTAGTTCTTTCTCAAGGTTTTTAGATGCTAACTCTTGAGCTTCTTCTAATTTGTTTAATCTCCACAGATTTTGAATGATTCTATTTTCAGCGGTAAAGAATACCTCCATTGAGTCAATTTCAATAGATAGGGCCTTAACTCGGCTATAAACTTTTATACTCTCCTCATGAAGAGAATTATCTAATAATTGCTGACCATCCTTCATAAGAGAGTCAATCAAAGTAGTTTTTTTCGATTGAGCGAACACATAGCTGTTTAGAGCGCAGATAAGCAGGATTACGAAGAATCGCATAGTGAGTGGTGTTAGTAAGATTATGCAAAATAAGACCTCATTAATTAAATGAGTGAGAGTGAGTAAGAAGTAGAAATCTTATAAGATTAAAGATACAGTAATCAGTTTTGACGCCAACAAGCCAATCGAATAACGATATACTATAATTTATTCTATCTCTTGGTAGATGTCTTTATTGAGCATATCCTCTTCAGGGGAAAGAATTTTTTTACCTAAACATCCCACGCTTCCACCGATAGCTTACCATCAGATATATACCAATAATGTTTATTGCAGCTATAGAAATAAGCAGGGTAGAAGGAATCTCAGGAAGTTGCATTGCCCCCCAGTCAATAGTGAAGTTATTTCGTACTTTAAGAAGCCCACTGCTTAGAACGTTCATCAATTCTGGCGTTTTGATGGCCACACTTTCTGTTTGCATAAACAGATAGATGAGTGTTCCAAAAAACAGCCCACCTATAATTACCCAAGCTTGCTTACTGATTAGTGGTTGGTATTCAAATACTTCAGATGACTTATCGATACGCTGCATCACCTGTTCGGTAATATCTAAAACAGGCTTAGTCTCACTTTCCTTAAACAGGGTCTTTAAAAATTGATCTTCTCCGCTCATGCTATAGTGTATTTTCTTTAACTCCCATTTCTTTTAAAATCTCCAATAGCTTCTTTCTACTTCTATGTAGCAAAATTTTCACATTGGAAATTGTCAAATCTGTTACTTCTGAAATCTCCTTGATGGATGATTCACTATAATAAAATAAAGTTACTACAGATCTTTCATCCGGTTTGAGTTGATCCAATGCTTTCGCCAGAATGGCACTTCGATCATCCAAATCCAATTTTCTTGATGGGCCATCCTCTCCTGCTGCATGAGAAGTTTCAGCTTTCTCTATTGATACTTTATCATGCACCTTTAGCCGAAACCTTGTCAAGCATCCAAAATATGCAATACGGATAAGCCAGGTAGAAAAAGCTGCCTCACCCCGAAATTGACTCAATGAGCGATACGCCTTCACAAAAGTATCCTGTACGACCTCCTCAGCATCCTCTTTGTTTCCCATCAGGTAATGAACATAACTATACACTTTAGCTTCATACTTATCCACCAGGATCGCAAAGTTGCGCCACTCTCCAGCCAGGATTCGTTCGATAAGTTCAGCTTCGGTCTTCATGCTCATTTTCACCTTAGACTACATGAATAGAGGATCGGTTACGATAAATTTTAACTTTTTGTAACCTCCTTCCGAAAGGGGTAGTCAATGACCTTGAATTCGAATATTAATTTAAATAAAACATATGGAACCTCTTATAGTATTCTTAGCGCTCTTCGGTACAGTCTTCGGAATAGCGTATGTATTTCTGACCACCCGAAACAAGGAGCGCCTCGCACTCATTGAAAAAGGAGTAGACGCTTCATTGTTTGCTACCAAGGGAGTGAAATTCTCAATAGCCAAGTTCATCCTCAACATCGCCTTACTCTTTATGGGCATAGGAACAGGTGTATTCATTGGTAATTATCTGGCCATATCGCTACGTATGGATGAAGATGTTTTGATCCCATCCATGTTGTTCATTTTTGGAGGGCTAGGTTTGGTTGTAGGCTTTTTCATTACTAGAAGCTTAGAAAAAAGCGAAGAGTAAAAAGGATACCAACTCAGACTAAGAAGGTGTGGGCCAAAGGGCTTACGCCTTTTTCTTTCTTAGGAGAGAACTAGTCACTTTCTACATCTGCTGATATTCGGGCCTGCCGGCAAAGGCAGGCTATCTGCTATATCCCTCCCTTTCAGTCCGGGGATGTCGCGCCTATCCCGTCTGGGTTGCTAAAGAATTTGCCTTGAAAGTATTTCTTGACTCTGCAAGGAAGTGTCATACCATGCCTAACACGCATTTTCTGCTATTCTGAAGATACCGTATCAAGTATGGTATGACAAGTTGGAGTAGCGCCATATTATATCATTCTGTCATACCGTGCTTGATCCGCAATGGAATTGACGGCATCCTATTTCTTTCTTGGAAACTTCGATTACTAAGAGGCACTGATTTATTGAACTATCGTCAAGACCAATTCTTAGATAAATCTTCCCACTTTGGATTTTCTTTCTCAATAAGCTCAACTTTCCATTGTCGCTTCCATTTCTTGATCAGTTTTTCTCTTTTGATTGCTTCGTTTACGTCATTATGAGTCTCAAACCACATAAGTTGATCCACTTGATATTTTCTTGTAAAAGATTTGGGATCTAGTTTTTGTTTATGCTCAAATATTCTCCGTTCAATGTCATTGGTCATTCCGGTATAAAGTACTGTCTTAGAATAATTTGTGAGAATATAAACGTAGTATTCTTTGTATGGCATGCGGTCCTCCGAGTCAGCGTTTTTCTCTTTTCATATTCTCATCTGAAGATACCGCATCAAGTGCGGTATGACAAACCACTGAAATGTCATGCCGTGCTAGACACGGCATCTTCCTAAAATACTTGTCGATAGCATCAGACTTCCGATGTTTTCAAAACATCGGAAGTCTTTCATGATAGAAGACACTTGTGTCTAACTTCGCGGCTTATGTCCTTCGATCCAAAATCCATTGATCTTCCTATAGTAGATGTTATTGATGATGTAAAGCATCACCTGTCGTCATCTTCCACCTTGATTGTACATGCTCCTCCAGGAGCAGGAAAGAGCACGTTGCTGCCATTGGCTTTGATCGAGGAAGCATGGCTTGAAGGTCAAAAAATTATTATGCTGGAACCTCGTCGGTTGGCAGCCAAATCCATTGCCATGCGGATGGCCGAACTGATAGGAGAGGAGGCAGGAGAGACCATTGGCTATCGCATTCGGTTCGAAACAAGGGTGAGTGAGCAGACGAAGATTGAGGTGGTAACCGAAGGGATTCTTACGCGCATGCTACATGGAGATAATTCTTTGGAAGGAATAGGGCTGGTGATCTTCGATGAATTTCATGAACGAAGTATTCATGCCGATGTAGCACTCGCACTTTGTAGAGAATCGCAGCAGGTACTACGATCAGATCTTAAGATTATGGTAATGTCTGCAACTCTGGATATGCCTCAGCTTACAAGCGCACTTAAAGCAGAAGTAGTAGAGAGTAAGGGGCGGCAATATCCGGTAGAAGTATTTCATGCGGGTGATCAAGACATGATGATGATTGCCGAGATGACAGCCAATGTGATTGTAAAGGCCACAAAAGATCATGAAGGAGATGTGCTAGCATTTTTTCCAGGGCAAGGGGAGATTACCAAATGTGAAGGAATCCTTCGGTCTAAGCTGAAAGGGTTTGCGTTGCATCCACTATATGGCCAACTTCCATATGGCAAGCAGAAGGCAGCCATTCTCCCGAATCGAGATGGCAAGCGAAAAGTGGTGTTAGCTACAAACATTGCTGAAACTAGTTTAACGATTGAGGGAATCAAGATTGTAGTGGATACAGGTTTTGGTAGAACAATGAAATGGGATCCCAAAGCAGGGTTGTCTCGGTTAGAGACCATTCAGATATCAAAAGATTCTGCTGATCAGCGAGCGGGACGAGCGGGACGATTAAGTGCTGGTGTATGCTATCGGATGTGGTCCAAAGCGACTGATGAACGATTGCAACCTCATCGTATTCCAGAAATCATGGAGGCGGACCTTGCATCATTAGCATTAGATCTTGCACAATGGGGCATCACTGATCCCAATCAATTAACATGGCTGAGTCCACCACCAAGAGGAGCGTGGATGGCTGCTCTAGACACCTTGCACCAGCTAGATGCACTAGAGGATGGAAAAATCACGGAGCATGGCAAAAACATGCATGCTTTGCCGTGCCATCCAAGACTAGCACATATGCTGATTATGGCAGAGGAGGAAGATTTGGTTGCGCTAGCGGCTGATATAGCAGCAATGTTGGAAGAGCGAGACCCATTGGGAAGAGAAGCAGGTATTGATATCAATACGCGCATAGAAGTTTTACGTACGCACCGTAGAGAGAATAGAAAAGGAGGAAGATTTGATCGGATAGAAAAGGTGTCTGCTTCTTATCGAAAACTGTTTGATGAAGAACCAGATAACGACGAGTTTGATCCTTATGAAACAGGCCTCCTATTGACCCATGCATTTCCTGAGCGCATCGCCTTTGCTCGACCAGGCAACAATGCTCAGTTTAAGCTAGCGAATGGACGCATAGCTTCAGCAGGGCACAAGGATGATCTGGCACATGAATCATGGCTAGCGATTGCCAACTTGGATGCGAGAGATGGCATGGGCAAAATTTTTATGGCCTCTCCTCTCAATCCGAAAGATTTGGCTTCTCGTGTCAAAGAGATAGAAGTAGTCGAATGGGATACCGAAGATGGAGGCCTGGTTGCCACGAAAGACCTAAGAATTGGAAGTATTGTATTGAAATCTGTCCCGCTTGCGGATTCCGATCCATCGCACTTGCAGCAAGCAATAGTAGATGCAATCAAAAAAGAAGGGCGCACACTTTTGGATTGGAATGAAGATGTGGAACAGCTACAGAATCGAATTTTAAGTTTGCGAAAATGGAGGCCATCTGAGGCCTGGCCAGACCTGAGTACAGATACGTTATCAATGACCAATGGAGAATGGCTTTCACCATACCTGAATGATATCAAAAAGCCACAGGATTTGAAGAAAATCAACCTGTATGCAGTGCTCTTCAATTCGCTTGAGTATGATATGCAGCAACGTGTGAATAAGTTAGCCCCATCCAAGATAGAAGTACCGAGTGGTTCATCGATCAAGATCATGTATCGGGACAATGGTGAAGCACCGGTCTTAGCTGCTCGAGTACAGGAGCTATTTGGCATGGCAGAAACACCAACAGTTAATGCAGGGAAACAATCGTTATTGATTCACTTGCTTTCCCCAGGATTCAAGCCTGTGCAGGTTACCGCTGATCTTAAAAACTTCTGGAATGAGACGTATTTTGAAGTACGCAAAGAACTGAAAAGACGCTATCCGAAACACTCTTGGCCCGATGACCCATGGACAGCTGAGGCAGTGAGAGGTGTGAAGCGACAAGAGCGCAGCTAATAATTGAAAGACTTCATTGTCCACTCCTGTCATTTCGAGTAGGCGAGAAATCTATGCTTAAGATTTCTCCTATCGTCGAAAAGACATGGATGTAGATAGATACTAGAATGATGTTATTACTTTTTATAGCTCAGAAAACAGTCTAATCATGAGCTATAAACTAACAATTTATAGCTCATACCTTTCTTTTGATTAACTCAAGGCAAATCCCTCGGCAATCTATACGGGATGGGAGCCGAGCTGTTCCACGACAAGGCGTACAGCGTGAGCATAAGTAGTGTTGGAATGCAGTTTATCTCTCCAACTTTTATTCTTTTCATAAAAACGCAACTATTTATTCGACATTTACGATTAATATATTAATTTCGGTTTTGTCGAATAAATAAAAAGGACTAACACTTACAGAGCCGAGTAAATAAAATACTATGAGAAATTTCACAATTATTCTACTGCTAAATGTAGCCTCTGTATTAACATCATGCGGTCAAAATTCATCTCTTGAAGGATCAGGTTTTGTTCCAACGGAAGGGATTACAGTCCCTATACACAAGTCAAACCTTGGTAAAATCATTTTCACGTCTGAGGTGATCCCTTTAGATAAATACAAGGAGAGTGATTTTCTATCTTCTTTTGAAATCGAAGAAGATAGCGAATTCTACATTAGAGCATTTTTTGGTAATTCATTGACCAATTACCTGCATGAACTAGACACTACTCTATCAGCGGAGCAATTGACGAAAAAAGGTAATTATCAGCTTTCGTTCTATGTAGATGGCGATCTCATTTATACTGAGAACGTCAATACAGGAGCTGGTTCGCCTAAATACAAAAATAAAAACACAACCTTGCATGTCCCATTATTAAGTCAGATAAACACGGATTTTTGGAGTCGGTTTTTATGGATGCGTTTTTACTATAAAAATGGTGGTGAAGCTGCATTAGAAACAGGAACACATCTTCTCAAAATAGAAATACGTCCATACCTGAAAAATGACGAAATCATTGTTGGTGACATTATTGCTGAAGGTGAAATCAACTTAAAACTGGCTGAGCCGGAGAAGGTGTCAGAAGAGCAAATAGCTATTCAGCCAATTGAAAAAAATAATGATTGGGAACCATCAAGCGATAGTTATGACGAAGAGAAAATTAGAGAACTCAATCAAAAAATCGCTCAAAATAAATTCAAGGACATCACCAGTGTTGTGGTTGTCAAAGGTGGTAAACTTCTCATTGAGGAATATTTTAATGGTGCAAATCGGAATACGTTACATGATACACGTTCCGTTGGAAAATCTTTTGCGTCTACCATAACAGGTATCGCCATTGAAGAAGGCTATCTTAAAAGTACGGATCAAACACTCAACGAATTTTATGACCTCACCAAGTTTGATAACTATTCAACTCAAAAAGATCTTGTAACATTAAAAAGTCTCTTGACCATGAGTTCGGGATTTGATGGTTCTGACAGTAATTATGATTCGCCTGGAAATGAAGATAACATACAAAGTACCGATAATTGGATGGAGTCCACTTTAAATTTATCTATGGATAATACGAGGAAGGTAGGTGAGCAATGGGATTATTTTACAGCCGGTGTTATGGTTCTTGGTGATATTATAGAAAAATCTGTTCCAGGAGGTTTAGAAAAATTTGCAGATAAAAAATTGTTTGAACCTTTGGGAATCTCTAATTATAAATGGTTCTATACCCCGCAAAATGTACCCTATACTGGAGGAGGGTTAGAAATGAATTCCTTAGATTTTGCTAAGTATGGCCAACTCTACAAAAACGATGGTGTTTGGAATGGGAAACAAATTTTACCATCACAATGGGTAACCAAGACCATGACAAATTATTTTCCAGAAATACCAGATCAACCCGGTTATGGCTTCTTATTCTGGAATCAGATATTTTCTGTGAATGGCAAATCATACGAAGCTTTTCTATGTAATGGCAATGGAGGGAATAAAGTCATTGTTTTCAAAGATCAGCCACTGGTCATTATCATCACGGCTACAGCATACAATCAGGCCTATCAATCACAGGTTGAGAATATGTTACAGAACTACATTCTGCCGGCAGTATTAGAACAATAAAACAGTACACAACACATGAAAGGAACAAACCTTGGAGAGCTAGAAGAGATCGCATTGTTGGTCGTAGCAAATCTATTTGATAACGCCTATGGCATCCTGATCAAGCAAGAAATTGAAGAAAAATGCAATCGTACCATTACGATCAGTACGGTGCATAATGTACTTCAGCGACTCAGTGAAAAGGACTATTTGGAGTCAAGGTATAGCGACCCCACACCAGAACGTGGTGGTAAGCGAAAACTATTGTTTCGAGTGACTAAAGCGGGACAAGCTGCACTCAGGACGTCACGATCCATGCGGGAAAATTTATGGTCGGGAATACCTAAAGTTGCATTCGACTGATGAAAGTCACCCCACCTAAACAGTTAATCTGGCTTCTTTCCAAATGCTGCAATCCAGCACTCTGGGAATCCATTGAAGGCGACCTGATGGAACTCTTCCTTCTCGATCTCAAGAAAAAGGGGGAGAGAAAAGCGAAATTCAATTACTTCTTAAATGCACTGGCATTTCTTCGATATCACAGGCTTAGAAAAAGGCAAAACTCAAAAAAACTCAATCATATGGCCCTTATCCAAAACTATTTGAAAGTCTCTTTCCGAGACCTAAAACGAAACAAGACATTTACCGGCATCAACCTCTTTGGGCTCATTGCAGGCATGACCGTATCTCTTCTTATGTTTCAATATGTGCTTTTTGAAACGAGTTTTGATGACTTCAACGAAGATGCAGATCGCATGTATCGAGTAATCAATGATCGATATCATAATGGAGAGCTAATTCAGCGTGGAGCAATCACTTATCCAACCATTGGCCCCACTATGTTTAAGGACTTTCCTGAAATTGAAGCTTACACTCGAATGGTACCTAGCACTGGAAATTTCATCAACTATGAAGAGCAAGTCTATCGGACAGGTGACTACCTAATAGCAGATGAGCATTTCCATTCTTTCTTTTCTTATAAGTTAATCAAGGGCAATAAGAAAGAGTGCTTGGACGCTGCTTTCAAGATGGTAATCACAGAAAGATTTGCTAAAAAATTGATTAAGAAAGGAGAGAATATAACCGACTTGATTGGTAAGCCTATCAATTTCAATTATCCAACATCTTTCATGATCACAGGAATCATGGAAAATCCCCCCAAGAATTCCCATTTACAATTTGATTTCATTACTTCTTACAAGTCGTTTATTGCCATTGAAGGGCAGGGTGCCGATACCAGTTGGGAATGGTCTGATTTTTATCACTATATCAAACTCAAAAAGGGCGTCAACCCTGAATCTTTAAATAACAAACTTGCAGATTTTAGCCTGAGGTATTTCAAAGAAGGGGAAGTCACTGGTAATGACGAAAAGTTTTCATTACAACCTTTAAATGAAATTCACCTGGACGATACCATGGAATATGAAGTGGCAATCGTGACGAATGGGGAGACAGTGTGGCTCATGCTATATATCGCTATCTTCATTGTGCTCATCGCTTGGGTAAACTACATCAATCTCAATACAAGTAGAGCTATACAACGCGCAAAAGAAGTAGGAATCAGAAAGTCAGTAGGTGCTCAAAAAAGTCAAATCATTCGTCAGTCATTCATAGAGACTCTTCTATTAAACTTCATCGCTCTCACTTTATCTATAGGTTTTGTCTTTATTCTGCAACCTATCTTCAATAATATGACAGGCTTGGATTTGAGTATGTCTATCATCCTTTTTTCATCAGTGATGGGCATACCTTTTCCTATCTTATTGATAGGCATTCTTTTTATTTTACTTGCTTTAGTTGCCCTATATCCTGCCTTACTGGTGACAAGATTCAGTACCCAAGATGTATTAAAAGGGAGTTTTCAACTTAAAGGAGAAATAACCTGGCTAAGAAAAGGAATGGTTGTTTTTCAGTTTTCCCTAGCCGTCATTCTCATAACTGCAACCATTGCTATTGCCCGTCAAATAGAATATATGGTCAATCAAGATCTCGGAATAGATTTAGATAATACCATAGTCGTTTATGGTCCCGTGATGACTAATTGGGATAGCACATTTATCTATAAAATAGATCAATTTAAAAAAGACTTAAGTTCATTGTCAGGGGTAGAGATTGCCACCATCTCTAACAGAGTGCCCGGTTCGGGCATGGGAAGAATATTTAGGATTACATCAAGTGCAGATCCTGAAGCTCAAAACCTCACGTCCAACCACATGAGCATAGATCATGAGTTCGCAGAATTGTACAATGTCGAATTCATTACAGGTAGAGATTTTAACTACAGCGATCATGACTTTGACGGTGGTGCAATAAAAAATTTCATTATTAATGAATCTGCAGTTTCACTTTTGAAATTTGACTCTCCTGAAGATGCTGTAGGTAGGTCTGTTAATTTTTACAATAAAGACTGGACCATCATTGGAGTGATGAAAGACTTTCATCAAGAATCTTTACACCGAAAAATTGCGCCTATATTTTTGCTTCCATATTATTCTACAGGCAATAACTTCTCCATCAAATTTTCGTCGCAGGTTACTCCAGCATTAGTAGAGGCTATTGAAAAACGGTACAATCAATATTTTCCAGGTAATTACTTCGATTACCTCTTTTTAGAGGATGAGATTGACTCGTTATATGATGACGATGTTCGAGTAAGCAGGGTATCAAATGTTTTTGCCACCTTATCCATCATTATTGCTGTATTGGGATTGTATGGACTAGTGATGATTACACTGGTACGCAAAACCAAGGAAATTGGGATAAGAAAGGTGTTAGGTGCCAATCTTGGACAACTTTTGACACTGCTAAGCAAAGAATTTCTGTTGCTTGTAATCATTGCTGTATTAGTTGGAGCTCCAGTAAGCTATCTGACAATAATGGAATGGAAATCTGGATATGCTTATTCAATTAATATAGGCATTGGACTCATTCTTTTATCCTCCTTTATGTTGATTTTGATTTCTGCTATTACCATCGGTTTTCAAACGAGAAAGATCTCAGGAAATAACCCAGTTGAATCCTTACGATCTGAATGATCAGTTATCTAATTTAGCAGCCGATAAGGTGCTGGAGTAAAGCAGTCAGAATAGCCTACTCGTCCTTCAAGTGCACTACAGGATTCGATCGTGTAACATTGGCTGTTTGTGCAACGATGATAATGGCCAGGATAGCAATCACTGAAACAGCAGCGATCGCACCATGTTCCCAACCAAAACTGATGCGGTTGTGATAGTCTGCTAGCCACTGCTCTGCTAGGTATGCACTTAGCGAAATGCCTACGACTAGGCTCACAATGATTGGAATAGTGAATTTCTTGATCATCATCCATACAATTTGGTGATCAGCAGCTCCCATTACTCGGCGAACACTGAGTTCTTTCATCCTTCTCTGGATGGTTAGTCCCACGAGACCTAACAACCCAAAAGCTGATATGAATATGGCAATGATGCTCCCCAGTCCAGCAATCTTCGAGATTTTATCCTCTTGCTCAAACTTTTCTCGATACTCAGTGGCCATGTATTCATAATTGAGCGGAATTGGATCATACACAGCTTCCCACGCGGCAGCCATTTTTTCTTCTAAAACTGATCTGTCAGCTTCAGACTTAATCATGATTTGATAATTTGATCTTTCTTCAGGGGCATCAAAGAAAAGCATTGGACGAAGCTCAGATGCAGGACCAAAAGCGTAATAATCTTTGATCACACCTACGATTACGGAATTATCCTGAAAAGGAACAGACGACCCAATTGCATTTTTAGTTAATCCCACTTTGTATAGGAACGATTGATTCACCAAAACTCCATCTACTATGCCATGTTTTTTAGCATCATGAATGGATTCGCCTTCAATGATTTGAAGTCCCATTACACCTGTATAAGTACTGTCTATGTTTCCATACATCAAGCTGAATTGATGTTCTCCGTCATCAAAACCAGTCATACCATACCCACTTGATCCAGTGACCAATTGTATTTCAGGGATGGCTCGCAAATGATTCATAAATACTTCCTCTTCTCCGCTTCCAATTAATTCAGTTGGAATATCAATTCGGAGCACATTATCGACATTATATCCTTTGTCGAAGTTGACCAGGTAATTAAGTTGTCCTCTGAAGATCAACATGGAGGCAATCATTATGATCGAAATCGAAAACTGTACAATCAATAGTGTTTTAGTGACAAAAACTCCCTTCCCAATTTTTTGCTCTCCTTTGAGTGACTTGATGATCTTGAGCTTAGATAAGAGAAGTGAAGGATAAAATCCGCTTAGCAATGCAATTGAGGTGATGATCAAAAACAATCCTGGCAGGTTTTGTAAGTTGATTAGGTCAGCCAACCCAAACTGCTTTTCTACGAGAAGAGAGAATTGTGGTGCTAGCGCAGTATATAAGACAACCGCCAGTGCAGTAGATAAGATTGTAGTTAGAAAAGATTCGGTCATCAGTTGTTGAAAGACTCCTGAGTTCGCAGAGCCAATGATTTTACGAACAGCCACCTCTCTCGCTCTGTTCATGTAAAGTGAGATGCTGAAATTAGCATAGTTTATAATGGAGATGAGGAGGCACATGACCCCAGCAATTACAATGAACCAGATCAACTCACTATTTCCACCAGGTAAAAACCCTTTGGAAGCATAATATTTCTCTGAAAGATGCAGAGATGCTAAAGGGGCGAGACTCGCAATGTATGAGTGGTCTGTTTCCTCAGGATTCATCAACTTACCAATTTTGACCTTTAATTCTTCAACATCAGTAGAGGGATTAACTCGTAGCAAGACACTAAGATCGAAGTTGGTTGTTTTTGTCGCCTTGGTGGGAGATTCGTTCAGATAGTTGGCGTAGGGGAGGATGAGGTCTGCTCGTATGGACGTGTTTTTAGGTATTTCTTTGAACACGCCAGCTATCTGATAGGTGACGTAGTTGGCAGAATCTAAGAGTTGTATTTCTGAACCCACTGCCCGACCTTTAATGTCCAGTTTATAAGCTAATTTTTCAGAGATCACAACTTTGTCTGATGCTTCGAATGTACCAGGATCGCCCTCTACGAAATCCAAATCTAGAAACTCTAACAAGGTTTTTTCTGCAATAAGGTATTCTTGGTCAATGGTGCCTTCAGGAAGTTTCATGGTAGCATTGTCATCGGTAAATCTGGCTACCTTATCAACCTCTGGTAGTTCGTCCAAAACCTGCTGAACATAGACATGCGAGCAACCCGGGAAATTGATTAAGTTATCAAAGACATTTACTTGCGTAGACATCCGATAGATATTTTCAGACTCGGGGATATGTTTGTTGTAGCCCAATTGATCTGAAGCATACAGATAGGCAAACCAGCTAAATACAATTCCGATACTCAGTCCCAGAATATTGATAGAGGAATAGGTCTTTGTTTTCCACAGAAACCTCCAGCCCGTTTTGATGTGGCTCTTCATGAGTGTAAGTAATCGGTCCATTTTATCGTATGTTTTGAGGTTTGAAATGCGAAAGCTTAAGAGCGTTTCTTTAATGAATTGACGTTGGGCAAATCCTTTTCCTTTGGTATCCACACGCCAGTAGAAAGACTCGTGTAAGTCCCCCTGAATCTCTTCAAGTAGGTCTTCACGACAAATTTGTTGGAGCAGTCTATCTGCCCATTTAGGAGGATTTGGCTCCATAGATTAGTTAGATCGCTTGAAAATTAAATCCTGGGATAGCTTGCCAAAGGTTGTTGCGCTTCTCCTTTAGCTCATGTGCAATCCTAAATCCCTCTTGAGTGGCTTTGTACAAGCGCTTTCTTCGTCCACCTCGCTCAGAAGTAGGTTCTCCCATATTGGATTTTACTAACTTCTTTTTTTCTAGTCGCTTTAGGACAACATGGATGGCAGGTAAAGAAATGGTTTGTTCAAACTGCTCTTCATAGGCCTTAGCGATCTCCACGCCATACGTGTTTTCCTGTGCGAGCAGAATGAGTAGAATGATTTCTTCAAGGACACCAAGCTGTAGATTCATATCATTAACTTTTGTTTAAGATACGAATATGGTTAACTTTTGTTTAAGTAATGATAAGGTTTTTATAAAAAATCAAAATATTTAAAGTTGAGCTTCCGTCAATACTTCTTTTTTAAGTGAAAGGAGAGGGAAATCTTATTTAGGAGTGGGCTTAATAACTACTGGACGTTCCAGAAGATCCCGCAACAAGTGCGGGACTTGAAGTACACTTGCCGGACTTGTTCAGGTATCTTTCACAAATGAATAATTACACTTAATACTGAAGTGACATATTGCATGCAGCGAAGGATCTATATCCTTAAGTCATGCCGTGCTTGACACGGTATCTTCATCTTTGATTGCCGAAACAGAAGATTACGCATCAAGTGCGCAATGACAAGGACAATGAGATATTTAGATGTCCTCTAGCCCTCTTTATGAAAGGGGAAATCGACAGTTTTAAAAAGCTTGGAAACCATTATAATTTTTGTACTAAAATCCTCTTTTTCAAGGGAGGTGTGTTGGGAATAGCAGTTGGAGGAGGGGGTAGAAATGGTGTTCAAGGCAAATCCCTCTGCTACTTAGACGGGATAGTAGCGGCACCATGTAGAGCGAATAGCCCGACTATCATAAGAGGTGAAATACAGCTTGTTCTCTTCTTGTGTTCTTTATAAGGATGCTGAAACGAGTTCAACATGACTCCTGAGAAAAGTCCTTAACTAGAACGTCACCCTGAATTTATTTCAGGTCTTATAAATTCATCTAAATAATACTATTTTTAGTAATACTAATTAATTTAGTATTATGAAAATGAATGTAGAGAAGAAATTGGAAATATTGGCTGATGCAGCCAAGTATGATGTTTCATGTGCGTCTAGTGGAAGTAATCGGAAAAATGTAGGTAAAGGCTTGGGGAATGCGACAGGAATGGGAATTTGCCATAGTTACTCAGAAGATGGGCGATGTATTTCGTTGCTTAAGATATTGCTTACCAATTATTGTATTTATGATTGTGCCTATTGTGTAAGTCGGAAGAGTAATGATGTGCAGCGTGCTGCTTTTACAGTTGATGAGGTAGTGGATTTAACAATCAATTTTTACAGGAGAAATTACATCGAGGGGCTTTTTCTGAGTTCTGGGATTTTCAAGAATGCAGATTACACAAATGAGAGACTTATTCGCATTGCAAAAAAGCTAAGAACGGAGCATCGGTTCAATGGATATATTCATTTGAAAATCATTCCGGGAGCCAGCAGTGAAGTAATGGAGGAGGCTGGGCTTTATGCTGATCGGTTGAGCGTAAATCTTGAAATACCTTCGGAGAGAAGTTTAAAGAAAATTGCTCCGGAAAAGGATCATGTGAGTGTGTACAAGCCTATGAACTGGCTAACTAGCCGAATAGATGAGAACAGGGAAGATCGAAAAAAGTATCGGAAGGTAGGATCGTTTGCTCCTGGCGGGCAAAGCACGCAAATGATCATAGGTGCTTCTCCTGAACGTGATCTGGAAATCCTTCAGCTTTCATCTGACCTTTACACGGAACAAAAATTAAGACGGGTTTATTATTCCGGATACATTCCTATAAGCCAGGATACAAGATTGCCAGCATTGAAAACAGCTCCGCTTAAACGTGAAAATCGATTGTATCAGGCGGATTGGCTCTTTCGATTTTATGGGTTTGAAATGTCAGAAATTGTTTCCGAGAAGCACCCAGAGTTAGATTTAGAAGTTGATCCCAAGTTGGCTTATGCGCTGAGAAATCCGGATCTGTTTCCAGTAGATATCAACAAGGCACCTTATGATTTGATTTTGCGGATTCCAGGGGTAGGGGTAAAGACTGCTCAAATGATTGTGAAGTCCAGAAGGTATGGAAAGGTGCGTCTGGAAGATGTAAAGAAGATGGGCGCGGCAGTGAATAGAGCAAAGTATTTCATGCAGGTGCAAGGGAAAGCATTACCCATGATTGCAAGCGACCCTCATCGAGTGAGATCTGCCATTATTTATCAAAAAGGCAATGGACAAATGAATTTGTTCTGATGAGTGACCTGCTACTTTATGATGGAACTCGAGAAGGGTTTTTCACAACGATTTTTGAAATCTATGAACGAAGAATTGAACATGCAGCTATTCAAAAACTTAACAATTACTCTAAAGGATTGTTTGATGAGCCGAGAGTGATTATCACGGATGAAATGAAGTCAAATCGAGTGGTTGAGGGTTTTAAGCAAAAAACTCCCAAAGGAATCATTGAGATGTTGACTAAGGTGCTTCATTCCGAGTTGCAGGATGCGGAGGATATTGCCTTGAATATTGTTCGATCTGCTTTTTCCAGTCCAAAAGAATTAAGAATAGATTACCGTGATGAGTCAATTCTCAGAATGAAGCAAATTAATAAAATGATGCACCGAGAGATCCATCGAATGCATGCGTTTGTTCGCTTTCAAAAAACGATTGATGAAATATATGCGGCAACTATCTCTCCGGATTTTGACGTCATCCCCTTCATTGGGGATCATTTTGAAAAACGATATGCTGATCAGCAGTGGCTGATCTATGATACCAAGCGAGACTATGGACTTTATTATGATTTGAATGAGATGCAAACCATCACACTGACTAATGCTGGGTGGGTCTCTTCACATCAAATAAATGAAGCAGTATTGGCGAAGGGAGAGAAGATGTTTAAGGAAGCGTGGGCACGATATTTTCATGCTACTTGTATTCAGGAAAGAAAGAACATGAGGCTTCATCTTCAACATGTTCCACATCGCTATTGGAAATATCTACCCGAGAAGGCAATGAATTTTTGATCTTATTTTTTGAAATAAATACTGTTTCAAAAAGCACTCCGAAAGGAAACAAAACCTTTAAACTCTACTATTGAATATCAATTCTGCTCCTTGTCGAAGTGCTATGTCTTTGTTCTTATTGACTCAGGTAATTAAGAACTATCTTATTTTGACTATAATCGATGATAGCTCTATGATTGAGAAGAAAATCTGACCCTAAAATGCCGAGTACTTTCTGATTGTCCTTGGCAAGTATTCTATTCATCCCACTCAGGTCAGAGGCCGAGAATCGGTAGACCGCTATGGATTCTAGTCCTTTTAAATGGAAGGTCACCGGTGAAGTTTTCATCAGAGCTGATTTTCCTCCGAAGCTTGTTAAACCGTAAGCCAATTCTCTGTGATAAGTAAAATCGTATTTCTTAAATTGGTTAAAATCAAGAATAGAAGTGCTTGCTCCTGTGTCCACAATAAATTTTGCCCATTTGTCATTGACATATGCTTCCACTATCAAGATATTGTGATGAACTTCAAAGTTGATTGATAAGGGGTTTGAAGCTTTAGAATTGATTGGTTGAGGTTGAAAGGAACAACTAATCACGATAAAAGAGAGTGCTGATATATATGTTATCTTTTGCATAAACCTGATCCAAATAAACGGATCATAGTTGAGTGCAATTGAAGATTAGTGATGATAAGGAATCTGAGTGTTAAACTGTTTTTAATTTATCATTTTAAGTTCAAATCACTTATTTGCTCCCAATTTTGAAGGATAAATAGCTCTTAATCTTGCTAGAAAAGCTGCGACCTGACGTAATTTTTGATGAATTCATCATCTCAAAAGCGTACTCATTTTTACCCAGATATTTTATCTCTTTGATAAGATTGAGGTTTATGATATAGGATCGGTGAATTCTTAAGAACTCTGAGTTATTCAATTCACTTTCGAGTTCTTTCATTGTTTTTTTGTATAAGTAAAATTTATTTCCTGAATGGATTTTAGAATAGTTCCCATTAGACTCAATCATCAAAATATCTTGATGGTCGATGAAAATATCCCAACCCCTTTCAATAATTTTTATTTGACATTTTTCATCCTCGTAGGGCACATTATCTTCTTGGTTGATCAAAGCAGAAATTTGCTCAGTTATTCTGGAGGATCTACTAAGAGTGATAAATTCCTTAGCTCTCTCCACGACTTTAAAAAAACGAGAATTTTCGAACGGTTTTAAGACGTAATCAATGGCGTTGTACTCAAAAGCCTTTAGTGCATAGTTATCAAATGCAGTGATGAATATGACATAAGGCTTGTAATCAGGATCTAACCTTGTTAAGATGTCAAAGCCGGTTCCATCTGGCATCTTTACATCCAAAAATATTATTTCTGGCCTTTTGAATTTCATGACTTTTACGGCATCCTCTACTCCTGATGCCTCACCTATAATTTGTATTTCTTCATCAACCTGAAGCAGTTTTTTAATTCTTACCAATGCAAAAGGCTCATCATCGATTAATGCTACTGATATTTTCATTGGTTAACGCTTCTTTTTGAATTGTGAAATGAACTATGAAACCACCATTAGAAGAGGGCTTTGCTGAAAACGAGAACTGATCGCCGTAACATCTTTTGAGTCTTTCTTGAATGTTTTTCAATCCAATCCCAAAAGAAAAACTACTCTCATTTTTTAATCCCGCTCCATTATCCTCTACTTCTATAGTCAAGCAGTTTTTTTTGTCAGATGCCTTAAGATAGATTTTGCAATCGTCCAATTTTCTATAAAACCCATGCTTTATTGCATTTTCAATTGCCGGCTGCAAGATGAGTGATGGGACGAGTATATCTTCTACTTGAGGGTCAAGTGAAAAGTGAGTTATTAGTCTCCCGTCAAACCTTATTTGTTCCACTTCCAGATAGAGCTTAGCTAATTCGACCTCTTCTTTCAGTGGAATCATTTGAGTATCTGCTTCTTTCAATATCTTTCTCAAAAGAGCTCCTAATTTTGAGATCATGCGTTGTGCTAATTCTACATTTTCTT
Organism: Marinobacter alexandrii; assembly: GCA_039984955.1. Classification (NCBI taxonomy): domain Bacteria; kingdom Pseudomonadati; phylum Pseudomonadota; class Gammaproteobacteria; order Pseudomonadales; family Marinobacteraceae; genus Marinobacter; species Marinobacter alexandrii. Next base: position 3,023,888 of record JBDWTN010000007.1, read on the forward strand.
CCATCAAAGCTGAGACGGTGTTAAAAGAATTGAATAAGAAATGTGGATGAAGTTGATTCTTTAAAGCGCTCATTTGAGCTTTCAATAAATCAGCTTCAAGTAAGGAGTTTTTTAGTTTGGCTTTCTGAAAATTCTTTTGGTTGTGGAAGCTAAGTAGCACGAAATAAATGATCCAAAACTCAAAAAATGATTTTGAAAGTCCGAAAAATCCTGCTGTAATGCTAAAAACGAATTGATCACCTAATAATGCATCCTTATGTACCACTATGACATATAAGTTGTAAATCAATACCCCTATGACTTCATGAGCAAGCGTGAAAATTAATGATAGAGCCAGTAGATAACCAATTTGATTGAACTGTGATGGCGGGTTTTTGATTTTAGCTTTAAAAATCAGTGCATATAAGAGGGGAGCAAACCCAAGCCAAATAGTATGATTGATTAGAGGAAAAATTACATGATCGCTATCCCAGTAATTCGGCTTGCTTTTCACTTTCCCAATCCACGCAAATGATTGTATTGTGACGAGTGCGGTAACAGTAGCAGATACAATGAAAAAGCTTTTTAGGCTAAAAGGAAGTTGTGTGAAGTAAGCCTTGATTCTATTCATACTCCACAATATCACGCACAAAAACGATAAGAGGTTTTTTTTGAGGCTAAACAGGAAAAAAATGGATGAACGGGAAGTCGTCTATTTGTATAGAATGCCTCCAAATATCAGCAGTATAATGAAAGCTATGCCATCCGCGGATTTTAGACTATCCTAATCCGGAAAAGTGAAAAATCTGACAACAGCGCTGAAACAGACTATCGATATGAGTATAATATAGATTGTGCTTTTCTTTATGAAATGATACCTTCCAATGATTCAATAAAGTGTTGATTTTCCTCAGGTCGGCCTACTGATATTCGTATGCAGTGCTCTAGTGGAGGAAGTAGTGGTCTTACTAGCACTCCTTTTTCCATAAGAGCATTAAATACGTCCATGACTTCTTCTTTGTCTTTCCAGATTGTCATTACAAAATTGGCATATGAGGGAATGTATCTCACATTCAATCGATTCAATTCTTTATAGAAATAGTTGAGTCCCTTAGTATTATTAGTGATGGTTTCTTTGAGGAAGCTTGTATCATCCAATGCACCCATTCCTGCTGCTTGCGCTAAGGCAGTTGGCTCGAAGGTAAGTTTGGCTTTTGTCATAGCTTCGATGACTTTTTCATGGCCTACTCCAAATCCTAAACGAATTCCAGCGATTCCGTAAGCTTTGCTGAAAGTTCTCAATGTGAGCATATTTGGATAGTCCATTTTCAATGAATTGGGGAAATCTTTATTCATCGCTTCCGAGTATTCAAAATAGGCTTCATCCAAAATCACTAAAATATGATCAGGAACGTGTTGCATAAAATCTTCAATCTCCGCTCTTGTGATCATTGTTCCAGTTGGATTATTCACATTGGCGAGATAGATAACTTTTGTATTTCGATTGATTCTACTTTTAATAGAATCAAGATCAAAAGCATACCCATCAGTCATCGGCATAGCTACACAACGTACATTGTTGATGCGTGCCCAATTGTAGATGATTACAAACCCTCCTTCTGAAGTTAAGAATTCATCTTCTCCTGAGCAGAGAGCTCTGATGGCCAACATTAAAACAGACTCAGAACCATTTCCTAATACAATCTGATTTTCTGATTTGCCAAATTTCTTGGCGAGTCTTCCTCTTAAATCCATACTCAATGGATCTGGATAATAATTGATCTTTTCATAAGCGTCAATCACCGCTTGTTTGGATTTAGGTGAGTAACCTAGCGTATTTTCATTATTCCAAAGTATGGCCACCCTTTCCCAACCATATTCTTCTTGGAGCTGAGGAATGGTTTTACCAGGCTGGTAACTTTTGATTGTTGCAATATGATCAGGTATCTGTATGTTCATTTTATTGATGTGAAAATTGCAGATTTCGCAATTAGATGATTAAAATTCTAAGGTTGACTCATCTTCAAATTAACTAATCGGCCATTCCTCTTGTTTTCGAAAAACTACTCCTTTAAACAATGCTACCAATTCTTCCCCTCGATGCACCCTAACCAAATATTGTCCCAAGCTTCTGGAAGTGCTTTCTTTTTCAGCAGTTGCAATAAGCTCATCTCCTTCAAACACAGGTTTGATGTGGTTGATGGAAGTTTCTATGGAAACCGCTTTCTGACCATGACTGTTAGATGCGAAAGCAAATGCGCTATCTGCTAAGGAAAAAGAAATGCCTCCATGTGTAACTCCATGTCCATTGAGCATTTCATTGCGTACAATCATCTTGATTTTAGCAAATCCTTCTCTCACATCCAACACTTCTATACCTAGCCATTGACTAAAGGTGTCGTTAGCCATCATTTCAGCTACTATTTTTTCGGGGCTGGTTTTCATTTCTTGTAGATTCTTCGCTACACTCAGAATGACAATCTATAGTTGATTCTGCTATACTGACGAAGGAAGTATTTCGTTAATAAAACGTTTTTTCTCCTTTTTTCATTCTCCTCAATAAAGGACTACATCTATATCGATCTTCTCGGTACTCATCATAAAGTGCATCCAATCTATCTACGCACCATGAAATTCCAACTTCATCTGCCCATTTCAAAAGACCTTTTGGGTAATTCACACCTTTTGTCATCGCCACATCAATATCTTCTTTGCTTGCAATGTTTAGAAAAAGTGCATCTGCAGCTTCATTGATTAACATCACTAGTACACGATCTAGAATTTCGTTTCCTACCTCTTCATTCTTACTGGGTTCTGGCTTTGCAGATCCTTCTGCATAATTATAATACCCTCTTCCGGACTTTCGACCTAAAAAACCAGCTTCAGACATTCTCTTCTGTGTGAACGATGGCTTGTATCTAGAGTCATAAAAGAAAGATTGAAAGACTGTTTCAGTTACAGTATAGTTGATGTCATTCCCAATGAAATCCATTAATTCAAATGGCCCCATACGAAATCCTCCCAATTCTTTCATCGCCCAATCGATCGTAGGGAAATCGGCAATTCCTTCTTCATAAATTCGAAGTGATTCACCGTAGAAAGGACGTGCTACTCGATTGACGATAAATCCAGGAGTGTCTTTTGCTAATACTGTTAATTTCTTCCAGCTATCAACCCACTCCTTAGCTTGCTTGGTTGTTTCTGAGGCTGTTTGCACTGCAGGAATAATCTCTACCAAAGGCATAAGTGGTGCAGGGTTAAAAAAGTGGATCCCTACAAAGCGAGAGGGATTTTCTAATGAAGCTCCAATGGAGGCAAGAGAAAGCGAAGAAGTATTGGAAGCAATGATTGTATCCTCCCGAACAATTTTTTCTACAGCGCTAAATACTTTTTGCTTGATTTCCAGGTTTTCCACAATGGCTTCTATCACCAGATCTGAATTCTCGAAGAACTGTTGATCTTGGGTAAAATCAATTCGCCCAAGAATTTTGTCAGCAGTTATTTGATCAATTTTTTCTTTTTCAACCAATCTATTCATCACTTTCACCAGGCTAGCTGATGACTTCTCAAGAATTTCATTGTTTGTGTCATTAACAATAACATCCCAGCCAGCTGTGGCAGCTACCTGGGCTATACCCGTTCCCATGGTTCCGGCTCCTATTACGCTTAATTTTGGCATTACTTTCCTTTAAATTCTGGTTTTCTTTTCTCAATGAAGGCATTGACCCCTTCTTTATAATCATCCGTTTGAGTCGCTTTGAACTGCCATTTTTTTTCTAGCTCCAGCTGCTCATCGAGGTTATTGACAAATGATTGATTTAATAAGTGCTTGGTATAGGCCAATCCTTTTGTAGGCATATTTGCTAGTTTCTGAGCCACACCTTTAGCTTCTTCCATAAAGGAATCGTCACTAACTACTTTGTAGATCATACCTAATCGTTCCGCTTCAGTAGCGGATATTTTGTCTCCAAGCATCATTAATGCGGAAGCCTTTCCAAAACCAACAATCCTTGGAAGTGTGAATGTGCCTCCACTATCTGGGACTAATCCAATTTTACTAAAAGCTTGAATAAATGACGCTGATTCTGTAGCAACAACTACATCACATGCAAGGGCAATGTTAGCTCCAGCACCTGCGGCAACTCCGTTTACGGCAGCAATAACTGGCTTCTCGATACTTCTTAGTTGCTTGATGATTGGATTGTAGTGTTCATCTACAATCTGTTCAATTTCTAACCCATTGTCCGCGATCGCTTCCTGAAGGTCTTGTCCTGCACAAAATGCTTTTCCGTTTCCTGTTAGCATGATTGCTCTAATTTCCGGATCGTTCGCATAATCCTCTAGGACTTTTTGAATAGCTAAAGCAAGTTCTTTATTGAAGCTATTGAAAACATCTGGACGGTTGAAAGTCAAGATGCCAATGTTGTTTTTCTTAGTAGTTATTAGTGACATTAGTTATTAGTTGATGAGTGGAGTAGTATTTATCCTTCACTTTTTCGTTTCTTCAAATAAGTTATATATCCATTTATCATTTTCATTAGTTCCTCATGCAAAGGAATAAGCTTGCTAAAGTCATGTTCAGTGAGATACTTTTCGTCTAGAGCTACCGTCAAATGATCAAAAGTTTCAACAAGACTTCCTCTCGCAGTTCTACAAAATTGAATGTTTTCTTGATAATGATATCCGCCATGACCCTCTGCAATATTAGCTGTTACAGACCTGGATGACCGAACAATTTGGTCTTTAAGTTTATATCTTTCATGATCAGGAAATGATTTTGATAATGCCGATATATCATTTCGAAACATTCTAGATTTCTTCCAAATTTCAAGGTCCGTAAGTTTCATTTAGGTCTTGTACTATTTAACTAATCTACCAATCAACCAAAACTAGTGACACTTGAAGTAGTCGAATGGCTCCAGACAATCATTGCATTTGAACAATGATTTGCAGGCTGTAGACCCAAATTGACTTAATAATTCAGTGTTTTTTGAGCCACACTGAGGACATTCTATATCTTCAGGATTGGTGGGATTTGGTGGAGCTATGCCATATTCTTTAAGTTTTTGCTTTCCTTCTTCGCTCATCCATTCAGTAGTCCATGCAGGGGAGAGGACGGTGGTTATTTTGAAGTTTACAATTCCTTCTTTTTTTAACGTGTTATTGATATCTCTTTCAATCTCTAACATTGCGGGACATCCTGAGTAAGTAGGAGTGATAATCACCTCCAGATTGTCGCCATCTATGATGACATCTCTTACGATTCCTAAGTCCAATACAGAAATAACAGGAATCTCTGGATCAGTTACAGCTTGAAGTAATTCGAGAATATGACTCTTTTCAAGTACCATTATGCAAATTCGTAATAGGTTGTATAATCCTTGAACCCAAACTTCATGTAAATGTTTAGTCCATCTTTTGTCCCTTGAAGGATGGCGTTTTTAAAGCCTAAATCCTTTGCCATATTCAATGCAAAAGTTAATAAAGTGGTTCCAATACCCATTCCTCTATATTTTTCAAGTGTAGCAAAACCATAAAATCCGACAGTTTTACTATCTGATGGGAAAAGCTCAACACAAGAAACAGGTTGGCCATCATGATAGTAAATCAAGAGCTGAATGCCATTATCAGGATCCAAATAATAATTAACAGTTTTTTCATAATAGCTAAGAATATTTTGATCCGCTGGCGTCCAGTTTTTAGCTATGATATTTGCATAAGTTGCTAAAGTCTTCGAATCTTTTACTGATTTTATATTCTCATATTTTTCGTCCGAAATTGACTGATAATCTTTCAAGTCTAATGCCATCCCAACTTCACTTGCCTTTTCTTCAATGTTGAAACTCTTAAATAGACTCTCGACATTAGAACATAAGCTTTCTTGATTGACCCATATGCAATAGTCCAATTTATTTAACCTGAAATAGTTCAGTGCTTCAACTAATTCTTCCTTAGTTACATCTGAACGATGAATATAGATGATGTTGAATGTGTCACACGAAAGTCCACTATCTACAAATAAGAGATGTTTCAAATCGAATGCTTTCATTCCATCACAAAAAGCAGGAATTTTAGTAGCATGTTGTTGAAAATTATCTGAAATGATTTTCAACATGATAGTATTACCACTCCTGGCCAGGGTATGCTCTTTGGAGAAATTGAAGATCAGAAAGTATAAAGCCCAGGTGCTCTGTATGCCTTCCATCTTTTCCACCTTCATGAGCGTAAGTACTTTCAGGGGCCTCAAGAGTTGCTTCGATGAGCACTTCACGGATCTTAATATCTCTTTTTTCTTTTAAAATAGTCATATCAATACCATAGCCCTCATCCATAGCCTTGGTTTCTGTTTGATTTGGGTTGCTAAGTTCACCAGCATATGACCACAAATTACTTACAGCCTCTTTTATACGGTTTTGACTCTCCTCAGTTCCGTCTCCCAATCGAATAACCCAGTCTCCACTCCACTTTACATGATAAAGTGCCTCTTTATGAGACTTAGCGGCAATAGCAGCTAACTGTTCATCTTGACTCTCCATTAGAGCTTCATAAAAGTTGACGCTGTATGTATCAAAAAGAAATTGGCGAAAGATAGTATGAGCAAAATCTCCATTAGGTTGCTCAACTAACAACACATTCCTATAACCGCCAGCATCTCGTAAATAAGCCAGGTCATCTTCGGATTTTCCTTCTCCTTGAATTTCAGCGGCATATTGGTATAACATTCTTGCTTGACCGATGAGGTCCAAACTAATATTAGTCATAGCAATATCTTGCTCTAGAATAGGACCATGTCCGCACCATTCAGCTAAACGCTGACCAAGGATTAGGCAATTATCTGCGTGTTGTAAGGTGTAGTTGTATAGGTTTTCGTTTTTCATAGTTTAACCATTGTCAGTCATTCTGAACTTGTTTCAGAATCTATTAACCTGGAATACATTCAGGTGACATTTTCTACATATGTTTTACTTCGTCTGGCAGATCATAAAAAGTAGGATGACGATAGACTTTATCCTTTGCAGGTTCATAAAGCGGATCAGAATCATCTGGATCTGATGCAATAATGTATTCAGATTTTACTACCCAAATACTTACTCCTTCGTTCCTTCGTGTGTAAACATCTCTGGCGTTTTGAATAGCCATTTCTTCATCAGAAGCATGAAGGCTACCCACATGTTTGTGGTTTAGGCCTGCTTTACTTCGAATAAATATTTCCCAAAGGGGCCAATTTTTCATATCTCTTAGTGTTTTGGTTAATTAGTTAAATAGTGAATTAGTTTCTAACTGCTTTCTTTTCTCTTTTTCAAATAGCTAATGTAACCGTTCAACATTTTTATCAATTCTTCATATTGAGCATTGTGGGCATTGAAAATTGTTTCGTCAATATATTCTTCATCCAATGCTACAGTTAAATGATCAAAAGTCTCAATTAAACTTCCTCTCGCAGTTCTGCAGAATTGGATGTTCTCTTGAAAATGAAATCTTCCATGACCTTCAGCGATGTTTGCTGAAACTGATCTAGATGATCGTATTATTTGATCTATCAATTTATATTTTTCTTCATTAGGAAAGCTTTTACATAACTCGGAAATTTCGTTTCGAAAGACTCGAGCTTTCTTCCAAACCTCTAAATCAGATATGCTTTGATTCACTAATTAACTATTTAACAAATCAACTTCATGCAGCTTGCTGCTTAGTCTTGATTTTCTTTTCAGCGTGAGCAGTTGCAGCTTCTCTCACCCAAGCACCATCCTCCCAAGCTTTTGTTCTTGCGTCGATTCTTTGCTTGTTACAAGGGCCATTTCCTTTGATCACATTGAAAAATTCTTCCCAATTGATTGCTCCAAAATCATGTTGACCTTTTTCTTCATTCCACTTTAAGTCGGGATCAGGAAGTGTTAACCCTATTAGATCCGCTTGAGGCTTAGTCGCATCTACAAACTTTTGACGAAGTTCGTCATTGGTAAATCGTTTGATTCCCCAACGCATTGATTGCTCAGTATGTGTAGAAGCTTCATCAGCTGGGCCAAACATCATTAAAGAAGGCCACCACCATCTGTTTAAGGCATCTTGAGCCATTTGTTTTTGTTCTTCAGACCCCTTACTGAGTGTAAGCATGATTTCAAAGCCTTGACGTTGGTGAAAGGATTCTTCTTTACATACACGCACCATTGCTCTTGCATAGGGACCATAAGAAGCTCTGCAAAGTGGTACTTGATTCATAATTGCGGCACCATCTACCAACCAACCAATGGCGCCCATATCTGCCCATGTCAGAGTAGGGTAGTTAAAAATACTTGAGTATTTAGCTTTTCCAGAGTGAAGATCTTCAAATAAGTTGTCACGCTTTACGCCTAGCGTTTCACATGCGCTGTACAGATACAACCCATGACCTGCTTCGTCTTGCACTTTGGCAAGGGCTGCTGCTTTTCTTCGTAAAGAAGGTGCTCTTGTAAGCCAATTTGCTTCAGGCAACATTCCCACTATTTCAGAATGAGCATGTTGAGACATTTGTCTAATTAATGTCTTTCTATAGTTATCAGGCATCCAATCTTTTGGTTCGATACGGATGTCTTTATCTATTTTCTCGTTGAATCGATCTTCTAAACTCTTTATATCCATCTTCTAATCCTTTGTTTCAAAGTTAATTAACACGTTTGAATTGACCTTTGTTCGGTAGCTAAACATCAAAACTCAATTTTACTTTTTCAGTTTTTGGGTATGACTGACAACTAAGTACTAATCCTCTTTCAAGTTCATCTGGCTCAAGAGCATAGTTGACATCCATTTCAACTTCTCCCTCTTCCACTCGACAGACACATGTACTGCAAACGCCACCTTTGCATGCATAGGGTAGATCGGCACCATTGTCAAAAGCTACATCCAATATAGATTTGTCAGAATTGTAGGGAAAGGTCATACTATTCCCATCCAATATAACTGTGATTTCAGCTAATGCTTTTTCATGTTTTATTTCTTTTTCTTGAGATCCTAGCTTACCAACTGGAGAAGTAAATAACTCGAGGTGAATACGTTCATCTGGAACATCAAGCAAACGAAGTTCATCTTGCACTGCTAGCATCATTTCTTCGGGTCCACAAGTAAAATAATGATCTACAGATTCCGTATTGAAGAATAATCGAGCGTAGGATCGAATCTTTTCTTTGTCAATTCTTCCATTGAAGAGGTCGGATTCTTGTCGCTCTTTACTCAAAATATGGTACAGGCTAAACCGACCCATGTATTTGTTTTTTAGCCCTTCTAGCTCTTCTTGGAAAATGATTGTACTGGTTCTTCGGTTGCCATAGAAGAGGATAAACTCGCTTTCCGGCTCTGTCCTCAAAGTAGTTTCAATAATGGATAGAATGGGTGTGATCCCACTACCACTCGCGAAGGCTACATATGACCTGCTGCTTGCAGGATCCAACGGCACATGAAATTTACCATGGGGGGCCATCACCTCTATCTCATCATCGATGGCCAACTGATCATTTGCGTATGTTGAAAAAGCACCGCCTTCTAACTTTTTTATTGCTACAGTGATAGTCTCGTCAATTGGGCATGAGCAGATTGAATAAGATCTTCGAGTATCTTCTCCTTTAATGTCCTTTTTGAGCGTCAGGTGTTGCCCTTGAATAAAGCTAAATTCTTCTCTTAGCTCATCAGGAATATTAAAAGTGACTGCCACGGACTCTTCCGTCGGTCTTTTAAGGTCTGCTACTTTAAGGGTATGAAATTTTGCCATTTTAAATTTTTGGGTAAGACAAAGCTAAAATTTTGGGAGTACTATAGCTAAGCTTATTAATGTACTGATAGAAAAATATTTCATTTTTTTGATTTTCTACTTTCACAGAAGTTTGAATAGAGTTTCAAAAGAACTGGCGAAGCTCTATTTAGATGAAATCAAATCAGTAATTAAGGCCAAAAAATATTTCCCAAGACTTATTTGACTCATTAGAGTCAAATAGTACAAATGGCTAGTGTTAAGACTTAAAGTAAGTTTTCAAGCTCTCTCATAAATCAAAGCTTTTCAACCACCCATTCAAAAGCACTCTCCGGAGAATCAAAAGTCCCAATTTCCATTTGACTTCCATTGGAAAGACTTATCGTCTGTGTATTGTGAACCATTCGTTCTATTGAACCAGAGCTCAATGAACTTTTAGGAGCCACAACAGGATTGTATAGGAGTCCCATTTCTGCTACTTTGGGCCAAAAGTCTCTTACTATTATTTCCTGAACTTCTGCACTTAAAACTTTAATTTGACTTGAGTCTGCAATCATAGCTTTAGGTCTATGTTTTTCAGCTAACTCAAGTAGGTCATTAATGTATTGGCCAATGTGATTTTTTGCCATGAAACCTTTCATTGCATATACTAAAACAGGGTAGTTTTGAACTTGATATACTTCTACATCAAAGTTTCCATACTTAAGGTTTTTTAATGTCTTTTTTTCCATTTTACTACTATTTTTTGATGGTTATTTCAATCAATAATAGCCGGAATAACACTTGGACGTCTGTTTTTTCTTTAAGTAAAAGGAATGTCTCGATCAACACCTCGATTGTTCAGATTGCGGATAATCTAAAAATGAGAATTCATTATTTTAGGGAATCTTAATTTCTTTGAGCAGAAGAGTACAAATTAGCTTATCCCAAGCTTCTTGCTGATTTTTGTCACTTTTTCTTCAACTCTCTCTTCTAATGGATGACTCAATAAGAAATACTTATCTCCATTGTCTAACTTAAGATAAGCACGATACTCATGATTACTAACAATGTTTTGTTGGTTTGATAGTGAATACATCGTTTGTTTGGTCTTTACTTTGTTGATAAAAATTTTTTCAATTGAGTCATATTTGGTAGGCTTGCCAAATTTGCGACCCATAGCAAATACCCCATCATACAATGTCTTATTTTCTTCATTGATGATAATCACATTGGAGGCAAACCAAATGGCAGGAACAAATGACGAAACTATTATTGCGACAAGAATAGACCATGGTTCCGGGAGTTCATACATCAGTTTGATCGTGACAATTACCATCAGAATGATGCTTACAAATCGGATAGGTAAATTCACTGCTTTACCTTTGTTTATTCTAATGATCTTCATGAATGATCGAAAGTACCAAACTATTTTCGCACTTCCGAGTTTTTGACCTATGAGAGAAATTGCCCTTTTCCCTTTGAATATCGTAGCGTTTCCAGGTGAGGCAGTTAATCTACACATCTTCGAACCCCGCTATAAAGCGTTAATTAATGACTGTTTAGAACAGAATGACACTTTTGGTATTCCAGCATTTGTCTTAAATAAAATAGAATTAGGTACTGAAGTAGAGATTGTTGAGGTTACAAAGAAGTATTCGGACGGACGAATGGATATTAAAACCAAGGCTTTAAAGGTTTTTAAAGTTGAAGATTTTTGGAATCCATGGAGAGACTTTGAGTACGCGGGGGGTAAGATTAAATATCTGCCTATAAAGGATGAATCCACCGATCTGAACTTGCTTTATGAGTTTAAAGAGATGGTCGCACGACTATTCGGCTGGCTAGGCGAAGATGACGTCCCAGACATTTCAGCTATCACATCGGTATACGATATTGGACATAAGATTGGATTAAAGTCTGAAGAAGAATACTCTTTGTTAGACATGCCTACAGAAAATGAACGTTTAGCTTTTAGTCTTAATCATTTAGAAAACCTTATTCCTGCTCTTGAAAGAGCACATAATGCTCAAGAACGAATCAAGCAAAATGGTCATTTTAAGCACCTTGACCCTCTTAAATTTTAAGCTGATAAGGCTTTATTCCATATAAATATTTCACATATTCCGTGTAATTTCCCATCATGATCGAAATCACTGGTTTTGGCGTTGTTTTACTTTTTTTAATCGGAGGTATTGCTTTTTTGATGGTAACCCTTTTGATTGGAAAAGTTCTTAGACCAAAGCGGCCAACACCTGAAAAACAGACAACTTACGAATCTGGGGAAGAGCCTTCTGGGACTGCATGGGGACAGTTTAATGTGCGTTTCTACATCGTTGCTTTGATATTTCTTTTGTTCGAGGCAGAACTGGTTTTCTTGTTTCCTTGGGCTACAGTTTTTGGTGATGAGCAACTAATAGAGATTACAGATGGACTATGGGGTACATTCTCCATGGTGGAGACATTTATTTTTGTGGGAATTCTGCTGATAGGTTTGGCTTATGTTTGGGCAAAGGGGATGTTGGAGTGGGTAAGGCCAAAGCCAAAGGGTTCTGATTTCAAATCGAAAATACCAGCAGCGGCATACGAAAAATTCAAATGAAAGAAGAAGAATTAACAATCGGAGAGTTAAAGTCTGGAGAAGGAGGAATAATTGTATCAAAGCTAGATGATCTTTTAAACTGGGCACGATTAAGTAGTCTATGGCCTGTTGGATTTGGGTTGGCTTGTTGTGCTATCGAGTTTATGTCTACAGCTTCCTCCGCTTATGACCTTGATCGCTTTGGAATTATCCCTCGAAACTCCCCTAGACAGGCTGATGTCATGATTGTCTCAGGTACAGTTACTTTCAAAATGGCAGATCGTGTGAAGCGTTTGTATGAACAGATGGCCGAGCCCAAGTATGTTATTTCTATGGGCTCATGTGCCAATTGCGGAGGACCGTATTGGGAACATGGATACCATGTGGTCAAAGGCGTTGATAGAGTTATTCCTGTAGATGTATATGTGCCTGGTTGCCCCCCCAGACCTGAAGCACTAATTGGAGGTTTCTTAAAGCTTCAGGAGAAGATCAGAACAAAGTCCGTACTAAGACCTAAGGCTTTGGAAAAATTAATGAGCAAGGATGCAGTTTGAAGAAATTAAATCTTTAATAGAGAAAGAATTACCCGAAGCAATTCTTGGAGAGGATCTAGATTCTACTCCAACCACACTAATAATAAAGCCAGATTCCATTTACCAATTGTGCAGCTTTCTTCACTTAAATGAGAACACCTATTTCGATTCCCTTTCATGTCTCACTGGATTGGATAATGGGGAAGAAAAAAACTCAATGGAGGTCATCTATAATCTTTATAGTATTCCATTTGATATGCACTTAATGTTGAGAGTAGTCCTAGATAGGAATAACCCACTTATAAACTCTGTTTCAGAAATTTGGAAAACTGCAGATTGGCATGAAAGAGAAGCTTATGATCTGCTTGGTATCTACTTCAATAATCACCCTGACCTAAGAAGAATTTTACTTCCAAATGACTGGAAAGGGTATCCGTTAAGGAAGGATTATGTGGAGCCAGAGAAATACCATGATGTTAAAGTAAAATATTAAGTCATGGCAGAATCATTTTTAATAAAATCAGAACCCCTTAAGTATAAAGAATCAGACCTCAAGACAGAGGAGATGATCATCAATCTAGGCCCTCAGCATCCATCTACTCATGGTGTATTAAGGCTGGAGGTGGTCACGGATGGAGAGATCGTTGTGGATGTTGTCCCACACATGGGCTATCTACATCGCTGCTTTGAAAAACACGCTGAATCCCTAGCTTTCAATCAAACCATTCCATATACAGATCGGATGGATTATGTAGCCGCCATGAACAATGAATGGGCATTTGTAATGGGAGTTGAGCAAATGCTTGGGATTGACAAAGAAATTCCAAAACGGATAGAATATATCAGAGTACTCGTTGCAGAGCTCAATCGAATTGCTTCTCATTTTATAGCTATTGGCACCTTCGGGATGGATATCGGAGCTATCACTCCATTCCTATGGATGATGCGTGATCGTGAGCATATACTCAGAATGTTGGAGTGGGCAAGTGGAGCGAGAATGCTTTATAATTATATATGGGTAGGGGGACTTTTTTATGATTTACCTGTTGGTTTTGAAGAACGAGCGAAAGAATTCGTTGATTATCTGAAGCCTAAGCTTAAAGATTCTGAAACTCTGCTTGTTAATAATAAAATTTTTATTGAGAGGACAGCAAGTATTGGTGTACTTCCAGCCGATTTAGCGATCAACTATGGCATCAATGGACCTATGCTTCGAGGTTCAGGGTTAAAATTTGATTTACGCAAAATTGATGGGTATAGCGTGTACCCAGAAATAGATTTTGATATTCCTGTTGGTACTGGGAAAGTAGGAACAGTTGGAGATTGTTGGGATCGTAACTGGGTTCGTTACGAAGAATGCTGGCAGTCAATAAAAATCATTGAGCAATGCGTTGAAAAGCTTCTGGGTGAACATAAGCGAACGAAAGAATTTGATCCCCGAGCTTTAGTGCCCAAAAAAATTAGGCCGAAAGCACAAGATTTTTATGTTAGAGCTGAGAATCCAAAGGGAGAATTAGGCTTTTTCTTTCGAACGGATGGTCGAGCGGATCAGCCATTGAGATGTAAAGCCAGGTCACCTAGTTTTAGTAATCTCTCTGTTATAGCAGATATCAGTAAGGGATGTATGCTGGCAGATTTATTTGCAATTTTAGGTTCAATGGATTTAAATATGGGTGAGGTAGACAGGTAATCAAGATGAAAATTCTTAGTGCAGAACAGATTAGAAACGCGGACAATTTCACGATCGAAAACGAGCCTATCTCATCTGTTGATTTGATGGAGAGGGCTAGTAGTGCTTTTGTAAGTCAATTCCTCAGATTACATCCTGAGAAAAAACCAGTCTATATTTTCTGCGGTACAGGGAACAATGGAGGTGATGGACTAGCGATATCAAGACTCCTAAAGAACAACGGATGGACTATTTTCCCTTTCGTAATTGGAGAAATCACAGAAGGAAGTGATGATTTTACGACTAACCTCAAAAGATTAAAGAAATATAGAAGTATCACTGATCTCAGTGTTTTTCCGAAAATAGACAGTCATTCAATTATTATTGATGGTCTTTTTGGTACTGGGCTAACAAGACCTATTGAAGGATTGTATGCCAAACTAATTGAATATTTAAATGCTCAGAAAGCACAAAAAATATCTATTGATATTCCATCAGGCCTTTATGTAGATAAGCCAATATTACAAGAAGATGCGGTATTTGAGGCTGATTGTACAATCTCATTTCAGATGCCCAAATTGACTTTCTTCCTCCCAGACTACCGCCGATATACTGGAAAATGGAGTACTATCAATATTGGGTTACATGAGGATTTCATAGCTAAACAACCAACCAATCTTTTCTGTACAACCAAAAATGAAATGATAAACCTAGTTCCTCAACGTATGTGGTTTACACATAAGAATCAGGTGGGTAGACTTATGATTGTAGCTGGTAGTGTAGGAAAAATTGGAGCCGCTATTTTATGCGCAAGAGCCGCTTTTAGGGCCGGAGTTGGATTGGTCAATGTTCATACTCCTCATTGTGGTATTGATGCTTTGCAAATTGCAATTCCTGAGGCAATGGTTTCCGTTGATGAAGGTGAAACTCATATTGAGTCAATCCCGAAGGTTAACGATGTGGTGGCAATTGGTCCGGGTATAGCAACCGAGTTGAATACCGTAAGTTCATTTAGGGGGTTTATAAAAACTCATGATGAGCCACTGGTGATTGATGCTGATGGAATAAATATTCTTTCGGAGAATAAGGATTTGCTAGAGCATCTTCCTAAACAATCAATTTTGACACCTCATCCTGGAGAGTTTAAAAAGCTAGTAGGGGAATGGCAAAATGACTTTGATAAACTAACAAAGCTTAGAAATTTCTGCGTTGAGAATGAAGTGAATGTAGTTTTGAAAGGAGCTTATTCAGCTGTTTGTAATACTGAGGGGAATATATTTTTCAATCCAACTGGAAATCCTGGATTAGCAACAGCAGGAAGCGGTGACGTATTGACTGGAATTGTTGGAGCATTATTAGCTCAAGGTTTAACTCCTTTTGAGGCCTTGAGGTTAGGCGTTTATCTTCATGGAGCTTCGGGAGATGAGGCTGTGAGTGGATTGAAAACTTCTTGGATACAAGCTTCTGATATCATTTCATTTATAGGATTTGCTGTTAATTCACTCGTGAATTAATTTTTTAGACTAATCGATATAAAAAATCGATCAATTTTGAAAACGTCTAATCAATGAGTTTAAAGCAATTTTTTCTAGGAATAATGCAAGTGAAATGCTGTGGTTAACGTTAATTAACGATTATTATTTTCTGTCCATTAGGAACTATCTGACTTTTTTTACGTAATTTGTATTCAATATATGCGCAATAAACTAATCACATTAACGTTCGCCTTGATTCTTTGTGGGACTTTGTCTGCACAAGAAGGTTTGAATAATGATCAGGAAACGCAGATAAGTATCTATCCTAATCCAGCTGTTGAGTTTATAATAGTTCAAGTAGAAGGAGAGTCTTCAAAAACTGAATTCGAATTGAATTCCATGATTGGGAACAAACTACTAATCAAGCCTGAAGAAGTGGGTATAGGTAAATACAAAATACAAGTAAAAGATTTAGCAACTGGCTATTATTTTTTAATTGTTAAAAACGAAAAAAAGCGATTCAAAAAAGCTTTTCGTTTTTTGAAAAACTAAAAAAAAATATTTATTCAATAAAAAAGGCTTCTGTATAACAGAAGCCTTTTTTGATTTATATCTTCTAAATGGTTATTGCTGAGACTGCAGCTGCGTATAATAGCTATTGAATAACTCCTCATAAGCTGCTGCTTTTTCACGATCTCCATTCGCTCTATATGCTCTTGCAACTTCATTTAAAGAGAGCAGTTGCCTTTGCAATTCATTAGTTTCTTGACCTTCAGTCGAGAAGTAATAATCTAACCATTGGGATGCATTATCTGATGTGACTTCAGCAACATGATCAGCAAGTTCTGGTTCGCCAACCTGCAGCAACATTCCTACTTGTTGTACACTAAAGAAATCAAACGGTAATGATTCATTTGGCATTACTTCAAGACATCTTTTCAAGACCTCAGAAGCTCTCGCATAATCCCCTTCTGCAATTAAATCTTCCGCTAGTGTGTTGAACGTTGATCTGGAGTTCAGTACAAATCCCATATAATCTTGAGTATAGTAAATGCTCGGGTCATCAAGATTAGTCCAGGTAAATTTGTTCATGACGTTCTCATACATCACTTCCGTATTTACGGGGTAGCCACCCCTTGAAGTTTCCGACAATACTGGTACTACTCTGTAAGCCATCCCTTCTTGAACTACATAACCCCTTAGGTCAATGTTCATTTGGGCAATGGAAGTGTTGTTTAAGTAAATGGGTCTTTCCCAATCAGAGTTTACTAGAAGGTCTAAAAATGCTAGATCTTTTTTCTCCAAACCTCGCCCTTTGACTCTCAAGATCATTTTATCTACAATCTTATCATGCATGTCTTCCGGCACGATACGCTTAGCTTTTTCCGTATCTATATCAAGGAATAGCGCTTTTGACGGTACAGTATTATAAGTTGTGTAACTATTTGCTTGTATCTGTAAACCAGGATTTTCTTCAGATATAAACCTGAGTAACATCTGAGCATTAATTGCGTTTCCTTTTAATTCTTCTCGCTCGTAAACAGGCAAATAATCATTCATTCCACCTTGTTGGTACAAGCCAATATCTAAGCCATATGGAAATGATTCAGACTCATAAGCTCTTCTCGCGGATTGTTGAATGTACCAATCAGTATTGTAGTAGCTCAAAACAATTACTCTTACATCTGTTCGGAATCCCTCCACCTCTTGTGCATACCAAAGCGGGAAAGTATCATTATCTCCACCGGTAAAAATTATTCCATTTGGAGCTACCGAGGATAAATAGTTTTTGGCAGCATCAACAGAAAAGTACCTGTCAGACCTATCATGATCGTCCCAGTTTTCACTAGCCATCAATACTGGAATAGTTAGCCCGATGACTGAAGCAAGTACTGCAGCTACCTTTTTTTGTTTGGAGATGTTCTTTAAAACATCATATAGCGCAAGAACTCCAAACCCAACCCAGATGGTGAATATGTAAAAGGAACCTGCATATATATAATCCCTTTCCCTGGGTTCAATAGGAGGAGTATTTAGATACAGGACAATAGCTATACCTGTCATAAAGAAAAGCAGAGCTGTTGCTGAGAAAAGCTTGACATCTTTTTTGTATTGGATGAACATTCCAAATAAACCAAGCAGCAGAGGCATTCCAAAGTAAACGTTCCGTCCTTTATTGCTCGCCAATATATCAGGTATCTCATCGAATGCCCCCACAAGTCCAACCCATCCAGCTCCTTGAATATCACTTTCTCTACCCGTGAAATTCCACATAAAATACCTGAAGTATTGATGCCCAAGCTGATGGACAATCAGGTAATAGAAGTTATCTCCCCAGCCAGGCTTTTCACCTTCTTTCAAGCCAGTTACTTGTCTGTATTTTTTTATATGATTTGCATCGGAACTATACATTCGTGGCAATATGGTCGAATGCTTAGGATCAAATTTCTGATTGACTTTATAATCCTTGATTACATATTCGTCATCTCCTCTCATGTATACCGGAGCACCCTTTTCATTTTCGATAAGACTTGCTGTATAGTAGGGTCCTTTAAACAATGGACGGCTGCCATACTGCTCTCTTTTTAAGTATGAGACGAATGAGATTATTTCATCGGGATTATTTTCATCAATGGGAGGATTATAATTACTTCTAATTACCGCAATAGAGTAAGAAGAATAGCCTATCATGATGAATGCTAAGGCAAGTAGTGAAGTATTTAATACGTATTTGTTATGCTTTACCGACCAATAGATTCCATATGTCAATCCTCCAAGCACAAGTAGCCCAAAGAAAACTACGCCTGATCCAAACGGTAGGCCTAAGCTATTCACAAAGAAAATCTCAATCTTTCCTGCCATTGATGGAAGACCAGGAATTATTCCTTCTAAGATGATTAATAAAATAGCCGCAGAAATAGCTAGTGTGTATATAATTCCCTTCTTCGTTACATTTTCAAAATACTTGAAATAAACAATGAGTCCTAGTACTGGGATGGCAACAAGATTTAATAGGTGGACACCTATAGATAGACCCATCATGTAGGCAATTAGAATTAACCAGCGGGCACGGTCTTGCTCTTCCGTCATATTTTCCCATCTCAAAATAGCCCAGAAAACAAAGGATGTAAAGAAGGCTGACATCCCATACACTTCTGCTTCAACTGCAGAAAACCAAAATGAATCTGAGAAAGTACATGTTAATGCGCCCACAAGTCCAGTCCCCATTATGAGAATAGTGTCTGTAGTTGTTTCCTCGCCTTTTTTTATTTTCAAAACTCTTTTAGCAAGGTGCGTGATTGACCAAAAGATAAATAGTACGAAAAATGCACTACTCATCACACTGAGCATGTTTACCCAAAAAGCAACTTGAGTTACATCATCTCCTGCAAGCATTGAGAACATACGTCCAGTCAAGAGAAAGAAGGGAGCACCCGGTGGGTGTGGAACTTCAAGTTTGTAGGAACAGGCAATAAATTCACCAGCATCCCAAAAGCTTGCCGTAGGCTCTACGGTAAGACAATACGTAACTAATGCAATCAGAAAGGCGATCCAGCCGGTAGTTATATTGATTTTTTGGTATCCCATGGTCAAATTAATATGAAGGGCGAAAATAGCAATTAACCCGAAGATATCAGGCTTATATCATACCTGATTTCCAATAACCAATTGATCAGTAAGGTATTGAAAGTAGATATTCAGCTAAGATTTATCATCAACGACTGATTGAGAACCAATGATTTTTTAATAAACAGCTAAATAGAAACCTAACCATACAATGAAGAACAAGACATACGTGCTTAATACAATGTATGCTGATGTCTTTATTTTTTTTCCACCTAAGAAGTAAATGCCAAAGGCTAGGATTGGCCAATAGAAAATCTCAAAAATGTTTAAAGACTTGAGTGGGTAGTGCCATTTTGGAGCGATTTGTGTGTAGTCCACAAGGTTGATCGCTGAGAATGGATAAAATGCCATATAATCATGGTAATCAGGATCTGAGCCAAAAACTGTGAACCAGATGACTTTTACGATTTCAGGCAAAAAGAAGAAAATTTCTGCAAGCATGACCATTTTCCACAATTGATTGAAATGAAGTCTATAACCAAACATGAAGCATCCTATCCATAGTGTAAGTGTAGTCCACGTCCATTTCCAGGCAAGAAAAATGGGAACACTCAAATATTGTATGCCATACAAAATATCAAATACCCAGATTTCACCTCGCTCATTAAGAACTTCAAAAGCTGCAATGGAGTCAATAATGAAAATACGTTTTACAAAAAGCAATGCGATATACGTTAAACAGATAATGAAAAACATACCTGCACCGTTAAAGTCAAACCATTCTTCAAGAAATTGCTTTCTGTACTTAGATAAACTATTGGTCATTTAGATTTACAGTTGAATGAATTTGAACGTCAAAAATATCATTGCTCTTTCCTTAATCCTATTCTCGGCTCAAGTGATTGCTCAGCGGCAATCTGCAAAGTCGGATGGTGATAGCTCAAGGTATAGTTTACTGATTAATCCTTTCATACAGATAGAATCTACAGAAGCTATCAACTCGATGTACAATTTTGAGTTTGAAAAAGCTCATAGTCATTTTAATTATCTGCAAAAGCAATATCCCTGGCATCCACTTCCATATCTCTTGAAGGGCTTAAATTATTGGTGGAGAATCGTACCAAACTATAATGAGACGGAATGGGATGAGAAGTTTCTAGCCTACATGGATACTACAAAAATTTTGGCTGAAAATGTACTTGAAAATTACAATGAAATAGAAGGTGCATTTTTTTTGGCAGCTGCATATGCATTTGAAGGTAGATTGTATTCCGAAAGGAGAGAGTATCGTAAAGCAGCGTTGGCTGGTAGTAGATCTTTGAAATACCTTGGAGATTGCAGTGGGCATGAAGAATATAGCCCAGAGTTGCTCTTTGGTGATGCATTATTTAATTACTATGCAAAGTGGATTCGTGAAGAATATCCATTGCTTAGACCATTGATGGTTTTTTTTCCTAAAGGGGATAAGAAAAAAGGAATTGAACAACTGAAGGAAGTAGCTAGGAATGCATTCTACTCAAGAACTGAGGCGCAATATTACCTAATGCGTATCCTGGCTACAGAAGAAAAGGATATTGCAGGTGCATTGCAAGTAGGGGGGTACTTGAATCAACAATTTCCTGGTAACGCCTACTTTCATAGATATTATGCTCGGCTATTGTATCAAAGTGGTCAGTATAGCAAATCAGAAAAAGTATCGGTAGAAATCTTGCAAAAGATAGATAGTGCTAAGATTGGATATGAAGCTAACAGCGGACGATATGCTTGTTTTTTTCTCGGTCATATAAATGAAAAATGGAGGAGATATGAACAAGCAAAGAATTTTTACAAGAAAGGACTGGTTTATGCAGAAGAAGCTAAAGCAACTAAAATGGGTTATTATTTCTTTTCACTACTTCATTTAGGAATAATAGCCGAGAAAGAGAAGGATCCAGACTTAGCTAGGTCATATTATAAGAGAGTAAAGAAAGCTGCAAAAAGGAGTCATTCTTCATACAAGGAAGCAAAGAGAAGGCTGAAGAGGCTTTAGAAACTAAAAGCAGCAAGCCATTTTTCTTTATTTGCATCTACACTGTAGTCCTGCTCAACTGTCGTTCTTCCATTTTTTCCAATTCTTTTTCTTAAAGCAGCATCATCAATTAGCATAGATAATTTTTCTACCCATTCATCAGTACTGGATGCTAACAAGCCATTTTCTCCTTCTTGAATAATATCCGAATTGACTCCTACTGGAGACATAATAGTTGGGATTTCCAGAGCCATATATTGGAGCCCTTTCAATCCACACTTTCCTTTACTCCAGGCATCATCAGGTAGAGGCATGATGCCAATATCTATTTCACATAAGTCCTGAACCTCTGTCTTGCTCTTCCACGCAAGTCCTTGGATATTTAACTCTTCGTTTTGATAGTTTCTATCCCCAATTACCTTGAAATAAACTTTTTCGCCATACTTCTCTTTGATTGTGATTAGTGGTTCAAGTGCACTTTCAAAATGCTTGATTGTTGAGAAACTACCACTCCATCCTATGCATATACCTTTCTTTTGTTTTTCAACGTCAACTTTAGCATATTCATTTAAGTCTATGGTAGTAGGTATGATGACCACATTGTTGGTATGCTGTTTTGCATATTCTGCTAGATATTCATTTCCAGCGATTGTTAAATCACAATGAGAAATGATTTTACCTGTTTTGGTCGGATTCTTTAGTTGCTGAAAAATAGATTGATTAGGATTTTCATCTTGAAGCCATATTGAGTCATCAAAGTCGAATAGAAGTTTAGCTTTTGACTTTTCGAACATCCATTCAAAGAAAGTTCCGAAGAAAAATGCATCTCGATAAATGAATATGTAATCGAATTGGTTAGCTCGTAAAACATCCTTTATTCTTTTAAACATCGCTGAAAGTCCAATTCTTGCTTTGCCAAGAGTATTGCCAGATCCATAGAAAACTTTATCCTGTTTTGCACTGAGCATATTAGAAAAGGTGACCTGGAAACCATTTTGTTTTAAGTATTCCAAATACTGTTCATGCCGGAATCTCTGGCCTGGCGAGCGATCTTTTCTATGAAGGGTAAGAAATAGAATTTTTGACATTAATCTTCTAACCAAACTGGAGGAAGTTTCTCCGTTATTTCAATATTTTCAAATTTTGAGCTTTTTTTAGCTCCTGTCTCTTTGGCCCATCCTACCATTCCTTTTAGCCCATCCTCCAACGAGGTTTTACTATATTCTCCGAATATTTTCTTGATTTTGGAATGATCTGAATGTGCATGTACCACTTCATTTCGAGCATCCAGAAAGCGCAGGTCACTTTGTAACTCCATTGCATCAATAACAGCAGTGGCAAGCTCTTTTACTGTGTATTCTTTATCCGCTCCAATATTAAAAACTTCACCATAACACTCCTTATGATTGATGCAATTGGCAATGATAGGGGCAATATCTCCAACATAGGTAAAAGCTCTGGTCTGACTTCCGTCTCCAAATATTGTGAGAGGATTGCCTTGCATTAATTGATTCATGAATATACCAACCACATTGCGATAGCGATCTCCAAGGTTTTGGTACTCACCGTAAACGTTGTGTGGCCGGAAGATCACATAATCTAGCCCAAACATTTCATGGGAAACCTTCAGGTCCATTTCTACGGCTAGTTTAGCAATACCGTATGGATCTTCAGGCATAGGAGTCATATCCTCTCTCATAGGAGGAGGTAGTGCACCGTATGTAGCTATAGAAGATGTAAACACAAAGCACTTGACTTTATGTTTGATTGCTTCATTAATAAGGTTTACACTTCCTGTAAGGTTATTGGTATAGTTGAATCGCTTAATGAAGTGACTTAATCCCTCCGCAGCGTATGCAGCGAGATGATAGATATAGTCTATTTCGTAATCATTGAATAGCTTCTCTAAAAGCTCATGATCCGTAATCGATCCCTGTATGAAAAGTGCTTTTTGAGGAACGTTCTCTGCAAAACCACCGCTTAAGTCATCGAGGACTATGACGTCTTTTCCTGCTTCAAGCAAACTACGAGAAACGTGAGCACCAATAAACCCGGCACCACCAGTAACTAAAGAATAGGGCATATTTTTAAATTATATATCACAAATAAAAGAAGAAGTAGATGATAGCTAGCTTTTATTCGACATAAAGGAACTATTATTATGTGAATTGTCCATCCATTTCATGTACCACTTTTGGAAAATATACATAGCCCAGATAATGCCATGGACATCATTGGGATTTTTTGAGAGTAAAATAACTCTCAAATTCATCACAGAGTCAATATTGAATAGATTTTGAGATTGCAGATAGTCTTCATTGAAAACCGTTTTATCTAGATCGGATAATAACTCATTTCTCATCCACTGCAAGAGAGGGATTTCAAATCCTTTTTTTGGACGATTGTGTAATTCTTTAGGTAAAATATTTTGGAAAGCATCTTGAACCAACCGCTTACGGTTCGCCCCTTTGATCTTATACTCTGCAGGGATGCTTCTGGCGAAGTTCACTACATTTTTATCAAGAAAGGGAACCCTAACTTCGAGACCATTAGCCATTGACATTAAATCCACTTTTGTAAGCATATCTCCAGGAAGTAGCATCTGCTGATCTGCTAATAAATAATCATTTAGATCTGGCGTGAATGTCTTGAAAAATTGACTTTTAAAATCAGTTTCTTCTTCTACATTGATAGACTCATAAAGTAGAAAAGAAGGATCATTGGTAAGAGATGCCAAGAACCAATACCTTTCTATCGGTTCCATTTTTAACATTTCACCATACCTGCATATACGGCGGATAAGGTTACTTACTTTCCCTGATCGAGACTTTGGAAGTGCGTTGAAAGCGGGATAGATAGATTTAATAACATGCTGTGAAAATGATGGATGTAAAGCTTGATTTAGCGCCATGTGTTTATAATAACCTCCAAATAATTCATCTGCTCCATCACCTGATAAGGCAACAGTTACATGCTTTTTGGTGTGCTTACTTAAGATATAAGTCGGTATAGCAGATGAATCGGCAAATGGTTCATCTATGTATTCTATAATATCGTTTAGGTCATTTAGAAGATCATCATTCGTTAATTTGAAAGTATGATGATTAGTATTGAATTTTTTGGCTACTAATTCAGCGTAATATGTCTCATCAAAAAACGGTTGATCTTCATATCCAACTGAAAAAGTGCTTAACTGACTAGTATGTCTTGATGCTAAAGAAACAATAGCTGAGGAGTCAGTTCCTCCGCTGAGAAAAGCACCCAAAGGAACATCTGATATCATTCTCTTTTTCACAGATTCCTCTAAGATGTCAACCAATTCTTTTTGACCGTTTTCGTAATCTAAGGATTCAGCTTCTCCATCTTTTGAAATAAAAGGCCTTACTTCGATTTGATTAGTCTTTAACTTAAGATAATGTCCAGGAGCTAGTTTTTGAACTCCTTCTAGCATACTAAGTGTGCCAGGTAGATAGTTTAATTTCAAGTACCAATATAGTGCCTCTTTATTCAGTTTTCTTTGAGTTGGAAAGCACATAAGAGCCTTCATCTCAGAACCGAATAAAAATTGATTTTCATCTTGATAGAAGAGCAGTGGCTTAATTCCCATTCGATCTCTTGCGAGTAATAACCTATCTTCCTTTTTATCATAAAAAGCAAAAGCAAAGAATCCATTGAGTTTTGGAAGACATTTTTC
This sequence comes from Marinobacter alexandrii, assembly GCA_039984955.1. Classification (NCBI taxonomy): domain Bacteria; kingdom Pseudomonadati; phylum Pseudomonadota; class Gammaproteobacteria; order Pseudomonadales; family Marinobacteraceae; genus Marinobacter; species Marinobacter alexandrii. The sequence goes on from JBDWTN010000007.1 coordinate 3,049,094, forward strand.
ACCTTCATTTATGAGGAGGTGAAGCAAGACTTCAGTGTCAGATGTGGTTTTGAAGGAGATATCTAACTCAGATTTTAAACCTTGGTAATTATAAATTTCTCCATTAAAAACAATAACATACCTTCCGGATGGGTCGGTCATTGGTTGGTTTGCACCAGATGAGGTATCAAGTATGGATAGTCTCGTGTGTCCTAAACCAACATCTTGCTGAATGAAAGTGCCCTGATTATTGGGGCCTCTTAATTTAAGAGAATCTGTAGCTTTTTTGAGTGATTTTGATAAATCACTTTGAGATGAAAAATTTTTATAGCCTATTATGCCACACATAGGTGCAATCTGTCGAATTTCAGAGTGCTATGTTAATATCAATTTGTTTATTTGCTAAAAGTACATCAATAAATGTCTGTTTTTAACGGAAAAAATATTGCGATTCTTGGTGGATCAGGAACTTTAGGGAAAGCTCTTGTGAGAGAACTGGCGAAAGAAGGAATGGATAGAGGAAAGGTTGTGATCTATTCGAGGGATGAAATCAAACAGTTAGAGATGATTGATGATTTTCCATTGAGTAAGTTTCCTTTTCTGGAATTTAAACTAGGTGATGTAAGAGAGATAGTTTATGGGACTTAAGGATATTATTATCACACCTATCTACATTATTCTTTTTACGGCTATCGCATATTTCATTCGTCCGTATGTAACCAATGCAGCTACACGTAAGTATTTTCTTCCTTCGTTATGGGTACGCTTTGCTGGGGCGATCTTTCTAGGGCTTATTTATCAATTCTATTACGATGGTGGTGATACGTTCAGTTATTGGACTCATGGAAGTCAATGGATTTGGAAGGCTTTTCTGGAAGATCCTATTACTGCTTTACATATGATTTTTGGACCAAATGAACTTTCACCTGAAAACTTTAAATACGCTAAACATATTTGGTTTTTCTATGACTCAGATTCTTACTTTGTAGTTAGAATTGCTGGGTTATTTGATATTTTCACTTTCGGTACTTATACTTCTTCAGCCATTTTTTTCGCTATATTTTCTTGGTCAGGAGCATGGTCACTTTATTGGAAGATTGATAATAGATATCAAGGTCAATCTCTAAAATTTGCAATAATTATCCTGTTTGTACCATCCGTTGTGTTTTGGGGATCAGGTCTTCTAAAAGATTCATTGTCTTTAGGTTCTTTTTGCTGGCTTGCATATTCGCTATTAAATATAGCTGATTCAAAAAAAATAAAGATAAAAACATTAATAGTTCTGATCATCTCAGTTTGGTTGATTATCAACATTAAGCCATACATTTTTTATTGTGCAATACCACCTGCTGCTTTGTGGATTTATTTAGTCCAAATTAAGAAAATAAGAACTTCATTTTTAAAGATTTTGGCTGGTCCTATCATACTATTCTTCTTTGTTTTATCCAGTTACCTCTCTATTGATTTTTTAACAAAGGAAAGTAGTTATTATTCATTAGATAATTTTGCCAAACGAGCGTGGATTACTGCGTATGATATCAGGTATTACACAGGTAAGAATGCAGGATCAGGTTACTCATTGGGCGAGCAAGATGGAACCATTGAAAACATGGTTAAACTACTTCCTGAAGCTATTTTCGTTTCTCTTTACAGGCCGTTTTTATGGGAAGTACGTAACCCGTTCATGATGTTAATGTCGATTGAAAGTTTTATTCTTCTGTTGTTGACATTTAGGTTTTTTGGAAAGGAAAGTCTTTGGAAAATCTTTAACGATCCTTTTTTAGTATTTTGTTTATCGTTTTCGATTTTGTTTGGATTCGCAGTAGGAGTAAGTACTTACAATTTTGGTACTCTTATGAGATATAAAATTCCTATGATGTCACTTTTTCTGATTTTCATTACGGTTTCAAGAAGAGAAGCTAGAGATTTAGAAAATAAAAATAGAGTTCACATCTAATATTTTAATATTGAATAAAATGAAAAATGCTGTCCCAAACGAATTTAATCCACCGTGGTGGTATAGCTTTTTCTTTTCTTCTTATTTGTCTCGAAGAGCACTGTATAAATCGCTAAAAGAAAATTCTCATCATGTTGAAGGTGTAACTTTAGATTTTGGCTGTGGTTCAAAACCTTATGAGTCTATTTTCAATGCTGAAAAATACATCGGAGTTGATATTCAATCAAGTGGACATGATCATGCATCATCAAAGGTCGATGATTTTTATGATGGAAATAGCTTGCCATACCCTGATGAGTCATTTAATTCGATATTTAGTAGCGAGGTTTTTGAACATGTCTCCAATATTGATGAAATGATTTTGGAACTTAATAGAGTATTGAAAGATGGAGGAAAAATGCTAATCACTATTCCTTTTGCTATTCATGAGCACGAAATACCCTATGACTTCAGAAGATTTACGACTTTTGGAATTGAAAATATTTTGAATAAAAATGGATTTGAAATTGAAAAAATCGAGCCATCAAACCATTACCTTGAAGCCATATTTCAATTACTTATTTGGTATTTTACATTGAGTTTTAAGTCTAAAAATAAAATCACCACTTTTTTTAAGACCGCTCTATTCATTATGCCGTTAAATTTTTTAGCAATAGTACTGCCCTCCTTGTTACCAAGAAATAACTCATTTTACTCTAATCTTACTATTTTGGCAAAAAAGAAAGATAAATAATAGTGATGATTAGATTACCTTAAGCCAATAGAGAAAGGTAGTTTGTTAAAAGCGACTAGCATTTTAGTGGCTCTAAATCTGTTTATTTCATTGAAAACTTCGTCAAAACTTTGAATAATGCTTGACGCTCTTCAAGACTCTATTGCAACCATGATTTAATTAAAAGAAGATCAAATGCATAGATTTATTTTTAAAATCGAACAAGTTTTGGGATTTAGATTCCCCATTCCTGAGAAGTGGAGATGGCAACTATCTATTTCTTCTGAAGTAGCTTTTTGGGATAATTATTATAGAACTAAAGGAGGTGATTGGAAGAATAAATACCAGTTAAAATTTGATCCAAACCTTGAAGTTCAACCAAATATTTCTAAATATTTTCCTAGTTCTGCGAATCTGAAAATTTTAGATGTTGGAGCCGGTCCGATGACATTTTTAGGAAAAATTTTTAGTGGCCAAAAGATCAATATCACAGCAACAGATCCTTTGGCTGATCAATACGATGAAGTTTTAGGTAAATATGAAATTGATCCCCTAGTTCGAACTATAAAATGCCATGGTGAGAAACTAGACGGCATGTTTGATGAATCAACTTTTGATGTAGTTCTCGCTAAGAATAGTATTGATCATTCTTATGACCCAGTTAAGGTAATTGTCAATATGATCAAATTAACTAAAGATAAAGTCATATTAATTCATGCTGAAAATGAGGCGGATAATGAAAGTTGGTATGGATTACACCAATGGAATTTCTTTGTAGAAAATGGTGATTTTATTATTTCTGGCAGACAAACTAAAGTAAATTTTTCCGCAAAATATAAAAATGTTGTACACATAGATAGTTTTATTGATGAAATTGATGGTTTACTATATGTCGTTATGACGAAAAAAAACAGCTTTAAATGACGAAAAAAATTGCTTTTATCTTAGGAACAGGGAGGTCTGGCACCCATTTATTAGGTAGAATATTTGGATCTCACCCTTCCTTTAAAGAATACATAGAACATCCTCCTTTCTTTGACTTAGTCACAGAAATCGCAACTAATCCGTCTTCTAAAAAGAAGCTTTTCCCTAAGTTAATTAAGCGATATAAGAAAGAATTTTCCATTTTAGAAGAGCAATTAATACTTGAGAAAAGCCATCCAAATTTATGGCTGGTTGAAGATTTGATGCCTGTGTTTCCGAATGCGAAGTTCTACGGTATTGTGAGAGATTTGCGTTCTACGGTTGCCAGTATGCTGAATCATGAGGGTGTTATGTTATGGTATGATAAGATAGAATTGAATGCTCCAAGTAAATTTCTTGGTATTACAGATCAAAACAAGCACGTATTCTCCGATTATCCAATCGAAATTAAATGCGCCTACCGATGGTATAGTCACAAAGAAGAACTTGACCGATTGTGCGAAAAATTCCCCAATAAGGTTATTGAAGTGAATTACGAAGAATTAATTAAAGATAGTGATACGCTACTTCAGAGCATAGCTGATTCGTTTAACATACCAAATTTATTTAGCCCCGAGGAATTCAATCCTGACAGCAATTCGAAATGGAAAGAGACTATTTCTGTAAAACAGTTGGAAAACCTTGAGAAATTTGAGAAAGTAATATCTCAAACGAACAAGGTTTTTTAGTGAGAGCGGTTCTTCCATCAGGACTCTCGAAAAACATACTTACTCTATCGTCAGGTAATGCCCTTATTTATGTTTTAAGCTTGTTCGTTACGCCAATAATGACGAGGATTTATCCAGCAGAAGCATATGGTGGTTTTGCTTATTTGAACTCTTTGGTGATGATTCTTTCTGCCATTTCAACTTTAAAAATGGAAGGAGCAATATTGATTGCGAAAGAAAATGAGGTTAAAACAATAGCTAAGATAATCCTTATATGCTCGCTTCTTGTGAGTTCTTTTAGCATTTTTTGGGGTTATTCGTTCGGTATTGGTGAAAATTATGAGGTATTATTGATTCCGATTTTAGTATTTCTCTTTTCTATACAAAAAATCACTAATGCTACAGCCATCAGATATAAGCACTTCTCTACCGTATCAAAATCAAGGATTATTGGAACTATTGGAGGAAAGATGACAGCTCTTTTAGCTCCATTGTTTTTTCATCCATTTGCTTTCTGGCTTCTTATCTCTGAAGGAGTTATTAAAACAGTTGAAATTGTTTTATGCAAAAAAAAACTAGGAGCTTTTCCGGCAAGTAATGTAGGTAGTAAGAAAACATTAATAAAATATAGAAAGTATCCACTATATTCATTGCCATCAAATCTAATGGCCCTTTTAGTTATTCAGGTTCCTATTTATAGCATTGGATACTTCTTCAATAATAAAGATTTAGGCCATTATTCATTGGCAAGTACGATCCTTTCGCTTCCTTCTATGATTGTCATACAAGCAGTAGCACCCATCTTTGTTTCATCAGTTTCAGAAGAGCTAAGAGAAAATGGAAAATGGGATGTAACAGCTTTAGTTAAAAATTTGTTGTATCTCGTCATTTTTATGATGATACCTTTGATAACACTCCAATTCTTCGGTAACGAAATCTTTTCTTTTGCCTTTGGAATAGGTTGGGCATATTCAGGAACATATGCATCAATTTTATCAATTAGTTTCTTTTTTATTTTTTTAACATCATCTGTTGTCCCTCTCCTACAAGTAAAAGAACGCCAGGAATCTATATTAGTAATTACTATACTGCAAGTTGTTTTTAGTGTAATACCGGTTTTCTTTTTATGGATTTTGGATTTAAGTTTAGATAACTATCTCTTATATCATTCTATCTCAATTTCTATAATTTCAACGGGCATACTTATTTACCTTGATAGATCTTTACCTCTACATTTATCAAGAAATATCTATTTGTTGATAGTCATATTTGTGATTTTTTATATAATCTCTTTTATATGAAGCCATTTTTCAGTGTAATAATAACTTCTTATAATCGAGAAGCGACAATAGAGAGATCAGTTGCTTCCGTTCTTAATCAATCTTTCAAAGATTTTGAGTTATTATTAATCGATGATGGCTCTACCGATTCAACATCGTCTCTAGTGAAAAGATTTTCGAGTAAAAAAATCAAATATTTTTATAAGGATAATGAGGAGAGAAATATTGCTCGAAATTTTGGAATTGATAAGTCTTCCGGGGAATTTATAATTTTCTTAGATTCAGATGACGAATTTTTACCAAATCATTTGAGTAATTATAAAAATACAATTGAGTCGTACAATGAAGGGATATTTGTCAGCCACCATCAATTAAATTCATATGGTCAGATTTCGGAGAAAAAAATTGATGAACTCAATCCAAAGAAGCTCATCTTTTCCAATCCGATAGTAGTGGGAGGTATTTGTATAGAGAGGACACTTTTCAACAAAGACCTAAGGTTTTTAAATAGTAAAGATTCAGTAGTTGGAGAAGATCAATACTTGTGGATGCGTTTGTTTTCGAGATATAGCTTTCGAATTTGCAACTTTTCAACGGTAGTTATTCATGAAGATCAAAGTAGAAGTTTGAGAAATATTGATGTAGAAAAATTAGTAAGGGGGCAGAGTGAGATCATTGATAGTTTATCCAGAGATGCTCATTTTTTAGATGCCTTTGGAAGGCATTTCAAGGCCTTTAAATCGAATTCAACTTACTTTATTGGATTAAACTATGTGGGAATAAATGGAGTAAAAGCGACAAGTTATTTGTTGAAGGGGTTCAAAATGTGTCCCAACTCAATTTTTAAAAAAGTATTTTGGGCAATTGTGAAAAACATTGTTTTAAAGCGAAAATATTATGCTTGATAAATGAAAATTCTACTAAAAGGCTATTACGGTTTTGGTAATCTTGGAGATGATCTTTTAATGAAAGTTGTATTTGACTGGCTTAAAAGAGTATTTCCATCTGGAACAATTGATATTTTCTCAAACAACAAAAATTCAAACAAAAATATTTCTGCTGAGTATATAGGGAGTTTTTTAAAAGAGAATGTAGAAATTGTTGATTGGTCGCATCGTTGTACTTATGATTTAATAATTGATGGTGGCGGTGGTGTTTTTTTTTCAGACCAGAATTCTGGTAAATTCTGGCTTATAATGAATAAAATTTTCAAATACTTAGGAGCTGAAAAATGTAAAAAAATTGATAATTTTTTAAGATTTGTTTTTAACAAACCTCTTAACATAAAGACGCAGTATCGTTTAGGTATCGGTCTTGGGGTTGAAGATTTTAATCCACAATCAAAATATTACTTTTCTTATCTTGTCACCCTTGCATCATTCTCAAAGATTTACCTAAGAGATAATGAGAGCCTCTCTAGAATTCGAAATCTTTTAAATGCAGAAAAAATTGGAGGATCTTATTCCGATCTAGTTTTTCGAAAAGATTTTGATCAATCCAGACCAGAGAATAAACTCATTGGAATTGTCTTGATGGATCATCATTTATTTAAGGATGATTTTTATTCATATTATTCGAAACTTAGTGAGAAATTAAATAAAAAAGGATTTAAGGTTAAATATTTCTCATTTGACAGAAATCATGATAAATCTTATATAGAAAAAGTTCCAAATGTAATTTGTTGGAATCCATCAAGTAGTCTAGACCTCTTCTTAAAAGAGTTTTCAAAGTGCCAATTGGTCGTAAGTTATCGTGCTCACGGATTGATTTTGAGTTCAAAATTAAATATTCCAAGTATTGCTATCTGTTTTAGACCAAAATTGAAGCAGATAGCAAAATTGCTTGAAGGTGCTTGTATTCCAATGGATTGGCCGTCTTCTATTAATGATGAAGTGTCTATGATAGATCAGATAACATCCGGAAAAGTTCAGTTAGATATGGAAAATGCCTGTATTAAGAATGAAAAACTAGTGGTTCAAATGTTAGGAAGAGTTGAAGGAGAATTAAATGCTACTTTTTCTACGGTTAGATGACTTGAAATTCATTTTTCGAAAAAATCCCTTAATGGTTGAGGGGCAAAAGAAAACTATTTTACATTTTTATTCTCAAAATGACTTATGAGTTGACACAGTTGAAGTTAAAACCCATCTCAGAGTTTTTTAGATATTTGGATCATAGTTTATGGCTCTTTTAGATATTTAAATCAGCGAAATTCATTGTATTTAATGAAAAATGGAAAGAAAAAAATTTTAAGCTTAATCCCTAATTTGGGTATGGGGGGAGCCCAAAGAGTCTTTTCTAATGTTAACCAAGTGCTATCTGAGGAATATGAAGTCGTATCTTGCGCTTTTTCGGGAGTAACAGGGCAAAATGAGTTTGATTCTTCAAAAACGTATTTTTTAGATGTTGATTCGGGAAGGACATTTCTTCATAAATCAATAAATTTTGTAAAGCGGGTTAGAAAACTTAGAAAGCTAAAAAAAAGGTTAGGAGTGACTATTTGTATTAGCCATATGGAAGGTGCAAATTTCATTAATGTTCTTTCAGGAACATGTAAAACGATATTATTGATTCACGGTTCTAAACTTCATGATGAGGAAGCCAATTCTCATTTTGCTTTTTTCACCAATTTTTTAATCAAGAGGCTCTATAATAAAGCAGATCAAATTGTAACTGTAAGTAGGGGAATACAAGAAGAGTTAATCAGCCATTATTCTATTAAAAAAAGTAAGTGCATAGTCCTGAATAATTTTTTCGATTTCACTGAAATTGAGAAACTTTCGGATGAAAAAATTCATGAAAAATATGAGCCAATATTTGATGGTGAGAAACAAGTGATAATTCATTCAGGAAGATTTCACGATCAAAAAAATCACACTGCATTAATAAATATTTTTTCTCGACTGAGAAAGCTCAATAGCAGCACTATATTAATATTACTTGGTGATGGCGGATTAAAAGACAAAATTATAACCTTAACTAAATCAATGGGATTAAGGGTATATGTAGAGAATGATCCTGTCATGTCTAGTTTTGATGCAGATGTCTTTTTTCTTGGAATAAAGAAAAATCCATTTAAATACATAAAAAGATCTAATGTTTTTGTGTTCCCGTCTAAATGGGAGGGATTCCCTATGGCATTATGTGAAGCAATTATTTGCAGGACATTGGTAATATCGTCAGACTGTCATACAGGGCCGAGAGAGATAATCCATTACGACAATGTGGATGACGGCAAGTCACCATTAGGGAAATTGATGTCGGTTCCTCTAGCGGGTGAAGAGTATACGGAATGGGCGAACACAATTAATGAAATTTCTAATATTTCCTTATCAGGATCGGATTACCTCGAAGCTTTTGAGCATTTAGAAGAAAAGATCTCAAAAGAATACGTAAGTAAGAAATGGATAAACTTAATTGCTTCTTTTTAATTGGATTAGAAATTGAAAAATATACTGATCATTGATAACTCACTTCACATAACTGGTGCTCTTAAATCTATCATAGAGGTAACCTCCGGCTTAGAGAGTAATAATCTGACATTTATTACCCCGTCAATTTCTAATAAGCAGATGCTTGAATCTTTGGGATTCAAGACGTATAGATTTCATCTATTTGAACTTCAGAAGAATTGGAAAATTATTTTATACATCCCTTTTCTGATATTGAATTTGATGTTATTACTGAGAGTGATTAAGAAGCACCAAATAAGTATTGTTCATTCAAATGATTTGTACAATATGTTGGGTGTTCTAGTTCAATTTTTTTCTCCTGTTAAATTAATTTATCACATAAGATTGCTTAGGACTAGTTATGTGGGCTCTCTTTATAATGTGTGGGCATATCTAATAGCAAGATATTCGGATAGAATTATTTTTGTTTCAAAGGCAGTTCGGATAGATTTTGGAAAAACTGACAAAGGAGTTGTCATCTATGATGCAATGAACTTTGAGAAGAATTTTTGTCCTGAAAGACCTAACGATAGAAAAAAAATAAAATTCATCTATCCTTCTAATTTTATTCTAGGTAAAGGGCAACAGTATGCACTGGAATCATTTAGTTTGGTTTGTAATGAATTTCCAAATATTGAGTTAACTTTTATTGGGGGTACAATGAATAAAAATTCCAATATCAAGTTCAAATCAAAACTAGTAGTAGAAGCTAAGAAGAGAAACATATTTCATAAAATCAACTTTCTTGATTTTACTAATAATATTTTGGAAGAAATATGTAAGCACGATGTTGTATTAATGTTTTCTGAGTCTGAGTCATACTCAATGGTATGCTTAGAGGCAGCCGCCCTAAAAAAGCCAATTATAGCAACTAAATGCGGTGGTCCATCAGAAATCATAGTCAATAACTACTCTGGATTTTTGGTTGATAATAAGAATATCGATGAAATGTGCAAGGCAATGAAAACTCTCATCAATGATTATTCTTTATGTAAGGAGATGGGCAATGAAGCATATAAGTATTGCCGGGAAAAATTTTCAATATCCGAAGGTAGGAAAAGGATTTTAGAAGTCTATGAGAGTGTTTAGTGATGTTAAGATATTAGGAGTTGCTTTCTTTTTTTGCTTTAAAAGAGTAATAGGTCTTTTTTTAATCATGTTTACTAGCAGCTTATACTCTCAAATTGCAAGTTTCTCAGCTGCAGAAATAGGGTGTATTAATGAGACTCTTGAATTAGAAAATACTTCTATTAGTGCCAGTGAGTTTGAATGGGACCTTTGCTTTGGTGAATTTGAAGCATCAGTAACTCCAATAATAACCAATGTTGCTACTTTTTCGGGAGTTAACTTTGCTAGGGGGATGGATTTAGTTTACGATACACTTAATTCTAACTATCACCTTTTCTTTTCTGACAGAACTTTAAATCATCTTTTCAGAATGGATATAGGGCCTTCTCTAAGAGATCCTTTAACCAATATTACTCAATTAACAATTAGTGGAGATGCGTTAGTTAACCCAGAGGACATAAAGATTCTTAAAGATCCGAATGGGAATTGGTTCGGTTTTGTTGGAAGTAGTTCTAATGGAGTAGGAGTTTCGAGACTAAGTTTTGGAAATTCTATTACCGATAATCCATCTAGTACTAATATTGGAACTCTTGGCTTGGGATCAGTGCAGATTAGAGGTTTAGATGTCATACGTATAGTAAATAATTTTGTATTTGTAGGACTTGAAGTAGTTGGCGAACGTATACTAACATACGACTTAGGTACGTCGCTTTCCAATTCCTTTGGTGCACCATTTGTTTCAAATTCATTGACTGGAGGCACTAATGCTACTGGAATTGATTTCGTTAGAAGCAATTCAGATTGGATAGCTTATGTAGCCTTTATTGATGGTGGTGGAGTATATCGATTAAACTTTGGGAGTGATTTATTTAGCGATCCGACAATTGAAAATCAATACAATTTTGATGAATTTAATAGACCACATAAAATTAAATTATTCAGAAACCACTCTGAATACAAAGCACTTGTCACAAATTTCAATTCGGGCACAGTTTTGTTAAATCTTGGGAATCTAAATTCAAGTGAGATTGTAACACTTAATGACTATTCTTTAAATCAATCTTTTGAAATTGATGGAGGATTCTATGAAGGAGATTATCATTTTTATCAAGTAGATAATGGAGTTGTTGAGAAAATTGATTTCATTTCTACATGTAGTGGTGTAGTTAATTACAGCACGGATGTTGATTTACAAATTCAACCTACCAATGATACTAATATAAATATAGAACTTATAGCAAAAAACGGAGTGTTTTATAATTTCGCAATAGACACAATAAGTATTTCATCAAGTACAGCTCCCCAAATTTCCTACACATCTGATAACATTTGTATTAATTCCTCACTAAATTTCACCTCCTCCAACCCAGGCTTGACATACTCCTGGGATTTTGATGGAGACGGTATTGAAGATAGCAATCAAGAAAATCCAGAAGTTAAATTTGACACACTTGGAGGTGCAGGGACATATACTGTACGTGTGGATGTAAATGATGGCACATGCAACAATTTCTTTGAGCAAGAAATTACGATTTATGACCCACCTCCAATGCCTGCATATTCATTTACATCACCTCGGACCTGTATCAATACAGACTTTACCTTTACAAACAATACGGTAGATGACTCTTATGTAGGCCCATTAGCGTATTTATGGGAATTCATTGATGAGCCATCTGGTGATGTTGTGGCTACTGCTACCACAAAAGATGCGGTTTATGCATTTCAAACCTCGGGAGAAAAAACGGTAAGATTAACTTCAAGCATTCCTGGATGTACTGAAGTAACTGAGCAGACACTGATGATTACATCAGGACCCACCGCGGATTTTACCGCTAACCCAGTATGTCAAAATGAGTCTATGCAGTTCACTAATGCAAGTTTAGATGCAGTTACGTACTTATGGGATTTTGGAGATGGATTTAGTTCAACAGCAGGAGATCCTAGTCATGTTTATACCACAGCGGGTAGTTTTTTTGTAACGCTTACGGCAACTGATAGCGAGGGCTGTGATGATACAGAGGTAATAGAGGTGGCTGTCTCTGATAGCCCGCAGGTAAATTTTGATTTCGATGTTCCTTGTACATCTGCAGATGGTATCCAGTTTACTGATGTTACCACTGTTGATGGTTCGGATCTAGTTTCCTGGACATGGTTCGTCGATGATATAGAAGTTTCATCTCTGCAAAGCCCAAGCATTCAATTTGAATCCACAGGGATCAGAAATGTAAGACTAAATGTTGTGAGCTCTAATGGATGTGAGTCCAGTTATAATGAAGATATTGAAGTACTCACCTCTCCGCAACCAGATTTTGACGTAAGTCTTGGCTGTCAAGGTGAGATTTCTTCTTTTGTAGACAATACAACTACCTCTGGGAATCCAATTGTCTCATGGTTGTGGACTGTCGATGGCGTCAATTATGGAACGCAAGATATCACTCATACTTTCAGTTCAGCAGGCTTTTTCGACATCACATTAGAAGTAACTGGACAAAATTTCTGCTCAGAAGTAATCACTAAAACTATAGAAGTAATCCAATTACCCTCTGTAAATTTTAATGTAAACGGCGATTGCGATAATGAGCTCATTCAAGTAGAGGACATGTCCACACAATCAACAGATCCTATTGTTTCAAGGAGATGGATGCTTGACGGAGAAAGCGTCGGTAATGGTACTCAGCTTTTCCTCAACGAGCTTGAAGATGCTACCTATGAATTAGAACTTGAACTTGAAACTGCCTCTGGGTGTGTGGTCAATTCTACTCAAATGCTGGAGATCAATGAAGCACCATCTTCATCATTCAACTCTTCAAGTACCTATGGAATACCAGATGATCAATTTATTTTTTCCAATAGTTCGCAAGGTGCAGCTTCTTACGAATGGCTGTTGAATGGAATACAGGTAAGTACCAACGATCAGTCATACACAACAATTTTATCGGAAGAAGGAACTCATACGATAAGCCTTGTAACCCAAAACAGTCTGGGGTGTACGGATACAGCGTCTCAGGAAATCCTCATTGCAATACCTCAAGTAGATTTATCTATTGGGAATTTCGAATTGATACAGGAAAACAACACAGGGAGAATATTTCTTGAAGTTCAGAATTTCAGCAACCTTCCTATTGAGGTCACAGAGGCTGAAATTGTACTGGAAAATCAATTTAGCGTAACGGAGCAGATTACAGAATTTATTGGGGTAGGACAATCAAGTTTAATTGGCTTAAATGTAGGTATTCCTCTTACAGTTTCAGAACCTTCCTATTTCTGTGTAAATCTTTCATCTCAGTATGTGAATTATCCGGATATTGATCCGATTAACAATGAGAAGTGCCTAACTATCCAACCTAATATTAGAGTTGAAGACCCTTTTCCAAACCCCGTTGAAGATCAATTTAGAATGAAAGTAATAGCGCCAGAAGCTGGAGTAGCTACACTGACATTAATGAATTCCGCTGGAAAAATCCAAACAAGTGAGATATACAATACAATTGAAGGTCTTAACAATTTCTTTGTAGAAATGGCCTCACTTAATTCTGGCATATACTATGTCTCAATAGATGTTTTAGGCGTGACATTTAGGCGAAAAGTGATCAAACTTTAAGTCAATGCCTTCGTTAGGGTCTAATGCCAATTAATTGTTAAAGGTTTGTAGTTTATTTAAATGGCTATCGAAATTTTTGATAATCGTATTAAATTTGCGGCAAATAAAATTCTGTTACGCTTACTACAATAACTCAGAATTAAACCTTTTTTAGATAAATGAAAATACAATCATCGCGTATTAAGCTGGATAAAATTGATCGTAAGATTCTTGATATTTTACAATCAAATGCAAAAATTACGAATGCACAACTCTCTAAAGACATTGGGCTATCTCCTGCACCCACTTTAGAGCGCGTGAAAAAGCTTGAGACTTCAGGTATAATTAAAAGCTATCATGCGATGCTTGATACTGATAAAATTGGACTAGGAGTACACACCTTTGTGCAAGTCTCATTGAAAGGTCATAATAAAAAAAATATCGATGCTTTTACAAATGAAATTAGCTCTATTCCTGAGGTGATTGAATGTCATCATATTACTGGATCAGGCGATTTCATTTTAAAGATTATTTCCAGTGACATTCAATCTTATCAAAAATTGATGCTTGAAAAAGTATCAGAAATTGATGTTGTAGATGGTTTGCAATCCATGATAATACTCTCTACTTTCAAGGACAGCAAAGTAATGCCTGTGCCTGAAAATGAGTGACAATCAAATTTTATCTCAGCCCAAAGTAGATCAAATTGTTCGCAGGATCGCCTATCAGATCTTTGAGAACAACATGAACGACGATATCGTATTGGTGGGGGTGGATTCTGGAGGAAGAAAACTAGCCGATGCAATCAATGAATCATTGGTTGAAGTTTCGGGTAAGAAGTCTGTTTGTCATACTATTTCCTTGGACAAGGAAAACCCTTTAAACAAGGATATTCTTATAGATGGAGATATGTTAGACTTAGAACATAAAACAATCATTTTGTGTGATGATGTACTCAACAGTGGGAAAACTTTAGCTCACAGCTTAACCAAATTGTTAGCACTACACGTAACCAAAGTGGAAACAGCGGTCCTGGTTTTAAGAACTCACGGAAAGTTTCCTATCTACGCTAACTATAAAGGATATGAACTTTCAACAACAATCAAAGAGCATGTAGAGGTTAGACCTGGAAACGGTGTTTTTTTAACATAAAAAACCCTGACAATCTCTTGCCAGGGTCCATTTATAACAACTACTATTAACTATCTTTATTTTATAGAGCCTCTTCTCTATTTACTTCAATAGAGTTTGATATCTCATATACAGCTCCTGTAAGATCATCTAGACTGCTCGTGGGAGTGCCATCCATATCTGGACCAGTTAAACCTTCTAAGCCTTCAGCATATGTGATGTAGTATATCAAACATGTTCCAGCACCAGCACCATCGAAATCCACAGCAGTAAAAGATCCAGGTAATCCTAAAATCATTCCAGTATTATCAGTTACGATCCAACTACTTTGATCACCAACGGCATATCCTCCCTCTACAGTAATTCCACCTTCAGCAATATTATCAGCATTTCCATCACCAACTGTGAATGTAAATGGGCCACCACTAAGTACTGGAGCATCTAATCTATTGACTGTTATACCATTCGATAATAGGTGTGTTCCTTCTAAATCATCTAAACTACTGGTAGGATTGCCATCCATGTCAGGGCCAGTCAAACCGGTTAAACCTTCTTCATATGAAATGTAGTAAACAAAGCAAGTTCCAGCACCTGCACCATTAAAATCAGGACCCGTGAATGATGGAGGTAATCCCAAAATAGCTCCCTGATCATCTGTTACTACCCATCCAGATTCCCCTAAATCGGTTCCTGAAGTAGCCACCGTAATTCCATCTTCAGGGATGTTATCAGCCTCATCATCTACGATAAAATTGAATGGACCTCCAGCAAGTACCGCAGCAATTTGTCTATTCACCTCTATATTATTTGACAACTCGAACACACCATCTAAATCATCTAAACTACTCGTAGGGCTACCATCCATATCAGGGCCAGTTAAGCCTGACAAACCTTCTGCATATGTGATGTAGTAGATATAGCATGTGCCACCTCCTGCACCATCGAAATCAGGAGCGGTGAATGATGGAGGTAATCCTAAAATGGCTCCCTGATCGTCTGTTACGACCCATCCACTTTGCCCCTCAATAGAAAATCCTCCTTCTACTGTGATACCGTCCTCAGGAATATTATCAGCCACACCGTCACCCGCTGTGAAAGTAAATGGACCACCAGTCAGAGTGGGTGCGTCAATGCGATTCACCGAAATAGAATTAGATAAGGCGAATGATCCTGTGAAATCATCAGCACTCATTCCTGCTTCAAGTCCGGTAAGATCTCCATCGTATCTTAAATACCAAATAAAGCACTCTCCAGCACCAGCACCATCAAAATCTACACCTTCAAGTGCTTCAAGTGTTCCGGGCATACCTAGGATATTATTATCTGCATCAGTAATTAACCATGTACTTTCTGATCCAACTGACAGTGAGTTGTCAATAGTAATACCGGTAACCATATCCGGAGTTCCATCAACCGTAAATACGAAAGGGCCTCCAGAAATTGTACCAGCTACAGGTTCAATTGTAGGAGAACCGTCATCATCACCACAGCTGGATAATACCAATCCAACTACAGTTATCATTAATAATAATTTTTTCATTAGAGTTCTAATTTGTTTTGTACAAAAAAACAGGTGAGATATTGCGAAAGAGTCACATAGGTTTAACATTTTGATTTTATGATAATTTTTTATGTAACTCATTGATATATAGTATTTTAATATTTGTTACTATTGTTGAGAGTAACTTGATTGGTGACGTGATCGCTACTTTCATGACATTTTAGCACCGAGTCGTGATACTTCTGTGATAATTTTTTAGTTGATTCGAAATTGAATGTCAAAAGTTTTAATAATAGAAGACGACAAGGAGATTATCAATCTGCTTGAAATCCATTTAAAGGATTTGTCATGTGATGTCATAAAGGCAACAGATGGAGGTGCTGGCTTGGAACTTGCAAAATCCGAAAATCCTGATCTGATCATTCTGGATATTTCCCTCCCGGTGATGGATGGAATTGAGGTTTGCCAAAAGATCAGAATGAATCAAACGACTCCCATCATTATGTTGACTGCAAAATCGGAAGAAATTGATCGAGTGCTAGGTTTGGAGGTAGGTGCGGATGATTACATAACAAAACCTTTTAGTATTCGAGAATTTATTGCACGAGTAAAAGCCATCTTTAGAAGAACAAAGCTGATACGGGAAAGTATTGATGGAGGTACGGCTAAGCTTTCATTCGAAAACTTATCCATAGATATTGAAAAGAGAAAGGTTGAATTGGGAAGCGATAGAATTGAACTTTCACCAAAGGAATTTGAATTGTTAACATTAATGGCTTCACATCCAGGAAAAAGCTATACCAGAGGGAATCTGCTGAAATTGATTTGGGGATATGATTTCGAAGGGTATGAGCATACAGTCAATTCCCACATTAATCGACTCAGAGCAAAAATAGAGTCGGATATGGCAAATCCTAAGTTCATTCTAACAACATGGGGTGTTGGTTACAAATTCAATGAAGAACTATGAGTAAATCCAGACTGCTTACAAACAGATTGATGACGAAACTAGCTTTAGTCTTTTTCATGCTAGTGATTCTAATGGGAGTTTCTTACATTTTCACTACTATTTACCTAACCAATAAGCATTTTGAGGAGCGCTCGCAAAAATTAAATGCTGAACTCGCAAATCATTTGATTGAAGAAAAATTTCAAGGTAATTCACCATTTCTTGATGATGGAAGTGTGAATAAGCCTCTTTTTGGAGACCTAATGCATGATATGATGGCTGTTAATAGAGGAATAGAAGTCTATTTGCTCGACCTGTCTGGTGAGATCCTTTACTCCGTAGTTTTAAGCCATGATAATCCAAATGACCCAGCTCAGTATGTGAATATTGATCCCATTGATGAATTTATTGATGCCAAAGGAGGAAAATATATTCTAGGAGACGATCCCAGACAACCTGAGAAGGAGAAGATTTTTTCAGCAGCTAAATTCGATCATGAAGGAAAAGAAGGCTATATATATATTGTGCTAGCAGGACAAGAATCAGATAATGTAACTTCTTCACTTTTCTCTGGCTATTTTATGAAACTGGGTCTCGGTGCTTCAGTTTTGACTATGGTGTTCGTTTTGTTTTTGGGACTGGTTAGTTTTTGGTTTTTGACCAAAAATCTGCGTTCTATTATTGATAGCGTTAGACGTTTTAGGGAGGGAGACTTAGATATACGAATTGAAAACCCCGATAAAACGGACCTATCTGTTCTTGCTTCAAATTTCAATGAGATGGCAGACACTATTGAAAAAAATATGCAAGAGATAAAATCGGTGGACACGTTAAGACGAGAATTGATAGCAAATGTGTCGCATGATTTGAGAACTCCGTTATCCATTATCAGCGGCTACATTGAGACATTACAAATAAAGAAAGCGCAGCTCAGCGAGGAGGAGAAAGATAAGTATCTAAATATCATTAAAGGAAGTTCGGAAAAACTGTCGCATCTGGTTTCGCAGCTATTTGAGTATTCGAAACTTGAGGCACAGCAGGTAGAACCTTCAAAAGAGCCCTTTGCAATGACTGATTTAGCAATGGATCTGGTTTCTAAATACCAAGTATTTGGCAAGGAAAAGGATATTAAGATTAATCTGGAAGCAGAGGATCAAGTACCGCTTGTTTTTGCAGACATAAGCTTGGTAGAGCGAGCTATTCAGAACTTACTTGACAATGCATTGAAGTTTACTCCTAAAAAAGGGCAGATATCTTTGATTGTCTCTTCGGATGATAATGAAGTTAAGATTGGAATTTCAGATAGTGGGCCGGGCATCAAAAAATCCGATCAGGCGATAATTTTCGATCGATATCGACAAACAAGAAGTCAGGCATCTAAGGAAGGCGTAGGTCTTGGTTTGGCCATCGTTAAGAAAATTATGGAATTACATAATACGACTATCCAGGTAGTCAGCAATCCCAATGAGGGAAGCACATTTGAATTTTACTTACCAAAGTATAAGATAGCAGGCCTTTAGTAGTCTTTATACAAGTTGGGTTTTCTAGTAAGCATTTCGAGACTCATCTCTACCAAATCTCCCATACACTCGCATTTTAGAAAGTCATTATCCTCGTAAAACCCTGCAAGTTCTTCTCTCAATCTTTGAATATTTTCATCTTTAGAAAGCTTGTCTTTTTTCATTGTTGAAAGAAGATCACTAATCCGTTTTCTCTCTACTTTCAATCTATTCGCAATATTTGATCGCTCTTCCCTTTGGTATTGCTTTACGGTTTCGGGAGTCATATGCTTAAGCCCAATCTGTATGATCGGATTATTTTGCGTGTAGTATTGTGGAAGGTAAATCGCTTTTCGGCCTTCATAGGATTGCTGATCAAAATCAATTGCTCTCAGTCGATATTCTACATCTTCAAAATCCGGGGTAATGTCCACGACGAAATTACTGCTGTGCATATCTCCAAGCAACCTAACAAAACATCGTTCATTGAACTTTACGAATTCTTTGGCGAGTCTTATTTCATTTAAATGTGGATTGTCAAGATATTTCTTGATAAACAATTCTGCTGGTACACCGACAATGTGTTCTTCTATAAGAGTCTCTTTATTCACCACATAGCTGATCTTGTTAGGTGATAAAAGATGCTCTAGTTCCAAACCATAAATTCTTGAAGCGTCTGCATTTTTGATATAGAAATAATCAAAATTGTCATTGATTTGATTTACAACTCTAATTCGAAATGGTTGAGTATTTCCGTAAGCGCAAAGATCAACCCTATCGATGATTAGGTGATCCATGACGGATAGATCACCATCTGCTTTCATAATTGCATAAACCTTTTTCAAAGAAGCATTGATGTACTCCATGTCGCCTTGTGGGAAAAAGACAGTTTCCCAAAGAGTATCATTCCCTGATTTATCATAAAGCGGAATTGAATTGTCGTATCTAAGCAAGTCGCTATAGTAAATAGGTAAGTCAATCTCCCGATCATACCTATTGATATATGCTCGTAGCGTTTTACTGATTGGGAATATTTCTTTTTTCTTGCTTATGATTGCCATGATTGAATGTGCTAATCAAGATATTGAACTCCAAATTTTCCAGTTTTTGGCTCAATAGGAGCGGGAACAGTTTTGCTTTTGATCATTTCTAGAAGATCAATTTCTATATTCCTAGTGATGGTAGTAATAGGGGTATCTGCAGCTCTTCCTTCAAAAGGATCTTCTGTTATTGCTCCAGATTTTTCCAGAATAGTAAAGACAAAAGAGATGGCCATAGCCATAGGGATGGTCCCCCAGCCCATTTGCGGAACCAGTGAAAAGGGGAGACAAATAACGAACAACCAAAGAAAGACACCTGTGAAATAATTGTAATAGTAAGGAAAGATGGTTCCCTTGATACGTTCTGCCATTCCTTGCAAGCTGTAAAATTCTTTGATCATATTGGCTAGCTCCATATGTCTAAAGTCTTCGATGATATTTTTTTCATACCCCTCCGTCAATAGTGTCCCTTGTTTATGCAGAATTTGAGCCGGTTTATTATGGATTTTTTTAAGCTCTTCAACCTCTTTTGCTGGGATGTGTTTTGCTAGATCATCCCAATGACTTTGCTTTCTGAGATGCATGATCAAAGCGTAGAGCCAACAAATATGTCGATTGATTATATCGACTCTCCATTTCATGATGTCTTCTTCTTTTTCTTCTCGCTTTGAAAAATGAGATGAAGAGAAAGTGCAGATCATAACTCCGAAAGTTCTGCTAGCATTTACTATTCCGCCCCAAATCTTTCGAGCCTCCCACCAGCGATCATAGGCACTGTTGTTCCTAAAACCTAAAAAAATAGCCAAAGCACCTCCTAAAATAGTCACTGGTACTACGGGCAACACAAATGGATTTATGTTAAAAATATCTGCAAATTGATATTGAATACTTCCTAGTATTGAGATGAGGGTGAAAAGAAGAATACTTTTCCTATTGTAAAACACAATCCCAAGTACTTGCTTGAAGGGATTGTCAGAATATTTTATAAGCATATCAAGTGAGCATTTGAAGAAAAGTTTCAGGAGTGCTTTTGCACCAATCTCTGAAGTCCTCTCCTACATTTTTATGTTCTGGAAGATACTCTAACAAAACCTCTAAGTCAAAAATTTCACTGGAGACACCAGCTCCTGCTATTTTTGCATCTAGGGCATTACATGCTTGCTCGTAATGGCCCTCTACCGGTACCATAAGAACTGGCTTTCCTAAATACATTGCCTCGCAGACGGATTCAAAACCTGCTGTTGTTAAGTAACCTTTACAGGTGCTCATAAAATGAATGAATTTTTCATCATCTAGTTGGTGGAATGTTAAAGTATCATCTATTTTAAGTTCTTTTTTCTCCTCTTTTTTATCCCAAAAGCAGTGGATAGATAGGTCAGGGTGTCTTTCATGAAAACGAATGACATCTTCAGAATAGCCATGATTTACCATATAAACCAAGAAGTGGTCTCCTTGAGATGTTTGTTGAGATTTTACTTTAGCCCTAAGTAGAGGAGGGACAACAAAGAGTTTCTTCTGGGGTTCATCTTTCATTTTTTGGAATGAAAGTGCAAGAATTTTGTCTGCACGATAACTTGCCAATCTATTGCCGTAAAGAAGAGATGATTTATCGTAAAACCTTCCTTTTGGAAATTCAAATTGAGAATGATTAAGCAAAAATTGATGAGCGAGCGCTATATGCTTCACCTGGGGGCGTTTTAGAATAAAATACAGGCCGCCCAGAAAATCATAAAAATTAATGATAGTATCGGGCTTTTCGTCTTTCACTATTTCATCAATCTTTCTAACACTGTTTAGGAAAGTTCTGAGCTTCCTGAGGTTTGTTGAAAGTGTTCCAAATACATCGACTGATCTATTATTCTTATCTGTTACAAAATTTGGACTTTGGAGTTGAGTAATGGGGCTCTTTACTTGATTTAGAAAAAAATCAGGAAGTTCTCTTCTTTTACTTTTTCCTACAATTACATGAGAAACTTGGTGTCCATTAGAAGCAAGAATATCATACAAGGATATTGCCTGTGTCATATGACCTCTACCTTCACCTTGGACTATAAATACGTATTTCATTTAGTATTAAGTAATCAGGTTTTAGGTTTAAGTGAGTTAATCAATCCTCTTATAATTTTAGAAACTTCATTACACATTTGAAGCATTTGTTGAAAATCTGATTCATTGAGATATTGTAGTTTTTTTGCTAGATAAAGCATTGATTTTAGCTCACTGGCTGAGCCCAATGAAAAGTATAAGAACCTTGAAAAGTCCGCATTGCTACTTCTATCAAAACCTTCAGCTATGTTATTGGAAATGGAGACTGAAGCTCTTCTAATTTGATCTTTGAAACCGTAATCTTTATTTACATCAAACGATTTATATACTTCAACTGAAAGCTCTTGAGCCTTTTGCCAAGCAATTAAATCTTCAAATTTTTGGACTCCCAATACTTATTACTTACTTCTTACAACTGATAACTAAACTATGAAGCAAACTTAAGTAGAAACTCTGTTCCTTCTCCAATTTGAGACTTTGCCGTTATGTTACCTCCATGCTTTCGCATGATCTGTTTAGACAAGCTAAGTCCTATACCAGATCCATTCTGCTTAGTGGTGAAGAAGGGAATAAAGATCTTTTTGAGAGCCTCTTCTTCAATACCGGTTCCATTGTCAGCCACAGAAATAAATGCTCCACCACCATCAGTCGGCATAGCTGTTATGGTTAAGGATTTATTCTCTTTTTCGGCAGCAGCTAACGCTTGAACAGCATTTTTCACAACATTGATAATCACCTGCTCTATTTGTTCCCGATCAATGTTGACCTCTAAATCTGGTTTAACAGAGCAATTGATGGTGATTTTGGATGCTTCTATATCCGGTTTTAGAAGAATCAATACATGTTTAATCATTTCTTCTACTTCAGTAGGTTCAAGAGTTGGAAGCTTGATCCTAGTCATGTTTCTAAAGTCAGAAACAAATTTGATTAAGCTTTCGCTTCGCCTATGTATAGTCTTTACTGATAGGTGAAAATCTTGAATGGTATCATCATTTATTTGATTGATATTCATTCCATTTTCGAGAAACTCTGCAAGTTCAGTCTCCACGGTGGCTGCTAGAGAAGAGATAGGTGTTACGGAGTTCATGATTTCGTGTGTAAGTACACGAATCAAGTTTTGCCATGCTTCCATTTCTTTTTCTTCTAATTCAGACTGAATGTTTTGAATGGAAATCAGTTTAAAGGCCTTACCCAAAAGAGATAGTTCTATTGCATAAACAGCCAATTGAACTTCATCGTCGTTTTTAGTAATCTTTATCAAATCTCTACCTCCAGTTTTAAGTTCCTGAAAAGAGGTTAGAAGGGATGGATGATCTTTTGCAACTTGCTTAATATTCTTGATCAATTTTAATCCGAGCAATTTTTTTGCTGCATTATTCATGATCTGAACTTCGCCATCTACATCAAATGTTACAATCCCAATCCCAATATGTTGAACAATGGTTCTTAGATATTGATGTTGTGCTTCCTTGTCAGCTCGGATTTCCCTAAATTTTCTAAGAATCTCATTGAATTCGTGATACAATAGGTCTCTGCTGGATCCAGACTTTTTCTCTGGATATGTGTTGGTGAAATCGTCGTAGTGAATGCTTTGAAGGAAGTGAACGATCTCACGATTAGACTTTTCCAGAAAATTGTACAAATACCATGATTGAAATGCAATCAGTGAGAATACGAGAAACTTAGTAAAAAAGTAAGAATCAGAATAGTACAGGTTCACAAAAAGGAACATGGAGAGCAAGAGTAGAATTAACCTGCCTACTAACTGAAATCGAAAGGATTTATAAACCATGTTTTTCTAATCTTCTATAAAGTGAAGCACGGGTCAATCCCAGCTCCTTGGCTGCTTTCGAGATGTTCCCTTCATACTTGTTCACAACTTTTTGAATAGCTATTTTTTCCATATCCTCCAGATTATAAGAGTCTGGTTCTAGTGAAAGGTTGCTTTCAGGTTTTTGTGCAAGGAAGAAAAAATCTTCAGGCATCAATTGCGAGTTGTCACTCATGATAATTGCACGCTCAATAGCGTGCTGTAATTCTCGTATATTTCCAGGCCATGGGTACTTCTGCAGTTTTCCTACTGTAGAAGGTGCAACACCATCAATAGTCTTTCTGTATTTGCCAGCATACATCTTCACAAAATGATTAGCTAGTTCCTCCATATCATCCATCCGTTCTCTTAGTGGAGGAAGCTGGATTTCCACAGTGTTGATACGATAGAGTAAGTCTTGTCTGAATGTGTTTTCATTCACCATTTCATACACAGGCATATTGGTTGCACTAATTAGGCGTATATCAACGGGCACTTCTTGATTACTTCCGATTCTAGTTACTTTTCTATTCTGTATAGCGGTCAAAAGCTTGGATTGTAGGGGTTGACTGAGATTTCCTATTTCATCAAGGAATAAAGTTCCTCCTGAAGCTACTTCAAACCTACCTGCACGATCTTCTTTGGCATCTGTAAATGAACCTTTCTTGTGACCAAATAACTCACTCTCGAAAAGAGATTCTGTAATGGCACCCATGTCTACACCGATGAATGGCATTTCCTTTCTTAAAGATTTCTGATGTATAGCACGAGCAATCAATTCTTTCCCAGTTCCGTTTTCACCAAGAATGAGGACGTTAGCATCCGTTGCAGCTACCTTGTCGATAAGTTTAAATACCTTCTTTATAGGATCACTTTCTCCAATAATATCCTTAAAAGCTTTGCTACTATCAGCTTGAAGTGTCTTGCTAGTCTGCTTGAGCTGTGTTACCTCTTTATAACTCTTATTTAACCTGGAGGCGCTTGATAGCGTGGCAAGCAATTTTTCATTTTGCCATGGCTTTAACACAAAATCAGTAGCCCCTGCTTTGAGTGCCTGTACGGCCATTTCAACATCTCCAAATGCTGTAATCAGAATTACAACAGCTTGAGGATCTTTCTCAAGTATTTGTTCTAGCCAGTAAAACCCTTCTTTCCCACTTGTTGTATCCTGACTATAATTCATGTCAAGAAGAATTAGATCGAAGCTGTCATTATTTAAAAGGAAAGGTATTTTCCTTGGGTCTTTCTCTATTACAACCTCTTTAATATGTTTTTTGAGCAGCATTTTGGCTGCTAATAACACATCTTCGTCATCATCGATTATTAGTATTTTATTGATTTCTTCTTCCACGAGATTTTGATTTTATAATAAATTGTAAAATGCCACAACTGTGCCAAGAGCGAAAAAATACCTCTAAGCGAATGAATCGTTAAATGTAGTGAAAATATTGTTCGAATTTGAACAGGTTGTCTTACTGATTTGTAACTATTTCGAACATGTTTGTAAGACCAAGCAAAGGAACTCCTGTGATGTGATAGTATTCTGCTTTACTCTTTTCCCATTTAGTGAAAGCTTCGAAATATTCTGTTTGAGCCTCTATGTATTTGTCTTGCTGAATATTCAGTTTAAAAAGATCGGTTTCACCATTTTGAAGATTGACTAATTCAGCATCTAATAGTCTTCTGTAGTTTTGTGAGACACCTTGATACTGAACGAGCAAATCTTGAAATGCTACACTTTGAGCATAAGCTCCCAGAACTTCATTTTTAAGCTCCACCTGGTTTTGCGCAACTTGATATTCATTGCTCTGAAGTTTTAATCGAGTCTGCTGAATTTTCCCCCTTTCTTTTCTGAGTAATATGGGAAAGGAAAAATCTATACCCATTTTGTAATTTTCACCAAATTCTACAGATCGAGTACTAAAGTCAGGATCAAGTGGAGCATCGATAAAGGAATACGATAAATCTATTTGTGGCTTGAAGCTTTCTTTAGCCCATTTCAAATCAGCATTCAATTGATTCCGTTTTCCAGCTAGTTTATTGATTTCTGGGTGATTGGTGAGTGCGAATTCGATTCCTTGCTTTACATCAGTATCCAGGGGTGCGAAGAAAAGAGAAGATGAATCAGGAAGAACGTTAGGTTGTAACTCTAATGGAAGAAGATTCTCTGACCATAAATGCTTAGCAAGATTCAATTTTGCTAATTCATATTCTAGAGTAGCCTTTCGATAATCCACGATTCTTTTTTGGTAATTAATTTTTGCTTGAAGAGTGTCAACTACTGCAGCTTCTCCAAACTCATAATCGATCAAAGTTCGTTCGAAGAGGTTTTCTGCAAGGACTATTGCCTGTGCAAGTAATGCTTGTTTTTTACTGTAGAGGTACCAATTCCAGTAATCTTTAATGACGGTAAATAAGATTTTATTGGTCTCTTTTATCTGTTCAGCATCAGCGATTTGAGAAAAAGCTTTGGCTTTTTGTATGGCATTTCTCCTTTCATCGAAAAATAGCCCTTTACCTATAGGTACAGATACTCCAATAGCGACCTGTTCATTATTAGTGGTGTTAGGGATAAGACTCTGACGATTTACAAATTCTCCTTCATTTCTAAGGAATTCGATTTTTGGATCTATCCCTATATATGTTGGGATTTTAAGAGAGGTACTTAATAGGTCATAGTATTCTATTTCCTTAAAATCTTTCAGACTATAATCTAGCTCAAGCTTGGGGTCAAGCTGTCCTCGTGCTTCTCTGATTCTAGCTATAGCATCTTGGCTCAAAAGGTTAGCTTGCTTGACGATTGGGTGATAGGACAATGTAATTTTTAAAACCGATTCAAGCGATAGGTAAGACGTGTCTGTTTTTACCGAATCTTGTTGTGAGAAGGTTTTTAAACATGATAGAATGATTATGGAAATTATAAACAATCTCATTTCTTATCCTTTTGCCCCTCTTTATCATTATCCTCATATATGGTGGGAGGGAAGCCATTTCCTTGTCTCCAGATTTCATACCAAATAGGAACATTGTTTAGCATTACCCACCCTTTTATACCAGACCCTAGCCTCAGTTGAGCTGGCCATGGCTCGTCTTCAGGATCTGGTTCTACGAGGATTCTGAACATGCCGTTTTTACTCTGTACTCGATCAATAATGGCAACCTGACCCCCAAATGTTCCTACAGAAACATTTGGCCAGCCTGAAAATTGTAAAGCAGGCCATCCATCAAACTGAACCCTGACTTTCTTTCCTTTTTTAATAAGTGGAATGTCCATTGCTTTCACGAACATGGCAACAGCTTTGTCATTCGATTCCGGCAAAATGGTAGCCACGGCATCACCTTCTTTGATGGTCTCCCCAAGACCTACTTTTATGGTTTTGACAATATGTCCACTTTGAGGAGCAATTATTTGGTACTGAGATTGCCTAATCCGCACATTTGAAAGCTCGTTCTCCATCTTAGAGATTCCTCCGATGGTCTCATTTAAACCAGAAATGGTTTCATTGAGGTTTGATTGAGATTTACTGATCTTATCAGCATAGTCTGCTTCAATAGACGTTAACTCAAGGTAGGCATTTGCAAGATCGGCCTTTCTTTGAAGCCATTCATTTTCAGCTTTAAGGACTTTCGCACCGCTCATCTGATATTTAGATTCTATATCCTGAAATTTGGTCAAGGTGATATTCCCAGCGTCATATCGATTTTTATTACGCTCGTATACACTAATTGCGTTTTCGTTACTGACTTGCTGTGCTATGAATTCTAAACTATCCGCTTCTAACTTCAATCCAGCCTGTTTAAGCTTATTTTTGGCTTGACTGTTTTTAGCTTTTAAAGCTTTCCTAAGGGCATCAATTTGATTTCTTAAAGCAATGATTTTGTTTTCTTTCGCTTCTTTGGAGTTCTTTTTGGCTTGAAGCTGTTCTTCAATTCGAGGAATTAGGTTCGGGTCAAAGAATTTGTCTTTTATTTCAGTGATTGTTAAAAGAGTATCTCCCTTGTTTACATAATCCCCTTCTATAATTGACCACTCGACAATCCTACCTGCAATCGCTGATTCCACCATTTGAGGTCTATTTCCTGGATTTAGTGCCGTCAAACTTCCATTTCCCCGAATGTTCTGTTGCCAAGGAAGAAATAGAAATACGATGAATATAAAGGTGATCACAAGCAACACCTTAGCGACTGTACGACCTACTCCCGGAGTTTTTAATGTTCTGAGGGAGTAGAGATGTGTATCGGAAAGTTTATCTAAATGATCCATTAATAAATTTCTTTTAAAATGTCTTCATGCTTAATGAGATCATCAAATGCTCCGATAGCTTTTGAGTCGCCATTATCCAAATACAAAACTTTATCACAAGCTGCCATAACTAGTGGATCATTTGATACAACGATGAGTGTCCAGTTTTTATCTTCTCTAGTCAACATTTCAATGAGTTTTAATCTTTCTCCCTTCGTAAAGTCGTTAAAAAAGTCATTGAGGATGAGCATTGCAGGTTTTTTTGCTAGACATCTTGCTAGAACTAGTTTATTTACGAATGATGAAGAGAATCCTTTTCCACCACTCAGTACTTGGGTGTTTAATCCTTCGTCCAAGGCGTTGATGTTATCGTTAAGGCCTACTTCTTTGATTGCGTTTATTGCATCAGAGATATCCGATGTAGGTTTACCAACAAGAATATTTTCTAATATGGTTCCTTCAAAAATATCTTCTTGAGACACATTTTTTCCAATCTTATCCCTTAGATAAGTAGCATCTAGATCTCGTAGCGAGAGGTCATTGTAGGTGAGAATACCCTCATATTTCTGATGGATTCCAGCAATAATATTGGTCAAGGTGGTTTTACCAGCTCCACTTCCTCCACTAATACATAATGAGCCTCCTTTCTCAATTTCAATTTCAAGATTCTTCAATGAAGGCTTCTTTGAGCCTGGGTATGTGTAGGATACATTAGCTAGTTTAACCGCAAGTCCTTCTGCCATCTGGGACTGAGGAATATCAATTCCGCCAGTCTTTTCAAGGGGAAGATCAGTAACATGAGAGATTTTGTCAACTGCGGTAAGCATATCATATACCACATCCATATACATGATGATTTTCTCAACAGATCCTAATACCAAAATGATAATTACTTCGGCAGCTACAAACTGACCCAATGTGATTTCACGCTGGACTACCAAGATAGTACCTAGTATGAGTAGACCTCCTGTGACAATAGCCTTAAAAAGAAGAATGAAAGCATACTGAGAGATAAGAACCTTGAAGTGTGCACTTCTATTCTTTAGATAATTGTTTACGAAGTAGTCTGTTTTTTTAAGTGGAAGGATTGTATTTCCAGCTAGTTTGAACGAGTAAAGAGTTCTAGCCATTTCTTCTAACCAGTACACCACCTTATACTTATACTTTGATTCTTGAATAGAGCTTTTCAAGCCTTTTGGCCCTGTTAAATAGAAAATCAAGAAGAGTAAGCCCAATAGCCCGATACCAAAAATGATAAAGAATGGGTGGTAAAATGATAGAAGTAGAAGCCCGAATAAAATTTGAATTATACCAGTTGAGAGATCTATTAGTAGCTTAGGTAGTCCTTTTTGAAGTGTAAGTACATCAAAAAACCTGTTCATAAGTTCAGGCATATGTAGATTTAACACAGACTCCATCCTTATTCTTGGAACTCTGAAAGCAAATTCGAAAGCTGCTTTTGTGAAAACTCTCCGTTGTAAATATTCCACAATGGTTATTTGCAATACTTGTAGAACACCCGTTCCCAAAACTCCTATTATGATGAGTGTGATCAACAAGTAAACGGAACTGAATACAACTCCTCCGGAAATCAATTCCACAGCAGCTTGAATTCCCAACGGTAGCGTCAAACTTATTAATCCAATTAATGCGGCATAAACATAAACGTAGAATATATCCTTCTTTTCAGCGCTCAAAAGGCTAATGAGTCTTTTAACAGGTGTCAGCACATTCATATCTCCTTCTCCAGCAAAACTTTGATAAGGGAAACAGCTAAGAGTAAATACTTCACCGTTTGAATTAGTGGAGAAATTGATTTTATTGAAATCTGGAGTTCTCAGTTCTTTTAACTGGCCTCCCGGAGTAATAAATTCAAGGACTATGTCTTTCTTCTTCTGCTTTATAAATGCAGGGTGGAAGCCATCTTGCTCTATAAAAACGATAGTTGGAGAAGCATTATCTGCAAGCAGTTCTAGAAGAATGTCAGGCTTCATGTATTTTTCAAAAAGAACTATGCCACTATCATTAGCAGCCTCGATTAAATCTCTTTGAAATTCAGAAAGCTCGTTATCTTCATAAAAACGAGAAATGATATCTACACGCTCAAGTTTTGAGATATCAAGGTCGATCTTAAGTTTTGTTGCACACTCTTGAAGGCACCTTATTATTTGCTGATTATTCATTGCTGAAGCGAATTGAAAATAATTGTTGATATGAAATCAAAGTTTCTGCTGTAGATATCCTCTTCTTTTTTAATATCTGATAATTTAGGTAGATGCTGAGCAAAAAAGATTTGTTGATGCGCTGCTTCAAGACATGTGCTTGTTAGAGAATGAGGAAATTCAAAATCAGGATTTATTTCCTGGATATATGAAGCTATCGTCATACATAGAGATTTGTATCCTTTGAATAAACCTTCCTTGTTATCATCGTCAACATTTTTCGTTAAATACGTTTTATCAGATTCATTGGTCACTATTCTCTGAAGTACACTCTCGCTTACACCTTCGAAGTAATCATCATCGTTCAATTTTTTTGTGATAAACCTTAGAGCTATCCTTAATTTTTCTTTCGGATCAGAAATGTTGTGGGTTTCGAAAGTGATTTTGTATTCAATGTAACTCCAATACCAAGCAATCATGTAGACCAAAAGGCGATGTTTATTTTCAAAATATCTATAAATAGAAGCCTCTGTCGAACTAATTTTCACAGAAAGTTTCTTAAATGTGAAGGATTCAAAACCTATCTCATCTATTAGGTGGATGCTTTCTTTAATAATTTTCTGACCCAAATCACTAGACTGTGGATCTCTCAAGTATAGTGAGGAGTTTAGCTGAATTTGAAGTTTTGCTATCATATCACAAATATGAGCTATAAATCTTAATAGTAAAGCTATCACAACGATTTAAATTATGAATGGTTTTGATTTTTTTTTCATGCGTTTTTTTGTTAACATTGAAGTCATTAGTCCTTTTTATTTTGAGTTTTTGACCTTTGGGTTCAGGTGTTAGTCCTCCTGAACCTTTTTTTATGCCTTTCGG
Source organism: Marinobacter alexandrii (assembly GCA_039984955.1). Classification (NCBI taxonomy): domain Bacteria; kingdom Pseudomonadati; phylum Pseudomonadota; class Gammaproteobacteria; order Pseudomonadales; family Marinobacteraceae; genus Marinobacter; species Marinobacter alexandrii. The sequence goes on from JBDWTN010000007.1 coordinate 3,080,016, forward strand.
GTAATACTCTTCCTCCTCTACATACCATTTCTACTTCATTCATGATCGAAAGCGAACACTTTTCTGTATCAAACTGTACAGAGCTTTCTTACAATTTCTAGGGAAAACACACTTAAGTACCTGTTTTTTAAGTCTTTATGATTAATGGCATTTTTCTTGGCATAGTGGTCGATCGAAAACCTTAACGACCAAAACTTCAATGGACAAAAAGATCAAAAAGAAAAAGTGGACTGCTAAGAAGATTGCGATTTATGCAGGAGTAGCACTTCTAATAATTTTTATTGGATATAATTTCTTTCTCTCTGGTGGGGGAACAAGACTTAACGTTGAAAGAAATAAAATAAATATTGCTCCCGTTCACGAAGGAGATTTTCAAGAATTCATTCCAGTGGATGGGAATGTTCTTCCAATATTGACGATTAGACTTGATGCCATTGAAGGAGGTGTGGTAGCACAGAAATTTTATGATGGAGGTATACTCTTGAAAAAAGGTGATACGATTCTGACACTCGCAAATAATGATCTTATTCAAAGTTTTGTTCGAGAGGAGACTCAGGCTTCTATTTTGGTCAACAATCTTGAAAATACCAAACTAAGTCTTCAGCGAAATCAATTCGACTTGAAAAGAAGTCTTTTAGAATTAGACTACCAAATAGATGCTGCCAATGATGCTTTTGAGAGGGGGAAAAAGCTTTATGAGGATAAGATTATCTCAGAGCAAGAATTCTTGAATCTCAAAAGAGAGTATAATCGCTTGAAAGACAACAGGGAAATACAAATCGAGTCCAACAGATTTGATTCGTTAAATGCAAGACTTCAGATTAGACAAACAGAACAGACACTTATTAGAACCAGAGATAATCTTGACATGATCAAGAGAAATTTAGAGAATCTATATATCAAGGCTCCAATTGACGGAAGATTGTCTACAGTTAATGTAGAAGTTGGTGAGTCAATAGGTACTGGTCAGAACATTGGACAGATAGATGATTTAAATGGATTTAAGGTTCGTGCAACTATTGACGAACATTATATATCTAGAATATATGCAGGCTTGCGCGGAACCTTCACTTTAGCAGGGGATGATTTTGGCTTGGGGATTACAAAAGTGTATCCAGAAGTTAATAATGGACTATTTGAAGTAGACATGGCTTTCGATTCTATTCCTGAGAGAATACGCAGAGGCCAAACACTTCAGATTAGATTACAACTAAGTGAAAACATCACTGCGGTGCAGATACCAAGAGGAAGCTTTTATCAAACTACGGGAGGAAACTGGATTTTCGTAGTGAATGAAGATGAAACTGAAGCTGTACGTCGTGATATTAGATTAGGTAGACAAAATCAGAGATATTACGAAGTTGTGGAAGGATTGCAACCTGGAGAGAAAGTTGTTGTCTCTTCATACAGAGGGTATGAAGACAAGGATATTCTCGTAGTTAAGTAACTTATTAAAAAAAAGAAAGTATTTTATTCGAACCCAAAAGACTAAACTCAATAAATCATGGAAAACGCTAAAGCACTTATTAAAACAAACGATTTAAAGAAATTTTACTACACAGATGAAATTGAAACTACAGCATTGGCTGGAGTGAATATGGAAATCAAAGAAGGAGAATTTGTTGCCATTATGGGCCCTTCTGGTTGTGGTAAATCAACATTACTCAATATAATAGGACTATTGGATAATCCCTCTGAAGGTGAATTTCATTTTACTGATCTTGAAATTTCTGATTACAAGGAACGTCAGCGAGCGGATCTTAGAAAAGCGAATATTGGATTTGTATTCCAGAGCTTTAATCTGATCGATGAACTTACAGTGTTTGAAAACATCGAATTACCATTGATTTACTTGAAGTATTCTGCTGCTGAGCGTAAGAAAAGGGTAGAAGAGGTGATGGAGCATATGAAAATTATGCACAGAAGAAATCACTTCCCTCAGCAGCTATCGGGAGGTCAGCAACAACGTGTAGCTATTTCAAGAGCAGTAGTTGCTAAACCTAAATTGATACTTGCGGATGAGCCAACAGGTAACTTAGATTCTGCAAACGGACAAGAAGTGATGAACCTACTTACAGAGCTTAATGAAGCTGGGACTACTGTAATCATGGTTACACACTCTCCACTTGACGCAGAGTACTCTCATAGAGTGATCCACTTGTTTGATGGTCAGATCGTATCTGAAAATATCAATGCGAAAGAAGCTTTAGTGTAAGTACTCTTCATACTTACAAATAATCAGTTATCCCTTCCCATCCTTCGTGGGTGGGTTGGGGCAGCTGTATCTGAAAACCTAGATAAAAGACCTTATATCATGCGAAAATTCATTTTCGGACTTATTTTATTAATTGGAATCTCTGTTGATGCACAAGATTCTGATAGAATCCTTACTCTCCAAGAGTGTATTGATATGGCGAGTAGCAGAAATCTGACAATTAAGCAAAATCAAAATAACTTGATTGGGGCAAAATCTAATAGAAGACAGGCATATTACAATTTTCTACCTAATCTTAGCGCCCGATATAATTATTTAATAATTGATGGTTCAGCGATAAACAATGCTGGACAAGTAGTAAACTCTACAAGTAGGCGATCAAGTCCTAATATCAATTCGAATTTGATTTTATTTAATGCTTTCGCAAATCATCATTTGTTGAATACTATGAAGCATCAATATGAATCTTCATTGTATCAACTAGAGGATAGTAAAATTGATATCAAGGCAACCGTTATTAGAAATTATCTCAATGTTTTAGTAGATACCGAGAATGTTCGCATCTCAGATCAAAGATTAGAATTTTTAGAGGAACAACTGGATAGAGAAAAGAAAAGGGTTTCGGTAGGAGTTGGAAACCTAGAGACAGTGTATAATTTTCAATCACAAGTGGCCAATGAACGATTGAATAATGTAACGCTAAAAAATCAATATCAGTCAGATTTGTTGAGTCTATTGCAATCAATACAAATTGAGAGTTATTCAGGTATTCAAATAGAACAATTAAACATTGATGATATTGAGATATTGGTTGAATATGATTCTTATGAAATAGTTATGCAAGAAATACTGAATTATTCGTTCAGATTAAAAAGTGCTAATGAAAGTCAAGTAGCAGCTCTATCTCAATTTAAACAAACAAAAAGTTCCCGATATCCAACTGTATCTATTTTTGGACAACATGAGCGCAATTTTGCCTCTACTTCGGAGGTAGAATACACTAGTCAGATTCAGAATAACACCACCAATTTTGTAAATGCATCAATCAATATACCCCTTTTTAGTAGGTATCAAAATCAGAATAATATCGATAATTCAAAAGTTGCAATGCTTAACGCGCAACTTCAAAATGATCAAGCGTTACTTGACGTTACGAATGCAGCACAACGTGATTATTTAGATTTGGTCTCGGCTCAAACTTCTTTTAAGACAGCTCAAGAAAATTATGAAGCCTTAAATCAAACTTTTGAGTTTATCAAGAAGCGTTTCGAAACTGGGAATACGGATTTCTATTCTTATCTAGAAAGTTTGAATAATAAGAATAGGGCTGAGGCACAACTAATAAATGCTAAATACACGATTGTTTTAAGAAAAAGAATCCTGGACTTATATCGAGGTAAATAATAGTTCTATTTTTGAAAAAAAATTACCTTCTTGGATTGAATTGTAATAAAATCATTCTTTATTTTCAACATCGCGGAAGATTGAATGTCGGGCATAGATAGCTTGGATATAATATTTCCTTTAAAAGGATTGATTATATAAATCCACTCTGAAGAGTAAACATAGATTTCTTCGTTAATGACTTGAAAATTTGTTAGCGCTTCAATATTGATCGTATGAATGATCGCTCCAAACTGGTCAAAAATTTTCAATCCATCCTCATCACCAATAAGAAGCAAGTTTTGATAAGTCTGCATTTGCTTAACGGTATCTCCGAGAGAAACTTGAACCTCCAATACGATTGATTTTCTTAATGTATTAACCTTTAATAGTCTTTGAGGATTGTTTCCAAGAATCCAAAAGTCTCCGTCAGGAGCAGGGCAAGCTATACTCACCAAACCCAGCCCAAAATCACCTATATGATAATTTTTTGGTACAGAAGAAAATCGATCTAGAATAGTTATCTGTTGATTGTCAAAATAAAATAAGAATGGCTTCAAATTATTTTGAACATCAACTAAGGTTATCTCTGACTTATTAGATAACGCAAAATTTTCTAACCTAATGCCATTTGGGTCAAACTTCATTAGCCTTCCATCCTGAAATCCAAGGTAAAAATTCCCTTGAATATCTGTTGAGAAAGCAACGGGCTGTGAGTTCAGCTTCATTGTCTTCAATAATTTCCAATCTTGCCCCCAAAGGCTAATGGGAAGGATAGTTAGGCTAAGGATTAAAACTTTTAAGACTAGCTTCATTACCATCGAATTCAAGATATGTACAATGATTGATCCATTCACCTAAGTTATAGTATACGGAGTTGTCACTAATTTTCAATTGTAATGGAAGATGTCTGTGTCCAAATATGTAAATGTCATGATGATCCAATTCTTCAGTTTTCTTACAGAACTGATACAGTCTTTCAGAATCAAGATTAAATGGTTGATCTTTTTGGTCGCTGAAGTCTCTACTTTTGCTACTCCAAAATTTTGCTACTCCAACACCCAAATTTGGATGAAGCCACTGAAACATCAATCGAAATATGGGGTTTGTAAATATTCTCTTGATGAATTTGAAGCGGCGATCTCCAGGTCCAAGTCCATCTCCATGACCTATAAACAATTTGATATCATTAACCTCAATAGAGGTTGGCTTGTGATAGACTGGTATGTTAAGTTCCTGAGGGAAGTAGTCAGACATCCATAAATCATGATTGCCTGCAAATATGATGATAGGAATATTTAGATCTTTAAGCTCAGCCAAGGCCCCCAAAAACCTTACATGCCCCTTAGGGACAGTTGATTTGTATTCAAACCAGAAATCGAACAGGTCACCCACCAAAAAAATAGCTGCAGCATCTTTAGATATCTGCTGCAGCCATTTTACTATTTTCTTTTCTCGTTCTAGGCTCTCTTGTTCGTTCGGAGCTCCAAGATGAAAATCACTCGCGAAGTAAATCTTCTTATTTGATGGTAACTCCTTAAATGAACTGATAAGCTCAGGATTCACCTTTATCAATTATTTATTTTCTTCAGCGGTAGAAGATTCTTCACTTTCCACTGCCTCTTTTACCTCGCTCTTTACCTTGTCTAAACCTTCTTCTTCTTTATTCTTCTTCTTTTCTTCTTCTTCCTCATCAGTAGTGCCATTGGTGAAGGCATCATAAGTAGTTTGAGCTTTGAATGGACGCTTACCAATTAAGCCTTCCAAATCTGATTGGAAAATGATTTCTCTTTTCAATAATTCTTTGGCAAGAATTTCAAGCTCATCCTTCTTGGACAATAAGAGCTCTTTAGTGCGGGCGTAAGCTTTGTCAATTAAAGCTTTCACTTCTTTGTCTATAAGCTCAGCGGTAGCATCAGAGTACGGTTTAGTGAAATTATAATCAGATTGTTTTGAATCGTGGAAAGACACGTTACCAATCTTGTCATTCATTCCGTACACTGTAACAATACTATACGCAAGCTTTGTAATTCGTTCCAGATCACTGAGAGCACCTGTAGATATTTTCCCGAATATGATATCTTCAGCAACTCTACCTCCAAGTGCCATACACATCTCATCCATCAATTGTTCTGTCTGATACAAGAACTGTTCCTTTGGAAGATATTGAGCATATCCCAATGCAGCTACACCACGAGGGACAATACTTACCTTAACCAATGGATCAGCGTGCTCTAGAAACCAGCCGGCAACCGCATGTCCAGCCTCATGGTAAGCAACAATCTTTTTCTCTTCAGGGGAAATAATTTTATTCTTTTTCTCCAGACCTCCGATTACTCGATCTATCGCATCATGAAAGTCTGTCATGTCTACTTTTGACTTATCTTTTCTGGCGGCAATCAATGCTGCTTCGTTACAGACATTTGCAATTTCAGCTCCGGCAAAACCTGGCGTCTGGGCAGCCAATTTCCTGGAATCTACGTCTTTAGACAATTGAATTGGCTTGATATGTACTTTGAATATTGCTTCTCTACCTACAATATCTGGCTTATCAATACTTATTTGTCTATCAAAACGTCCTGGTCTCAATAAGGCTGAGTCAAGAACATCAGGTCTGTTCGTAGCTGCTAGAATAATGACACCTGCATCTGTAGAAAAACCATCCATTTCTACTAACAATGAGTTCAAAGTATTCTCTCGCTCATCATTTGATCCAGGCATCTGTCCTCTTCCTCTAGATCGTCCTATCGCATCTATTTCATCAATAAAAACAATACAAGGAGCTTTTTCTTTGGCCTGCTTAAACAAATCTCTTACTCGAGCCGCACCAACCCCCACAAACATTTCAACAAAGTCTGATCCTGAAAGAGTAAAGAATGGAACTCCTGCTTCCCCGGCTACTGCCTTGGCTAGCAAAGTTTTCCCTGTACCAGGAGGGCCAACTAACAATGCCCCTTTTGGAATCTTACCTCCAAGTTTTGTGAATTTTCCAGGATTTCGAAGGAACTCAACGATCTCTTTGATTTCTTCTTTTGCTTCTTCCAAACCTGCTGCATCAGCAAAAGTTATCTTAACTTTATTTTCAGCATCAAAAAGAGATGCTCTTGATTTCCCAATATTGAAGATTTGCCCACCAGGGCCCCCTCCTCCAGTCATTCTTCTCATCAAGAACCAAAATCCGAATATGAGTAAGATTAGGAATCCCCAATTGAAGAAAATGCTAGTGTAATCCCCACGCTCTTCAATCTTGTAATCGAAACGTTGATCTTCAGGTAAATCAGACATTAACTCCTCATAGTCCCGTACGAATTTTTCAATACTTACGATCTCTACTTTATAATGAGGGCCTGTTCCTGAGCTTAAGATGCTTTTATTTTGTTCAAGCTCAATTTTATATTTCGTATTGCTTAGTGCTTCAGGCTTCAGAGTAATCTCTATAAAATCCTGATTTTTAATTAGCAATACTTTTTGCACATCGTTTGATCTCACCATCTTCTCAAAAGACCGAAAAGTAGTAGTTACCGTACTACTGTCATTTGAAAAAACAGTTAATCCAATTACAAGTGCAAGTAATCCTCCAATGAGCCATCCCTGGAATCCAGGTCTTGGTTTAGGCGTATCTTTTCTTTTCTTATCGGGCATTCTTATTGTTCTCCTGTGAATTTTTTGTTTTAGCTAAACGGCTTGAATGGTTATTAGTTATCTTCTACATGCGTAATTTTCGCATCTCCCCAAAGCTCTTCCAATCCGTAAAATGTTCTCTTTTCTTTATTAAAAACGTGGGCTACCACATCTACATAATCTAATAATATCCACTCTTTGTTTTGTCTTCCCTCTCGTTTCCAAGGATTCTGCCCAGAGTTTTTATGAATTTGTTCCTCTATTGAGTCTGAAATCGCGTCAATCTGAGTATCAGAATTACCACTGCAGATGACAAAGTAATCGGCAATTGCATGCTTTATCTCACGCAAGTCCATTATTACAACATCAAGGGCTTTCTTATCCAGCATCCCCTCAACAACCCACTCACTTAATATATCAGAGTTTACCTCTTTCTTTACCTGCTGATCCACTTAATATTTTACAAATTAATTTTGCCGCAAATTTACATTAATTCTATTGCATAAAATCTTTGCCAAACCCTTATTCTTAGGTAAAAAAGTAGTTTTCCTGCCACAATGTCATTCTACCAACAGCGAGTTAGTAGACATTGCTCGTAATTCACATGAACCAGAAGGCCTTGTCTTATACACCGATCATCAGCAAAAGGGTAAGGGACAGAGAGGTAACATTTGGATTGATGAACCTGAAAAGAATATCCTTATGTCGATTTTGTTGCGACCTAAATACATTTCTATTTCAGAGCAATTCTATTTAAACATCATAGCCGGCTTAGCAATTGTGGATACTCTTAAAGTGTTTTTAGGCGATCAAGTGAAGCTTAAATGGCCTAATGATGTGTATGTGAACGATAAAAAAATTTCAGGAATTCTAATAGAAAGTAACCTAAGAGGAAACAAATTAGAGTCAGCGGTAGTCGGTATTGGATTGAACGTCAATCAAAAAAACTTTGCACTATCTACAGCCAGCTCACTGCATATTCAAACTGGTAGAATTTTTGACAGAAAGGAAATAATGGAATCGCTTTTAGTTTTTGTTGAAAAGTGGTATTTAAAGTTTAAAAATGGTTCGAAAAAAAATATTCTAGAAAATTATTATCAAATTTTGATGTGGAGAGGAGAGAAGAGGCAATTCAAATCTGCTGATGGCGTATTTGAAGGAGAAATTACAGGTATTGACGAGAATGGAAATTTAAAAATCAAAACAGCAATAGAGGAAGCCGTTTTTAGAATAAAAGAGATTGAATTTATAGGCTAATAATCATAAAATATAGACTATTCAGAACACTTATAAATCCTGATGGTTATATCTTTGCAGCCCAAAATTAAAAAAGGAACTCAAGAAATAGATAATATGAGTGTAACGACAGAAAAATTTAAAGTTAAAGATATTGCCCTTGCTGATTGGGGGAGAAAAGAAATCGAACTAGCTGAAGCTGAGATGCCAGGTTTGATTGCTCTACGTGAGGAATACGGCAAGGCCAAGCCTCTTGCAGGAGCAAGAATTGCAGGGTGTCTTCACATGACAATTCAAACAGCAGTTTTGATAGAAACATTAGTAGAATTAGGGGCTGATGTTACTTGGTCATCATGTAATATTTTTTCGACACAAGACCATGCCGCAGCTGCGATTGCAAAAGCAGGTGTTCCCGTTTATGCTTGGAAAGGCATGAATGATGAAGAGTTTGATTGGTGTATAGAGCAGACGCTTTTTGCTTTCGAAGACGGTAAACCTCTCAATATGATTCTGGATGACGGAGGTGATTTAACGAATTTAGTTTTAGATAAATATCCTGAGCTTGTTAAGGATATTAGAGGGCTATCAGAAGAAACTACAACAGGTGTTCATAGGCTTTATGAAAGAATGAAAAATGGAACACTTCCAATGCCTGCCATTAATGTGAATGACTCTGTAACCAAGTCAAAATTTGATAACAAATACGGTTGTAAAGAATCTTTAGTTGATTCAATAAGGAGAGCTACAGATGTAATGTTGGCAGGAAAAGTAGCTGTTGTCGCAGGATATGGAGATGTTGGTAAAGGATCGGCTGCATCTTTAAGTGGAGCTGGAGTAAGAGTAATTGTGACTGAAATTGATCCAATCTGTGCCTTGCAAGCTGCAATGGATGGTTTTGAAGTGAAGAAAATGTCTGATTCAGTTTCTAGAGCTGACATTATTGTAACGGCTACTGGAAATAAAGACATCATTAAAGGTGAACACTTTGAGAAAATGAAAGATAAAGTCATAGTGTGTAACATAGGTCACTTTGACAATGAAATTGATATGGCATGGATGAAGAAGAATCATGGTGATTCTCATATAGAAATCAAGCCGCAAGTTGATTTGTACAATGTAAATGGTAATGACATTATTGTATTGGCTGAAGGAAGATTAGTGAACTTAGGTTGTGCAACAGGCCATCCATCTTTTGTAATGTCAAACTCGTTTACCAATCAGACATTGGCACAGTTAGAGCTTTGGAAAAATTATGAAAATTATGATAACGCAGTATACATGCTTCCTAAGCATTTGGATGAAAAAGTAGCGGCACTTCACCTTGCTAAAATTGGTGTAGAGCTGGATTCATTATCGAAAGACCAAGCAGATTATATTGGAGTAGAAGTACAAGGACCATTTAAGCCAGAGTATTACAGGTATTGATAGAAAGTTTATCTATTAAAAAGGATTTCTCTGAAAAGAGGAATCCTTTTTTTGTTTCAAAGAAAACTGACGCTATGGCAGAAAATCTTGTATGGCAGGCTTTTGGATAAGCTAACAGATAGATAACCTGATTGAAAAGAATGTTTCAAAATGTCAGTAGTCAAACATTCTTTAGAATTTCAGGTTCATATTTAAATATCTATCAACATATATGCCTTATTTAGAACAAATCTAAATCAAGAACGTATGCTGATGTACATACATATAAATCTGTGAAATATGACACACCAAATAGATAATCCAGTAAGAAGAACATATTCTGAGGCAAAAAAAGTGCATGTTTTTGATGGTGAATTTATGCCACACATAGATTCAATGTACAATTTTGCTTATCGATTAACTTTCGATGAAGATGATGCAAAAGATTTGGTTCAAGATACATATATGAAGGCTTACCGATTCATCAATTCGTTTCAGGAAGGAACTAATGCGAAAGCCTGGTTATATAGAATTCTTAAAAACAGCTTTATCAATGACTACCGCAAGAAAAGTAAGCAACCTTCTAAGGTAGATTATCAAGAGGTTGAGCAGTTTTATAATTCGGAAGACACACCAAGCAATGCAACAGTAGATCTTCGCATGGAGACTACCAAGGATATGATAGGTGATGAAATTAGCAATGCACTAAACTCATTAGCTATTGATTTTAGGACTGTAGTAATCTTATGCGATTTGGAAGGGTTTACATACGAGGAGATGGCTAAGATTCTAGACATTCCAATAGGAACAGTGAGGTCGAGACTTCATAGAGCCCGTAATCTGCTGAGAGAGAAGCTTGAATCTTATGCATTATCAATGGGATACAATTGATCTGAACTTTTTCGACTCATTAACCATTACATCCTAATACAAAACAACATTTTCGTAATGTCAGATTGTCCTGATTGTGGTTGCAGTGATTTTGATAAGTGCCTGAGGATTTTAAACCTCATTCTGGATAATGAGGCGACTCATCATCAAGAGGAATTTTTTAATTCACATATTGAGAAATGCATGGTATGTTTTGCTCATTACAACGTAGAGAAGCAAATACGCCAACTCCTTAAAACAAAACTAAACGACAGGTCTGTGCCAAGTGCTTTGGCAAATGAGATAAGAGGTAGAATTCTTAGATAATTTTTCGCTTTAGATAATTTGATTCAAAAATTGACTCTCAAAATATTGGGGTTAATTTTGCGAAATGAAAGGAAAGGCTATCATTTTCTCAGCACCTTCAGGTGCCGGTAAAACCACAATAGTGCATAGCTTATTGGATAGAATTCCAAGTCTGAGATTCTCAATTTCTGCAACTACCAGACAAAGACGCCCCACAGAAATCGATGGTAGAGATTACCACTTCCTGTCTATTCAAGACTTCAAGAATAAACTAAATTCAGAAGAATTGCTTGAATGGGAAGAGGTGTACTCAGATACATTTTATGGTACATTAAAGCAGGAAATAGAAAGAATATGGTCTGAAGGGAATCATGTGATCTTCGATGTAGATGTAAAGGGAGGGAAGAAGCTGAAAAAAATTCTAGCTGATAGGGCGATATCGATTTTTGTAAAAGTCAAGAACGAAAAAGTATTGAGAGATAGGCTTGAGATGAGGAATACTGAGAGTGAAGAGATTCTAAATATGAGAGTAAACAAAGCTGCAGAAGAGATGAGGGAAGAAAAACATTTTGACACAGTAGTGCTTAATGAAGATCTTGATGAGGCAATAGGAGAGGCAGAAGCAATCGTGAAATCTTTTATTTATCAATGATGGAGATAGGATTGTTTTTTGGATCATTCAATCCAATTCATATCGGACACATGATCATTGCTTCTCTGGTCAAAGAAACCACGAGTGTCGAAGAAGTGTGGTTTGTAGTTAGTCCGCAGAATCCATTTAAGAAAAACAAAAAGCTGTTGCACGAATTTGATAGACTAGATATGGTTAATGCTGCAATCGAGGATGACTACAAATTTCGGTCAAGTGATATTGAATTTAATATGCCTCGCCCTAGTTACACAATAGATACATTGACATTGCTTCAAGAAAAGCATCCGGATAAAAAATTCCACTTAATAATTGGAGAAGACAATCTTCAATCATTTCCTAAATGGAAAAACTATCAAAAGATTCTAGAACACTTTGGGTTGATTGTGTATCCGAGACCCCATACAGCACCAAGTGATCTCATTGATCAAAAATCAGTGAAAATGATTGAAGCTCCTGAAGTAGATATTTCCGCTACTCTCATTAGAAAGTTATTGAAGGAAGGCAAGTCTATTAAGTATCTTGTGCCAGATCAGGTAGAAGAAATGATTAAAGTGAAAGGTTTTTATCGATAATCTGATAAATCTATCAGATTGGATTTTGAAGATTTATCAGATGTTTCGTACATCCTTATTTGGGCCAATTCATTTGAAAGTAAATCAGAATTGAGTTTTATGTAACTTTCTTTGAAAATACCTGTGGCAGGTTTTAGAGTTTCAGCATCTGAGCCGATGAACAATACATATCCCAGAAGGTTTTCGGATTTTTCTAACCACTTTAAAGTGATTCTTTTTCCCTTTTTTACTGAAGTAACTTTAATGGTGAAAGTGTTGTTTACGCTTTCTTCTTCTATGCGGTAGCTAATGCCAAACGGAAGTGAAGGTTCAGATCTGTTTTCCGAACTGTCAATGGCAATTAATTGATAGTAAAGTTCGTCTGTATATAACGATGATTGATCTGTGAATTTTGTCAATTCTTTATTGATTAATCGAGAATTGACCTTTTTTGGAACAGCATTCGTTGAATCCAGTCGTATTAATTCATATCCCATGAGGTCTGCATCTGAGTTGGCAACCCACTCTATAACTATACCATTTTCTTTCTGATAATCCAGATGTTTGATAAAAGGCCTTTCAGGAGCAATGACATCAGGTAATTGTGCAAAGACAAATTCAGACGGATCACTTCGATTATAAACCGTATCAATAGCAACAACATAGTAGAAGAAAGTGCTTTTTACTTGTTTTGGAAATGGCTGCTCTAATGATGTGACTTTAAGAGGATCACTGTTTAATAAGACGTATTTTTTTTTATTGTCCTTTTCTACAGTCCGATAGACTAAATATCCTGCTAAATCTGGCTCTAAATTGGCATTCCACTCCAAAAAAATTTTTCCTGTATCTGCTTTGATTGTAAGCCCTTCTGGCGCCATTGGGGGAAATACATCCTGAACTTCAATGAAAATTTTTCGTGATTCTCCTTCATTTCCATAAATGTCAGTATTGGCAATGATGTAATAATATGGACCAGGGACTGATAAAGAATCAGTGTAAGAAAATTTGGAAGTAGTTGTGTGAATTATTTCAAAAGGACCATCACTTACTGGAGATCTGTACAGTCGTAACTCGCTAAAATCATTTGTTTTCTCAAATTCCCATTTGAGATGTACTTTCATGGAATCGGCTTTGCCTTCAAAGCTTGTGGGTGCCGGAGGAGGCGTAGTGTCTTCAAGCTTAATAATTATTTCTTTGCTTCGCTTCGTCTCGTTTCCAAAAAAGTCTTTTCCGCTGACTGTATAAACATAAGTTCCGCCCACCTTCAAGTCTCTGATGGTGTATTTTGGAGATGCATACCCCACATTTCCAAGACTGTCGGTAGTTTCAGACATCATCAGCGGATTTTCATTTACTTTGATTTCGCCTAGGGAGTCAGTGTATTGATAAATATTGACTGCATAAAATAGCTCAGGATCTACCTCCCAATCGAGGGTAAAAGTGGTATCCTGTTGCTCCACCGAGAAACCACTTACAGCTTTTTCAGATGTATATGAACCAGCCACAATAGCTTGGGATTGACCTAAGTACAACTCTCTGCCATTTGAGATCTTGTTAATTTTGTATTCATAACTGACTCCTTGACTGACATTTCTGTCCTCATAAAAATTCCCTATGAATTCAGCGAATAATTGACTTTCAAATGATTTAATAAGGATGTTAACAAATAGAAAGCCAGATTCTTCCAATTGCTCCGGTGTTGCGCCTTTTACTATCTCAGTGTAGAAACCTAAATCACGGTCTAGTTGATAATATCGAACAGTATCAAATTCCACGTCTTGTGCAACAGGTTCATTTGTGATCCTTTCCCAATTTATGGTTCCTGATCTTCTCCTATAAACATGGCTGCCTTCTGTATAAAAAGGAAATTCGTTAGAATACCATTTGATTTGAATTGAAGTTTGAGTGTCCCTGTTTTCAGGACTATTTCTAACTAAAACTCTACTTTCCTGACCAATAACTGAGGTAAGTGTAATAAAGCTAAGTATTAATATGTAAACTCTCATTTAAAGTAGTTGAATTTCCGCAAAAATATCTAGGTATTCACAATTGTTAGTTGTTTACAAATAGAATCATAAATAATTATTAAAAAGTAATGACATATAAAAGACACATAAAATACTTAATTGTAATAAATTAGAATAATTTTGCATTTTATCAAGTCTTAGTCGATAAGTATGAAAACCTACCAGCTTATTTTCATATACCTGCTTTCGTTAATAATCAGCATAACATTAAAAGCACAAGCAGATGGAGTTGCTATTGGAGCAAGCTCAGCAAATGAAAGTGCTATTTTGCATATTCAGCCTCCTTCAAATAATAAAGGGCTATTGATCCCCAGACTTTCTAGTGATCCATCAAATAATACGATAGAAAATATTGACAATCCAGCGGATGGTCTAGTAGTCTATGATACCTATTCCAAGGGTTTTGTTTACTGGGATGAGTCATTGCCGGATATACCTGCAAGTAGGCCTGATAAATGGGTTCAAGTTACTCCTCAAGGAATGATTACTATGTGGTCAGGAACTACCCCTCCTAAGGGGTGGGTAATTTGTGATGGAAATAATAACACTCCGGATCTAAGAGGTAGGTTTATCGTGTCCTATAGTGCTGGAGATTCAGACTACAATAATCCGGGCAACATAAGTGAAGGAGGAACTACGGAAGGTGCAAGAGGTGGAGACCCAACAGTTACACTAGGCATTACCAATATACCTTCCCATAATCATCCGGTAAATCTAACAACCAATACAACTGGTTCACATACACATTCTTATGTAGATGATGTGGTAACAACCCCAAATCGAGAAGGAGATCCAGGAAATAGAGGTGGTCAGGTTGATGGATATTCTAATCAGAATAAAACAACTGGTGCATCCGGGAATCACAGTCATACTTTAAACGGAAATACTGGAAATGCAGGCTCAGCCAGCCCAAGCTCTGTCGACATTAGACCTCCCTATTATGTACTGGCATTTATTATGAAACTTTAACTATTTATGAGTCGGAAGTGAGAATTACCTTAAGCCTTATATCGATCATTTTTTCTGTTAGCATTTTTGCCCAGACCAGTATTTATAGTGAAGGGACGAAAATCAGCATCCAGAAAGATGCACTGCTTTATATCAGCGGCAATCTTGTTATGAATGAGTCTCCAAATGTCAACGAGGCTACATTAGTAAATACAGGAACGATACGTATTGGGGGAGATATTGTAAATAATTCGGAGAAAGGAGTTTTTCTAGATATAGGAAGGCCAGGTCCAGTTGTTTTTGTGGGTGCTGGAAATCAACGTATCATAAGTAATTATGAGTCATATATACCGTCCATTTTCATGGAAAAGGGTGGAGATAGCTTGATCATTGAGCAATCTATATTGAGGGTTGACAGTGCCATTAGGTTTAATGCTGGAAATCTTGGCCACATTATGGTAGGGGGTAATAAGATTATCATGGAAACTAACGGCTTTATAGTTGGTGAAAGACAATCTAATCGCTTAGTCATAGGCGAAGGAGGAAGTGTTGAAATTGAGATGCCTACCTTAGAAAATATTGCTGATACCATTATTTATGTTACTGAAGGTGGTGTTTTCACAGGAGATATAAATGTAAGTGACTCCATTTTCTTTCAGACCCCTTCAGGTTTTGATTTAAGGAATCTATTTGGAATCGGGTGGGGCACCACTTATCCAGAAAGTGCACAGGGTGAAAATGGTGGAACTGGTGTTCAAGTATTAAGAGAGTCGACTTATACTCCTGCTAGTGGGCAAACTCAGGTAGCGAATGGAGTGACAGCAGACAGGCTTTACCGAATGAACTTTTTTCAGAAAGATGATTTATTAGATGAAGTGGTTCTACACTTCTTCTCGGAAGATTTGGCAGATGTCCCCACCCCCCGCGCACTATATGTCTCCAATGACAATGGTATCTCTTGGACTAAAATGGATGGAGGTGCATTCGAAACAAATGATTCGACCATTACATACACAGTTGCAAATATCCCTATTGAACCAATCCGGACAAGCCTCGTTCCTCTGATCACCAATCCAAATGCGTCTAACCTTTTTGTAATTGCTGAGGCTGAGTGTAACGAAATCAATAAACCCGTAACGACTGTTAATCGATTTTCATTAAACAATGATATTGGGATAGATGCTTCTAATGAGGTATTTGAGATAAACATTTGTTCAGGAAGCTTATTTGAGTTAGGATATAATTCAGATGATTTAACAGAATTTAGCTGGGAGTTTGAAGGAAACCCAATTGAACTAGCTAAGCTCAGGAATGATACGATTAGCATTGGAAGCATCTCGGATACAGATGAAGGCTTATATACATTAGTTGCCAGAAATGTAAAAGGATGTGAAACCTCCAGAATGATTCAAGTAAATGTGTGGAGCGAACCTGTATGGGATGCCAATGGCGCTGCAGCAGGAATTGGAGATGGAGTGCCTGATTTTTTTGGTTTAGATGTCGCTGAAGCATGTGTGGGAGAAGAGATTTCTTTTCAAATTTCAATTGTTGAAGATCCAATCGATCCATTGTTTCAAGGTAGAATCGAGAAGTATACCTGGTATTTTGTCAACAGAGAGAGCACTAATTTTCCTATTGATTTAACTGATGGTGATACCTTCGAAACACCAGTCTTTTCGTACGATTCGGTAGGTACTTACACGGTTATTTTAGATGTTGTTACTGAGTTCGGATGCACGGAAACTTTTACTGACGTAATAAATATCGGACCTAACCCTGAAGGAGAGTTTGAAATAACGGATACAGAAGATGGAGATGAAATCAACTTTCTGTGTTCTGGTGAAAGTTTTTACTTAGATCCTTCTGATGATCTTGAATTCCTAAATAGTGATGGAAGTTTCGTAACGTTTATTTGGGATCTAGGGGATGGACGAACATCTACCTTCGAGCAATTGACACCTTCAGATCTGATAAACGCAGACTTTGGAGAAATTGGAAACCTAAGTTACAATGTAACCGAAGACACTGATTTCACGGTTACACTTACCGTTCAAACAGCTAAAGGTTGCATCGCTTCCACATCACAAAATATCAGGGTATTTGCAGAACCCGATCCTTCTTTTGAGATGAGATATGATGGAAGTCTTATATCAGCAGCAGGAAGCTGCGTGGGTTATCCAATCACGTTGACAAGTCAGCAAGCCCAGGTAGGAGATTTGTATGAGTACAAGTGGGTATTTAATGGGATTGACGGAGGATTTTCAAATAGAAGTGATACCACTGTAACTTTTGAAAGTGATGTATTGATAGACGTATCATTAGTCGTGAGGAGGAGCACAACAGATTGCGAGTTACAATCATTACCTCAAACGCTTGATATCCGCCAATCACCTATTATTTCACTAGGTGAAATAGCTACGTTTTGCGGTTCTACAGGAATTCTAGATCCAGGAGATCTTCCTGGAAATATGTATGAATGGACAGACATAAACGGAGATTTTTTGGAGAATACGCCAACCTACGAAGTTGATGCAGTGAATGGTGATGTGCAGACCATCAACTTAAGAATCACCAATGCAACTGGATGTTTCTCCACACAAACGATTGAAGTAACATTGAATCAAGACATAGCATTTGACCTGGGATCGAATGTGATAGCATGTGGTGTAGCGGAGATTGGTACAAATATTTTTGCTTCTGCAAACTATGTTTGGACAAAGGATGGTGCCCCTACACCTATAAGCAATGATTCAATGATTCAAGTAACCGAATCTGGTGACTACATGCTTTCTGTTTCAGACCCTGACGGAGGTTGCACGAATACTGCAATGGATGTCATAACGGTCACTATAATCCAACGACCAATGGTTGACTTAGGTCCGGATCGACAACTTTGCCCTGATAATACCACTACATTGGATGCTGGAGTGCATGATAGCTATCAATGGTCTGATGGATCGACAGAATCTACGCTGTTGGTCTCAACACCAGATTTATATTGGGTGATAGTGACAGATGGAGGATGTTCGTCTGAACGCGAAGAAATTTTGATAGAGCCAGGGGAAGATGGATTTTGCGATCCGGGCTGTGTCGGTACGGTAGACCCCACCTTTACTGTTCAGGCAATGGGTATAGATATCACAGAAGCTTGCCAATTTCAAGAAGTGCAGTTTATTAGTGCAGCTGCTCAAGTGGACGAAAGTGCCTATGACTATGAATGGACTTTTGAGAATAATGGAACTTCCAATGAACCGTATCCCGTAAAGACTTTCGCTGATGTTGATATGATCGATGTAACATTGAGAGTTACCTCCAAAACAGATGGTTGCTTTGATGAGCACATAACCACCTTAACAATCACAGAAACTCCTGTCAGTCCGTACGGAGATCAAATTGTTTTTTGCACCTCCTCAACGACTTTAGATGCAGGTAACCAGGGTATTGCTGGCGTAACCTATAGATGGGTAAATGGAAGTGATGTTGCTATCACCAGGACTTTTAATATGGATGATTCCGATGGAGATGTCCAAGACATAGTTCTGGAAATTGAGAGTGGCTCAGGATGTGCTATTTCTCAATCCATCCAAGTTACATTGAATGGAAATATCGAAATCGAATTGGGGCCTAATGTAGAAGATTGTGTTTCAGCGGTGATAGGCACGAATGAGTTTCCTACGGCTGACTATGTATGGACAAGAGATGGTGATCCAACACCTTTTAGCACGGACCCAATCATTGAAGTAACTCAGTCTGGTGAATACATGGTCTCAGTAACTGATAATGGAGGTGATTGCACAAATACAGCTACAGACGTAATCAATGTGACCATTATTGACCTCCCATCAATCAATTTGGGAGAAGATAGGCAAATATGTTCTGGTGAGCTATTAACTCTAAACGCTGGTTCCTTTTCAAGCTATTTATGGTCGAATGGAACTACTGAATCAAATATCTATGTGAATACAACAGGTTCATATTGGGTTGAAGTTACTAATGCCGGTGGGTGTGTGAATAGGGACTCAATCTTTGTAGAGGTAAGAGACGATCAAATAATAAGCCCGACAGGAGTCATTACTTCGTGTGATCCTGGGTGTATAGGTGCAATCGATGCTTCATTTAGAACTGAGGGTATCTCCATATCAAATGAAGTCTGTTCGCTCACAGAATTGCAATTCATAAGTACTGCTGCCGAAATTGATCCTACCCTATACGAATTTTTCTGGACCTTTAGTGACGGCACAATTTCGATTGATCCAATGCCAATCAAAAGTTTCGATATGCTCGGAAGCATTGGAGTTTCGCTTACTGTTACTTCAAAAGTAGATGGTTGTACAGCAACAACAGTCAATAGTGTAACGGTCTTGGAGACGCCAGATATTCCAATTGGTGAGGTTGTTTCATCTTGTGGAAGTAGCATTACATTGGATGCTGAAAATCCAGGAGCCAATTATGAATGGTCAGACCCAATAACCAGCGATGTTTTATCTACTGAAAGAACTTTCAATGTTTCATCAACATCTGAGGTTCCAATAAATCTTCACCTTGAGATCTCCACAAGTGATGGATGTATCGATTTACAAGACATAGAAGTCAGATTAAATACAGAGCTAAAGGTTGATCTTGGACCGGATACTGTAGCCTGTGAATCAATCATTATCGGTTCTAATGAGTTCCCATCTGCTACATACTTATGGTCGACAGCTGAAACTACACCAACAATTGAAGTTAATAGGTCAGGACGTTATGTTGTAAGGGTTACTGAAACTAGCACAGGATGTGTGAGTGAGGACGAAATATTTGTACAGATTGAAGGCCTTCCAAATCCAGATCTAGGCGGAGATCTAAGCCTTTGTGTAGGTGAAGTTCAGACAATAAGCCCAGGAAATTTTGCAAGTTTCCTCTGGTCAGATGGCTCTACACAAAGTTCCTTATCTATAGGATCACCCGGAATGTACTGGGTGGAGGTGACCAATGAGCTTGGATGTACAAATCGAGATACCATCACGGTTATCGTTGATGAAAATAACCCGTTGGATCTACCTAATGAAACTCAACTTTGTAGTTCATCTGGTCTGCTATTAGACGCAGGAGTGGAGGCCGAAAGGTATCAATGGGGTTCTTCTACTGGATTTGAATCTACAGACAGAGAGGTTACCGTAAATGAGATTGGAATCTACTGGCTGGAAGTTGAAATTCAAGCAGGATGTATTCATCGTGATACAGTTACAGTAATTGAAAGTACTGACCAATTGAATCCATCATTCCTTGTGCCAAGTGTTGTGGGAGTGGGAGACTTGGTGAATATTGTTCAATTGACTGAGCCTTTGCCGGAGCAATCAATCTGGTTATTTGGTGATGGAGTTTTCAGTTTAGAACACAACCCAATTCATCAATATCGTGAAGTCGGGGACTACACAATCACACTACAGATTTCCAATGGGGGATGTACTGCTTCAGTATCTAAACAAATATCGGTTGTTGAATCTAAGTTCGAACAGGAAAGATTGTCCCAGGAGTTGATTGAGCTTCGTAAGCTTAAACTATATCCTAACCCAATAAAAGATAAAGTTAACCTTCAGGTGGAGGTTTCTACCGAAACGCTCATTTTAGTTAGAGTATTTACCCTAACAGGGTTAGAGGTTTTCAGAAATGTGTATGAGGAAAAAGAGCTGGATGTGTCCATTGATCTTTCTGACCAAAATGCAGGGCTATTCCTTGTAAATGTTGAAGTAGGAAAAACAAGCCATTTGACGAAAATCATTAAACCAGAATGATCTTTTTATGAGCGAGAGGACTTTAAAAAATCACATTCGAAATAATGTTTTGTTCGCTATCTGGCTGTTAGTGTTTGGAACTCAGTTTGCCTATGCAGCAGTAGAAAGAGAGGATCTTATTTTTATACCTGTCGTATTTCATATTGTTTATAGTGTAGACGAAGAAAACATATCAGATGAGCAGATTTTATCGCAAATAGTTTCGTTAAACGATGATTTTAGATCAAGAAACATAGACCTCCTAGGAGTGGGCGATGATTTCAAAGCGTCAATTGGGGATGGTGGGATAGAGTTTGTTTACGCCAATAAAATCATAGACTTCCCTGTAGATCCAATCATTAGGGTGGAATCTGATAAAAAGGTTTTTTTCAATTCAGACTTATTCGAATCATCAAAAGGAGGTTCGAACCCAATTGAGGAAAACCGAATTTTAAATGTCTGGGTCGCTAATTTAAGTGAGGGGCTATTGGGGTTTTATGATCAAAAAGGGATAGCAATAGATTTTAAAAATTTTGGAACAAATGGCACAGCAGAATCTCCTCATGATCTTGGGAGAACACTTACGCACGAAGTTGGGCATTTTTTTTCCTTAAAGCATTTGTGGGGCATAGGAGGTTGTGATTCTGATGATGGCGTTAATGATACACCTACCCAATTCGATGAGATTTTAGGCTGTGACCTTGAATCCATAAGCTGTGGGAGTAGAGATATGACTCAAAATTTCATGAATACGTCACTTGATCACTGCCTACTTTTTTTTACAAAGGGGCAAATTGAAAAAATGAGGAATTACATCGTTGAAAATCTTCCAGAAATGATTTTAGAAAAAAATGAAATCGTTTTGGAGGTCAACGAAGGATTACGGACAGTTAATTTTTACCCCAATCCTGCCAATGAAGGTCTTATCTATTTTGAAGGGATTCCTTCAAATGTTAATTTTTTAATCCTTTTTTCATTAGGTGGACGACTCATCGGTAAATACCCAATTGCTGGAAGATCTGTCCAACTAAATGATATTGAAAAGGGTGTCTACATTCTAAAACTAGAAGGTGATAATTATTATAAGACAAGTAAAATGATTGTTGAATGAGAATTGGCTTTTTAAGGCGGCTAATTACCGTATTGTTGATTTCATGCGTGGTGAATTTGTTAGCTAATGAAACATGTGAAGAAGTGCCTACTGCCTCCTTTGCGGTAGGTAGCCCTTTATGTCAATTCACTCCAGTTACGTTTACAAATACATCCTCAACAACAGTTGGACAAATTATTCTTTATCGTTGGCAGTTTGGTGATGGAGAGGAATCAAGTGAAGAAAATCCAACACATACGTATGACCTTCCAAATACTTATACAGTAAGACTTACTGTGCTTGATTCTGAAGGTGAATTCGATGAATTTGAAACAGATATTGTCATTCAGTCGGCACCTGTAGTCGACTTTGATATTGATCTAACAGATAATTGTTCAGGTACTACCCAAACATTTACTGGATCGGCTAGTGGTTCCATACTATCATCTGACTGGGATTATGGAGATGGTTTTGGCTCTTCAGGAATGAATGGGAGTAGAGATTTTACTGAAGCAGGTACTTATGAAGTTACATTCACTGTTGTATCGACCTCCAACTGCAGCAACTCTATAACCAAGGAGATTACCATTTATGAAGAGCCAGTAGCAGGTTTCACATTTGAAAGTGTTTGCGACCAAGAAGCCATTCAATTTAACAATACGAGTACCATTACCACTGGTAACTTGACCTATAGTTGGGATTTTGATGATGGGGATGGGAGCACCCTAGCAAATCCTTCCCATATCTATGATACTCCTGGTGATTACGATGTGGTTCTTACTGTCACAAGTACGGACGGAATGTGTGATACACAAACAATGCAGACAGTAACGATACACCCCAATCCTGTTTCTAGTTTTACTGCACCCGCTATATGTTTAGGAAGCGCTACAACTTTTACCAATAATTCCACTGGAGTTAACCTAAGTGCTGAATGGAACTTTGGTGATGGTAATACTTCTATAGATTTCAATACTACACATACTTATGCATCTTCAGGATCATATATAGTATCGCTTGAAGTCACATCAGATGATGGTTGTAAGGACAAGTCTGAGAGACGTGTTGATATCTATGACGATCCGGTACCAACCTTCTTTGTAGAAGACAATTGTTTACTTAACAGTGTTGCGTTCAGTAATTTGACGAACACGGAAGGTGACACATATACTTATGCATGGGATTTTGGAGACCCTTTAGTTATGACAGATGTCTCCACAGATGAGAACCCAAGTTATACCTATGGTTCTACAGGTACTTACACAGTGACACTTACAGCCACTACGAGTACCATGTGTAGTGCGACCTACCAACAAGATGTGGTTATTTCCCCACATCCATCTACAAATTTCACTTTTGTAGATGGGTGCAAAGGAGAGGAGAATACGTTTACAAGTACGTCAACGATTGCTGCTGGCAACACCATAGAGACATACACATGGGACTTTGGAGATGGAGGTAGTTCAATAGGAGCAACAACAACACATACCTATTTAGAACCGGGTGTTTTCGATGTTAAGCTCACCACGATTTCATATAGTGGATGTGAAGATGAGCTGATCCAACAAATAACGATTTATGATGACCCTGCGCCAGACTTTTCGTTTGATGGTGCTTGCGATGGAAACGAGATCACATTTACTAACGAGAGTACGGTACTTGGAGGAGGAAGCCTGAATTACACTTGGGACTTTGGGGATGGTCCCCCATCAACCACAAGCAATTTGGTCAGCCCGACTCATACCTATGCATCTCAGGGTATATATACAGTTACACTTACCGTGCGGCATAATGTGCCAGCAGGTTGCGAGGCGGTTATACAAAAGAATGTAGAGATTTTTCAAGATTTGACATCATCCTTTACTGTCGATCCTGAGTGTTTGGGTGATGCGGTTACGT
Source organism: Marinobacter alexandrii (assembly GCA_039984955.1). Taxonomy (NCBI): domain Bacteria; kingdom Pseudomonadati; phylum Pseudomonadota; class Gammaproteobacteria; order Pseudomonadales; family Marinobacteraceae; genus Marinobacter; species Marinobacter alexandrii. Next base: position 3,103,971 of record JBDWTN010000007.1, read on the forward strand.
TTGATAACACATCCATTGGAACAGGACTTTCGTTTCTTTGGAATTTTGGAGATGGTAATACCTCAACACAATTTGAGCCGAGTCATACGTATGCTTCCCCGGGCTCCTACATTACCACTTTGCTAGTCACCTCTAATGATGGCTGCACTCGAATTTCAGAGGAGAGAGTAGATATTTATGCAGACCCAATACCTGTATTTTTTGTAGAGGACAATTGCTTACTGAACAGTGTTGCGTTCAGTAATTTGACGAATACAGAGGGCGATACATATACCTATGCATGGGACTTTGGAGATCCCATGGTGATAACAGATGTCTCTACAGATGAGAACCCAAGTTATACCTATGGTTCAGTTGGAGCCTATACGGTAAGATTAACGGCTACTACAAGTAATGGATGTGTTGCATTTTATGAAGGAGATGTAGTGATCTGGGATCACCCAGAAGCTAATTTCGATATTCCAAATGTGGCCTTTGCTGTTTCAGACGGTTGCGAAGGAGTTGTGGTGGAGCTACCAAATACGACCACCATTGCAGCTGGTCAATCCATTGCTTCTTATGTGTGGGATTTTGGAGATGGTAGTGGATCTACTTCGGAAATAGGGAGTCATTCTTATGATGAACCTGGAGTATATGATGTTTCCTTAACAGCTGTATCAACAAATGGATGTGAAGATCAAATTATACAGCAAGTTACAATTACAGGCAAACCAGTTCCAGATTTTTTTTTCGGTGGAACGTGTGAGGGAAACGTCGTTGAGTTTCTGAATGAAAGTACCGTATCAGAAGGTAATCTGACCTATATCTGGGATTTTGGAGATGGTAGTGCTACTAACAATGAAATTGACCCCACACATGAATATGCCACACAAGGTACTTATACGGTTACATTGGAAGCTCGTAACAACTCTGGTGGATGCTTTACAATAGTGACTAAAGAGGTGGAGATTTTTCAGGAGCTTACTTCTGATTTTGGATTTACTTCAGTTTGTTTTGGGGAAGAAGTCGTTTTTGATAATACGTCCATTGGTACCGGTGTTGATTTTTTATGGAATTTTGGAGATGGTAATACGTCAACTTTTTTCGAGCCAAACCATTTGTACGAATCTCCAGGCTCTTACATAGTCAATTTACTAGTAACCTCATCTGATGGCTGTACAAGAACTTCTGAGAGAAGGGTAGATATATATGAAAACCCAACGCCTGTATTCTTCTTTGACAATAGCTGTGAACTCAATGAGGTGCAGTTTACAAACCTAACTGATGAGAGTATAGGATCTCTTTCCTATATGTGGGATTTTGGTGATGGGAATAACTCTACCGAAAGAGAGCCAGCACATGTATTCGAAGAGTTTGGTACCTATACAGTTTCACTCACGGTAACAACTGGGGATAATTGTCAGACCATGATCTCCAATACCATCGAGATTTATGAAATACCAGTTGCTGATTTTACTATTGCTGATGTTTGTTTTGGGTTCACTTCAGAATTCACTGACCAGTCAACTGGAGTAATAGAATCATACTTATGGGATTTTGGAGATTTGACTAATTCAACATCTGAAAATCCTGTAAAACAGTATTTAAGTCCTGGAACTTACAATGTAACGCTGACCATCGTTTCATCTAATGGCTGTACGAATTCAATGACGAAACAAGCTATTGTAAATGAATTGCCGGTAGCAGATTTTGATGCGACTGATGTATGTGTGGGGGAGCCCACTGTCTTTACAAACAAATCAATAGATAATAGCTCGACCAGTACCTTTCAATGGAATTTTGGAGATGGGGCGACTTCCATCGCTCAAAACCCGACTCATACGTACTCATTACCGGGCAACTATGCTGTAGATTTAACTATTACTTCATCTGAAGGCTGTGTTGACGCTACTAGTAAATTAGTCATAGTTTTCGATCTGCCAGAAGCAGATGCTGGTCAAGATACAACGATCAGCAGAGGCGCTTCCGTCCAACTACAAGCAACTGGTGGAGTATCATATCAGTGGAGTCCAATTACGAATTTGGATAATTCTACCGTGGCAAACCCTATTGCAAGGCCATTGGAAAATACAGTGTATACAGTTACCGTGACTGATGATAATGGTTGTCAAAGCACGGACCAGGTAATGGTGAGCTTGAGAGAAGATTTTCAGGTTGTAGCTACGAATGTATTTACACCAGATGGAAATGGTCAAAATGATCAATGGGTCATTCCTAATGTTGACGCTTTTGATCAAGTTCAAGTAAAAGTATACGATAGATATGGAGTATTGGTATTTGAAGATAATGATTATCAAAATAACTGGGAGGGAACCAGAGGAACGGATATACTTCCAGATGGGACATACTATTACCTAATTACATTCCCTGGTACAGACATAAACTACAGCGGAGCTCTAACTCTTTTAAGAAATAGATAATGAAACGCCTGATAATACATATAACTATTGCCTGTATTGCATTTTCATTTTTAGTTGGGAATGCACAGCAAACAGCTGGGTTTAGTCAATACTATATGAATCCCTTCTTACTTAATCCTGCAGCAGCAGGTACAGGTGATACCCAAGCTTTTCTTCAGTATAGAAATCAATGGATTAACATAGATGGGTCTCCTGAAACTTATGCTTTCACTTTGGATGGAAAGTTGAAAAGACATCCTGTTGGTTTAGGGATAACCTTTCTCAATGACGTCACTAATTTTATTAATCGTACAAATTTGGGGATCACCTCATCATATATCCTCAAACTTGCCAAAGATCACGAGTTATCGTTTGGAATGACATTCATGCTTATCCAGAATAGAGTTGATTTTGATAAAGTAATAGCGCAAGATTTTTCCGATCCAAACCTTTTTTCTAGTATAGATCAAAAACCTGTTTTCGAGTTGAATTCAGGCCTGCAATATAGATGGAAAGGTGGGTTGGGTTTAGGAATTGTTGCAGATCAATTACTACAAAGTGAATTGACTTATGAAGATCCAGCTACGTTCGGTTCATTGAGTTTTGCATTGATTAGACATTATACAGCAATCCTCAATTATGATATAAAAATCAATGAAAATTTTGGTGTTGAACCAATTTTGATTGGAAGAGTTGCTCAAGGTCTTCCAAGTCAATATGACGCAAGCTTGTACGGGAAATATAAAGATATTCTATGGCTGGGTGCTGCTTACAGAGACCAGATAGGATGGGCCTATTCACTAGGTTTTAACGTTTTTGACAACCTAAGAGTAGGATATACTTATGAATTGTCAACAACAGGTTTGGATCGAATCGGAGGCCCCACGCATGAACTCGCGGTTGGATGGAATTTTGGTAAATCGCTGTTTGGCGATGGCGTGAGTGGAGGTATTGCAGAGCAAAAGGACAGGGAAGGAATCAAAAAATTGAGACGGAAAAATGATGAAATTGATGCTAAATTAGATTCAATCAATAAGTTAAGTGACTCACAATATGTGATCCTTCAAGCGAAACTGGATTCAATCAATGAGATCAATAAATTTCAACAGGAGGAGATTAATGCCCTAAGTATTGATTTTCAAGGGGTGGGAGAGTCGTTAAATGGAAGACCCATTGAAAGCAATGATGGAATAACGGATGAACAGGAAGCGATTTTGGAGCGCTACAATATATCATCCGAAGGATACATTCCAAGTATCATTAAAAGTAGAAATATTTTATTTGGTGCTGGAAAGCATAAAATCGACCCCATTTACAGTAGGAAGCTGGATGAACTTGTCCAATGGTTGGTAATAAATGAGTCCGTTAAACTCAAATTAGTGGGACATGCTGATGCGTCAGGGAACCCATTGCCAGCTTTAAAATTATCTGAAAAACGTGTTCAGGAGGTGAAAAATTATCTGGTAAGAAGAAATGTGTCAGAAGAACGAATCGCTACAGAAGTAGAAGGTAGTACGGCTGCCTTGTCACAAGGAGACGCAGCTGTCAATAGAAAATTCAATCGGAGGGTAGAGATATTGTTGGATGAATAATTATATAAAAGTGATGAAACCTAATGTGAATTCAATTTGGTGATTTTTAAATGAAGAATATTCTTACATATTGTTCATTAATATTAGCAGTAAACTACTGTCTAGTAGCTCAAGACCTTGAAACAATTAAGGATCAAAAGTTTGTGACTTACAGCGGAGGGATCTCATTAAATAACACCTTCTATAGTGCTGTGGGAATGCAAAATCAGCGTGACCCATACTTCTGGCAGCTTAACGCCAATCTCAATTTTAATTTCTTGAATATTGTTCAAGTCCCTTTCTCTGCCACGTTTAGTCAACAACAAAAAAACTTCAATCAACCACAACCATTTAATAGGTTTGGATTGAGTCCAACATATAAAAGTTTGACTGCTCACCTGGGTCATCGCAGCATGAGTTTTTCGCAATTCACCTTAGCAGGTACGATGTTTTTTGGTGCGGGTCTGGAGTTCCAGCCAAAAGACTATCCTTGGAGAGTAAGTGCAATGTATGGGAGATTAGCTAAGCCAGTAGAGCGTTTTGCAAGAGATGGGCTGGTGTTTGCTGAACCTACATATCGTAGGGCAGCATACAGCGTAAAAGCAGGATATGAAGAGGGTGATATTGCTGCTCACCTGATCATTTTTAAGTCATCGGATGATGAAAATTCAATCTCTGTACCAGATAGCATAGGCGTTAAGCCAGAAGAAAACTTGGTCATCGGATTGGTTTCGACATTTAAATTTTTAAAGGTTTTCACTTTTGAAATAGATTATGCGCATAGCATGCTTACAAGGGATAAAACAGCCATAGAGACAGTGGAGAATGAATTCAGTTTTAGAAATAATCTAGGCACCCTTTTTACAGTTAATCAAAGTTCTTCTTTTAGTAATGCACTCTCTTCAAAATTGACTTTTAATGGAAATTTGTTCCAACTGAACCTTGCCTACAGGAGAATAGATCCTGGTTATTCTACACATGGATCATCCTTTTTAAATAATGATTTACAGGATATTTCAGGTGGAATAGCCTTGCCCTTATTTAAGGGTAGAGTATCACTTTCGTCTAACCTTGGATTCCAAAAAAATAATCTTGATAACCAACTAGCTGCTGAAGTTACCCGACTTATTTTTTCGTCATCAGCCAGTGTGGCAGTAAGTGAGCGCCTAAATACATCGGTATCATTTTCAAATTTCAGCACAGGGACGAGTCAAACATTAATTCAAGATAATCTGCTCTCAGATTCCTTGGAGTTTTTTCAGGTTACAAGAAATGGTACTTTGACGACTAACTACACAATCGGAGCAAACAAACAAAGTAGCGTTTTCGCCACATTTTCATTACAGGATGCTACCGATAGCGATAACAATGAAAGTGTGTTTGCCAATGCTAACGCAGGCTATTCTACCGTGATAAATACAGTGTGGAGATTGAATGTTAATGCAAACTATAACAATAACGTAACCATGGATTCTGAAACTACTTCCATTGGTCCCGGAGTAGGGCTTGGAAGAAGTTTACGAGATAATAGAATTCAGACAAACCTGGCTTTAAACCTGTTCAATAGTTATTTGAACAGTGACCTTCAAAATAGGATTGCTACCGTACGTTTAACAGCATCTAGTTCACTTGGAAAACGCCATAGTATTTCTCTGAGTACTTTCTACACGAATAGAAGTACAGTCCAAGAGGAGACTAGTACCAATATCAAAGAAGTTAGAGGGAATGTCAATTACGCTTTTAGGCTATAATTAAAAGATAGATGAGTAAAAAGACCAACTATATCAAATCAATCATAAAAAGCCTGACATGCTTCACTTTTTTGATATTCACTCATTTCTTGGACGCACAAGTTGATAGGTTCCCGGCTAATGTATCTCCTATACTTAACTCCCCCTATTCTCTTTTCTTGGAGGATTATACGGATCCTTCATTAAATCAGTTGGTTGGGAATATTGTATTTAATGATTTTAACGAGCCTTCTTGGACTTTTAAATTAAGGCTGACCATTGAAAGTACAGATGTTCGTATTTCAACCAAACCTGGATTTACGCCAATAGATCCAATTGTAGTTCAGCCGGGTATTTTGACACAGTTTGCTTCTACAGATTGGACCGAATATTTTGATTTTGGTAACATTAACATTTCGGGATCTGCGGCAAACTTGGTTCGCCAGACAGGTCGATTGCCCGAGGGGTTATATTCTTTTTGTATTGAAGTTTTAGATTATGAGACTGGTGATCCATTATCGAGAGAAACGTGTGCAACTGCATGGATACAATTAAATGATCCTCCTAGAATAGTTTCTCCCTTTTGCGGAACTGTTTTAGACCCAAAGCTTACCTCATTTCCGATACAATGGCAGCAGTTTAATACAACGAGCCCCAATGCAGAAATGGGTACCACTTATGATCTGACGATTTGGCAACTTACGGATCCAACAGCTAATCCATTTGTCGCAGTTCCTAATGGACAAGCGCTGCAGGTATTTCAAACCAGAGACCTTACTTCTCCTACATTTATTTATGGACCAGCAGAGCCACTATTAGATTTGGGTAAAACCTATGTATATCAGATTAGGGCCAAATCTCCAGATGGGAGAGATTCTTATAAGAATGGGGGCAATAGCGAGTTTTGCCATTTTAGCTATGGATGGCCTGAAGGAGGGACTATAGAACTCGAATGGCCAGAATATGATGGTGGTTTTAAAAGCGAACAGCAACCTTACATAAGCTGGGGAGCCCCTAGCAATAAGCGTCCTGATCAGTCTGTAGCATACTTGGTGAAAATAATGGAAATGAACGAAGGGCAAACCCCGGAAGATGCTATTTCCAGAAACCAGCCCTGGTTTGAATTTCAAAAACCCACTTCGTTTGGTAGCTTCGGTAGTTCCTTGAGTTTACCCAACCTTGACAAGTCCCAAAAATACGCTTGGAAAGTCTCTGCCCTAACAGGTGAACAAGTAGTCGCTGAAAGTGAAATAGGGCTCATGAACGGTCCCAGTCTGGTAGAGTTCTTTTATGCAGGAAACCATCGCGTGAGAGTCGATTTTATCAACGGGACTGACATAACAAATATTTCTGGTGGTGGTGAAGTGCGTTTATCACCGGATCCTGATACCTGGACTAGCCTGAAGTTTGAAAACATATCCTTAATTGATAATGGAGGATACTGGTTATTGGATGGCGGGACAATAGAAATTGATGACAGTAAAATTGTTACATTAAGTCCCGACTATGAGGATAATCAAAATGCTACGTTCAACACGCAAAAATATAAACTCACCAAAGAAGGATTGTTTGCATTTGGTACGTTCACATGGGATTTACCCTTTGCTACGCTTTCAACGGAGAAGCCTATCGTAAGATCGGTCGAACAATGGGCTAATTTCAACAATTTCAAGATCAATACAGTAGTTGGACTACCAGAGAACGATAATCGTTTTGATTTACTTGACCCCTATGATTTTACCATTGATCTATATAAGACATCACTGGTATATATAAATGACGATAGATTCAGATTTGAGCTGGACGGAGATGTATTTGTTCCGGATATTGTTAGAAGATTAGAAGATACCAGAGCTTCATTTCGTTTCGACAATGTTGCTGACCTATATTATTTTGAAGGTAAGTCTGAATCTTTTGTTAATGCTATTCAGCCTGTTCAAAACACGCTATACTGGTTAAAAACATCAAATTATGTTATTGATTTTTCTGAGAAAACTTCTCCTGGTATTCATCAGTCTAATCTAGAATGGAAGGGGATAGACCTTGTTGATTATTCATTCACCTATGAAAGGTCTGCTGACCATAAAGGGCAGCTAAATTTTGACACCCCTTTTCAGAATTCATATACACAAGATGGAGAGTCTAGATACGCTTACATCACTAATGAAGGGCTCTCTATGCATCTAAATACTTCTTATGGAGATATTGAAGATGCACTGAACTTTCAAACATTCCCTTCCAATCCAAGATCTCTTGACCTGCTGGTCGAAAACAACGTTGTAAATACCAAAAGTAATTTTAAAGGGGATTTTCTGATTCCGTTTATTAGCACCGATAGGCGTTTTGGATATGAAATCCCTATTACCAATCTTGGTTACGAAAAAGGATTCCTGGTTGATGTTGAAGGATATGACTTTTATTTCAATAAAGGTTCACTTGAGCAAGAAATATATGTAAAGATTAATCGGGCAGTCCTCTCTGGAAATGAGCGAATCACCATGAACATAGACATGGATTGGCCTGGGATGGGAGTGAAGCTTACAAAACTTCGCGACTTCAAAGTTTGGGGTGATTACTCAGTAGGCTTTACAGCAAAAAATGGTACTGTAGCTCTTGAGGAGCGAAAAAATGCACTCATGAGTGCACAAGAGTATCCGGTTACAATAGATGTAATAGGAGCGGGAAGCTTTGATGGAAGGTACTTCTTTGCCACGACTGCCGATATCGTTCTTGGAGAGGACGTGAGTGGACCAGATGCAGAACCAACAGTAAATGTATATAGCAGTGTTGAAAATGAGTTTGTACCAGAAAGTGCAAACGGTGGAATTTCAGATATGCCCGATGAGGGCCCCTCGTATGACGATGCTGTTGCTCAAGTAGAAGCTGAGATAGAGGAATATGAAGAAAGCCTATTGGCCAAGCTCAACGAAGGCTCCAAAGAGCTTCAGACGCAAGCGGAGAATCTCAAAGAGAGCTTAGCTTCCAATTCTACAGTTCTTCCGCCAGATGATATTGTAAAGTCTTTTGAAACAGGAGAAGAAATTTCTCAGGAGGAACGTGACAGACTTTACCCAATAGTCGAAGGATTTGTTACCGTTTTAGCTACGCACTACCTCGCTCCATTAGACAGTGCGATGGGCAACCTCAACAAGAAAATTGAAGATGCCATCACTGGAGAAAAAGACAAAGCAAAAGATTTCATAAATCGAACGATTGATAACCTAGTAGATCAGGTGACTCAAAACCTGGCCTCATCTCTACAAAATAAAAAAATAGATGTAACCCCCATCATCAACGAAATCGGGTTAGCTACCAAACAGGCCCTCAAAAGTGAAATCGTTGGATCCCTTGATAAGACGGTGAAAGTAAACCTGACGGATCCGATTAAAGCGTTGATTGTGGATAGGTTCATGCAGCGGGTCTATGATTACATTATTGACAATAGCACGGACGCTATTTACGATGTGCTGAAGGGGCAGGCTAACGGCGGTGACATTGCAAGTAACTATGCAAATGGGCTGAAAGATCTGGCTACTGAGACAACAGAGGATGTAGCCAATTTTATCAGCCCCGAAAGCCTGGCATCCACCATTGAGGGGCTAGCCTCTGACTTTATTCAAGGCATAGATATGTCAGGAGTAGCCGCTGAAATAAGCGGCAAGGCAAAAGATATAGTCCTAAAAGCGCTTGAAGATCTAGCTAAAGATGTGGTAAGTGATTTAGCTCAGGAATATCTGGAAGAAGCAGGCCTTCCTCCATTCTTGGGAGGAGAAAATCCTATCGATTTTGCAGGTATAGGAACAAAACTCGCAGACGGAGACTATGCAGGAGCCATCAAAGATGCACTTCCCGTAGATCCATTACCACTGAAGATGCGAACACCGGTTGTAGATCTGGAAGGCTACATAAGCTATACTCCAGGAGACCCTACATACGGAAATGTGTGGAGTGGAGATATTGCCATGAATGTGAAGGTACCTAAGCCTTTTGTGCTTAGCGCCACTTACATCAACGGGCGAATTGGTGACAATTCCTACTGGTTTGTAGAAATAAGAGGTGGTAAAAATGACCAACCATATAAACTAGGTGAGCCAATTGCAAAAGAGGCAAAGGCTTTAGCCAGACCGGTAAACATGGGAATCGCCAATCTAGTAGGCGTTTCAGGACGGGTGTATCACCACATGTCTGAGACAGAAAATGGAGGGATAGCCCCTGATCCCGATATGAGGTTTGGTGCTTACATGAATGTGATATTCTTTGATACCCAAGGAGGGAAAAAGCTAAGATTGGCGGTAGCAGGAGAGATCAATACCAAAGAAAACGGAGATTACACGCTGGCATTCGATGGAAACTTGCAGATGCAAAATTCAGCTCCTAAAGTGACTGAAATTGATGAAAGTGCAGTTATTCAAGGCTTCATTGAGATAAGATATAACTCTGCTGAAAAGCACTTCTTTGGATATGCAAAGGTTATCTTGAATAAACCAGGAACGCTTTGTGCAGAAGGAAGTATTCTGGTGGATGTCAAGCCAGGAGCATGGCGTGTAGCGCTAGGATCTAGAGATGATCGCTTGATGTTTGTGCCGGGATGCGTGGGGTGGTCACCTACTGGATGGCTGGATGTGAATCAAAACGAAGCAGAATTGGGGCTGGGAGTACAGTGGTCCATACAAGCCAAGACTCCAACACTCCCTATTGCGATCTGGAAAGTTCGATTTGGGGTAGATGCGGGCTTGGCCTTTGGTATACTAGCCGCTGTACAATACAATCCAAAGTTCGCGCTTGCTCGCTTGGGGATCTGGGCAGACCTCTGGATCAAACTGATCATGGAGCATAAAAAGATCTGGAAGAAAAAATGGAAGACCACTGTTCTGGTTGATATCAACTTGAAAGGAGACATGATACTCTATTTCATTCCGAAACCAACCATGCTGGAGGGAAGCCTCCGTGGGTACGTCAAGGTACTGTTCTTTAAAAAGGATATCAAAGCAAGCTTTAGTAAAGAAATCTAGTAGAATGAGTAGAAGTCATAGATATCATTATAAAAGAAAATTGTGCGATAACTCTTCGCTCAGGTGGGTAGGAGAGAAAGTTTGGCGGGCCAGCGTAGGCATGAGGGTCGATAGCTTTCAAACTTTCTTGAATTTTTTGCTTCGTTTTTGGTTCAAGCCAAAAATGAAGACTAAAAAAGCTTTGAAATATGTTCGATTTAGGGTAAAAACAATTTTGAGCAATGTGAGAAAACAGCTCTTATGGATAGAGAGAATCCTTTTATTATCAATCTTGAATTTAGTCGGATGATCTTATTTACAAGTATTAAGCATATCAATATCCAGAATTTTACTAAAGTGAGTATCAAACATGATTTCTTGAAATGGTTCACCTGCGTTGTGGTGTTCATTGGAATTGCCTTCCAATCCATGGAAGTAGTTGCTCAAGATTTTTCCAAAGCGAACGAAGAAGCACAAAAGGATACGAAGAAATTTTTTTCCCGCTTCACCGACTGGGTAGTGTTGTCACATATCCATCGCTCAGGAGAAAATGCAGCTCAAATAGATAACATCTTTAATAGTTTTTTGAAGGATTACGCTCAAAACCCGATCCTACAAGAAGTTCTAGCGAATTTTAGCGATAGTCAGATGAGCTTATATGCTCAGGAATTCTTTAGGCAAACAGGGATTCGAATTTATTTTGTGGGTCAGCTAGATGTTAGTGGTGAAGATCGATTTGAAGTGGTCTTAAACCACTTCAATAATTCCTTGAAAGCAAAAATTGAAGATCCAACTAAGCCATATATTATCGTAACCAATACACTCAAAGGAGATAATGAGAATGGCTATACCATAAAAACCACGGTAACCTATAGTGAAGAGATTAAAGGGTCTAAATATAAGCTTGACCGTACCAATGATACGAATCCCTTTTTAGCCTCCTTAGTAACCGCAGCGGAGAAACGAAACGATGCTGGGCGCCAGATTCGGGATGCGATGCTTGCAGGTATTGGAACGCTGAGTGAAAGAGTGACAGAAAATTACCTTCCCAACTTGCTGATAGAATCAAGAGACAAGCTTTATAAAGACACAGAAGAAATTCAGTCTGGGATATTAGAAAATGGCACAGTTACACTCAGTGCGCTAAACAAAGAGCTCGAACCACCAAATAAAGGTGTGGAGTGGCTGATAAGTCCTCAAGATGGGCAAGCAGATAGCGCAATTATTGAAGGAAATACATTGACCTTCCCCATTGACAAAGCAGGGGACTATGCCATCAAAGCGACTGCTGGGAGTGATGAGGTGAATGTGACACTTAGAATCAGTGATTCCATATTGGATCTCGACTTCAAAAACATTCTGGAGGACCTACTTCTCGAGATATTAATACCCTTGTTAGAGGAGGAGCTTACCAGGCAAGAAGAGTTAAAGCAAAAGGAAGCAGACTCGCTTGATCTAGCGGTCGCTAGTATAAGTGACCTGGAGAAATTAAACTATCCTATTTCTGAAGGAGATGGTACGTTAGAGCCTAAACAGGATGCTCCACGTGTATACTCCGCTTCAGAGGAACAATTTTTTAATGGTGGCCCTGATGGTCCTGGAAGGAAAAAAGCCCTTGAGAGTTTAAGAAAAAGCAAAAAGCTCAAAGTAGATCTGGCTAAGGTGGCCAATCTCATAGGGTTTGTAACAAATGTAGTTAGTGGTCAAGGGGAGGATAGAGATGTTGTTCTGAATGATATGTTGGATAATGTAGGAACCCTGCTTGGGGAGATGACTGTCGCATTGTTAAGTGGTGATGGCAAAGAGGAAGCGAAAGCTATCATTACCGACTACTTAGATAAAAACCTTTCTCGTTTGGCTGGTGAAGATGTCGCACTCTCCGATCTTCAGCCTTTAGCTATAGTTCCAAATAGCAATATTCCAGACTTACAAGGAAAGTCATATTACATCAACCCGAAAATACCGTATACAGAAGCTCAGTTTGCCGCGCTTGAGCAAGAAATCACGAATTATCAGGCGTCCAATCCAGGGAGTTTTGTTGTAGTGAATTATTCACAGGACATTGATAGAGCTACTTTTCTGTCACGTGTACCCAAAGGAGCGCCAGTTGGTCTGGATGAGGATCAGAAGTATAAGGTTATAAATATTGTTAATTATCCAGGATCCATTTTGGAGGATGAGTTTGGATATGAGGCAGGAATAGAGGAAACAGCAACATTAACTTTTGAAGAGTTAGATTATACGAGACCTCCGGACCCAGAAGTATTTATGGGAATTGATCCATCAGGTAGAAATATAAAATCTATAAATGCTGGTTCAAGCGACATTGCGATTCCAATGATAACTAAAAGTAATCCCTATGTGATTTGGGGAATCGCTTTATACAGAAAGAACAATGATAATCTAGAAAAAGTAGACAGCTATACTGCTGATTTCAATAATGGGGTTTTTACCTCCTACAAGAATAAGACCGGTCAGGGGTATCCTGGCACAGTTGAAACTTCATCATCAGCAGGAATTACTACAGTTGTTCGTAGTAATGGAGATAACTGTTTTTATCAAAACCTTCAAATTTCCTGGCAACCTCCTACAGAATCGAAAACTTATGAATATGTAAAAAATGAAGTGACAAAAGTTTCTGAAGGTCGAGTATGGAATTTGAAACCCTTATTTAATAGAGATATATCGTGTTTGAATGATTTTATTGCGAGTCTGAAAGAGAGAGATTTGAGCGATCTCTGTAAAGATCCCGCTAAACAGACTGAAGAAGCAAATAGACTTTCACAATTGATTCAAAACCCGACCACCGATAAAGATCTGGTCGAACTGATTCTTAATGTGTGCCAAAATTCCATTAGAAAATTATCACATGAGCATATAACTATTGCATTTGGTATTCTAGCTGGTTCGGAAGAGATAAAAGAATACAAAGAAATAGCCATACTTAGGCTAATGAGTGCTATTAAGGCGGATGACTATGTAGACTTTTTTGATTTTTTACAGGACAATGACAACAAGCTTATCAAAAACCTGCAAAGCAAAATGCATGACAAGTCGATTAATCCTTTTGATGGTAACAATTATACCTCATTTATAAGTGGCTTGTTGCATATGTATCAGCAAAATGTAAAAGTGTTCGAGTCTCAAATTGGTCAATTGGATTTTGCTGAAAACTATAAACTCTTTGAACAGGTTTTGAACTTGGAGCCTATACAAATTGAAAGCACAAGCACCATATCTGGTTCAGGCTTTGCTACTTCAATAACCGGTAAAACAGTTACTAGACATTTCGAAGGTCAGTATAGTTCATCAACCGGTACACTGTTAATTAATGAAGTAATTACAACGAAAAGTTTTGGTGCTTCAGGCGGGGGTGGAACTACCTCAACAAAAGAGAATAAGGTTGTTCTAGCTGAAAATGTTCCTCCATTGTCACCTGTATTCATTCGAGTTGAACCAAAACTTGATCTGGTTAAAATAGCTCTAGATGGGATACAATCGGAGGGGGAGGTTTATATAGTTCCTGCTATCTTCCTTAAATATATTGATCAAAAGAGATTTAATGATGTAGTAGAAAAAGGAGTAATGATTACACTTGACGTGGCAACAATTGTTTTGAGTGGAGGAGCAGCGATTGCAACAAAAGTTCACTGGGTCAGAAGAGTAATTGCTATAGCCGAAGTAATAGGAGCTGCTGGCAATATTGTAGTAACAGTATCGGATCTTCCAAGAGATGGCGATATAGGAAAGGCGGTAGATGCTTACAACACTTTAATGCTTTTGGTTGGAATCAAAAATATAGGTCAAGCAAGTGCTAAATACGCTCGAGGTTTAGGTTCAAAAACTGTTACATATGTTAAAAATCAAGGAGGATTAAGATCTTTATTAACAACTAAACTTGATCAAATAAAGGATCTTTCAATCTCACAATACACTGCCCTATCTGATGTTCAAAAGCAAACTTGGGATAACATTATAAAGTTCAGAGATCAGCTTAGAAGAATCTTAGGGATTAGTAACCAAGCTGATATTTTGTCTTCTTTAAAGAACCTTCTAAGAAGTCAAGGATTACCCAACTCAATACTGAATAGTCTAGATAATTGGAATGCTTCAACATTGAATAAATTGGATGAGGTATTCAAGAATTCTAGATACAATGGGATACTCAATGAATTCAAGCAAAATCAGACTCTTTTTGAAGAATTTCGCAAAATTGAAGAAACTTGGTATGCGAAATTCTCAAAAGCTGCGATCATGAAAAGAGGTTCTTCCAATGTGCCTACAAATTTCGGAAAATACGTTGGAGATATTGAAGTTACAACGCTTCAATTAAAACTCAACTTAAGAACAGTGTCATTAGACAGATCTAAAAGTCAATACATTGGTAAGTTAATGGATGAAGTTGCAATAGATGAATTAACAACAGCATGGAGTAGCGGTAACTTCGATAGGTTTACGGATGGTGTAGGTCCTGTTTTGAAGACGTATAAGGATAATGGATATAAGCTTGTTGTAAGCGAACCTAAAATTGCAGTGAACGGGATAAATTCCGAACCAGATATACTTTTATTTGGTAGCATAAGCGTTGCAGGACAGTCAATTAGTGATGTTAGGTTTATTGATGTTAAGTTCTTAGATGATGTGAGATATACCGCTGGACAACAAGAAATTGCAAACCAAGTCGCAAATTCAGGAAGAGCTACTGCAAGGACGGTCGATGCTACACAAAACATTTCTGATGTTGATGGAACTATAGTAGTACAAGCTGGAAATTCATTTATTATCAATGGAGCCGCTAAATTAGCATCCGATCAAAGCCTTAATTTGATAATGCAATAATGGATAAAACAAAAATTCAAAGAAGAGTTGATAATGTAGTAAGTGAAGTAGCTTTGAAATTAGGCTTCAAAGATGAACATAGAAGCATTAATTATAGCTGGGGTTTTGATCGTATAGTAACATCCCAAATAAATGTTTTTGAACTTACAAATAGTTTTAGGATAGTATTATCGTTAAGTAGAAGAGTAAATCAACTAGAGACAACATGGGAGGAATATTCCAAATTGTTAGGCTTACAAAACGAAGAGAATATCACTTTTAATTTAACTACGCTGTTCTGTTTCCCGGAATTAATTAATCAAAGCTACAATCATGAAGGGACTGGTTGGATTTCCTTTTCAATAAATGATAATGGATTTAAAGATTTTAAAGAAACCGTAGAATATATTCTATGTAACAAGATTCTCCCAAAGTCGGAAGAACTCCTGGATTTAAAAAAACTAGATCATTTAATAAATGATAAAATTGAATTAAATGATGACATGACTTCTTATGTCTTTAATAGTAATGGGTTAATCTATCGAAGAATGACTCTTGCGAAGATTACTGAAAACCCATTATTTGAAAATATTTGTGAGTATCATAGATCTTATTTTGACCAATATGAAACTTTGGCTAAAAATCCAGGTTATGAGTATTTAGCTAATGTTCCGATCGTTTTTGAAGAGGTCTACAACAAAATCGAGAATTTAAAGGATGTTGGTTCTCTTTTGGAGAACTAGTAAGAAATCCACTAAGTTCAAGTTAATATTCAAGTCTTTATTATTTTCTAACCAACAGTAAAATAGCTCGGAAAAACCCTCGTTTTTGGGTAGAAATTCATGCTAGCACTCGAATACCCCGTTTAACCCCCTCTACAACTTCATAATATAAGCCAGCACATAATACGCGGGTCTATTCTCATGAGATTCATTATTACCGGTTGTATTGATGGTATGTGTATGATTGCTATTCGTGGGAGTTACACTTACTGTATGGCTATGACTACCTGATACATTGATGGTCAGTTCGGTAGGTAGTCCATCTTCTGCTGCGCTACCGTTGTTATTCCGATCAGGCTCATTACTACCTGTATCCTCTTGAGGCGAGCCCCTGCTCCAGGAAACTGTGTGGCTATGTGCACCACCAGATGCGGTAGCAGTGTGGGTATGACTGCCACCATTATTCATGGAGTGACTATGAGTCGGTAACTCACCAACCTCCAACTGGACTTCATCTTCACCACCGGTTTTACCAGAGTTAGAACCACCGGAACTGATGTCACCTGGATTATCATAGTCTGCTATTGCTGTGTTATACCCCACAATAAACCTCCCAATTAAATTAGGTGTAAGCACACTGTGCATAGCTGTTTGAGTTGCTCCATTGTCTGTATTATCATTTGGATTATACCAATTACCATCGCATAATGCCCATCCTTGTGGAATGGCTGTTCCTGACCACATAACAATAGTACCAGAAGGAGAACCGACTTGGTGCCAGGTGTTTCCATCAAAATGGTATAAAGATCTTTGATCAATATCGTAGACTATCAGACCATTTGCATCTGAAGGAGGCGCAATATTAATTCGATCACTTGTGGATAATCGGGGAATGAGCATTCCTTTATTATCTCCATCCGGCTGAACATGTAAAACCGCAGAAGGATGTGGCTCGGAAATGCCAACTCCTACTCCATCTTGCGCTACAGAATAGTAGCTAAGCAGTATACAAATCGTTAATGAGAATAGCTGTTTCATAATGGAATGTTAAACTGTAAAAGTACCTGATAACTGTTTATTATCATTCTCAATAAATAGACTTTAAGGTAAAATTTTGATCGTTCGGGATCTCGTCATCTTTCTTAGCTTCAATAGGAGGATCATGTTGGAAGAAAACGATTGTTGCTACAAAAGACATCAGCCCTCAACTGGGCGTAGCTTGTAGAATACAAAAATGAAAGACTAAGCGTAGGTTGCACCTATGCTTTATTATATTGAGTTGCTTTCATAGCAACATACACCCAATGACAGACAGTTTCAAGTTAAGGATCAAGTAACTCCTTTATAGCGCAAGTCTTCCTGCGATCGGGTGAGAGAGATGGCGAGACTTGTGACTTTGAATAGAACAACTGAGCCTTTGGGAAACTAATGATTAGTCACATCATGTACCCTCGCTAGCGCTCGTTTACAACGAGTGAGAATAACACCTCAAAAGTTAGGTTACAACTCCGAAATATAAGCTAGCACATAATAGGTAGAACTATCCTAAAGGCATTAATTAGTTCTAATTATATTAACTGAGTATAATCACATACATGAGAACTTCATTAATAAGCTTTATTACTCATCCTCATAAATAATCGTAAGCCAACCTCGGTTATAAGGAACGTTATCATAAAATGTATCATCAAAAATCCCACCTTCATTTCTTATTAAAACAATATTTGGGTCAATTGAGGCATTGACTCCATCAAACCAACTCACTCTGCCCGCACCTGTTAAATCCTCCAGTTCACCTATATCTCCATCAAATCGAATTGCCGCGGTTACTGATTTTATTTTATATGCACCTATTATATCATGCGGGATAAAAATTCTTTCGGTAGCATCCATATCCCAATCGCCAATTTCAATAACCTTAATCTTGATCTTAGAAAAGGAGGCATCCGAGTTTCCTCCAATATCTATTTTGGTATCTAGCTGCTTATTAGTAACCAAGGTCAGCCACTCCCCAGCCACACTGTCTCGATAATGAAATTTTTTGGTAACAGAGTTATAAACAATTAACCCATCTGCAGCATCAACAATTCTCCCTAGGTTATTTGTGGTAGGGATTAAAAGACCTTTGCTTTGATCCGCGTCAGCTATTTCTAAAACAGCACTTGGATCAGGGCGTTGAGTACCAATACCAACACCACTTTGAGCATTTGAGAAATCAGAGAAGTAGAGAATGATTACAAATGAAAGAAATAATTTCACGCGCCGTAATGTCTAAATGATTAATGTATTCTTGATGACTCAGTATTGCATTAGATGAAGACAAAGCAAGTAATAAAAAGAGAAAATAGGAGTAAAACAAAGTAGACAATAGGTGAACAATTTTCAGCCCTTGTTGGTGTTGTCACGTGTTGTCACCAACAATCATTAGTTAGTGGGTTTCATTGCTGGCTTAATGATAAGCTAAACAACAATTTTTTTGGTTGAATTTATAATAGAACGTTATATAAAAAATTGAACTTCTTTTTTCAAGACAAAGTTAAGAATCTTCATATGTTAGAAAATTTGATTAGTCTACGGGTTTTGTCTAATTGTAGATACAGTCTAACTAAAAAGGAGCATCTCCTTATTAGTAGGCGAGATAAATAAATAACTTTGTCACTTGTAACCTAATGCCTGTAACCATGAGAAACCTAACATTATTTCTGTCTTTTATTGTTTGTGCAATATTGACTAAAGCACAGGATGGAGTGGGTATTGGTACTCAACGCCCTGATCCAAGTGCTGTGTTGCATATTCAGTCTCAGTCTACAGCTAAAGGATTACTGATCCCCAGATACACTTCTACCAATGTTACTAACATTGACGACCCTGCTCATGGTTTATTGGTATTTGACATTGAAAGGAGAGTGATGGCATACTATGACAGTTTATACTCAACAGGAGGAAGATGGGAATATATGCGAGGGGTGCCCACTGGAGCAATTCTGATGTGGTCGGGCAGTGAAGTTAATATACCCGATGGGTTTGCTTTATGTGACGGAAGCATAGTGAATGGACTCCAAACACCCAATCTGGTTTCCACTTTTATTAGAGGCTCAGAAGAAACATCAGATGACTATACGGGAGCATTAGACGTAATTCCAAATTTGACTGAAATCAATGATGATTTAATTTATGATACAAATATCTCCACATTTGGAACGAATCCATGTTCAGCTTATGAGTTTGTATACACACATAGAATTACTAATTCAAATTGCGCAAACCCTACTCAAAACGGTGTGATCCTATTCACATCACTAGGTAATGAATGTCAAGCTGAGCCATTCCCTAGCCCAGTAGATTGTACAACTACTATCGAATATTGTATATCTGCAGAACCTAATCCAAACTACTACCTTTTAACCCCAGAAGATTGCCTAAATGAAAATATTTTATTGTATTGGGATGTTGCATACATAATGAGAGTAGATTAAGCATCTCATATAGCTGTTTATAGATCAATATTGGATAATTTTATCTTATAAAAGTCCAATATCCAGCTTATGAAATACTCACTTTCCTCAATCGCATTTTTGATATGCCTTTTAAATCTCAGTGCCCAAGACGGCATCAGTATTGGTCGTCCTTCGCCAGATCCGAGTGCGATCTTACATGTTGATGCTCCTGAAGGAGATAAAGGAATGCTCATCCCGCGGTTGACAACCTTGCAAAGAGATAATATCATAACGACAACTACACCAGCGAATGGTCTTATCATCTATAATACGGATCAACAGGCTTTTAACTATTACGATGGTAGTAGTTGGGTTCGTTTAATTCCAACACCAGCAAAATTCAATATTGATATGGCCAGTAATAGAATTACTGACCTGGGAAACGGAATAAATCCCTTAGATGCGGTAAATAAAGGCCAATTGGACACATCCATTAGTAACGTTGACGCATCTAATTTGAATCGTAGTGGAAATGAAGCGATGACTGGAAACTTAAATGTTGGGAACAATCGAGTAGTTAATCTTTCAGATGGAGTAAATGATACGGATGCAGCTACCAAGGGTCAGTTAGATGCTGAAATAGAGAGTATTGAATTGCCAGAACTATTTACGACTACTGGAGGAAGTGGGAGTTTTATTGGAGGTGTTCGATGGACAATCATTGACACAGGTAATTCCGATAGCAAACGAGTTGATATCACAGCATGGTCAGATGTAGCTGGAGGCTTGATTAGAATTCAAATTCGTAGCGGTGCTACATCTCCGGCAAATTCAACATCAAATAACTTGCTTATACAACGAAACTTTCAACCAAGTGTAGGAGCTCCGACGGTTTCACAGGAATCAATGGAGTTTGGAGTATTTAATACAACAGATCGTTATTTCCATATTCGCGTGCAGCCAGAAAATGGCGCTACCGTAGGATATTATGGTTTGAAAGTACGTGTAAGGAAGTTGTAAATATCATTTTGTTAAGATTTAGATAAAATCAGATAAGCACAAAAACCTTATATGAAATAAGTAATTTTGAAGATCGTATTATTTCGTCTTTTCGTTTATAGGACTATGAAATACTTAATACTATCATTTTTTCTTTTTTTTTGTACTCAAAACGCTAGTTCACAAGATGGTGTTGGTATTGGGAGACCCGATCCTGACCCAAGTGCTGTTCTTCATATTAGCGCTCCAGCAAAAGGAGTGTTGTTTCCTAGAACTTCTCCATTGATTTTTAGCAATATCAATTCAACTTCAGCAAATGGTCTCTTTATTTACGATAATGTATTTAACAGATACGCATACCTCAAAGATGGTGTATGGATGTATTTGAATCCATGGGATACTCAGGAAATTAATCTCAATAACACTACAGGTAACCCAGAAGATATTTTATCAATTTCAACACCTTATGAAGTACGGGTAAACAATGACCTCAGCGCGGATCACTTTGATGGATTTGGAGTTGTTCCAATAGGCGGTATAATCATGTGGTCAGGACCTATCGCTGAAATACCCAGTAATTATCGTCGATGTATAGCAGGTCAGGGGACTTACACAATTAATGGAGTAGAATATAATGTTCCAAATTTGAATGGAAGATTCATTCGAGCAGCAGCATCACCTGATGTTGTTACAGGTGGCGGAGTGAATACAACTTCTACTACACAAATAAGCTATGTAGAAACACCTAGGTACACCATTCAAGAACCTACTTGCTCTGAATATCAGTTTATATACACGGTCTCATGGATAGCTGATTGTGAAGGAGATGGTGGGTCCCCTTCTCCTTTTGATTTCATCGAAGCATCAGTACGTGCTAATAGTTGTTTTGAGGCCTTTTCTGAGATACTCTCAACAGATTGGGCAGATAGAGGTTGTATAACTATCCCAGTTACCTATGATAACTGTAGTGCTTCACCTAATCCTAATTATTACCTAACAAGAGCAGCTTGTAGAAACAATGATGTTGAGGAACTGAATGTGGCCACAGGAACCGAAAATCGTCCAAGTTATTACGATCTGACTTACATAATAAGAGTTGAATAGTATTCTTAAGTGAGGGAAATTTATACGTGCATTCGTTGATTTTTGGAATCAACATTAAACTCTTGCTGACGCTCGTTTGTGACGAGTTTTATTATGTAACGGGTGAATATTAATCAAGTATGACCTTCAGGATTTAATCCTTTACATTCAGGTACGATAGCTTATAGGAACCTGATTTAACTAGTTCTGAACTAGCATAGAGTTGATTAAACTAGACTTTATCAAGTTAGAATAGACTTTTTCTGATGCCCGATTTCTAATATATTGCAATACTTGTGTAGAAGTTCAACCTAATTTTTGATAAGTGTATTATCAATAGGCTTCATTCTTAAAAAAACAAATATGACATCTTCAAAGCAACAACTCATCATTTCTCTGCTAATCTGTGTGAATGCATTGATCGTCAAGGGACAGGATGGAGTAAGTATAGGGCGACCTTCGCCAGATCCAAGCGCAGTTCTTCACATCAGTTCCCCAAACAAAGGGGTTTTATTTCCAGATGGTGAACCAGTGGATATCAACAATATTAGCAACCCAGCTAATGGCTTGTTCATTTACGACAGAGTATTTAATCGATATGTCTATCGAAAAGCCAATACATGGATGTATTTAAACCCATGGGATACGGAAGCGATAAACCCAGATAATGGGCCTGCAGCGAACGAAAATATTACAGCCATCTCAACACCTTATGAAGTACGAGTAAACAATGATCTAAGTGCAGATCACCTTGATGGTTTTGGAACTGTACCATTGGGTGGAATTATTATGTGGTCAGGATTAAATGGAGACATCCCATCAAACTTTAGACTTTGTGATGGGAGGGCTCCTGTAAACGGAATCAATATTCCAGATTTAGTTGGAAGATTTGTAAAAGGCGGTACGGGTGGAGCAGCGGAAGTGGAAGGTGGCAATCATCAGAGTAGCTCCACTTCAATAAGTTATGTAGAAACACCTGAGTTTAGACAAGGAGGTTCAGACTGTCAAAATTTTGAGTTTATTTATAGAGCTACTGTAACCGTTCCATGTGATTTCCCGGAAGGAACATCTGATGAAGTATTCGTTCTAACTAGAGCAGCAGCGAGCTGTTCTGATGTTTTTTTTGCACTTCTAGAAACGCTTCCAGGCGTGTGTGGTCTACCCCCTGATATTGATATTGAATCGAGTTGCACACAATCTCCTAATCCCAACTATTACTTGACGAATCCAGCATGTAGAAATAATGGTGTAAGGGAAGTAAGTGTTGTCACAAATACAGATAATCAACCTCTATACTACGAGTTAGCGTACATAATAAGAGTGGACTAAAAATGCCTGATAAACATTAAATTGTCATGATATCTTTCTCTTTTATATCAACGAGGGAATCAATCTTACCCGAGTAAGTACTTGTAAGGTTTTGAACATCATCTTCTGCATTTTTCACTAAATCCTCAGAAACTCCATCAAGCTTTCTAAGAGATTCATTTGTGTCCTTTCTAGCATTTCGGATGCTAACCTTCCCTTTTTCTGCCTCCGCCTTTACTTGCTTCATTAGCTGAAGTCTACGTTCTTCAGTTAGCGGAGGTATATTTATTCTTATTTGCTCACCATCATTTTGAGGATTGAAGCCGAGATTGCTATTAATTATTGCACGTTCAATCTCTTGTAACATAGCTTTTTCCCAAGGCTTAACACTTAAAGTTCGAGCGTCCGGAGTAGTTACACCAGCAACTTGGCTTAATGGAGTCATGGTGCTATAGTATTCCACTTCTATACCATCTAGCATTCCTGGCATAGCTTTTCCAGCCCGAATTTTGGCGAATTCATCTTTAGTGTGCTGCAAAGCACTTTCCATCATTTCTTTCGCGGTATCAAGGTATATATCTATTTCTTCCATAGGTGAAAATTAAAATAATCTAATGAATAAGTGTCCCTACTTCCTCTCCTGCAACAATTTTTTGAAGATTGCCTTCTTTATTCATATCAAAAACAATGATAGGAACATTATTTTCTTGGCACAGTGTGAATGCAGTCATATCCATAATATTCAAGTTCTTTTCATAGGCTTCCTGAAAAGAAATCTTTGAATAACGTTCAGCATCAGGATTCTTTTCAGGATCCGAAGTATAAACCCCGTCTACCCGTGTACCTTTTAAAACAACATCAGCTTCTATTTCAATTGCCCTAAGGCTAGCTGTAGAGTCTGTTGTGAAATACGGATTCCCAATTCCAGCACCAAAAATGACAACTCTACCTTTTTCAAGGTGCCGAATAGCTCTTCTTCTAATAAAGGGCTCACAAACTTGTTCCATCTTAAGTCCAGCCATCAAACGAGTATACATGCCATGTTTTTCAAACATACTTTGAAGAGCCATTGCATTAATTACGGTGGCGAGCATACCCATATAATCTCCTTGAACTCGATCTATTCCTGAAGCTTCAGCCTCTGCACCCCTAAAAATATTACCCCCACCAATAACTACTGCTACTTCAATTCCCTCATTCACGATTTTTTTAATTTCCTCAGCGTATTGGGTCAATCTTTTAGAATCAATACCATGTTGTTGATCCCCCATCAATGCTTCACCACTCAGTTTTAGCAATATTCTTTTATAAGCCATATGTTAATTTATATGAGACAATTTAATTCAGATGAAATCTTTATTTTCAACAATGCTGAAGACATGAAATCGTACAAATATAAGAGGATTGGTTGCAGAATTATTCGAATGAAATAAGTACTTGATTTTTTTCAACATTCTCTTTTTCTGATACAAGGATTTTACTGACTTTACCCTCGCCAGGAGATTTAATAACATTCTCCATTTTCATAGCTTCCAGCACAAGTAATTGATCACCCAGACTTACTTCATCACCTTCGGATATGATTATATTGAGGATTGACCCGGGCATTGGAGCCTTCACATCTTTAACGACAGATGAAGATGCGGCATTCATCCCCAGTTTATCCAAAATTTGATCTATGTGATCAGTAACTGAAACATCTAGGAGGAGGTCATTTACTTTCAGTTTCATTTCTTTCCCATTTCTTTCCGCCACTTCAACTCGAAAGATTTTATTGGATTTATAAACCTTATATGAAGAGTCATCCATTTTTACGACCTCACCATCGAAAGGGACCCCATCAATTAAGTGATTTTCCTTTTGATGTTCAATACTAATTTTCTCCAATTCCCCAACCTGAACTTTTATCATTGAAATATGCTTTGTGGTTCTTTTGTTCAAAATTATGTATTGAATCGGGCATTAAAAATTTAGAATCAATTTTTAATAATAATGGGATGTAACTGCTCAAAATCAGGCATTAAATATGAAATAGTTTTTTTATCTAAAAATGAAAGTTTGATTAGTTGAAAAAAGCATATACTTTTGCAATCCTTTTTCTGGAAAACTTCTTGAAAAAGATGTTCTTAATAAGTATTTAAAACTAGGGGAGATACTCAAGCGGCCAACGAGGACAGACTGTAAATCTGTTGGTGTATTCCTTCGAAGGTTCGAATCCTTCTCTCCCCACATTGCTTGTCTGAAACTTACCAAGGTTTCCGTTAGAAAGGACAAGCATATAAGCGGGTGTAGCTCAGTTGGTAGAGCGACAGCCTTCCAAGCTGTAGGTCGCCGGTTCGAGCCTGGTCACCCGCTCTAAATCCTTAGTGGAAACATTGAGGTAGTTTGAAGTCTTTAGATTCCATTTTTCTTTTTAAAAGAAAAATAGAATCCACCGATTTAGCTCAGACTTTGAGGCAATCGGAATAGCCGATGTAGCTCAGGGGTAGAGCGTTTCCTTGGTAAGGAAGAGGTCAGGGGTTCAAATCCCCTCATTGGCTCTGTTCAAGGATTAGATTTTTAGAAAATAGAGTAATTAATAATAAACTAAACAAAACGAGGATTATCAAGCATGGCTAAAGAAACCTTTGATCGTTCGAAACCACACGTAAATATTGGTACAATCGGACACGTTGACCATGGTAAAACAACTTTAACTGCTGCAATTTCGGCTGTACTAGCTGGAAAAGGATTAGCAGATGTTAAAGATTTCTCTGCAATTGACAATGCACCAGAAGAGAAAGAAAGAGGTATTACCATTAATACTTCACACATTGAGTATCAGACTGAAAAACGTCACTATGCTCACGTTGACTGCCCTGGTCACGCGGATTACGTAAAAAACATGGTAACAGGAGCGGCTCAGATGGATGGGGCTATCATTGTGGTAGCTGCTACAGACGGACCAATGCCTCAAACAAGAGAGCATATCCTTCTTTCTAGACAAGTAGGAGTACCTGCACTCGTTGTGTTCATGAATAAAGTTGATTTGGTTGATGATCCTGAGCTACTTGAATTAGTAGAAATGGAAATCAGAGAACTTCTTTCAACTTATGACTTCCCAGGAGATGATATCCCAGTAATCCAAGGCTCAGCACTTGGAGGTCTTAATGGAGATGCTAAATGGGTAGAAAAAATTGAAGAGCTGATGGATGCTGTGGATGAGCATATCCCACTTCCAGAAAGAGCTGTTGATAAAGATTTCTTAATGCCAGTTGAGGATGTATTCTCAATTACCGGTAGAGGTACCGTGGCAACAGGTAGAATCGAAAGAGGAGTAATTAACTCTGGCGATCCTGTTGATATCATTGGTATGGGTGCTGAAGATCTTAAGTCTACAATCACAGGAGTGGAAATGTTCCGTAAGATTCTAGATAGAGGTGAAGCAGGCGATAACGTTGGTCTTCTTTTGAGAGGAATTGAAAAAGATCAGATCAAAAGAGGTATGATTATCTGTAAGCCAGGATCAGTAACTCCTCACGCTCACTTCAAAGCAGAGGTTTACGTTCTTTCAAAAGAAGAAGGTGGACGTCACACTCCATTCTTTAACAAGTATAGACCTCAGTTCTACTTAAGAACAACGGATGTAACTGGTGAAATCATGCTTCCAGAAAATGTGGAGATGGTTATGCCTGGTGATAATATCACTATTGATGTTAAGCTTATCAACCCAGTAGCATTAGAAAAAGGATTGCGATTTGCAATCAGAGAAGGTGGAAGAACAGTTGGTTCTGGTCAGGTTACTGAAATTCTTGACTAAGAAATAATTATCCCGATATACTATGTGTATCGGGATTTGTTTATACAAATTGATTACTCTAAATTTGCAGTCCTTTTGGGACTGCTTGTTTTTACGGGCGTAGCTCAATTGGTAGAGTAGCGGTCTCCAAAACCGTTGGTTGGGGGTTCGAGTCCCTCCTCCCGTGCTATTTAAAGAAGGAATATTATGTCTAAAGTTATCACTTTTTTTAAGGACTCATACGATGAGTTGACACATAAGGTGTCATGGCCAAAGTATAGCTCCTTGCAAAATAGCGCTGTTTTGGTGCTCGTTGCGTCGTTGATTTTTGCCCTAATGATTGGGGCAATAGACTATGCCTTCGAAAATTTAATGGAATTTATTTATCAAGAACTTTAATACGTACGGGTAAGGATGGAGCACAAGTGGTACGTGGTTAGAGCCGTTAGCGGTAAAGAAAAAAAAGTCAAAGAGGCTATCGAAAATGAGATCGTTCGCCAGGAATTGACTGATTATATTCCTCAGGTACTTATTCCTTCGGAAAAAGTATATGAGATGCGTAATGGTAAGAAAAGAGTAAGGGAGAGAAATTTCTTTCCTGGATATGTGTTGATCCAAGCTGACTTCTCCAATGGCGAGGTTCAACACTTAGTTACAAATAAGGAGCTAATCCCTAATGTTATTGGATTCTTAGGATCCACGGGAAGTAGCACTACAAAAGATCCGATTCCTTTAAGACAAGTCGAGGTAAATAGAATCCTTGGCAAAGTGGACGAGGTTGAGGAATACGAAGAGAAGCTTGATACCCCATTTATTGTGGGTGAAAGTGTGAAAGTGATGGACGGTCCCTTTAGTGGCTTCACAGGTACGGTAGAGGAGGTATTTGAGGATCGTAAGAAGCTTAATGTTACGGTTAAGATTTTTGGCAGAAATACACCTGTCGAATTGAATTACATACAGGTAGAAAAAGAAGATTAATAAGTAAGAAATGGCTAAAGAAATATCAGGCTATTTGAAGTTGCAGATACGTGGAGGAGCAGCAAACCCTTCACCACCGGTAGGACCAGCGCTAGGAGCTAAAGGTCTGAATATCATGGATTTCTGTAAGCAATTTAATGCCAGAACCCAGGATAAGCCAGGACAGCTTCTTCCGGTTGTTGTTACAATTTATGCAGACAAGTCTTTTGACTTTGTAATAAAGACACCTCCGGCAGCTACCCTCTTAATGGAGGCGGCTAAGTTGAAAAAAGGATCTTCCGAGCCAAACCGTGTAAAGGTTGGATCAGTATCATGGGATCAGGTTAAAACAATAGCCGAAACTAAGATGCCAGATTTGAATTCATTCAGTATCGAGTCTGCTATGAAGGTAGTAGCTGGAACTGCTAGAAGCATGGGTATGAAAATTTCAGGTAAAGCCCCTTGGGCAAATTAATATTTGGTAATGGGAAAGCTTACAAAAAATCAAAAGAAAGCTCAAGAACTGTTAGAGGTTGGAAAAGAGTATTCTTTGGAAGAAGCTTCAAAGCTTGTGAAGGAAATTACTTTCACCAAGTTTGATTCTTCTGTAGATATCGATATCCGTTTGGGTGTTGATCCAAAGAAAGCCGACCAAATGGTTCGAGGAGTAGTATCTCTTCCTCATGGAGTAGGAAAAGATGTGAGAGTATTAGTGCTATGCACACCTGATAAAGAGCAAGAAGCAAAAGATGCAGGTGCTGATCATGTAGGATTGGAAGAGTACGTCAAGAAGATTGAAGGAGGTTGGACAGATGTTGACGTAATCATTACAATGCCTACAGTGATGGCGCAAGTAGGTAAACTTGGACGAGTACTAGGACCAAGAAGCTTAATGCCAAATCCAAAGTCTGGAACAGTGACAATGGCTATTGGACAAGCAGTAAAGGAAGTGAAAGCTGGAAAGATCGATTTTAAAGTAGATAAGTTCGGTATTATCCACACAAGTGTGGGAAAAGTGTCATTTGACTCTGATAAAATCAAAGACAATGCACTTGAAATGATCCTAACAATATCGAAATTGAAGCCTGCCTCTGCAAAGGGAACATACTTCAAGTCGATTACGCTTTCAAGTACGATGAGTAACGGGATAGCAATTGATAAAGGTAGCATAACAAGCTTATAATAGTTATGACGCGACAAGACAAAGCACAACTAATAAGTGACCTTACAGCAAAGCTTAAGGAAACAGATCATTTCTATATAACTGATACTTCTGGTCTCACAGTTGCTGAGATTAATAAGTTCAGAGAAATGTGCTTCAATAAAGGAGTAGAGTACAAGGTGGTGAAAAACACCCTTATAAAGAAGGCCCTTGATGATGTGGATGGTGATTATTCATCATTAGATGAAGTGTTGAAGGGTACATCTGGCATCATGTTTATTAATGAGAATGCCAATGCTCCAGCGAAAATTATCAAAGAATTCAAAAAAGCGGATTCTAACGATAGACCGAAATTCAAGGCTGCTTCCATAGACTCGGATTTATTTATTGGTGAAGATCAACTAGGAGCGCTTGCTAGCTTGAAATCTAAGCAAGAGCTTATTGGTGATGTCATCACACTATTGCAATCACCTGCTAAGAATGTACTTACTCTGTTACAGAGTGGAGAGCATAAGCTTGCTGGTATTGTTAAGACACTTTCAGAAAGAGAATAAGAATTTTTAAACAGAATTAACACTTAATAAAATGGCGGATTTAAAAGAATTTGCAGAGCAATTGGTTAACCTTTCAGTAAAAGAGGTAAACGAACTAGCTAATATCCTTAAAGATGAGTACGGCATTGAGCCAGCTGCAGCTGCAGGACCAGTAATGGTTGCTGGAGGCGGTGGAGCTGAAGGTGGAGCTGAAGAAGAAAAATCTTCTTTTGACGTTATCCTTAAGTCTCCAGGTGGTGCGAAACTTGCTATCGTTAAGTTAGTAAAAGAACTTACTGGACTAGGCTTGAAAGAAGCGAAAGAGCTTGTTGATGGAGCTCCTAAGGCAGTGAAAGAAGGAATAGCTAAGGACGAGGCTGAAGCATTAAAGAAGCAGCTTGAAGAAGCTGGTGCTGAAGTAGAATTAAAGTAATTAGCAAATAGTACCAAAGGCTTAGGCCCTGACAGTCTATCGTCAGGGTCTTTTCCTGTTTGTATAAAAAG
The DNA here is from genome assembly GCA_039984955.1 of Marinobacter alexandrii. Taxonomy (NCBI): domain Bacteria; kingdom Pseudomonadati; phylum Pseudomonadota; class Gammaproteobacteria; order Pseudomonadales; family Marinobacteraceae; genus Marinobacter; species Marinobacter alexandrii. The sequence goes on from JBDWTN010000007.1 coordinate 3,133,963, forward strand.
CTAATTAGTCCTATTCAATTTTTATAAATTAAAACTCCGTAAGCTTTGGCTAACAACAATAACAAGAGAATAAATTTCTCATCAATCAAATCGGTTATTGATTATCCGGATTTTCTGGACGTACAATTAAAGTCATTTGTCGACTTTTTCCAGCTGGACACTCCTGCTGAGAGAAAAGAAGGTGAGGGTCTTTATAAAGTGTTCATGGAAAATTTTCCAATCACAGATTCTCGAGAGAATTTCGTATTGGAGTTTGTAGACTACACTGTTGACCCCCCTAAATACAGCATTCAAGAATGCATTGAAAGAGGATTGACATATTCAGTTCCATTAAAGGCGAAACTTCGTCTGTTATGTAATGATGAAGAAAATGAAGACTTTGAAACGATAGAGCAAGAGGTATTCTTGGGTAATATCCCATATATGACCGAGAAAGGTTCTTTTGTTATAAATGGTGCTGAACGTGTCATTGTATCACAACTTCACAGATCTCCTGGTGTATTCTTCGCACAAAGCAAGCACACCAATGGAACACTTTTATACAGTGCCAGAATTATTCCTTTTAAGGGCTCTTGGATAGAATTTGCTACAGACGTTAACAACGTAATGTATGCCTACATCGACAGAAAGAAGAAGTTTCCAATCACGACACTTCTTCGTTCAATCGGATACGGATCGGATAAAGAGATTCTTGATCTATTTGGATTGTCTGAAGAAATTGAAGCCACTGAGAAAGATCTTAAGAAAGTTATTGATAGAAGACTTGCGGCAAGAGTTCTTAGAACTTGGACGGAGGATTTCGTGGATGAAGATACTGGAGAGGTAGTATCGATTGATAGAAACGAAGTTGTTCTCGAAAGAGATAGCATTATTTCTGAAGATGATATTCAAACAATCATCGATTCAGGATCTAAGTCCATAATCGTTCATAGAAAGGATGTGAATATCGCCGAATACTCTATAGTTTATAATACACTTCAAAAAGACAATTCTAATTCTGAGAAAGAGGCTGTAGAGCAGATTTATCGTCAGTTGAGAAATACGGAGGCTCCTGATGAACAAACCGCCCGTGATATTATTACCAGTCTATTCTTCTCTGATAAAAGATATGATCTCGGAGAGGTTGGGCGGTATAGAATTAATAAGAAATTAGGTATTGATACCGATTGGGACAGAAGAGTACTTACTACTGAAGATATTATCCTCATTGTAAAATATTTAATTGGACTAATTAATAGCAAAGCGGTGGTTGATGATATTGACCACTTGAGTAATAGAAGGGTAAGAACAGTAGGGGAACAGCTTTACTCACAGTTCGGAGTTGGTCTTGCAAGAATGGCAAGAACAATTCGCGAGAGAATGAACGTTCGGGACAATGAAGATTTCAAGCCAGTTGATTTGATCAACGCACGTACGCTTTCTTCAGTGATCAACTCGTTCTTCGGAACGAACCAGCTATCTCAGTTCATGGATCAAACCAATCCGCTTGCTGAGGTCACTCACAAAAGAAGAATGTCTGCACTTGGGCCAGGTGGTCTTTCAAGAGAAAGAGCAGGTTTTGAAGTTCGAGATGTGCACTATACACACTACGGTCGTTTATGTACTATTGAAACACCTGAAGGACCAAACATTGGTCTAATTTCCTCTTTATGTGTTCACGCTAAAGTGAACCAGATGGGATTCATTGAAACTCCATATAGAGAGGTAGGAAAAGGTACAGTAGATATGTCAGGTACGGTTAAGTACTTAACTGCAGAAGAAGAAGATACTCATAACATCGCACAGGCTAATGCGCCATTGTCAGATAAGGGTAAATTCTTGAATGATAAAATTAAGGCACGATTTGAAGGTGACTTCCCACTTTGTAGCGAAGATGAAGTTAGCTATATGGATGTTGCTCCAAACCAGATTGTTTCTGTTGCAGCATCTATGATTCCATTCCTTGAGCATGATGATGCGAACAGAGCCTTAATGGGATCTAACATGCAACGTCAAGCGGTTCCTTTGATGAGACCACAGGCTCCAATTGTGGGAACAGGACTTGAGGAAAGAGTTGCTCTGGATTCAAGAGCACTAGTTAGAGCTGAAAAAGATGGAGTTATTGAATATGTAGATGCAACAAAGATTATAGTTAAGTATGATCTTGATAGTGACGAACAGATCATAACATTTAATGATTCTGTAGTTACATATGACTTGGTGAAATTCAGAAGAACAAATCAAGATACATGTATCAACCTTAAGCCGATAGTTCAAAAAGGAGAGAAGGTAGATCAGGGACAAGCACTTTGTGATGGATTTGCAACAGAAGAAGGTGAACTTGCACTGGGTATTAACATGCAGGTTGCGTTCATGCCTTGGCAAGGATACAACTTTGAGGATGCTATTGTAATCTCTGAACGAGTAGTGCGCGAAGATATCTTCACATCAATTCATATTGATGAGTTCGAACTTGAAGTAAGGGATACTAAGCGAGGTGAAGAAGAGCTAACAAGTGAAATTCCAAACGTTTCGGAAGAGGCAGTTAAGAACCTTGACGAAAATGGAATCATACGAACTGGCGCTGAGATAAAAGAAGGGGATATACTTATCGGTAAGATTACTCCTAAAGGGGAGTCAGATCCGACTCCTGAAGAAAAGCTGCTTCGTGCAATCTTCGGAGACAAAGCCGGTGATGTAAAGGATGCTTCATTAAAAGCTTCACCATCATTGAAAGGTGTTGTGATTGACACTAAGCTTTTCTCAAGACCTAAAAAGGATAAAGATGTAAGAGCTAGAGCTAAGAAAGAAGTTGAATTACTTAAGAATAGGTACAGTCAACAGCTTACAGAAGCGAGAAGTACGATGATTGATAAGATCGCTACACTTCTTGAGGGCAAAACATGTCAGGGAATCAAGCATAAGTTTGGTGAAGAAGTAGTAAGCAAGGGGGTGAAGTTCTCTAAAAAGAACATTGAAGCGAACTTGTTCCCTCCAAAGAATAAATACAGAGATGAGAGTAATTACAACGTTCCTGAAGAAGCAAACTTAATCTCTGATTTAATTATAGAAAATTGGGTTACTGATGGTAATATCAATGACTTAGTCTTCATGTTGATTAAAAACTACATGGGACATAGAAATGATATCGCAGGACATTTCAAAAGGGAGAGATTCACACTTGAAGTAGGAGATGAACTACCTGCTGGTATTGTTCAATTAGCTAAAGTTTATGTAGCTAAGAAACGTAAGCTTCAGGTTGGTGATAAGATGGCTGGACGTCACGGAAACAAAGGGGTTGTAGCGAAGATTGTCCGTGAGGAAGATATGCCATTTATGGAAGATGGAACTCCAGTGGATATTGTATTGAACCCTCTTGGTGTGCCATCGAGGATGAATATTGGTCAAATTTATGAGACAGTACTCGGATGGGCTGGATTGAAATTAGGTAGGAAATATGCGACTCCAATTTTTGATGGAGCTTCTGAAGAAGAAGTTCAGAATGAATTGAAAGAAGCAGGACTGCCAAACTTCGGTAGAACTTATCTATATGATGGGCTTTCAGGTGAACGATTCGATCAGCCAGTAACGGTTGGTGTGATATACATGCTGAAACTAGGTCACTTGGTTGATGATAAGATGCATGCAAGAAGTATCGGACCATACTCACTTATCACTCAGCAACCACTTGGAGGTAAGGCACAGTTTGGAGGTCAGCGTTTTGGAGAGATGGAGGTATGGGCATTGGAAGCATTCGGTGCAGCCAACGTTCTTCAAGAAATCCTAACCATAAAATCTGATGATGTAATTGGTAGAGCAAAAGCTTATGAAGCAATCGTGAAAGGCGAGAACATGAATAAGCCAAACATTCCAGAATCATTCAATGTATTGATACATGAATTGAGAGGTTTGGCTCTAGAAATTACTTTGGACTAATTAATTATTGAAAATCATTCTCCCGACTGAAACGTCGGGAGGCTTTATTGATATACAACATGGCGTTCAGAAAAAACAAAAAAATTCACAACGACTTCTCTAAAGTTACGATCAGTCTAGCTTCTCCAGAATCAATTCTGGAAAGCTCGCATGGTGAAGTAACTCAGCCAGAAACCATTAACTACAGGACCTATAAGCCTGAAATGGGTGGCCTTTTCTGTGAGCGAATTTTCGGTCCAGTAAAAGATTGGGAATGTCATTGTGGTAAATACAAAAGAATCCGATATAAAGGTATTATTTGCGACAGGTGTGGGGTTGAGGTAACCGAGAAAAAGGTTCGAAGAGAGCGAATGGGCCATATCGAATTGGTAGTACCAGTAGCGCATATTTGGTACTTCAAGTCTTTACCTAATAAGATTGGATACCTACTTGGTGTACCAACCAAGAAGCTTGATCAAATCATTTATTACGAACGATATATCGTAATTCAACCAGGAGCGAAGGAAGAAGACGGAATAGCGAGGCTAGATTTCCTTACTGAGGAAGAATATCTTGATATTCTTGACAAACTTCCGAGAGAGAATCAGCTATTAGATGATGATGATCCAAACAAATTCATAGCTAAGATGGGTGCAGATGCATTAGAAATGCTTTTGGCTCGAACGAAACTAGATGAACTTTCTTACGAGCTAAGACATCAAGCTGCTACGGATACATCTCAGCAGAGAAAAGCGGAGGCCCTTAAGCGATTAAGAGTAGTTGAAGCTTTTAGAGATGCTAAAACTCGTATTGATAATAGACCTGAATGGATGATCGTGAAGATGGTGCCTGTAATTCCACCAGAATTACGCCCATTGGTACCACTAGATGGAGGTCGATTCGCAACTTCTGATTTAAATGATCTCTATAGAAGAGTAATTATCAGAAACAATCGTCTGAAGAGACTTATTGATATTAAAGCGCCAGAAGTAATTCTTAGAAATGAGAAAAGAATGCTTCAGGAAGCTGTTGATTCACTTTTCGATAACTCCAGAAAAGTAAATGCTGTAAGATCTGATGGAAACAGAGCACTTAAATCTTTGAGTGATATGCTTAAAGGTAAACAAGGTCGATTCCGTCAAAACTTATTAGGTAAAAGGGTTGATTATTCTGGTCGATCAGTGATCGTAGTAGGACCTGAATTGAAAATGCATGAGTGCGGACTGCCTAAGAATATGGCAGCTGAGCTATTCAAGCCTTTTATTATAAGAAAGCTGATTGAGCGTGGAATCGTTAAAACAGTTAAATCTGCGAAGAAAATAGTTGATAGAAAAGATCCCGTAGTTTGGGATATTCTTGAAAACGTGTTGAAAGGCCATCCTGTTCTATTGAATAGAGCTCCTACGCTTCACAGACTTGGTATTCAAGCTTTCCAACCAAAACTAATTGAAGGAAAAGCAATTCAACTTCACCCTCTTGCATGTACAGCATTCAACGCCGATTTTGATGGTGATCAAATGGCGGTACACGTACCTCTAGGACACGAAGCAATATTAGAAGCGTCATTATTGATGCTTTCTTCTCACAACATCTTGAACCCTGCTAACGGTGCTCCAATTGCAGTACCCTCTCAGGACATGGTATTGGGACTTTACTATATCACAAAAGGTAGAAGAAGCACTGATAAGGAGAAAGTGGTTGGAGAAGGACGAATCTTCTACTCTCATGAAGAAGTAATCATTGCCTTAAATGAGAAACAAGTTTCTCAGCATGCTTACATCAAGGTGAGAACTCAAGTAAGAAATGACAAAGGAGAATTAGAAACAAAGATTATTGAAACAGTAGCTGGAAGAGTTCTATTCAATGAATCAGTACCAACTGAGGTAGGTTTTGTTGATGAACTTCTTACAAAGAAAAAGCTTCAGAAAATTATCTCTGGTGTTTTCAAGATCGTAGGAATGGCTAAAACAGCTCACTTCCTAGATGATATCAAAGCACTTGGATTCCAGATGGCCTACAAAGGAGGTCTTTCTATGGGACTGGATAACATAAACGTTCCTGCTGAGAAAGAGAAATTAGTAGCACAGGCAAAAGAGGAAGTAGATGCTGTATGGCAAAACTACCTTATGGGATTGATCACGGACAATGAGCGTTACAACCAGGTAATTGATATCTGGACAAGAACGAACACGATGTTGACCAATTCCTTGATGAAGCAGATGGAAGAAGATGATCAAGGTTTCAACTCAATCTACATGATGATGCACTCCGGTGCTAGGGGATCTAGAGAGCAGATTCGTCAGCTTGGAGGAATGAGAGGACTGATGGCTAAGCCACAGAAAAACCTTCAGGGATCGGTAGGTGAGATTATTGAAAATCCGATTCTGTCCAACTTTAAAGAAGGACTTGATGTAATAGAGTACTTCATTTCGACTCACGGTGCGAGAAAAGGTCTTGCAGATACAGCATTGAAAACCGCGGATGCGGGTTACCTAACAAGAAGACTTGTAGATGTTGCTCAGGATGTTGTGATCAACGAAGATGATTGTGGAACATTAAGAGGACTTTCTGTTTCAGCATTAAAAGACAATGAAGAAGTAGTTGAAGCACTTTCTGAAAGAATTCTAGGAAGAGTATCAGTACATGATATTTACGATCCAATCACAGAAGAATTAGTGATTGAGGCAGGAGCTGAGTTCACGGAAGAGATTTCTGATTATATAGATCAATCCAGTATTGAAGAAGTTGAAATCAGATCAGTATTGACTTGTGAAACTCGTCAAGGAGTATGTGCCAAGTGTTACGGAAGAAACCTTTCTTCAGGTAGAATGTCACATGTTGGTGAGTCAGTAGGAGTAATTGCTGCTCAATCAATTGGTGAGCCAGGAACACAGCTTACACTAAGAACCTTCCACGTAGGGGGTACCGCTTCAAACATTGCTGTAGATGCAAATATCAAAGCGAAGTTTGATGGTGTGATTGAATTTGATGAGCTCAGAACTGTGAAATCAACCGATGACGAGGGTAATAAGCTTGAGGTTGTAATGGGTCGATCTGGTGAACTGAAAATCTTAGATGCTAAGAAAGAAAAAGTATTGATTTCCAATCACGTACCTTATGGAGCAATCCTTAAGGTAAAAGACGGTGGTAAAGTGGCTAAAGGCGATGAGCTTTGTTACTGGGATCCTTACAATGCTGTTATCATGTCTGAATTTGATGGAACGGCTTCATTTGATTCAATCATTGAAGGTATTACGTTCAAAGAGGAATCAGATGAACAAACGGGTCACAGAGAAAAGGTAATTATTGACACAAAGGATAAGACCAAAAACCCGGCTATTGAAATCGTTGGTAAGGATGGTTCTACAGAAAAAGGATATAACATTCCAGTCGGAGCTCACTTGTCAGTAAACGAAGGAGATAAAATTAAAGCCGGACAGGTTTTAGCTAAAATCCCAAGGAAAACGGGTAAATCCAGAGATATTACCGGAGGTCTTCCAAGAGTAACTGAGCTTTTCGAAGCAAGAAACCCTTCTAATCCAGCAGTAGTAAGTGAGATAGATGGAGTAGTTGAATACGGTGGTATCAAGCGTGGTAACAGAGAAATATACATCGAGTCAAAAGACGGTGTGAAGAAGCGTTATATGGTGCCGCTTTCAAAGCATATTCTTGTTCAGGATAACGATTACGTTAGAGCAGGAGATGCACTTTCCGATGGTGCGATTACACCAGCGGACATCTTGAAGATTAAAGGTCCTACAGCCGTTCAGGAATACTTAGTGAATGAAATTCAGGAAGTGTACCGATTGCAGGGAGTGAAGATAAACGATAAGCATATTGAAGCGATTGTTCGTCAGATGATGCAAAAAGTGGTGATTGAGAATCCAGGAGATACTAGCTTCTTAACTAATCAGTTAGCTGATCGTTTCGTTTTCATGGAAGAAAATGACAACATCCTTGACAAGAAGGTTGTTGTGGAGCCAGGGGATTCTTCAAACTACAAAGCAGGACAGATTATTGATGCAAGAAGCCTGAGAGATGAAGTCTCTAGCTTAAAGCGTCGTGATCTAAAGGCGATGGTAACAAGAGATGCAGAGCCAGCCACAGGTAAGCCAACCCTTCAGGGAATTACGCAAGCATCACTTGGAACAGAAAGCTTTATTTCAGCTGCATCATTCCAGGAGACTACCAAAGTATTGAGTGAAGCTTCCATCAAAGGGAAAGCAGATACATTGATGGGTCTAAAGGAAAACGTAATTGTAGGTCACCTTATCCCAGCAGGTACTGGAGTAAGAAAGCATCAAGATTATATCGTGAACTCTCAGGAGGAATTCGATAAGTTGGTGTCTTCGAAAGAAGAGTTCGAATCTAAAGAGGTGGAAGAAGCCTAAGATTATGAGCGAAGATCAGAAAAAGAAAGACGATAAAAATCCAAATAATCAGATCAACATAGAGCTCTCGGAAGAAATTGCCGAGGGTGTCTATGCCAATCTGGCGATGATTGCTCATTCGAGTAGTGAATTTGTTATTGACTTTATTCGACTGATGCCAGGGGTACCGAAGGCGAAAGTGAAATCGCGCATTGTGGTAACGCCAGAACATGCGAAACGACTTTTAAACGCACTTCAGGATAATATTCAGAAGTATGAAGCCACTTTTGGTGAGGTAAAGCAAACTGAAGAATCACCAAAATTCCCATTGAATTTTGGTGGCACCATGGGTGAAGCTTAACATTTAGGGTGAAATAATTAGCGAAGGGTAGCTGAAAGGCTACCCTTTTTTGTTCCTATTGTTTACTCACTCAGCAAAACTTACGATCCACCCTTGAAAAGCTACCATTTGTTCATTTACCAATATTTTCAGCATATACGATTGTCTCAAGTGGTAGATGCCTTTTTTACAGAAGAAGGAGCTTATCCTGACATGCAAATCGTATGGTCTTCAAAAGATCATGCAACAAGTGTTGTACCATTGTTGGTGCAAGGGCCAGGAGCAAATTACTTTGCTGATGTACAACGAAACTGGCAAATAGGAACACATCTTAAAAGTATAATTAGGAAGAACTAAAAAGCATATCCAACCAACGCAACATTATCTCCCCTCAGAGTCGTTATAGAGAAGTGTTGAAAGTACTGACTCTGAGGAAACCCTGCTAACTCGCGTTTCAACGCGTGCAATAAGTCAGTAATTGTATCTTAGACCATGTCAAAAAAGACCCACTAGCTTTAATCTGAATCATTAACTATACCCTGTAGACAGTTTGTAGATCTCAAAATTTGTATGACACTTTCCTTAATTACATATTTGATTAGAATACTCAAATTATGGCAAAGTGTGTTATTATAGTTTTTTTTGCTTCCATAGGATTCTCTATCAAAGCACAAACAATACATCGGATCACCGTTGCAATTAATCAAGGCGCTGACTGTCCCATTACTGGCTTGAGCCAATCTGATGTCTTTGCAGTTTATCCCAATCCGGCAGCTACCTCTTTCACCATCCAATCTTCAATCAGAGAAGCTGAAATCAAACTAATAGATCTTAATGGAAGAAAAGTGAGGTCGGCGAAGATGACAGATGGAGAGTTGAAGGTAGATGTCTTGGATTTGCCGAAAGGGATTTACATTATCCGTTTTGAGTATCAGTCAGGATCAGATCGCATTAAAATCAGAATACAATGAGAAAAGATTTCAAATACCTCATAGCTTTGATTTTGATCCTCTCCATGGGGCTTGCATTTAGCCAACAGAATCTCTCTGTTGCACTAGAAGATAAAATAGTGTTAACTGGGGACACCTACCGTGGTACTATCCAGTGGCAGTCCTCCAACGATGGCATAGAATGGACAGATTACAATGGAGGGACAATCAACGGATTAGAAGTTGTGATTGGCCAAGAGCTTACATACTATCGGGCACGTGTAGAAGAGGAAGGATGTGACGACCCCCACTTTTCAGAGATAGTCGAAGTTCAATCCACCACAATCACCAAGCTTTGGTCAGACCCTGCCACCTGGGGAGATGCAGGTAAGCCACAAGAAGGAGAAGAAGTGACAATCGCTGCGGGTAATTACATCATTCTGGATGAAACACCACCTAACCTTGGAGGGCTATTGATCAATGGGGCTTTATCATTCGATCGAAAAGATCTGTCGCTGACCAGTGAGTGGATTGTTGTCAATGGAACACTTCGGGTAGGCACTACAGAGAACCCATTTGCTCAAAAAGCCACTATCACATTAAATGACCAAGATACAGAAGCAGAAGTCATGAACATGGGCACCAGAGGTATCATGGTCATGACTGGAAACTTAGAATTGCATGGAGCATCACCAGAGGTGATTTGGACAAAGATCAATGCTCACGGAGAAGCTGGCGCCACCACCCTTTCGTTGATTGAAGAAGTAGATTGGCAAGCCAATGACGAAGTAGTAATTGCGCCCACTGATTATTATGAAGCAGGCCTTGGAGTATCAGTCACCCAAAAGGTAGCATTAGGAGGAGTAGATGGAGCTGTTATTTCACTCGCCGAAGGACTAAATGCTCATCGCTGGGGTTTGCTACAGTACCCAACATCTGATGGTATGAGTCTTTCTTCCGTAGGACTAGTAGCCCCTCCATTACCAAATGCTGGTGATGACATCACCCCGTTAGTGTTAGATGAACGAGCTGAAGTAGGAAACTTGACACGAAACATTGTCATACAGTCCGCCGATGACGAACTGTGGGCCCAGGGTTTTGGAGCTCACACCATGATTATGCCTTCAGCCACCGCGCATGTAGAAGGAGTAGAATTTAAAAGAGCTGGGCAAAGTGGTAGACTCAGGAGGTACCCATTTCACTGGCACATGCTCAGCTATAACGGTACAGCTACTTTAGATGATGCTACCGGACAGTACTTTCGAAGCAATACCATTAATAGTTCAGCCAATCGTGGCATTGTTATTCATGGTACAAATGGAGTGTTAGTTCAAAACAACATAGTCTACGATGTAAGAGGCCATGGACTATTCACAGAAGATGCCGTCGAGCGAAGAAATGTTATTGATGGAAATTTAATCTTGCATGTAAGAAACCCTGAATGGGGGAGCCAATTAATGATGCATGAAATAGGAGATTTTGGATCCTCTGGATTCTGGATCGCTAACCCTGATAATATTGTTACTAACAATACAGCGGCAGATTGTCAAACATTTGGTTTTTGGCTGGCCTTTCCAATACGCCCTTTCGGATTAAGTAATGAAGTTCTGAATGAAGATGGAATACTCATGCGTCCCAATCGCCTGGAATTTGGAATCTTCGATAATAACACGGCGCATTCTAATAGGAATGATGGCTTACATATAGATGATCCACAAACAGATGAAGAGGGAAATACTTTCCCACTTCAATATTGGTCGACCACAGATGGACGAACAGATGTTCATACAAATTCCTTCGAAAACCTGAGGAGGTTTGCTCTTTCGAGAATAAAGACATGGAAAAACATGGACAATGGCTCTTGGGATCGTGGTGTATGGACAGATATGTATGAATTTGTCTCAGCAGATAATTGTGGACGTTTCTTTGCTGGATCTGGATCTGATGGAGTAATAGAAAGAAGCCTCATCGTAGGCACAAGCCTCAACTTCCTGATGAACGGAACAGGTAGGCCTGAAATTGCTGATTTCCAATTCAATCCCTCCTCGGCACCAACAGCCTTTGCGACTTATCACAGTGCGTTTAGTATGAGAAACAATGTGGTGGTCAATTTCCAAGTGACTGAACATGACCGTGCAGGGGTCTTTGCCACGGATGATTACTATTTCCGTCCGGTAGATAAAGGACAACTGAGAAATTATGACAACCTACTTGTGGAATCAGACCCAGGTGTAAAGTTGAGAGCCACGAGCCCATACTTCACACTAGCTAGTGCTTTGTGGGATCCCTATGGACATTGGGGGCCAGAAGAAAATTACCTTGTCTACGATGATCCGTTCCTTACTTATGGAAAGACGGTGACCATACCTGCACTTGGTGCTGAAGTGGTTGGAGGTGTCAGCGTTTCTGGACCTTTCTATGGTTTCTTAGGATTCGTTCTGCATGGAGTAGGACCAAATCCACCTCAAAATTTCAACTTTGAAGACTTCATGGCCATCCACGTGGATCGGTATGACCCTTCTGATCTTTCTTCGCCCATTGGCACATGGGATGTAACCACCTCCCAACCGGAATGGGCACTTAACCATATGAGAGATTTTGCCACAAGCCCAGACGGAGTATACGAATTAACCTTTCCAGATGAGATCATAGATCCAACAAACTTCAACATGGAAGTGGAGAGCATGAATGAAGAAACAGATTTGCAAGTGCTTGGAATCCAATTCGACGGCACCATCGATCCCGTAGTTTTTCTTCAGCAAATAAGTAATACAGCTAATTTTCATGTCTATACGATGATGAATTCACTCCAAGAGGTAATGGATTCGAATGGAGAAGCTTGGTGGCAAGACAAATCCAACAATCGTGTTTGGGTTAAAATACGTGGAGGTAGATGGGTTGCCACACCAAATGACGAAGGAGAATTCGAGGCAGAAGCAAACGAAACCATGAACTTAGTCATCAGAGCGGCTAATTAGCAGCGCAATGATTGTCGCCACATTTTCTTAACTTGTTTTTATACGCAATAATTTAAGAGCAGAGGTCCCTGGAAAACGCAGATAAAGAAATATCTAATAAAATGGATATGCGATTCATGCAATTAAATAGCTTTACACCCATCAAAAGAGGCATTATTCGAACTTTTCTGACAGAAAGATTAAAAACCTGAACCAATCATGATTAATTAATCTTCCAATCTTTTGATATAATCTCAATATATCTATCTTTGCGTTCCCAAAATTTGGGACGATTAGAAATTATAGCGTATGCCAACTATACAACAATTAGTAAGGAAGGGTAGAAAGAAGCTGACTTCAAAGTCAAAATCCCCGGCGTTGGACTCATGTCCACAACGAAGAGGTGTGTGTACAAGAGTGTATACAACCACGCCAAAGAAACCTAACTCAGCAATGAGGAAGGTGGCAAGGGTGCGATTGACAAACGGTAAAGAAGTCAATGCTTATATCCCGGGAGAAGGACACAACCTTCAAGAGCACTCTATTGTGCTGATCAGAGGTGGTAGAGTAAAAGATTTACCTGGTGTAAGATATCACATCATTAGAGGTGCGTTGGATACGGCTGGCGTAAACGGACGTCTACAAAGAAGATCTAAATACGGTGCTAAGCGACCGAAAAAATAATTTTCAGGAGAAATGAGAAAAGCAAAACCAAAAAAGAGATACATCCTTCCTGATCCTATTTATCAGGATACCCTTGTTACCAAATTCGTTAACAACTTAATGTTAAGTGGTAAGAAAAGTGTCTCTTACAAAATATTCTACAACGCAATCAATCAAGTAGAAGAAAAAACAAGTGAAAATGGTCTCGAAACTTGGAAGACAGCATTGAGTAACATCATGCCATCTGTTGAGGTTAAAGCAAGACGAGTAGGAGGTGCCAACTTCCAAGTGCCAATCGAGGTACGACCTGATAGAAAAATTGCTCTTGGAATCAAGTGGATGATTAAATACGCTCGACTAAGAGGAGAAAAGACTATGCAGGATCGTTTAGCTGCAGAAATTATCGCCGCGTCAAAAGGTGAAGGAGCTTCTGTGAAGAAGAAAGACGATATGCACAGAATGGCTGACGCAAACAAAGCATTCTCACACTTCAGATTCTAATCAAGATGTCAAGAGATTTAAAGTACACAAGAAATATTGGTATCGCAGCACACATCGATGCTGGAAAAACCACTACAACAGAGCGCATTCTTTACTATGCCGGTGTGAACCATAAGATAGGTGAAGTTCATGATGGTGGTGCTACAATGGATTGGATGGAGCAGGAGCAGGAAAGAGGTATTACTATTACTTCTGCTGCAACTACTGTATTCTGGAAATACAAAGAGAAGGATTATCATATCAATATTATTGATACACCTGGTCACGTTGATTTCACCGTTGAGGTAAATAGATCATTGCGTGTATTGGATGGGTTGGTATTCTTGTTTAGTGCCGTAGATGGTGTAGAGCCTCAATCGGAAACTAACTGGAGACTTGCTGATAACTACAAAGTAGCTAGAATTGGATTCGTTAATAAAATGGATCGTTCTGGTGCAGACTTTTTGAAAGTTTGCAAACAAGTGAAAGAAATGTTGGGTACTAAAGCAGTGCCTCTTCAATTACCTATCGGAGCAGAAGACACATTCAAAGGAGTAGTTGATCTTGTAGAAAACAAGGCAATTGTTTGGAATGAGGATGACATGGGAATGAGCTTCGAAGAAGTGGAAATTCCTGCTGACATGATGGATGAGGTGAAAGAATACAGAGATTACCTTGTTGAGTCAGTTGCTGAGTACGATGAGGTGTTGATGGAGAAATACTTTGAAGACCCTGATAGCATTACAAGGGATGAAATTGTTGCAGCACTTAGAGCAGCTACAGTTGATTTGGCTTTCGTTCCAATGCTTTGTGGTTCAGCCTTCAAAAACAAAGGAGTTCAAACACTATTGGATTACGTGATGGAGTTACTCCCATCTCCGATGGATAGAGATAGTATTGTAGGAACTAATCCTGATACAGATGAAGAAGTAGAAAGAAAACCATCTGCTGATGAGCCTTTCTCAGCACTTGCTTTCAAGATCGCAACGGATCCATTCGTAGGTAGACTTTGTTTCGTGAGATCATACTCAGGAGAGTTAGAGTCAGGTTCTTATGTATTCAATACAAGAACAAATAAGAAAGAGCGTATTTCTAGAATATTCCAGATGCACGCAAATAAGCAAAATCAAATTGATAAACTTAATACTGGTGATATTGGAGCTGTTGTAGGTTTTAAGGACATTAAAACAGGTGATACGCTTTGTGATGAAAAAAACAAAATTGTATTAGAGTCCATGGATTTCCCAGATCCAGTAATTGGGTATGCAATTGAGCCAAAAACTCAAGAGGATGCTGATAAGCTAGGAATTGGGCTTGGTAAGTTGATTGAAGAAGACCCTACTCTTCAAGTAGAGACAAATCATGAAACAGGACAAACTATTCTTAAGGGAATGGGTGAACTTCACTTGGATATCATCATCGATCGATTGAAAAGAGAGTTCAAAGTAGAGATCAATCAAGGCGCTCCTCAGGTAGCATACAAAGAAGCGATCACTACTACGATAGAGCACAAAGAAGTATATAAGAAGCAATCAGGAGGTAGAGGTAAATTTGCTGATATCGTTTTTGAAATCGGACCAAAAGATGAAGATTATGAAAAAGAGGGATTGCAGTTTGTTAATAGTATTGTTGGTGGTGTGATTCCAAAAGAATTCATTCCATCAGTTCAAAAAGGATTCGAGCAAGCAATGATGAACGGACCATTGGCTGGATATCCAATCGATACAATGAAGGTAAGATTGTATCATGGTTCTTTCCATGATGTCGATTCAGATTCACTGTCGTTCGAATTGGCAGCTAGAGTCGGTTTTAAAACTGCTGCTTCTCAATGTAAACCTGTTATTCTTGAGCCAATTATGGCGGTTGAGGTAGTTACTCCTGATGAGTATACTGGATCAATCACTGGTGATTTGAACAAGCGAAGAGGTATGATGAAAGGAATGGACACAAGAGGAAATTCAGGTGTAATTAAGGCGGATGTTCCTTTGTCTGAATTATTCGGATATGTGACTGATTTGAGAACTATTAGTTCGGGTAGAGCTACTGCTTCTTTAACATTTGCTCACTACGATGCTGTTCCTAAAAATATTGCAGAAAAAGTAATTGCTGAAGCAAAAGGAACTGCAGCTGTTTAAAGATTATTGACATGAATCAAAAAATTAGAATAAAACTGAAGTCTTACGACCACAATCTGGTAGATAAGTCTTCTGAAAAAATTGTTCGAGCAGTAAAAACTACTGGAGCGGTTGTGAGTGGTCCAATCCCACTTCCAACAGTAAAGGAGAAGTTTACTGTACTTAAGTCACCTCACGTGAATAAGAAAGCAAGAGAACAATTCCAGCTTTGTACGTACAAAAGACTGGTTGATATCTACAGCAACAGCGCGAAAACTGTTGACGCACTTATGAAGCTAGAGCTTCCAAGTGGAGTAGATGTAGAGATTAAAGTGTAGCCTGATTTTGCATCGGGGAAAGAGAACCAATTGGTCTTCATCGATTGGTTCTTTTTTTGTCTAAAAAATAAGCGATCAAATTTTTTGATCGGGGAATGGATTTGCTATCTTTGCAAACCTTTTCACAAAAAGTTTGCCTGAGAGGGTAATTATAAGATATAAACGAGTAGAAAATGCCTGGTTTAATAGGAAGGAAAGTAGGAATGACAAATGTCTTTGATGAGAATGGTAAAAGCATCGCTTGTACCCTTATCGAAGCAGGTCCTTGCGTCGTGACTCAAGTTAAGAACGAAGAGACAGACGGATACAAAGCTGTGCAGTTGGCTTACGGTGAGAGAAAAGAAAAAAATACACCTAAGGCACTTCAGGGACATTTTTCGAAAGCAAAGACTACTCCTAAATCTAAGATTGTGGAATTCAGGGATTTTAGATCTGAATTCGACGATAAAGTGAAGTTGGGTAACGAAATTAAAATTGAAGATGTATTCAATGAAATGGATTTCGTTGACGCTGTAGGTACATCTAAAGGAAAGGGATTTCAAGGAGTTGTGAAAAGACACGGTTTTGGTGGAGTTGGTCAGGCAACTCACGGTCAGCATAACAGACTAAGAGCTCCGGGTTCTATTGGTGCTGCATCATTTCCATCTAGAGTTTTTAAAGGCATGAAGATGGCTGGAAGAACAGGTGGAGATAGAGTAAAGGTTTTAAACCTAAGAGTTTTGAAAGTGTATCCTGAGAAAAACCTGGTTTTAATATCAGGATCAATTCCAGGAGCTAAGAATTCATACGTAATACTTGAGAAGTAATCATGAAGGTAGCTGTATTAAATATTAAAGGTGAAGAGACAGGAAGAGAAATCAACCTGGACAAAAGCATATTTGGCATAGAGCCAAACGAACATGCCGTTTACCTTGACGTGAAGAGTTACTTAGCAAACCAGCGACAAGGCACCGCTAAGACAAAAGATAAAGGAGAGATTACTGCATCGACTCGGAAAATCAAAAAGCAAAAGGGAACGGGTACTGCCAGAGCCGGTAGTGTGAAGTCTGGTGTGATGAGAGGTGGAGGTACTTTTTTCGGCCCTCAACCAAGAGACTATGGTTTTAAACTTAACAAGAAGGTTAAGAAATTAGCTCGTAAGTCTGTGCTCTCATCTAGAGCTAAAGAGAAAGCAATACAGGTTCTTGAGGACTTTACTTTTGAAGCTCCTAAGACAAAAGAATTTATCAGTCTTCTTAAGAGTCTTTCAGTAAGCGATAAGAAGGCTCTATTTCTGGTAAGCGACAAAAACCAAAATGTTTTCTTGTCTTCCAGAAATATTAAGAAAGCGAATGTTTCAACTGTTGACGAATTGAATACGTACGATTTGATCAACGCTGAGCGTCTGATCTTGTGTGAAGGAGCACTAGAGCAACTAAAAGAAAGATTTAACTAAGATGGGAGTTTTAATAAAGCCACTAGTTACGGAAAAAGTTTCTGCTCTTAATGAGCATGGTAAGTACGGTTTCGTGGTTAGCAAGAATGCAAACAAGGTTCAAATTAAGATCGAGGTAGAAAAGACCTACGGTGTTACAGTTGAATCTGTTAATACGATGGTTCAGCCTGGTGGATCGAAAAGAAGATACACCAAGTCAAGAGTTATTGAAGGTAGAACTCCAGCTTACAAAAAAGCAATAGTGCAGGTGGCAGAGGGAGATATAATTGATTTTTATAGCGGAATATAATATATAGAGATGGCTGTAAGAAAACTTAAACCAACTACCCCAGGACAGAGATTCAGAAAGGCTCCTGTCTTTGATGATATCACTAAGTCGTCTCCTGAGAGATCATTGGTGACTACATCTAAACGAAACGGAGGTAGAAATAATCAAGGTAGAATGACTGTGCGAAATGTTGGAGGTGGTCATAAGCGAAAGCTTAGATTGATCGACTTCAAAAGAGATAAGCACGGAATTCCTGCAACAGTGAAAGCAATTGAGTATGATCCAAACAGATCTGCAAGAATAGCATTGCTTTACTATACAGATGGAGAAAAAAGATACATTATCGCTCCTGCAGGACTTGAAGTTGGGACTGTATTGAATTCGGGAAAAGGTATAGCCCCAGAAGTGGGTAACGCACTTTTTCTAGCAGAGATCCCACTAGGTACGATTGTTCATAACATTGAATTGAAGCCGGGGAAAGGTGGTGTTATGGCAAGAAGTGCTGGAACGTATGTTCAGGTTGTTGCAAGGGAAGGAAAATATGCAACCGTAAAACTTCCTTCAGGAGAAATGAGAATGGTGCTTATTACATGTCTTGCGACAATAGGAACAGTATCAAACTCTGATCACATGAGTGTGAGACTCGGTAAGGCAGGTAGAAATAGATGGCTAGGGAGAAGACCAAGAGTAAGAGGTGTGGCTATGAACCCTGTCGATCACCCAATGGGTGGTGGTGAAGGTAGATCTTCTGGAGGTCACCCTCGATCAAGAAATGGTCAATATACTAAGGGACTGAAAACCCGTCGACCAAATAAATATTCTGACAAGCAGATAGTTAAACGAAGGAAATAATGTCAAGATCATTAAAGAAAGGACCTTATATAGACTTCCGACTTGAGAAAAAAGTCGATGCGATGAATGACTCAGGTAAGAAGTCAGTGATCAAAACATGGTCAAGAAGATCAATGATATCCCCGGATTTCGTGGGTCACACTTTCGCAGTGCACAACGGAAATAAATTTATCCCTGTTTTCGTAACTGAAAATATGGTAGGACATAAACTTGGCGAATTTGCACCAACTAGAAACTTTAGAGGTCATATTGCTAAAAAGGATAAAGGTAAAAGATAAGGGTACCTATGGAAGCTGAAAAGAAATTAAAGAAATCAGTCAAGATCAGACTTCAGAAAGAAGCTGATAAGAAATTCCGTGAGGAGAACAAGGGTAAACTTGGTGCTGTAAAATCTTCACTAAGAAATATTCCAACTTCACCAAGGAAGATGAGATTAGTAGCAGATATGATTCGCGGTGAAAGAGCAAATATTGCTCTTAATATCCTTCGATTCGATGCTCATCATGCTTCTGGTACTTTGGAAAAACTTCTTCTAACCGCAATAGCAGACTGGCAAATGGCGAACGAAGATATCAGTATTGAAGAGGCGAATTTGTTTGTTAAAGAGATTTATGTTGATAGCGCTCGGATGCTCAAGAGATTGAGACCAGCACCACAAGGAAGAGCTCACAGAATTAGAAAGAGATCAAATCATGTGACTATTGTAATTGATAATCACAGTCAGGATACTAACGAAACTAAAGAAAGCAACAAATAATGGGACAAAAAGTAAACCCAGTTGGATTTAGATTAGGAGTTATCAAAGGGTGGGACTCTGCCTGGTTCGATAGCAAGTCCTATGCAGATAAACTTGTTGAGGACAACAAAATTCGTAAATACATCACAGCACGTATGCCAAAAGGAGGTATTTCGAAAGTTGTAATAGAACGAACACTAAAAAGAATTACACTAACTGTTCACACAGCCCGTCCAGGAGTTGTAATTGGAAAAGGAGGATCTGAAGTAGATAAGATCAAAGAAGAGTTGAAAAACTTAACTGGTAAAGATCTTCAGATCAATATATTTGAAATTAAAAGACCTGAATTAGATGCTAAGCTGGTAGGAGAGTCTATTGCACAGCAACTTCAGGCTAGAATTTCTTTTCGTAGAGCAATGAAGCAATCAATAGCTTCCTCTATGAGAGTAGGAGCTCAAGGTATTAAAATCAAATGTTCTGGAAGATTGGGTGGTGCTGAGATGGCTAGAAGCGAACAGTACAAAGAAGGAAGAATTCCATTGCATACGTTGAGAGCTGATATCGATTATGCGATAACAGAGGCTCATACGATTTACGGAAAGATTGGTATTAAAGTATGGATCTTTAAGGGAGAAGTTTTCGGTAAGAGAGATCTTTCACCTAACGTAGGTCAGTCAGGTACTGGTGGAAATAACAATGCGCCAGGCGGAGCTCCTAACAGAAGGAGAAGAGAAAATAGAAGAAGAAAGTAAAGTTTTGTAAAGCATCATGTTACAGCCAAAACGAACGAAATTTAGAAAAATGCAAAAAGGCCGAGTGAAGGGTCTTGCTCAACGTGGGCATAGACTGGCATTCGGAACCTTTGGTATCAAGGCCATGGAGCCAGGATGGATCACTAGCCGTCAGATAGAAGCTGCAAGGATTGCTATGACAAGAGCAATGAAGAGGGAAGGACAAGTGTGGATTCGGATATTTCCAGACAAGCCGGTAACTAAAAAGCCTGCAGAAGTAAGGATGGGTAAGGGTAAGGGAGCTCCAGAATACTGGGTAGCTACTGTTAAACCAGGTACCGTTCTTTTTGAAGCTGCTGGAGTAGATATCGAATTGGCGAAGGAGGCTTTAAGATTGGCCGCACAAAAATTGCCAATCTCTACAAAATTCACATTAGCAAAAGATTATAAGCCAGAGTAATGAAAAATTCTGAATTAAGAGGATTGAGTCTGGAAGAGCTGAAAAACAAGCTTGCAGTAGAGAAAGAAAGCTATAGCAAATTGAAATTTGCACATAGTATTACTCCTATCGAGAATCCAATGAAAATTCGTGAGAATAGAAAGTTGGTTGCAAGGATTCAGACAGAAATTAAGGCCAAAGAATTAAATCAAGTTGCTGAAGCAAGCAAATAATTTTCAGTGATGGAAAGAAATTTAAGAAAAGAAAGAATCGGACAAGTGGTGAGCAATAAAATGCAGAAAAGCATCACAATCGCTGTAGAAAGGAAAGTAAAGCATCCGATTTACGGGAAATTTGTGAGAAAAACCACTAAGCTCACAGCTCACGATGAGAAGGATGATTGCAATATCGGTGATACCGTGAAAGTGATGGAAACTCGTCCAATGAGTAAAAACAAAAGATGGAGATTGGTTGAAATTATTGAAAGAGCGAAATAATGGTACAACAGGAGTCAAGATTATCGGTTGCGGACAATAGCGGTGCTAAGGAAGTGCTAGTTATCCGTGTGCTAGGGGGTACTAAGAAGCGATATGCTTCTGTTGGTGACAAAATCATTGTGACTGTAAAGCACTCACTTTCATCAAGTAGCTTAAAGAAAGGAACTGTTTCAAGAGCGGTTGTCGTGCGGACTAAAAAGGAAGTGCGAAGAAAAGACGGAAGTTATATTCGATTTGAAGATAACGCAGCAGTTCTTCTTACAGCTAACGATGAACCTAGAGGAACAAGGATTTTCGGTCCTGTAGCGAGAGAATTGAGAGAGAAGCAATTCATGAAGATTGTATCATTAGCACCTGAAGTACTTTAAGATGAGTAAAATTAAATTTCACGTTATCAAAGGTGACACAGTAAAGATCATAGCTGGTAACGATAAAGGTAAAACTGGTAAAGTACTTGAAGTTAATCGAGTAAAGTACAGAGCTGTAGTAGAAGGAGCAAACATGGTTACAAAGCATGTTAAGCCGTCTGCAACAAATCCAGAAGGGGGAATTCAGCAAACTGAAGCCTCAATACACCTTAGTAACCTAATGGTTGTAGATCCATCAAGTGGAGAACCAACTCGAATTGGGCGAAAGGTTAATACTGGAGATAAACTGCAAAGATTTTCAAAGAAGTCAGGAGAATACATCACGAACAATGGCTAATCCAAGATTAAAAGAAAAGTATAAGAAAGAGATTGTCCCTCAGCTGAAGGATAAGTTTCAGTATAGCTCTGTAATGCAGGTGCCTAAACTGTCGAAGATTGCTATTAATAAAGGAATTGGAGCTGCTGTTTCTGACAAGAAGCTAGTAGATACAGGTGTAGAAGAGTTGACAGAAATCACTGGACAAAAGGCGATACCTACAATTGCAAAGAAATCAGTCTCTAACTTTAAGTTGAGAGAAGGTATGCCGATTGGGGCAAAGGTTACCCTTAGAGGTGATAAGATGTATGAATTTCTTGATCGATTGGTAACTGTTGCATTACCGCGAGTAAGAGATTTCAAAGGAATTAAGGAGAAAGGATTTGATGGAAGAGGAAACTACACATTAGGTGTGCAGGAACAAATAATCTTTCCTGAAATCAGTATCGATAAAGTAAACAAAATTACTGGTATGGATATCACGTTTGTGACAACTGCACAAACTGATGAAGAGAGTCTTGAATTATTAAGATCGCTTGGAATGCCGTTTACTTCAAAGAAGAACTAAGAATATTATGGCTAGAGAAGCAGTAAAAGCGAGAGAAAGAAAAAGGGAAAAGCTTGTTGCAAGATATGCTGATAAGCGTGCTGCTTTAAAAGCAGCTGGCGACTATGAAGCATTAGACAAACTTCCAAGAAACTCGTCCAAAGTAAGGCTACATAATAGATGTAAACTTACAGGTAGGCCTAAGGGCTATATGCGAAGATTTGGAATTTCAAGGGTGACTTTCAGAGAGATGGCATCCGATGGAAAAATACCAGGAGTAACAAAAGCTAGCTGGTAGTTTAAATCTTCCTTTCGTTTAAGAATATTAATTATTATTTTTGCACCCCCTTTTTCAAGGGGGATAAGTGTGTTTAAGAAATGGTAACAGACCCGATAGCAGATTATTTAACAAGAATTCGTAACGCAATAGGTGCGAATCACCGTGTAGTAGAGGTGCCTGCTTCTAATTTAAAGAAGGAGATCACTAAAGTGTTGCACAGTAAGGGCTATATAAGAAATTATAAGTTCGAAGATGATAGTAAGCAAGGAATCATAAAGATTGCTTTGAAGTACAATCCTCAAACTAAACAGTCCGCGATTACCAAATTGGAAAGAATAAGTACTCCAGGTTTGAGAAAGTATGCAGGAGCGGAAACGTTACCAAGAGTACTTAATGGCCTTGGTATTGCAATTATGTCTACTTCAAAAGGAGTTATTTCTGATAAGGAGGCAAGAAGAGAGAATATAGGTGGTGAAGTTTTATGTTACGTTTATTAATTGATTTGAGATGTCAAGGATAGGAAAAGCACCAATTAATTTACCCGAAGGAGTTTCATTTGCTGTTGATAATAATACGGTGAGTATAAAAGGACCTAAAGGTGAACTTACTCAGCAGGTTGATCCGGATATTACCTGCAAGGTAGATGACGGAGTGGTGACGGTAGAACGCCCTACTGAGCAAAAAAGGCATAAATCACTTCATGGACTTTATCGCTCATTGTTAAATAACATGGTCGAGGGAGTGAGTAATGGGTACAAGAAAGAGATGGAGTTGGTTGGGGTAGGTTATAAAGCTGCCGTTCAAAACAACGTACTTGAGCTTAACCTTGGTTATTCTCATAGTATCTATTTCGCTGTTCCAGAAGAAATTAAAGTTACTGCAGAAACTGAAAAAGGTAAAAACCCTAAAGTTATTGTAGAAGGGATCGATAAACAGTTAGTTGGTCAAATCTCAGCTAAAATCAAATCATTCAGAAAAGTTGAGCCTTACAAAGGAAAAGGTATCCGATTTGTGGGTGAACAAATTAGAAGAAAAGCTGGTAAAACTGCTGCTAAATAATATATCATGGCAATTACTAAAACAGCAAGAAGAAAAAGACTTAGACTGGGTATCAGAAGGAAAATTTCTGGTACTGCGGATAGACCTAGGGTGTCTGTGTTCAAGAGTAACAAAGGCATTTATGCTCAGTTGATTGATGATGTTAGTGGGAAAACTCTTGCTTCTGCATCAACAAAAGAGCTGGGTAAAGGCAATCTAAATGTTGAGATCGCTAAAGAAGTTGGCAAAAAATTGGCTGAAAATGCCAAGGGAGCAGGTATTGAAACAGTGATTTTTGACAGAGGTGGATATCCTTACCATGGAAGAGTTAAGTCTTTGGCCGAAGGAGCTCGTGAAGGAGGTTTAAAATTCTAAGAAGAAAATTATGTCGCAAAGCAATATAAGATCTATTAAAGCAAGTGAAATCGACCTTCAGGAGAAAGTAGTTGCTATCAAGAGAGTGGCCAAGGTTGTGAAAGGTGGACGTAGATTCAGCTTCTCTGCAATCGTGGTAGTAGGAGATGGAAATGGTGTCGTAGGATATGGCCTAGGTAAAGCAAATGAAGTTACTGATGCTATTACCAAAGGTATTGATGACGCGAAAAAGAACTTGGTGAAAGTGCCTGTTTTCAAGGGTACTGTACCACATGAAGCTCTTGGTAAGTTTGGCGGAGGACTTGTTCTTTTAAAACCGGCTGCACCTGGTACTGGAGTAATAGCTGGTGGTGCAATGCGTGCTGTTTTGGAGAGTGCTGGAGTTCACGATGTGCTTGCTAAGTCAAAAGGTTCTTCAAATCCGCATAATGTGGTGAAGGCAACTTTTGATGCGCTTAATAAAATGAGAGATCCGTTTGCTGTTGCCCAGCAAAGAGGTGTGTCTTTAGATAAAGTTTTCAACGGCTAAGACAATGGGAAAAGTATTAATTACACAGAAGAAAAGTACAATTAAGCGTCCTGAGAATCAGAAACGTACAATTGTTGCTCTCGGCCTTGGTAAACTCAATAGGTCAGTTGAAAAAGAATTGACTCCTGCCATAAACGGGATGATCAAGACTGTTAATCACCTCGTAGAAGTTAAAGAGTTGTAATCATGAGACTTGAATCATTAAAGCCTGCAGAAGGCTCAACAAAGAATAGAAAGAGAATTGGTAGAGGACAGGGGTCTGGTCGAGGCGGTACATCCACTAAAGGGCACAATGGTGCTCAGTCCAGAGCAGGTTACTCTAGAAAAACTGGTTTTGAAGGAGGTCAGATGCCTTTGCAAAGAAGAATTCCAAAGTTTGGCTTCAAAAACAATAACAAAATTGTTTCTAAAGCAATTAACTTGGATGACCTTCAGAAACTAAGTGAAACGAAGAAGCTAAAAGAAATTACACCTGAAATTCTCAAGGAAAATGGACTTGCTCAGAAGAAGGACATTGTGAAAGTATTAGGCAGAGGAGAATTAAAGACAGCACTAAAGGTTTCAGCACATAAATTCTCGAAAACAGCTCAAGAAGCTATTGAGAAAGCTGGTGGATCTATTACCGTAGTTGAATAATGAAGAAATTCATAGATACCATACGAAATATTTTTTCCATTGAGGAGCTAAGAACCAGAATCCTTAATACGATTGGGTTTTTGGTGATTTTTAGACTTGGTTCTTTCGTGGTATTACCAGGAGTGGATCCATCTAAGTTGACTGGAGAGGCATCAGGTATCTTTGGATTGCTAGATACATTCCTAGGAGGAGCATTTAGTAACGTATCAGTTTTTGCCTTAGGCATTATGCCATACATCTCGGCATCAATTGTTCTTCAATTGATGACAGTAGCTGTACCTTATTTTCAAAAACTCCAGAAAGAAGGTGATAGCGGGAGAAAAAAGATTAATCAATTAACCAGAGTTTTGACTATCGCAATCTGCTTTGCTCAAGGTTTTAGTTATGTGTCTGCAGCCATTGAACCAGATGCAATTATCAATAATACGTTTTTCTTCAAGTTTACTTCAGTCATTATTATCACATCAGGAACAATATTCTGTATGTGGTTGGGAGAAAAAATCACAGATAAGGGTATTGGTAATGGTATATCAATGTTAATAATGATTGGTATTATCGCTAGATTCCCAGGTAGTCTTGTTGCAGAGGCTGTAACGAGAGGGATGAGTGAAATGCTATTGTTTATTCTTGAATTAGTAGCTCTGTTCTTTGTTGTATTAGTGACGGTCGCTTTAGTTCAAGCGGTTCGAAGAGTCCCCGTCCAGTATGCAAAACAAGTTGTTGGTAATAAAGTATATGGTGGTCAACGACAGTACATTCCACTTAAAGTAAACGCTTCAGGTGTAATGCCAATAATTTTCGCTCAATCTATCATGTTCTTGCCAGCAATGCTAGCAGGGTTATGGAGAGAAGAAAGTGATTTTGCAAACTATATAGGTACTACATTTTCGGATTTCACATCTTGGCAGTACAATCTGACATTTGCGATTATGATTATCATATTCACATTTTTCTACACGGCCATTACAATCAATCCTAATCAGATTGCTGATGATATGAAAAGAAACGGTGGATTTGTTCCGGGAGTTAAACCTGGTAAGCAAACCGCAGATTATTTGGATAATATTTTGTCTAGAATCACTTTACCAGGAGCAATTTTCCTAGCGATCATTGCAATTCTTCCAGCTTTCGCAATGATTGCTGGCGTAAATCAGGGCTTTGCTCAGTTTTATGGAGGAACATCACTATTGATCATGGTAGGTGTAATTCTTGATACACTTCAGCAGATTGAGAGCTACTTGCTCATGAGGCATTATGAGGGAATGATGAAATCAGGTAGAGTTAAAGGAAGAACTCAAGCAGCATAATGGCAAAGCAAGCATCCATAGAGCAAGACGGAACAATTGTGGAAGCATTGTCAAACGCAATGTTTAGAGTAGAGTTAGAGAATGGTCATGAAGTGATAGCGCATATCTCAGGAAAGATGAGAATGCATTACATCAAAATTTTGCCTGGAGATAAGGTGAAATTAGAAATGTCACCTTATGACTTAACTAAAGGAAGAATAGTTTATCGCTATAAATAACAGCAGAGGCTGATAAAATAGAAAAAAATGAAAGTAAGAGCATCCGTAAAAAAGCGAAGCGCTGATTGCAAAGTGATCAGGAGAAAAGGGAAGCTTTATGTGATCAATAAAAAGAATCCAAAGTTTAAACAAAGACAAGGATAATTATGGCAAGAGTTGCAGGAGTAGATATTCCCGATAACAAGCGAGGTGAGATATCCTTGACTTACATTTTTGGTATTGGTAAAACTTCAGCTCAGAAGATATTAACTGAGGCTGGTGTTGATCTAAGCAAAAAAGTACAAGACTGGACAGATGAAGAAGGTGGTAAAGTAAGGACTATCATCCGTGAGAATTTCAAAGTAGAAGGAGTTCTCAAAGGGGAAGTTCAGATGAGTATTAAGCGACTATTGGATATTGGATGCTATAGAGGTCTTCGCCACAGAAAAGGATTGCCAGTAAGAGGTCAGCATACTAAGAATAATGCGCGTACTCGAAAAGGTAAGAGAAAAACGGTTGCGAACAAGAAGAAAGCTACTAAGTAATAGATAGATGGCACAAAAGAGAAAAGATAAAGCTAAAAAGAGAGTTGTTGCTATTGACGCTTTGGGTCAAGCCCACATTAAAGCATCATTCAATAATATCATCATCTCGATGACAAACGGAACGGGTCAGGTTATAAGCTGGGCATCAGCTGGTAAAATGGGTTTTCGTGGATCTAAAAAGAATACGCCATATGCTGCACAGGTTGCGGCTCAAGAATGTGCTCAAAAAGCATATGATCTTGGTCTAAGAAAAGTAGAGGTGTTCGTGAAAGGTCCTGGTTCAGGAAGAGAATCAGCTATCCGGACTATCCAGAATGTGGGAATAGAAGTTACAATGATTAAAGATGTAACTCCACTACCTCACAATGGATGTCGACCACCGAAAAGAAGAAGAGTTTAAGATATTAAAAACAGTAATAGATAATGGCAAGATATACTGGGCCTAAGACTAAAATTTCAAGACGATTTGGAGAGCCAATCTTCGGAGCTAGCAAAGCTTTACAAAAGAAGGCGTATCCACCGGGACAACACGGTCGTGGACGTAGAAAGAAGCAGTCTGAATATGCAATCCAGCTAGCTGAAAAGCAAAAAGCTAAATACACTTATGGAGTGTTGGAGCGTCAGTTTGCTAATGTTTTTGACAAAGCGTCTAGAAAGAGTGGGATCACAGGGGAAATTTTATTGCAGCTTTTAGAAGCTAGATTGGATAACACTGTATTCCGTCTTGGTATCGCTCCTACAAGGAGAGCTGCCAGACAGCTAGTGTCTCATAAGCATATTACTGTGAATGGTAGCGTAGTAAACGTTCCTTCATATACATTAAAAAATAATGACATCATTGGTGTAAGAGAGAAGTCAAAATCTCTTGAAGCTATTACAGATAGCCTTGCATCGAATGCACGTAGCTACTCTTGGTTGGAATGGGATTCCTCTAATATGAACGGAAAGTTTTTAAACTCTCCGAGTCGAGAAGAGATTCCTGAAAATATTAAGGAACAGCTAATTGTTGAATTGTACTCTAAGTAAACACTCAAAAAATAAGATATATGTCTATCCTAGCATTTCAAATGCCGGAAAAAGTGGTAATGGAAAAAGCAGACGATTTCCATGGCCTCTTTACTTTCAAACCCCTTGAAAAAGGATACGGTGTTACTGTTGGTAATGCTTTAAGAAGAATTCTTCTTTCTTCTTTAGAGGGTTATGCAATAACTGGTGTAAAAATACCAGGCGTTTTGCACGAATTCTCCACTGTCGAAGGTGTTGTAGAAGATGTGAGTGAAATGATTCTTAACCTTAAAATGGTAAGATTCAAGAAAATTGAAGAAGGAGCTCCTGACGGAAGCATCACTGTAAGTGTTTCAAACATGAAGAAGCTAACAGCGGGAGATCTTGCTAAAGCAACCACATCTTTCGAAATTCTGAATCCTGATCACGTAATTTGTCACCTTGACGAATCAGCGAAGTTCGAAATCGAGCTTACTGTAGAAAAGGGTAGAGGTTACGTAGGAGCAGATGATAACAAGCCTGCTGACCAGAATTTCGGATTTATCGCTATTGATTCAATCTTTACTCCTATTAAGAATGTAAAATACAGCGTTGAAAATACGAGAGTTGAACAAAAGACTGATTATGAGCAATTAACGCTTGATATTGAGACGGACGGTTCAATTCACCCGGAGAATGCTTTGAAAGGTGCTGCAAATATTTTGATACAACATTTCATGTTATTCTCTGATCAAAACATGATTCTTGAGACTCAAGAAGCAGGCGAGCCAGAGCAAGTAGATGAAGAGTTACTTCACATGAGAAAAATGTTGAAGACTAATCTGAATGATCTTGATCTTTCAGTTAGAGCTTACAATTGTCTAAAAGCTGCTGATGTAAGAACACTTGGAGATTTAGTATCTCTTGAGATTTCTGACATGATGAAGTTTAGAAATTTTGGTAAGAAGTCTCTTGCTGAACTTGAGCAGTTAGTTTCTGATAAAGGTCTCACCTTTGGTATGGACCTTGGTAAATACAAACTGGAAGAAGAATAATGAGACACGGCAAGAAATTTAATCACCTTGGTAGAAAGACAGCACATAGAAGTGCTATGCTTTCAAATATGGCTTCTTCTCTTATCATTCATAAGAGGATTAATACAACTGTAGCTAAGGCGAAAGCGCTTAGAAAGTATATTGAGCCACTTCTGACCAAATCAAAAACAGATGATACTAACTCCAGAAGAGTTGTATTTTCTTATCTTCAAGATAAAGAATCTGTAACAGAACTTTTCAACACTGTTGCTGGAAAAATAGCTAGCCGACCTGGTGGTTATACTAGAATAATCAAGACTGGAGCTAGACTTGGCGATAATGCGGAGATGTGCATGATGGAGCTTGTTGATTTCAATGAGTTATTGTTAGGAGATGAGGCCGCAGGAAAAGCTAAGACAAGGAGATCTAGAAGAGGTGGAAGTAGCAAAGCAAAAGCAGAAACGCCTACTAAAGCAGACGTGGAAGAAGTGATAGTTGCAGAAGAAGTGGTGGATGCACCAAAAGTAGAAGAAGCGGTTGCTGAGGAAGTTGTTGAAGAAGCAACAATTGAAGAAGTAGATGCGAAAGCTGAAGACACTCCATCAGATTCGGAAGAAAAAAGTAACGAAGACGAAGAAGATAAGAAATAGTCTTAATAGTCGTCGAAAATAAAAGGGATTGAGCTAAGAGCTCAATCCCTTTTTTTATTTTACAAGAAATTTAAAGTATGAGAGTTTTAATGTTGTTATTACTTCTTACAACGTTTTTTTCCTGTAAGAATAATCAAGCTAAATCATCAATTTCTGATGTTCCCAACCAGTACCCTACTGTTCAGAATCAATATCCTTCCTACGATACATATATTCCTAATCCTGATGAAGTTGTATTACAATTAAGGTTTGTAGAGGCTGAGTTTTCTGGGAAAACTTGGAAAAACAATGTGAAAGTTATTCGCCAACTGAAAGCTGGATTTGGATTTAAAGATCGATTAAGATCGGAAAGTGAGATTGTATTATTAAGTGAAGAAAAAATCACCTTAGATGAGTTTTATTGTTCTGCTCAGTACCAGCTATCAGAAAATTTAAATGAACCTAAGACTTTCGTCTTAATGAAAATTTTAAAATAATAAGTATGAGAAAGAGTTTACTGGTCCTACTAGTTCTAATAGTTAGTGTTCAACTTTATGGACAAAATTTTAAAGTAAGGGATAATCCTCATTTAAGATTGGAGTTTGAGAACCAAAAATTGATTAATCCATCAACTGGATTGATACCTAATAATATTAGATATAGGGAGCTGAAGTTTGCTGAAAGATTAGCGAGTAATTCAAGGATAAGTTCTTTAGATGAAACAACTATTTGGAATAGAAGAGGACCATTCAATGTTGGTGGTCGAACACGTGCATTAGCAGTAGATGTCTTAAACGAAGATGTTATTTTAGCGGGTGGTATCTCAGGCGGAATGTGGAGGTCCGATGATGCTGGAAGTACTTGGGTTAAAGTTTTAAGTGCTTCTGAAATCCAAAGTGTTAGTTGTATAGCTCAGGATCCTCGCGCAGGTCAAACAAATACATGGTACTATGGTACGGGTGAAATTAGTGGTAATTCAGCAAGCGCATCAGGAGCATTCTATTTAGGTGACGGGATATACAAGTCTATAGATAACGGATTGACTTGGAATGTTTTGCCAAGTACAGTAGATGGAAATCCTGAATCTATTACATTTGATGGATTTGAGGTGGTCAATGAGATTGTTGTGAACCCAACGAATGGAGATGTATTTGCAGCTACTTTTTATGGAATATTTCGATTGCCAGAAGGCGATACTGAATTTGCAGAGGTACTGGATAATCCAAATAGAGGATGGTCGGATGTGGTAGTGACTACTGATGGCATTCTTTACGCATCCTTGGAGGGTGATGGAGTCTATAGGTCTACAGATGGAGGAGCAAATTGGGATAATATTACTGATTCAAACTTTGCTAGCGGTCTTGCAAATGGAGATCGAATTGAATTGGGGCTTGCCCCATCTGCTCAGGATACACTTTATGTTATTGCTATGGACGGGTCTAATCATACACTTTGGATGTATGACAATAATACGGGAGGAACGGCTACTTGGTCTGATAGGTCTGCTAATATACCTTCAGGCTCGCCTTTTGGGGGTGATGTTGGGGATTACACAAGTCAAGGCGGTTACGATATGCTTGTTACCGTAAAACCCGACGATCCTAATTTCGTGATTATTGGAGGCACAAATCTTTACAGATCAACAGATGGATTTGCAACGAGTATCAATACGACCGGTTGGATTGGAGGATACTCTACAGCTAATAACATTAGTAGCTATACGAATCAACATCCGGACCAACATTCTTTTCAGTTTTTATCCGGTAATAAGGCCATCAGTGGAAACGATGGAGGTGTTCAAATAACTAATGACATAACAGATACAACACCAAATGGTGTGGGTGAAACAGTGGACTGGAATCCTTTGAATAATGGATACTTTACATCGCAAATTTATGCAGTTTCTGTTGGGCCAGGAGATCAAATAATCGCAGGATTTCAAGATAATGGAAACTGGCTTACAAACTCTACTTCTGAAAGTACAAGCTGGGATGATAATTTAGTGAATGTTTTTGGTGGAGATGGAACTTACAATGCAATCAATAGCGATGGAACTGTGAGATACATTTCTACACAGTTTGCAAGAACGTTTAGGTTGGAATACTCTGATGCGGACGATTTGATTTTCGATAGTTTCACTCAGATAGATCCTTCTTCTGGTTACACTGGAGTATTTGTGACTCCATTTTATCTGGATCCAAATAACGATGACATATTTTATTTAGGAGGAGATTCCGATCTATTTGTAAATACTCAGGTTACTACAGGAACAAGAAGTGCTGGATGGAAGTCTATTTCTTTACCGAATAACCAAGGTGACGTGTCTGAAATAGGTACTACTACATCAGATATGGTCTATGTTGGTACCGATAGAGGAGAGGTCTACAAAATCGAAAACCCAGCAGAAACAAGCCCAGTGATTACAGACGTAACTTCTGATATTTTCCCCAGCGGAGCATACGTTTCAAGTGTAGGGGTCAATCAGTTCGATGCTGATGAGCTAATTGTTGTGTTCTCTAACTACGGAGTGCAAAGTATTTTTTACTCAAACGACGGTGGCGTTTCATGGGATAACATAAGTGGGAACCTAGAAGAAAATAGTGATGGCTCTGGGAGTGGTCCTTCTGTAAGAGCAACTCGTATAGCTGGAAATGGATATGAATACATTGTTGGAACAAGTACTGGCTTATATTCAACCAGAGTCCTTGACGGAATTAACACAGTATGGGTTCAAGAAGGAGCTTCCAATATTGGAAACGTAGTTATTAATCATATTGTAAATAGGACGGATGGTCTTACAGTAGTAGGAACTCATGGAAATGGGATCTATAGTTCCACTATTATTCCTGAACTCGATATGAGTGTTAAGAATATTGATGAGCCAGTCAGTCAAGTTTTTAGCGAAATATCAGATGTTAAAGCTACTGTTACTAATAATGGCGGTACAACAGTAAGTTCCTATGATCTTACTTTGATGGTAGGAGACAATGAAATTGTATCAGAAACCATAGATGTATCTTTATTCACAGGTGAAAATCATACTCATACATTTTCCGAACAAGTTGATTTCACTTCTATCGGAAGTTATGATATTAGTGTTTCTGTAACATTAGCGGGTGATTTGAATAGCGCGAATGACTCTCAGTTAGTATCGATCTTTAGTTTGGCAGCTCCTAGTAGTTTAACACTCTCGAATAACACAATACTAGAAAATGAGTCAGCAGGGACAGCAATAGGTACTTTTAGTACAGATGATGAAGATGATGATCAGCATGACTATTCCCTTGTAGAAGGAGATGGAGCAGATGATAATTCAAGTTTTTCTATCATATCTGAAGAATTACGATCGAGAGAAGAATTTGAGTTCACTACTCAGTCAGCATTTACTATTCGTGTTCAAACTGAAGATGATGATGGTAATACTTTCGTCAGGTCTTTTTCCATAGACGTTTCAGAGGTACTTGGAACAAACGAGTTGGATGAACTCGGAATTGTTGTTTACCCTAATCCATTTACTAGTGGTGTTTACTTGGAAATGATCAATGACCACATTGGTATAATTCAGGTGACAGTTAGTGACCTTCAAGGCAAATCAGTACTACTTTCAAAAAAGTATGAAAAATCTGAAAGACAAACAAAGTCTATGTTGGATCTGGAGGAACTCTCTGCAGGTCTTTATATTATTAAATTCCAAATTGGTGATGAAACTTACTCAGGAAGACTGCTAAAGGAATAATATAAATTTAATTAGCACTAAAAGCCACCTCTTATTAGAGGTGGCTTTTTATTTGCCCATTCCGTAATTATTTTTGCACCCCAGTATGAAATATCCCACCCGCATTAAAGCAACTCTTCTATTACAAGACGGCACAACATTCACTGGTTATTCTATAGGCAAGCAAGGCACCTCAGGAGGTGAAATTTGCTTTAATACAGGAATGACTGGTTATCAGGAGATTTACACAGACCCCTCATATTATGGCCAGATAATCGTAAATACTACTTCTCATATTGGTAACTATGGTGCCATAGATACAGAGGTAGAGAGCGATCATCCCACTATTAAAGGTTTAGTGGTTAATGATTTCTCTAATATTTACAGTAGAACTAGTGCAACGGAAAGTCTTCAGGAATTCTTAGAAAGAAATAATACAGTTGGAATAGGAGGCTTAGATACAAGAAAACTGGTTAGGCACATTCGTACAAAAGGTGCAATGAATGCAATTATCTCTTCAGAATTAACGGGTGATTCATTACAAGCTGAACTAGACAAGATACCAAGTATGGAAGCTCTCGAGCTTTCAACTAAAGTAACAACTAGTAAACCTTATGAATTAGGCAATGAAAACACCGGTTTTAAAGTTGCTATTCTTGATTTGGGTGTTAAAAAATCCATCCTAAAGAACCTGGTAAATAGAAACTGTCACTGCAAAATCTTTCCTGCAGAAACTTCTTTTGAAGAAATGCAAAAATGGAACCCTGATGGCTACTTTGTTTCGAACGGACCAGGAGACCCAGCTGTCATGGATTATGCGTCAAATACAGTAAAAGATGTTCTTGATAAGAATATTCCTTTGTTTGGGATTTGTATGGGTAGTCAGATATTAGCTAAGGCAGTAGGTATTTCAACGTACAAAATGCATCATGGACATAGAGGCTTGAATCACCCCGTCAAGAATCTCAATACCGGATTAAGTGAGGTTACTTCACAAAATCATGGATTTGCTGTTGATATGGATGCACTAAAAAATTCAAAAGAAGCTGAATTAACCCATTTAGACTTGAATCATGATACTGTTGAAGGGTTGAGACTCATTGGCAAACCTGCCTTTGCAGTCCAATATCACCCTGAATCCTCTCCAGGACCAAATGATTCGACTTATCTGTTCGATGATTTTATACAACTAATAAAAGATAATAAGTAAATGAGTGTAATTGAAAGTGTATTTGCCCGTCAAATCATGGATTCGAGAGGGAATCCTACCATTGAAGTAGAAGTAATCACAGAGTCAGGCTATATAGGTAGAGCTGCAGTGCCTTCAGGAGCATCAACTGGTGAACATGAAGCTATTGAACTTAGAGATGGAGACAAGTCTAGGTATATGGGTAAAGGGGTACAGAAGGCGGTTGATAATGTAAATGATATAATAGCACCTGAAATAGAAGGCTTATTGGTGGTGGAGCAAGCATATATTGATCAATTAATGATTGATTTGGATGGTACACCTAACAAATCGAAATTAGGAGCGAATGCAATTTTAGGGGTTTCTTTAGCTGTGGCTAAAGCAGGGGCGGATGCATGTCAACTGCCTCTTTATAGATACATCGGAGGAGTGAATGCGAAGGTGCTACCATTACCAATGATGAATATCATCAATGGAGGATCACATTCTGATGCACCTATAGCATTTCAAGAATTTATGATTAGACCTATTGGTGCACCCACATTTAGTGAGGCATTGAGAATGGGATCCGAAATTTTCCATCATCTAAAAGCGATCATCCATGATAAGG
Source organism: Marinobacter alexandrii (assembly GCA_039984955.1). Classification (NCBI taxonomy): domain Bacteria; kingdom Pseudomonadati; phylum Pseudomonadota; class Gammaproteobacteria; order Pseudomonadales; family Marinobacteraceae; genus Marinobacter; species Marinobacter alexandrii. The sequence continues at coordinate 3,169,305 of JBDWTN010000007.1, forward strand.
GTTTAAGTACGGCCGTTGGTGATGAGGGGGGCTTTGCTCCAAATTTTAAGGGAGGTACTGAAGAAGCACTTGAAAGCGTAATAGCTGCAATCAAACAAGCAGGCTACAAGCCAGGGGAGGAAGTGACCATCGCTTTGGATTGTGCTTCATCAGAGTTTTTTGTAGATGGCAAGTATGATTATTCAAAATTCGAGGGAGCTAACGGTGCTAAAAGAACAAGTGCAGAACAAGCCGATTATCTTGCGAAGCTTGCAAATGATTATCCGATTGATAGCATTGAAGATGGATGTGATGAAAATGATTGGGAAGGCTGGAAAACACTGACGGAGAAAATTGGTGATAAATGCCAACTAGTAGGAGATGATCTATTGGTAACAAATGTGAAATTCCTGAAAAGAGCGATCGAAGAAAAAGCAGCTAACTCAATTTTGATAAAGGTCAATCAGATTGGAACCTTAACAGAAACCTTAGATGCCATTGAAATGGCTCATAAAGCAGGTTGGACGGCTGTTGTTTCTCATCGATCTGGAGAGACAGAGGATGCTACAATTGCCGATATTGCTGTCGCAACTAATGCTGGTCAAATTAAAACTGGATCTATGAGTAGGTCAGATAGAATGGCTAAATACAATCAACTTCTTCGAATAGAAGAAGAGTTAGATTATGTAGCTGTGTATCCAAGCTAAGTAACATAACTGTATCTTATAATTAATAGGCCTCTAATTTATTAGAGACCTATTTTATAGAATTTTCTGAATATCTTTTCTGTAGGCGGACGGACTCTTTCCCGTAAAAGATTTGAATTGTATTACAAAATGAGAATAATTGCTAAAACCACTCTCGAAGCACACCTCTGTAATGCTAACTTGTTTTTCAGAAAGTAATTTTGAGGCATGAACTAATCTATATTCATTTAGAAATTGTGTGAATGTTTTGGCCGTGATTCGCTTAAAGTATCTGCAAAATGAAGGTTCAGTCATGCTTACTAAATCACCCATCTCTGCTAGAGAAATAGGCTCTTTAAAGTTTTCTTTGATGTAATTCAAGACCTTGTTCAAACGATCATTGTCATGGGGTTTGGTAATCATTGAAAAACCATCTGCATTCAGAATTTTATAATCTTTTGATAAAGAAAGACCTCTTAGAACCTCAATAAGACATAGGATTTGACTGAATTTGTCCTGATTAACTAATGCTTCAATTTTAGGACCAATCACTTCTTTATCCTGGTCTCCAAAGACTATTCCCATTTTAGATCTTTCGAATAGACTTAAAATGTCTTTCATTTCAGGGATATGAAAAAAATCCTCACCCAGGAAATTTGGAAGCATTTGAATGACCGTTTCACTTTCATTGCCACAAATACGATCAGTAAAGCCTTGATGCGGGAGGTTAGAGCCAATCAGTACTAACTCCCCTTCTTTAAAATAAGAAAGATGACTTCCTATATGTCTTTTCCCACTTCCTCCTTTTACATAAACCAATTCGAGTTCAGGGTGATAGTGCCAATAAGGCCTTGTGTTTCTGTGATTAACATGGAAGTGACGCACAAGTATTGACCCTTCATGAGGCATGACTACCTTCTCTAAAGGAGGACTGGATAGTTTTTTATTGACTTTAGGATCTAACTTCAATTGATTTTTATCTAATAAAAACTGATTTCATTGTAAAAATCTTCAATGAAATTGACATTTTCATGTATTTCATCTATCAAATGTTAATATTCCATAGATATATGTCAATTATGGAGTGATTTAGTCTGCATTCGCGATTTAGGTTTGCATTGTAACACACTCAAAAGGATTGAAGAAATGAAAAAAGTAATTAAAGTTATTGCAGTACTTATCCTATGGATGACTACTGTTACAGTTGAAGCAAGTGACACATCTGCCTTTCACATCTACACGATTGGCGATAAGAAGGTTAACGTAAAAGTCTCAAACATTCGGGGGAAAGCTATTTCTTACATCAAAGATGAAAGTGGTCAGATACTTTTCGAAAAGAAACTAAAAGAAGAAGGAGTACTCAACATTATTTTTGACCTTGCAAACTTGAGTAATGGGAAATACATTTTTGTTGTAGAAGATGAATTTAAGAGACATTCGGTTCCCTTTGAGCTTTTGACAGATGCAGTAGAAATTTATATGGAAGATTCGCAAAGAATAAATTTTCCTCAACTAATTAAGGATAGTGAGTTGGTGTTGGTTAAGTTTCTGACGAATGAATCAAACGATCTGCTTATAGCTATCAAAACTGAGAATGGTCAACTTCTTTTTCAAGAAAGGATCGAAGGCAAACTAGGACTAATCGGTAAGCGATTCCAATTTGAGCCAGGTGAATATCTAGTAACCTTGTCTTGCAATGATTATACAGAAACTAAATATTTATCATTTTAAGTAAAATTTAGGCTATCAATAGCAAAAAAACTCTGATCTTAATCAGAGTTTTTTTTGACTTAGAAAATCACAAGACTCGAACCACTACTTACCGGTAGCCTACCGCTGCTTACCGATTTGCTATAGCATACATTTCCGATTCAATACACCTTTGATTGTATAATTTAAACTCAAAGGCATGACACAACAGACACGAACAAACTCTAAAACCTGGCTTGGTATAGTACTAGTAGCATTAGGTAGTTATTTTTTACTCAGGAATTTTAACTTAATCCCATCCTTTTTACCATATTGGATTTTTAGTTGGGAGACCATTTTTGTTGTCATTGGGGGGGCTATGCTTGTGACAGGTCGCAGAGAAGGATTGATTTTTTTGGGTATCGGTGTTTTCTTTTTACTTCCAGATATTCTAGATGTTCCGCGTTTCCGTGTAAGAGACTGGTGGCCGGCAATCCTTATTATTATTGGTCTATCTATTTTTCTTAGAAAAAGACATTCTCAGGTTATGCAACCAGGAGATTTATCAAATGATTTTATTGAGGATACCTCTGTATTTGGAGGGTCAGAAAAAACGGTTACTTCTCGAAATTTGAAAGGGGGGAAGATCACTTCAATTTTTGGTGGGTCGGAGTTAAATCTTGTAGATGTTGAGTTGGGAAAAAAGGAGGTGTTAATTGATTATTTCTGCATGTTTGGTGGGAATGAAGTGACAGTACCTCATGATTGGACTGTGATAAATGAATCTGTCGTGGTTTTTGGAAGCTTTACTGATAGAAGATCGAATAGTCATGTAGTACAAGATCCTGACAAGGTTTTACGAATTAAGGGCCTCATATTATTTGGAGGATTTGAAGTGCGGAGAGGCTAAGACTATCTGATTAACTTTAAATCTATACTCACTATTCATGAAGCATCCAATTCTGAGCGGTTCTGGTTACAAGTTTTACATGATCGTATGGCTTGTGATCATGCTTGTTCATGGTTCGGTGCTTTACTTCTATTACGACTTCTCTATTTCGGTTGCCCTTGGAGATAGCTTGATCTACAACCTTATCTATGGAGCTATTGTGCCTGGATTTTGGTTTATTGTAGTTTTTGGAGGGTTAAATAAAGACAGTATATCACTCTTAGCTACTCACCTGGGAGCTGCGACGATTTCCATTGCCGTTTGGCTGACGGCTTCAGGAGTAATTTTAAAAATCATCTTTAATACCAACGGGAGCTACATTCAGTTTTTGCAAGATGCCACTATATGGCGGGTGATAATTGGTTCATTGTTCTATAGTATAAGTGTGCTTCTCTTTTACTTAATTCGGTATTATCAGGACATGCAAGAACGGATGAATAGGGAGTTAGAACTTCAAAACCTACTTAAGGATTCTGAGCTTCGGATGCTCAAATCTCAGATTAATCCGCACTTCATATTTAATAGCCTCAATTCCGTAAGTGCCCTGACCGTTACTAATCCGAAAGATGCTAGAGACATGGTAATTAAGCTAAGCGATTTTCTAAGATATTCGCTTGGAAAGGGAAATGAAGAGTTAACTCCTTTGAATAGAGAGGTTGAAAATGTAAGCCTTTATCTAAACATTGAAAAAATTAGATTTGGCGATAAACTGGTATTTGAAAAGGAGATTGATCCGAAAACTGAGAATATCCTTTTGCCAAATATGATTTTACAGCCACTTGTTGAAAATGCAATCAAACATGGTGTCTATGATAGTGTAGAGCCCGTTCTAATTAGGCTAAAGTGCTTTATGAATGGGCAGATACTTAGAATTAGCCTTGAAAATAGTTTTGATAAGACAGCAATTCCTGTGAGGGGAGAAGGTATCGGATTGGAGAATGTGAAGAAACGACTGGATCTAGTATATGGTAAAAAAGATTTGCTGGCTATAAATAAAAGCACAGAATTATTTGAAGTAGTTATTGAAGTTCCTCTGAAAGAATCTGATCATGAATAAAATACGAACACTGATTATCGACGATGAATATCTGGCAAGGCAAATTATTAGCGAATACCTGGGAGAGGATAGAGAGATTGAGGTTATCGGCGAATGTGACAATGGATTTGAAGGCTTTAAGCAAATAAATGAATTACGGCCTGATTTAGTATTTCTAGATGTTATGATGCCCAAGTTGACAGGCTTTGAAATGCTGGAGTTGGTTGAGAACCCTCCGATTATCATCTTTAGTACGGCCTATGATGAATATGCGATAAAGGCATTTGAGCAGAATGCGATTGATTATTTACTAAAACCTTATACTCAAGAACGATTCATTACAGCTCTAAATAAAGCAAAGACAAAACTTAAGAGCCAAACAAATTCTCGAGCTACACTTGAAAAAATAATAGGTGGTAGTAGTGAAAAAGAAGAACTTTCAAGAATTGCAGTTAGGTTAGGAACGAAAATTCATATTGTGGGTGTAAATGAAATTCAATATTTGGAAGCTCAAGATGATTATGTGAAGCTTCATACAACAGAGGGAAGCTTCTTAAAACAACAGACAATGAAGTACTACGAGAACAATCTCTCCAGCGAAGATTTTGTTCGAATTCATCGATCATACATTGTTCGCATCAAAGAAATATCTAGGGTGGAATTAATGGGTAAAGACACCCATGTATTGCTGCTTCAAGATGAAACTCAACTCAATGTCAGTAGGTCTGGATATTCAAGATTAAAAGAAGTACTTAATTTTTAATAACTATAAAAATAGTTGTATAATTATAATTATAGTTATATACTTGCTCCATGAAGGAATTGACCAAAGCAGAGGAACAACTGATGCATTACCTCTGGACACTTGAAAAAGCATACTTAAAAGACATTGTAGAGCAATATCCAGAGCCTGCTCCTGCATACACAACTATTTCAACAGTGGTAAATGTATTGGTGAAGAAGGGGTTTATTGGATTTAATACACATGGAAAATCTAGAGAATATTACCCTCTGGTTACAAAAAAGACATATTCTGAACAATCAATGAAAGGCTTGATGAGCAATTTTTTTGATAACTCTGCTAAACAATTTGCTTCTTTCTTCACGTCTCAAAAGAATCTTTCTGTAGAAGAACTACAGGAAATTAGAAAACTCATTGATGACCAAATAGCACAACGCAAGTCATGAACGAAGTGATCATTTATCTGATTAAGGTAATAGCTATTCATGGGCTACTCTACCTAGTCTATCGCCTTTTCCTTCATAGGAGCGCGCGGCATTCACCTAATCGTGGATATCTACTGCTTTCCTTCCTACTGGCCTTTATTATTCCTTTTCTTGAAATACCTCAAATTGAAGAAGCGCCCATTTTACCTGATGATAGCTCATTCATCATATGGCTTTCAGAGCCATCAAACTCTCTGGAGGAATTTGAATTGGTTCCTGTGGAAGAGCAGAGTTCTTTTTCATATTGGTCACTGCTACCGTGGTTATATGGAGTGCTGGCCTTAGGCTTTTTGATTAGATCAGTCGTATCCATATTTATACTTCAAAGATTAAAAAAACATTCAGAGCCCGTCAAAAAACGATGGTTTACGCTCTTTAGGACTACACATAATCGTCCGTTTAGTTTCTTTACAAATGTATTTATTCCTAAGTCGCTTTTTGGATCACCTGCATTTGATCAGATACTTGCGCATGAATGTGTACATGTACGGCAGTTTCATTCAGTGGATAGACTGCTATTGGATTTCGTTGGTTCGCTGTTTTGGTTCAATCCCTTCATTTATCTGTACCGAAATGCACTTATCGAAATTCACGAATATCAAGCAGACGAGGAGGTGGTCAATCGATTCAAAGATCCGATTGGCTATCAGGAAATATTATTTTCACAATTACAGTCTGTGGAATACTCTGGTTTGGTAAGTCATTTCAATTTTTCAATGATTAAAAAAAGGATTGTAATGATGAACAAACAACGTAAGATGTCTGGGTGGGTCTATGCACTGACTGCTCCGATAATTCTAGTAATTGCTTTTGCTTTTTCTAGTAAAGAAGCCATTGAACCAATTGAAAAAGTTGGGAATGAGATCGCGGACCTTTTAGGTCCCGAACCAAGTCTTGGCATACTTCCTTTCTGGGATGCTTCTGAATTCAAAGTGAAAACTCAATTCAATAGTAAAGAGAAGGATAATAAACCTTCCATTTCTCCTGTGAAAGATTCTGATTTGATCCGATTATCATCTGGCTTTGGTATGCGTACGCATCCTATTTACAAGGTGAAGAAGATGCATCAAGGTGTAGATTTCTCATGTAGAATGGGATCAGAAATTATGGCAAGTGCAGATGGTTTAGTGGTTGAAATTTCTGAAAAATCTGGTGGGTATGGAAAGATGATAACGATAGATCATCAAAATGGACACAAGTCAAGATACGCTCAACTTTCAGAATTCAAAGTGAAAAATGGAGATAGAGTGACCATAGGAGAGGTAATCGCTCTTTCAGGTAGCTCGGGAGCATCTACAGCTCCGCACTTACATTATGAGATTATAAAAGATGGAGAGCACGTTGATCCGATTGATTATATAACAGACTATAGTCTTAGAGCAAAAAGTAGCATAAACGAATCGGAAAATGAGACTCAAGATTATACGCCATCCATTTTACCCTTTAAGAGTACTGATAATGTGAGTATGACATCCGGTTTTGGTATGCGAATGCATCCTGTAGATAAAGTAAGGCAGCATCATAGAGGAATTGATTTTTCAAGTCCGATTGGTACCACTGTGATTGCTACAGCTGATGGTGTGATTCATAATGCTGAAGCTCATGATAAATATGGAAAATTTGTTTTAATAGATCATGGTGATGCGTATATGACCAGGTATGCTCACCTATCCAAGATGGATGTGAAACGTGGAGATGCAGTTAAGCGTGGAGATAAAATTGGGGAAAGTGGTAATTCAGGGGCGTCTAAAGAACCCCACCTTCATTATGAAGTGATGAAAGTAGGTACAGGATATGTGGACCCGATAGACTACATTAAAAATTTTACGGTTAAGCCTAAAACTATCTGGATTAAAGACTCTCCAAAAAAGCCTTCTGATGATTCACAAGAAAAAGAAGATGGAGAAGTTGAGGAAACTGTGGCCGTATCCGAGAGAGAAAAAGAAGGACTTGAGTTGGCTCGTGTAGAAAAACCTGATGCCAAAGTTAGAGTTGAATGGGAAATAGATGAGGAAGAGAGAGAGAAGACTGAGGTTCTTAGAAAGATTCAAGAGGAGAAATTGAAATTTGGTGATTCAAAGCAGGAGGGGAGGGTTAGCTATCTTGGTGACAAGCAGCCTCTGTTTGTAATTGATGATGAGGTAGTAGATAATGTAAGCGACTTGGATCCTAACGATATTCAGGAGGTTACAGTATTGAAAGACAAAAGTGCGACCAGGTTGTATGGAAAAAAAGGGAAAAATGGAGTGATCGTAATCAAGACCAAAGACAAATACAAGAAAAAAGAAAAATCGAAGAATAAGAACAAGTCAGATCAAAGTGCAAAGTTTAGTAGAGAGGAGATAATAAGAACACAAAGAGAACTTGCAGCTCTTGGATACTTCGAATTAGAGAAGAAACCCTTAATGAAACCCTATAAAGTACTCATTGATCCTGGTCATGGAGGAATGGATGATGGCACTAAATCTTCTTCTGGGATAACAGAGAAACATCTTGCTTTAGAGGTTAGTAAAGCAATAGGTAACTATTTTGATGATAATAAAGACATAATCATTCAGTTTACTAGAGAAAGCGATGCAGGTATTAGTTTAAAGGATCGATCCAAAGCTTCCGAGGAGGTTGACTTAATGATCTCCATTCATCTGGATGCAGACATTGATTCAAAGGCGGACTTTACAAGTGTTTTCGTTGCTCCAGGAACCGACTTCTATGAGGAATCATTGAAAGTATCTCAACGTATTGGCAAAGAGCTTACGAGCATCAATCGTGAAAGTAGGATCGGCTTATCTGACTTGTATGTTTTAAGAACGGCAAAATGTCCTGCAATACATGTAAATCTTGGTTTTTTATCTAATGAAGATGATGCAACATATATCAATTCAATGGAGGGTAAAAACAAGATTGCTACAAGTATTTCAAAAGCAATAGAGCTAATTGCCACCAGCAAGAGTTAAACCTATTTTTTAAAGATATCATTCACTTTATCCCGATAGGATTGCCCTATCGGGATTTTTGTATCACTGATTTTAGCTTGATTTCCCTCTAAGTATTCTAAATGAGGAATAGAGAGAATATATGATTTGTGTACTCTTAAAAATGATGAAGGAAGTAGCTCTTCCAATTTCTTAAGTGTCTCACTAATGATTAGAATTTTTTCATTAACTAAATGAGCCTTCACATAATCCCCAAGTGATTCAAAATACAATATTTGATTATAGTTGATTTTGTGTGATCGTTTGTCAGCTTTTAGCATGATGAAGTCATCTTTCTGGTTTGATTCCTCCATGGATATCTTATTCACAGCCTTAATAAATCGCTCAAAAGAGAATGGCTTCAGTAAATAGTCAACTGCTTCTAATTCGAAACCTTCTACCGCATGTTCAGCATATGCAGTAGTAAAAATCACTTTTGGTTTCTTAGATAGTGCCTTGTAAAAATTAAGGCCTGATAGTTTAGGCATGTTAATGTCAAGAAAGATTAAATCAATCTCTTCTCGATTTAATATGTCCATTGCTTCTATGGCGTCCTTGCAAATTGCAACGAGCTTCAAAGATGGTAAATCTTTCGTGTAAGATTCCAAAACATCTCTGGCTAGAGGCTCATCATCTATAATTATGCATCTAATCATCCAAATCAATGGTTAGTGTTACTTCAAAACTTTCGTCTTTGTTTTTGACTTCCATGGATGCTTTTTTATTATAAATTATATCAAGTCGCTTTCTAACATTTTCAAGCCCTATGCCACCATACCTTCCATCCTCAGGTTCGTCTACTTTTCCTTTGTTATTCTTAATCATAAATACCAGTGCCTTTTCGGTCACCTCCAGTTTTACATGGACAAAGTTGTTATTACTCTTGAGACCATGTTTAAAACTATTTTCTATCAGCGGGAAGAATAATAATGGAGCTAGTTTTTGATTATTAATTTCACCACTGATGTCTAGCTGAATATCGGCAGTTTCATCTACCCTAAGTTTCTGGAGATTCAAATAATTTCGCAACGATTCTACTTCTTTCAAAAGAGGAACTCTTTCTTCAGACACTTCATAGATCATATACCGTAGAAGATTTGAAAGTCCAAGTATGACCTGTGGAGTTTGATCGCTTTTTTTTAATGAGAGTGAGTAAACACTGTTTAAGCTATTGAAAAGGAAGTGGGGGTTGATCTGCATTTTCAATGAATTCAATTCAAGTGAGAGCTTTTCCTTTTCCAATTGCTGAAGCTGATACCATGATTTGGAGAGCTTAAGCAGTGTAGTTAATGCTAGATAAATGATAAATATGGTGATCAAGACAGAAAAATCTGTAAATGAAACCATGTAAAAATCAGTAGGCAATACTGGGATCAATACTTCAAAGATTATTTCATGTAGAAAATAAGCTAATGCAATATTGAGGAAACTTAGTAGACCATAAATCAGGTATCGCTCTTTTTGAAGAAACTTAGGTAGATGATACCGAATGTTGAAATAGACAAGTGTCAATAAAGGAATATGGAAAAACAAAGAGTATATAAAGTCAATAACCTTGACTTCATTAGAAATGGAAAAGTAACTCCCTATTCCATAAAGAGACAACATCCAGAAAACCAGATGTTGAATCCATGTTTTTGAGATCACTCTTCTGATGAATGAAATCATGGAGTTACACGTTTATATGTTTCTGAGGTATCAAATACAGATTCGTCATCAGAATAGGTATCGATAAACTTTTGTAGTTCTTTCGGCTGTGCAGTGATGAGCACAGTGCCTTCTACATTCTCATGTCTCAAACGTATAAGGTTACTTTCAAAAAGCTTATTCAATTTGTCTAAATCAAAATGAGTCATGGTGAAATCAGTCTCGGTAATGGCAACTTTATAGAAGGTGTGAACGGGAAAAAAATTATCAGATACGTTTTTTGAATCGAATTCTTTGATTGGATATAGATCCATAAAAAGGTCGCCTCCAATGTCAACTAGGTGAGCAATATATGCTTCTTTCTTTCCTTCTTCTTCGACAATAGTTAGTCTATAACTCTCCTCTTCATAGACACTTATCGATCCGGAATAATCAAGGTCTTTAGATTTTAATTTATTTGTGACTTTCTCTTCGATTTCTTCTGCTACTTCTATTTCATCGGAAGAGCTCTCATCCTCATCTTCTTCAGTATCAATTTTATTTAGTCGCTCTTGCATAATCATTCTTATGCTATCTTCATCATATACGTTTTTTCCATTTTCAGTGATGAAAATAGGCTCATCCGAGCTCATGGTGAACCCTTCTTGAATTTCGATGCTGTATTGATATTCCTCTTCTTCTTCCTCTTCATAATCACTATCGTCAGACATTTTTTCAAAAACCATATAGCTACCTTCACCAATATCCCATTTGCCTAATAGTTCCTCTTTGAATACTAGAGTATCTGTGGTATAAATAGGAAACAGTGAATAGACACAGGAGTTGAGCATAATAGCTAAGGCTCCTAATATTATTATGTATCGTTTGTTCATTTTTCTTGCTTCAGAATTAAAGATAATGTCAGAGGCAATTAAATACCTGCATTGGTCATTTTGTCTAACACCTTATCATAGTATTGAAAATTATCAGGAACCATAGTGGCTTTATCATCTACCTGTTCAATTTTGTAATGAGTTCCATCAATAATTTTTTCAATGGTTCCATCCTCTTTGATGAATAAATTTTTTGGGTAACCATCAATACCTAACTCTTCAAAAAATAGCTCTGCATTAGCAAATGATCGATATTCCAACGCATGTTTTTTTAGGACTTTATTGACTTTTTTGTCACTTTCAGGAGCGATGGCAAGAAAAATAACCTCATCACCATACTTATTCTTCAATTCATTTAGTTCTGGAAATTCTTCAATACATGGCTTGCAAGTAACACTCCAAAAATTGATATGTACCATTTTTCCTTTCAGATCATCATTCGAAAGGTTTTTTCCATTCATATCCGTTAGCTCAAATGCTGGCAGTTTTTTATTTGTCCATCTATTGATAAACTCCTGATCTCCTGAATCGTCACCCCGGCTGTCTTCTGGTCTTATTTGGACGGTCCAACCCTTTTCCTCCATGGATTGCTTGCGCTTTATAAGTGTTGAGTCGTTTACATCACCATAGAGTGTGACCTCCAGCTGAGCAAAAGAAGAAAGTGTGATAAGAAGTAGCGTGGAGTACAGTGCTAGGTTTTTCATTGTCTGATTGTTTTGATTAAACATGCCTCGAAAGTGCTTAGTAGAAATCCTTTTCAAAATTTTAATCTGTGAACACTCAATATTTCCGGGTAAACAATAAAAAAGGCCCATCCTGAAAAGATGAGCCTCTTGCTTTATGACCGTTTTGATGTTATCGATACATATATTCAAATAGTCCTGTAATGACTTCTGAGGCTCCTATATATATACCCACGCCATAAGTCACATGTCTTACAGATAAATTTCGTATTGCAAACGGCAAGCCACTGATATTAGCCATGGTGAATCCAGCTCCTATGATGAGTGCAGCAATCAAAGTCAAATATGGATCGTACGAAAAAATCATGGTCCCTACACCAACAGCTAGAACTATAAAGCTACTAACAATCACCTTTCGCAAATTGGATTTTGACACCTTCTTACTAATCAAGAAGCCTGATACAGCACAGATCCCAAGAATGGCAAAAGAAATGTATCCCTCATATTCTGTAAATCCGGGAAATCTAGTTGCAAAATGTTCAGGTAAAAATTCAACTAAAAACGCTTTCCCCAAACCCAGAAAAAGGCCTACAACGACAATTGCTAAATAGGACATGGGTGTCTGAGTTTTTACACGATCATTTGCAATAAGCTCTGATTTTCGCTGCATTACTTCGTCTCGAGAGACCTTATGAAAAATAAAACCAGTGACTGAGATTAGGATTCCGCCCACAATGAATGTCAGAGTATCTCCAAAGAATAGTACTAATGCCACTACAACAGGTTCTAATGCGTAGAGGAGTTCCGTGACAAGAAAAAGTACACCTACCACGATGGGCAGTTGCTTAGCCGGTGCAAATGCTTCAATCATTGAATTGGCAGGACTGATAAAAAGGTTCATACAGATAAGCCATATGACAATCATAAAAGGAACGATTGTGCTAACATCGATAACGTCAGAAGTACCTATGAGGGTGGCAACAACCATGAAAACCATAGCAGTAGCCCCAATACCAACGGTGAAAATGATTAGGTACTTTCCATTTTTTTGTAAAATTTTATCTGAGAGCCATCCTGCAATAGGAGGTATGGTTACTAATATGATAGCCTTGGCTACAATCATGAAATCTACTAAGTGTGTGATTCCTAGGTTTTTCATTAACACAGGCTGATATTCATGATAAGCGATCCAGCTAATGACCACTGCTGCATTAAGTGCCGCGAGACTATAGACTTCTCTCCATTTTAGAGTTTGTGATTTTTCAGATAACATATGTTATGGTTATAGATGTTTTAACAATTTACTGCAATGACTTACGATTCAAATATGCCATGCAGATTGGTAAAAATTTATAGTTTCGACCAAATCACCTAGAATATAGTTAATTCAAATCATTAGGCCGGTAAGTCCTATAATTAAACACAACGGGGAATAGTATTTTGTGTCTTTTTTTGCAAATGCTGTGGACTTAATACTCTTGAAGAAGCCAACATATTTTCTGTCTCCTATAGCGCGTAAAATAAATATCAACGGAATAACTAGACTCGCTATTGATACCGCCCATGTTGGTAACTCAAGTGTAACTAATCCAACTTTTATCAAATAAAAAGTTCCAAATAAGAGAAGCCCAATGCCTACGATTGCGCTATCCCTGCGAGAAGGTTTTAAAACAAGTTCTCCATCTTCATTTTGTGGTAGGGAATTCTCAAAACCCCAAGAGTTACCCAATGCCCAGCTGAAATGAAGTATCGATAAAAATAGAAATATGATGAAAAGTAGAATACCTAGTATCATGATTCAGTTTTTGGATTTAAATATTTCATCAAGACCTCCTTTATTATGTCAGACTTGATAGGCTTTAGTATATAGTCACTCATGCCCGATGCGTAACATTCCTCCATACTGCTTTTCATTGCATTTGCTGTTAAAGCGATAATGATCGGCTTCTTTTCTTTATCTTCAAAATGTTTACTTATCTGGAGTGAAGCTTCAAAACCAGATATATCAGGCATTTGGAGATCCATGAAGATGATATCATAAAACTTTTCCTTTGCTTCTTCTACTCCTTGAGTTCCATTTATTGCGACAGCAATTGTTTCAATTCCTAAACTCTTTAGTAATTTTTTTGCGACTAGACGGTTAATTTCTACATCCTCTACTATGAGTACTTTAAGTTCTTTTAATCCAGGAATGACGATTTGTTTAAAGTCACTTACATCACCCTTTTCTACAACACCTAATGGAAGCGTAAAATGAAATTTTGACCCTTGCTGCGGTATGGATTCAAAATAAACCTTGCCGCCCATCAGCTTCACAAGTTTTTCCACAATAGATAAACCTAATCCAGTGCCTTCATATCCTGTAGCTTCTGATCCTTTATAAAAAGTATCAAACAAATATGGCTGCTTATCTTCAGGAATACCTACCCCTGTGTCAGTGACCAGAAACTGAATAGAAGCGACATTTCCTACAAGTCCTGCTACTTTCACATCTAATACAATACTCCCCTTATAAGTGAATTTTAGTGCATTATTAAGGAGGTTTACCAATACTTGACGTATTCTAGCAAGATCGCCACTCAGGTGTTCTGGTAATGATTGATCGAAATTTATCTTAATCTCTAGATTGGGATTAGAGCTTATTTTCTTTTCAAAGACATTCCACAATGTTTTTAATTCATCTCTTACAGCAAAAGAACCCACTTGTAGCTTCATCTTTCCTGCCTCAATAGTGGTAATATCAAGTACATCTTTTACTAGTCCATGAAGGATGTCGCTACTGTACATCAAGCTTTCAATAAGCTCTTCTTGTTCAGTATTCGTCTTTGTTTTTGAAAGAAGCTCTGTGATTCCCACAATTCCATTTAAGGGAGTCCTCATTTCATGAGAAATAGTAGCTAAAAAGGTTGTCTTAGCTTGATCAGTGGACTCTGCACTGACTTTCTTCTTTTCAAGTTCTGAGTTTTTCTTTCGGAGTTCTTTTCGATCTTCTACGTATGTTCTTTTAAATAGAAATAGACAAACGCCCATGATTATCAATGAGACTAGTGTAGCAATAGCTAAATCCTGAATTAGTAGATCATAATCGAGGTAAGGTGCAGCCTGATCAGGATAATTTATTTCGTAAACTATAAGGCCAAGTACAATTCCGAATGTGATAATAATGAAGATCAAATAATCTTTTAGTGGAAGTACAAGCAGCCCTGATAAATAAACCATTGCTAAAAAAGTAGGTATTGCACCTTTAATGCCACCAGAAGGAAGCCATGAAATCGCAAGGAGAAATAGAACTAAATAGTAATAGGTAAGCGATAGTGCTCTGAAAGAAATTTCTCTTTTCTGTAAATAATAGATTCCGGAGTAAATGAATAATCCACTTAAATAAACAGTTTGAATAAAAAAACCATACCCTACAATGAATCCAAAAACGGACCAAAAAAGAAAAAAAGTAACTGTTAGGAAAAGTGTTATTTCAAAGAGGCGAAACTCTATTTTAACAGATCTTTCTGCTGTAGGTAAAATATTTGTTATACGAAAATTCAAAGCTGATCAATGGTTGACAGTGAAATTAAATGATTTTGAGTCGATAAACAGAAATCTATTTGGTGAAACATACTATTCTTCTCATTCTTTTTTGTAATCAGAAGAAATCATCGATGAAAATCGGGAATTGGACTAACTAATTAGTAATGGAACTAATAGAGAACTAATTTGATAGTTGCAATCACGAGAAATTCAACCTAAAATGAATGAGTCACTAAGCATTAAAGAACTGAGTAGCGTTGGTATTCTTGATACATTTCCAGAAGATGAATTTGATGAAATAGTTGAATTAGCTTCTTCTATTTCTGGTGCGCCAATTTGCTTAATCTCACTAATTGACTCTGATAAACTGAGGTTTAAAGCTGTAAAGGGACTTAATGCAAAACAGACCTCTCTTAAAGGCTCCTTTTGTTCTTACGCATTGAAAAATAAGGATCAGGTTACGATCGTCTCTGATTCACTCAAAGATGATCGCTTTAAAATGAATCCCTTAGTAACAAAAGAGCCCTATGTTAGATCTTATGCTGGAGCTCCTTTAATCACAAAAAATAATGATGCGATTGGGACCTTGTGTGTGCTGGATAACAAGCCGAAAGAATTCAGCAAAGAAGAGGTACGAATGCTTGAGGTACTTGCTAAGAGAGTTGTAAAGCTTTTGGAGCTGAGATCTGAAAATGAGAGGCAAAAAAAACTACTTGCCGAAGCTGAAGTGAAATTAACAACGGTGCTTGATAGACTTATAGAGGCACAGCATGCTGCTAGAATTGGAAGCTGGGAATGGGATTTATCAACGAATGATTTATACTGGTCTCCTACGATGTATGAAATATTTGGATTGGATGAAAGCACGGAGAACTTAATTGAAAGTTGGCAAGCTTGCGTACATCCAGATGACCTTGATCTTATAAGGGATACGCTTTCGAAAGGCTTGATTGGTATTCATAACTCAATTGAATATAGAATAGTGGACAATCAAGGACGAGTGGTTTGGGTGATGACAAATGGGCAGGCTAAGGTTGATGATAAAGGTGAAGTAGTTGCTATGATGGGTACAGTTCAGGATATCACAAATCTTAAGAAAGAAGAAAGACAAAGGGCTCTCTATGTTCAATTATTAGAAACCATGTTGTTTGATCTATCTCATAAGATTAGGCAACCATTGACCAACTGTATGGCTATGGTGGACTTGTTTGAACAAGAGACGATTTCAGGCCCTAAACTAAAAGAATTTGCAGGTTACTTGAAGGTTTCAACGAACAAGATCGATTCTTACGTCAGAGAAATGACGGATGCTATTTACAGCAGTAAGGAAAAATATTTTGGAACCGATTCTGATATGCCAAAAGAATAACTCTTTTTTCCTTAGCCTTCATTTTTGCATCTTAGCCGACCAAGAATTATTAACGATGGCTGAAAACATATTTACATTATTCATGCTTGTTCTTTTACAAGCTGTACTGGGCTTTGATAATCTACTTTATATCTCTTTGGAGTCTAAGAGAGCACCACTTGAGAAGCAGAAGATGGTGAGAATGGTAGGTATCGGAATAGCAATAGCCCTTAGAATTATACTGCTATATGTTCTAGTAAATGTGATTAAATATTTTCAGAAGCCATTTCTGACGTTAGACTCTGATTTTATTTCCGGAAGTATCAATGTTCATAGCTTAATAGTTCTTTTTGGAGGGGCATTCATTTTGTATACTGCATTAAGAGAAATTTTTCATTTGGTGTACCTGGAAGAACATGAAGGGGAGGACAAAAGAGGTCAAAGTACAGCAAAGACCATTGCAATGATTGTCTTGATGAATCTTATTTTTTCATTCGATTCTATTTTAAGTGCGATGGCATTGAGTGATGTCTTTTGGGTCATGGCAACCGCCATTATTATTAGTGGCGTACTGATGATTTGGTTATCAGACGGTGTTTCTAAGTTTCTAACTAAAAATAGACTTTATGAAATTTTGGGACTTTTTATCTTATTTCTAGTAGGTGTGATGCTCATTTCAGAAGGAGGGCATCTCGCTCAGTTGGAAATTTTTGGAAATCACATTACACCTATGAGTAAGACTACTTTTTACTTTATCATATTCATTTTGGTGGTAATAGATATTGTTCAAGGGAGGTATCAGAAAAAGCTTATTGCCATGAAAAAGAAATAGAACTTATTATTTATTTAAACATATTTGGTCAGAGGAGTGAACCTTGCTTGGATGTTATTTCGTATGGATGTTTAAATAAGAAGAAGATGAAAAAATATCTACTAGTTCTAATGATAATGAGCTCCTTGTCTATTCAGGCTCAGAATGGTAAAATTTCAACAATTGACTTTGTTCAAATACTTAATGATAATCGAGAGGAAGCAGTTTTTTATTATCAGAATAATTGGCTGGAGCTTAGGAAAATAGCTGTAGCTAAATCATACATAGATTCATTTGAAATCATTGAGGTGCAATCAACTCCTGAGGCATCCTTTCATTTAATACTAAAAACGACATACAAGAATCAAGCAGCATACGAAAAGTCTGAAGACAGATTCCAAAAGATTATTGAAGAAAATGGGCCGCTGAAACTATTGAATGATAAAAAACCAGGTGATTTCAGGAAAGTAATCTTTTACAAGGAAAAAGCAATACACCTCTTTTGAGTTCAAGCAAAATGAAAAACTCTGAGAGAATGCAGAGTTTTTCATAGATTTAGAAACGCTTGATTATTCTCCGGTCTTTGTTGAAGGACTAGAGGCATCAAGAGTAAAAGCTTCGTTAGTTTCTTTCCTATATACCACAAATCTTTTAGCTATTTGAGAGGTAGGTATTTCGAATTTTCCTTCGTCATCTGATATTGCCTTTTCAGATTTTTCTCCACCCAAGATGACTACATAGGCTCCCTTCATGGGGTTCCCAGATTTTTCCGTGATAATTCCTTTAAATGTTTTTCCATCATTATTGAGAATGGCGTATTGTATATCTCTTTCTTGGGATGAGTTAACCTTATTATCAAGCAACGCATTACCATTTTTTGCTAATTCGATATCTATAATCGACCTTTTTTTTACGCTCACAGACACAGGTTCAAAACCAATCATTGAATACGTTAGTTTATCGTTATCACTATCAAGACCTCCAATACGATATTCTCCTTTAAGGTTTGTTACAACACCTAGGTCTTTGCCTTCTACTATTACACTTACTCCTGGCAAGGCTTTACCTTCACCATTAACAACATGACCTGATATTTCTACTGGAGTTGTGTTTTGTAAACTCTCGGGGTTACATGCAAGGATTAACATAGCAAGCACAGGAATTACAAATAGTAGCTTGGCCTTTTTGATTCCTTTGGTTTTTTCTTTGTTCATCATAATTATTCTGTTTTTGGCTGAAATTTGATTGAATGGGCTGGTTAAGGATAATCCAGCGTTGCTGAATAGTGATTGGATCAATATTTTTTGATAGCTACTTACAGACGTTCTTGAAACGACTGCCTCATCGCAGATAAACTCATGAATGGTCTTAATGCTCTTATTGTATAAGAGTAATATCGGGTTAAACCAAAAAAATATGTAGATCAGTTGTACTATTATTAAGTCAATAGAGTGAAGTCCATTTACATGTTTTTTTTCATGCAAGAGCATGTATTTAAGTGATTCTTTTGAAGTGGATTTTGGAATGAAGATGAATTTGAAAAATGAAGAAATAGGAATTGATTCTTCCGTATAGACTCGAATATAATCTTCATGCTGCTCTTTTGGGGTTTTTCTAACTATCGATAAGATGACATTAAGTCTGATTGCAAATCTGATACACATAAACAAAACACCAGTTAAGTATATGCTGGCAAGCAGGGACCACTGAGAATCAGTCTGAGCGCTGGCAGTTGTAGGAATAGTCAGGGCTTGAACTGATCGGGTTAAGTCATTGATCTCTGGGGATCCAATAGCAGCGTTCCATTCGAGGGGAACAGTAGGCAGAATGAGAGATAAGAAAATTGAACTGATGAGATATATTCTCTGCAAATGAAACAGCTTTTCTCTTTTAAGAAGAATATGATAGCATCCATAAAGAGCGCACAGACAGATTGATGCTTGAATGAAATAAGTTATCATTTTTTGTTTTCTTTCAATTTTTTAGACAGCTCTTCGAAAGTTTCTAAATCAAGGTCCTTGTTATTTAAGAAGTGAGATAACATATGCTCGAGTGATCCATCGAAGTAATTAGTTAGAAAATCTTTCATGAGAGATGTAGTGTATTTTCCCTTTGAGATTTTTGGAGAGTATTGGAATATGTTTCCATATTTCTCTCTGGTCACAAATCCTTTTTGTTCGAGAATTTTCAAAAATGTTCCCACGGTATTATAAGCCGGTTTGGGATCAGGCAGATGAGATATTATATCCCTAATAAAAATTTTTTTTTGCTGCCATATCACCTGCATTACTTGCTCTTCAGCCTTGGTTAATTTCATAGTATTACTATTTGAATAGTAAATATCCTAAAAAATTAGGAGTATTCCTAATTTTTTAGGATTTGAAAACAGAAGAATTATTAAACCTTATATGTAATCCTATTAAAAGTCTTAGTTAGGGGGTATTAGGGTGAGACCATTAGCACAAAAAAAAAGGGAATATTTAGATATTCCCTTTTTTCGTTTATGATGCAATCCATTTAAACTGAAATTGCTTTTCAGGAATTTGAACTCGTTCCGATAATCGTTGCAATCTATTGGGTAGTGCCATCAAATAGTCTCGAGCTTCCTCTGCTTTTTCATTGATCCCTTGGATATTCTCGATGTTCCATTCTTTTATCAGCGAGTTAAGTATATCAATGTAATCTTGTGTGGTATAAACCATGGTTCGCTGTGCTGCATCGGAAAAATGCTTGAATAGCTCGCTTATCTTGCCTCCAGACTCTCTTAAGAAATGCGCTGGCATCACGATCTTTTTCCTCATCATATCTTCAAAAGCGATCATAGCTTCACTAGGATCTATTTCGAAGATTCTTTTGATAAAGTTTTTGTAAGCGTTTGCATGGCGCGCCTCATCTGAAGCGATAATGCCGCACATTTTTGCCAAAAGAGCATTTCCGGCTTTTTTGGCCAAACTGGCTACTCTTCTATGAGATATATTGGTCGCTAGTTCTTGAAAACTCGTATAAATAAAGCTGCGATATGGATCTTTAGATGTCTGGATGTCAAATCCATCATTTAATAAATGATGCGTAGAGATTTCCATTTCCCTCATATTCACTCTACCTGACAGGTAGAGATATTTACTTAACAAATCTCCATGACGATTTTCTTCAGCCGTCCACCCTCTTACCCATTGCGTCCATCCACTTCCATTATTTTGGTTTACGCCATCCATATCCATTAGCCAGGACTCATAGGTAGGTAGTGCTTCTTCTGTGATGGTATCTCCGATGAGTACAGCAAATAGATCATAGTCCATTTCAGCCGAATGACCTTGAATATCACGAATCTCTTCTATAAACTCAGGAGCGTTAGAGTCTGGAAGAATATCCGATGGTTGCCATATTTCTTCAACTGGCTTTAAGTATTTATTCAACAGCTCATCCATCGATTTCTCTAGGGTTTGCATCACCTCCTTACGTATGTTATTCAAGTTCATTCAGCTAAGTTATTCCAATAGTTTAGTGCCAAAGGCATTCTGTGAATTAATTCCTAAAACTCGCGCAACTAACTATTGTTTTGTAATCTTAGTTAAGACTCATTTTCATAATAAATCTTGTAATATTTCCTACCATCTCCATCCACTCCTCTTTCTATTAGCTCACGATCTCCGTGGATATACACATGGAAGTTCTTATCTAACTTCAGCACACTCTTAAATATTCTAGCTTGCTTTTTGACTGACTGAACTGCGATCTTGAAATTGTCATCAAGTTCCAAATCCATCTCATTTTGATATTGCCTATCAAAACTTCTAAATGAAGAAACTGCTTCCTCTTCTTGACCAAAGACAGATAATTCAAATTCTCCCTTATCAAAATTTTCAGCTTCTTTGAAATACTTGATTGATTTGTTAAGAAGATCAATCTGATCTGTTTTGGATACCTCGAACTCCTCCGGCATCTGATCGGTAATGTAAGATTTAGTCATCTCAAGGAAATGATTCGTATTATTAACATGATCCTTTTTGAAGTCAAGGTTTATGAAATCATTTTTCCAATACACTGCTTCATTGCTATTGTTATCATACGCAAGAATGGTAAAAGGATCTTTATCAAAAAGGATAAGGCATGCTTTGTCAAGCTTCTTTTCACCTATTCCCTCTTTGAATAATAAAGCGGGTTCTTTCGTCCAGTTTGGTGTTTCAATAAAAGGATCTTTCTTTTCTACTTTAAAAATTCCAAGCCCTTCTACAGCTTTATTATTTAAAAGAATATTATTAAAGCGCACAATGAATAACTCTCCCTCCTTAATATTTGGGTGACGAGAGCTGGTAAGCAAATGAGAAATAATTCCTTCGGCGCTTTCTCCTATATTTTCATTTGAATGTATCTCTTTGGAAAGATTATATAATACATTCAGATCCAATGTCACATTATGAGTAAATTGATACGTGTTAGTCGATGCGGCAAAAGGTTTCAGGAAAATGCTTTTTAGCATCTCCTCTTCGCTTGGAGAAAATTCATCTTGTTTTAGGTGGTGATTCTTGTCAGACCCTTCTTCTATTCTTTGGAAGAACAACTCATTCACATCAGCTCCCTTGTATTCAATCATGATACTGAAATTTTAGGATGTGAAGTTAGATTTTCTGAAGCAGAGGCAATTCAAAAAATGTGATAATCATTGATTGTTTAACCGAAGCTGTATATGTATAGGAGCTTAAGCCGATTATAGGTGTCATGTATTAAAATCTTTCAAGTCAAGGGTGAAAATGATTCATTGAAAGTATACGTAGGAAAATCGGTTGATTTTTCAATTTTGTAATGCCTCATAATATTGAGTCTATGTTATCCTGTTGTACGAGTAGGTTTTAATCATAGTAGAGTATTATTAAATAAAGCTTTTACTTCAGGATACCATAGGCAAATTCCCTGAGTTCATGATTTCTTCTCAGAAATATCCAAGAAAGATGTGTGTTTATCGAAAGCTTTTAATTACTGCTTTTTATTCTTAGTGGTAGGGTAATTTTTTTTTTACTTGTACATATCAAAAAAGAATACGACATGAAGAATTTATTACAATTATTTCTGACGCTAATTATTCTGATAACAGCAGTAGGCTGTAATGAGGATAAAGAAGTGATAAGTCAGGTAGATATTCCTGCTCAATTTTCTGTAGATATCCCAACTCCAATTAGTAGTAATACCGGCAATTTAAACGGAAGAACTGCTGGTGATGGTGACGGTGTAATAGAAGGAAATGAAATATATGAAAGCGTGAGGTACTTTATACATCTAGGTGAGAGCTCAGCTGAAATTTTAGAATTAACCTTGAAAGTAGGAGCTGCATTAGAATCTCAAAATGTGCGAAGCTATACGTTTTTGAGCGACGATGATGATCGGGAAAAACGGATCGAAATCACCGAAAATGTAACTCGAGGAGGAGAGACCTATGCGTATGAAATGATAATGGTAGATACAGAAAACAGTGAGCAAGCCCTGCAACTTCTCTGGAATACAAGTCCGGTTTCTGGTGTTGCGATTTTGCAACCTTATAACATTGATCGTTCTGATGATGAGGCCTCAGAAAATGCGTTCTTTCGAGTAGACTATACTGAGGATCATGCCGAGTACGATGCTGCAATGACAATTTCCATAGCTGGAGTAGAAACAGTTGAAAATGGAGATATAGATAATCTAAAAATGTTTGTAGGCAAGAAAGGAGATGTCGTAGATGTGATGGGTAATTCAAATCATCCGAATGTTGTAATCATTGATGAAGATTATACTGGAGGTAGAAATTATGCGTTTGTAGGAAGAGGAGACGAGTCTACAGATCTTGGAGTGATAAAATTGGCATTACCGCCATCAAGCACTACAACTGCCGATGTTTTAACTGACTTTTCGGTTTACGCTGTATTGGATACCGAGATAAAGAAAGTGGCTGATTTGGACCAAAATACGATAGATGATATTTTGGCAGAGGCTCTTTCCCCAGCTTATTTTAATAACGATGGGTTTATCACTTCAGGTCCTGATAATAAGCCGGTAAGCTTTAGTGATTCATTTGTAGATCTAAGTGGCATGAATCCATTTGTGCCAAATGATGTAAAGAACTTGACTATCGGATTTATCCAGTAGTCAGGGTTTAGGTTGATTGGAAATTCCCGGCTGAGAGGTCGGGATTTTTTATGTTAATACAGTGCTTAATTGATCTCTTCGGCTATCATTTTTTTGATTTTCTCAGAAACGCTTTTGCTCGATATTAATAAATTCTTTCCTTTAAATAAGCTGATGCCGTGTGATGGGTTTGCTTGAATCAGTTCGAGACTTTTAAGATAATAGTGACTGAATAGAGGAAAGCCGGATACATCATGTTTCCACTTACTTTTAGGTATTCCGCTTGCTATGCACACAACTTCTATCTCTTGAAATGTATAATTTTCTAAGACCTCATAAAGTTCATCAAGGTTTTCATATATCGGGTAAGTAGAGGCATTTGTATAAACAAAGAGGTAGAGTTTGTTGTCTTGAGTGTTATGAGTTAATACATCTAAAGTAGATGTGTATTTTTTATCTTTAGTATAATCATATGGTACATAGTTATTGGTTCTATGCCCTAAAATCAAATCTCTTTTTCTGTCGACATTAATAACTTTACCATCTCTGTCATACCGTGTGATGAGTTCTATGAACTCTACACGAGTGTCAACAATTGGATCATCACTTAGGCTATGATCATAGATTGTAGTTGTATGTTCTCTTCTATATAAGTGGTGATTATTCTGACCGTAAACGATTTGCTCCTTGCGCTCAAGTTTTCGTAGGGTCAGGTCATTCACTGAGATGTAAAACTTATAATCATTTTTTAAAAAACCGTTTCCCAGTGCCGAGTCCTTTTGCTGTAAAACACTGATTTCAAATAATTCTTCATTCTCAAACGTGACTATGTCTGTAAATTCATATGAATATTTACCCTTGCTTTTTTTGAGCTTAGGACTCGAATAAAGATCTGTCTTTAATACTTCTTCTGGCGCAAAAATGTAGGTCGATGTTATTAGAGCATCTACGTCAAGAGAATATTCCTCTAAGCCTTTATACTTTTCAGAAATGTTCACATTCCATTTAGTTGATTCTTTGCGAGTTACTTCAGCATCTTTATTGTGGTAGTATTTTGTCAATACGTTGTTGTGATGAGTAACCTGTTCAACATTGAGTTTTATTGGCTTACCTCTATCAATTTTAGATGCGGACCTAATTGCAGCTTGTACCAGCTTCTTTGCAGAAAGATTAGCCTGCTTTCCAGTTACAATGACTTCTTCAAGTTGACCTATGAGAGGCTCAAGTCTGATTGTTTTATCCCAGCTAAAAGCCCCTGTTATTTTAATAGACTTGAAACCAACGGAACTTATAATAAGTTGACTTCCAGCAATCTCATCTGATTCTACAATCAGTTCAAAATATCCT
Organism: Marinobacter alexandrii; assembly: GCA_039984955.1. Taxonomy (NCBI): domain Bacteria; kingdom Pseudomonadati; phylum Pseudomonadota; class Gammaproteobacteria; order Pseudomonadales; family Marinobacteraceae; genus Marinobacter; species Marinobacter alexandrii. Next base: position 3,194,175 of record JBDWTN010000007.1, read on the forward strand.
TTTTCATTAGAAACAGTGCCAATTGGTTTGTTTTCTATAGCAATGTGAGCAAAGGGTACAGGAGTATCATCCTGTGCAGAAATTACTTTTCCAGAGAAAGCAATGGATTGCCCAGTTATTGATCCGGCAATTAGAAGAAGAGCAGAGTTCAAAAAGATTTTCAAGGTTAGATTCTTTACCAAAAAACGAGAGCTCTATAAAATTATTATTGGATAAGAAATAGAATAGTTCAATATGCAGCAATCCCATTCTGTTCTTCTCTGTAAGAAATAATATTTGGTAAAGGGTGTAGCGTTTATTCTTGATTAAATCAAAGGAATTCCATTTAAATCTGTGGTGAGCATCTCAGTCATGCTATCTAGAAAAGGCCTCATTTCCTTGAAGGTTTCGGACATGATCTTTGCAAAATTCTTATCGTTGACCTGCTCATTGGTAAAATCCTTTCTTATCATAAATTGCCGATATCTGAGTAGGTCGATATCAGGGTGATCTTTTTCAAATCCCCTCGGAGAGGTTTTTAATTGTGACCCTAATAACTCACCAAATGATCTCTTAAAAGCTTTGGATGTAACCACTTCCCTTAATGGATCTGCATATTGAGCTATTTGATTCCTGATATGTAATAGGTCTTGTGAGTTAGGTCCAAAAAAACCTCCCATCACAAATGAGCCAGCAATACCTATATGATAATAATAACTGCCTCTTCTTTCGGCTCCTGATCTATATAGACCACCTCCCCAATGATTTTTGTATGGAGTCTTGTCTTTTTTAAATCGTACATCTCTGTAAATTCTATTCAAGCTTTTTTTACCAGTTGGGGTCTCAATAACATCATGCTTGTTCATCTCCTTAAGTAGCTGATCGGCAAAAGAAATCATTTCCTCATGAGATGCCTGATAGGATGATTTATTCGCTTGAAACCACTCACGGTTGTTGTTTTGACTAAGTTTTTTTAGGAAGTCGAATGTTGTCTGCATAATTGATGAATAATAGCCCTTAACGTTTGAAATAGAGTATATGTGACAAGATGCATAAAAATAGGAAATAGATCTTCTCTTATATTGCAATCCCAATGGAGAGCCTTCTGATTGTAGGAATAACATGCTCATTGCTTTTAAGCTTATTGATACTCGCTAAGAAAAATAAATCATTCGCGGATAGGATTTTTTTTACCTGGCAAGTTGCCCTCATTTTGCACTTCTCTTTCCTTTACGTTCGATACGCTAGCCTGTATTTAGATTATCCTCACCTGCTTGCTTTAGACACCTCTCTGGGGCTCTTGCATATTCCTCTACTCTTCATTTATGTTCATACACTTACGAATGAAAAGCATCTTGCATGGAAGCATCTTGTTCTTCACCTATTACCTTTTTTAGTTGTAAACATTTTGTTGGGAGTTAGCTTCTATTTTCTGTCTGCGGAAGCCAAAATCGCTATTTATACAGAGGCCTTACAGAGCAGGAAAGTATCAATCACTGATGCGCTAATTATTTGTCAAAGTATGATATACTTTCCAATAGCATTCCAATTACTTGGTAAGTACAATAGACAGATTCAGGAAAAATTTTCAACAATCGATGAAATAAACCTAAGATGGCTTCAAAAGGTTAGTGTAGCTTTTGCGATCGGTTTTGGGCTTAAAATAGTTTTTAACCTTCTGGTTTTTACAGGAGTTACCTTAGCAGTGGAATTTGAGGAGGCGACTGTTGTAGTATTCTGCTTTCTCTTGCTTTTTCTGGGGTACCATGGGATTAAAAGCACAACTATTTTTAATCAACCTGGTCCGGAGATCAAAAAAGATGTTATCCATAGATACGCAAAGTCTGGTTTGAATGATGTAGACTTGATAAGGCATATCAAGCAGGTAGAGGAGTATATGAAATCTCAAAAACCTTATTTGAATGATGATTTGACTCTTGCCCAGTTAGCTAAAGAAGTAAACTTATCACCAAACAATTTATCTCAAATAATCAATCAGGGATTAAAGAAGAGCTTCTATGATTTTGTAAATGAATACAGGGTGTTGGAAGTGAAAGAGAAACTAGGAAGCGAGGAATACAAGCATATCAAATTATTAGCCATCGCTTTTGAGTCCGGCTTTAAGTCAAAATCTACGTTCAACGCATTCTTTAAGAAGACTGTTGGTCAAACCCCTTCAGAGTTTAAGGACTCGTAATCTATTTAGCCATAATTAGTGCGATCCTACACGCATGGTCGAATAGCATATGCGTGGATGGTAATCTTGCTTTAAAAAATATGAAAGCAACGAATTATAAACCTTTTAAAGACAGGAAAGGAATGATCCTATCAATGATTCTGGTGGTAGCAATGGGAACTATTGGGCAGGTTGGGTTTCTAGTGACCATGATTTTAATGATAGTTTTCTATAGAATAAGAAAGGTAACTCTTGTTGAATTAGGCTTGAATAAACCCCAGTCTTGGATAAGGAGTATTGGACTTGGATTAGCCTTAGCCATGGCAATCATATTAGTAGTTAAGGGAATAGAATACGTGTTCTTTGAGTCAAGTCTGAAACCTGATGTTTCACGTTTTTACGTGATAAAAGAGAATCCACTTTATTTATTCTTGACATTAATTTTTGTGTGGATTACTGCCGGTTTTGGCGAGGAGGTAATATGGAGGGGATTCATGATGAAAAACATGGCAATTCTTTTGGGGAATAACCGTAATTCCTGGATAATAAGCCTTATCATTTCATCAGTTTTATTTGGATCTATTCATATGTATCAAGGTTTGATTGGAGTAGTTCAAACGGGATTGGCTGGGCTCTTTTTAGGAATGATTTACATGAAAAATGGCAAGTATAATTTATGGTTAAATATTCTTACACATGGATTTATCAATACGATCAGCTTAATCTATATCTATTTTAGTTAGAGTTAGATGACTCTTTTGACTTCCTATTTTTGACTATTTAAGTTCACCTCTGATGACGGTACACCTAAAAATTTGCTGTGACCTGACCTCATACATCACAATTAATTCAATAGCTTCTGGCTTCCCGAGTCTGCCTGTGATATTTTCATGATCTATGATTGTGTTTCCAAGTACCATCCGATTTTTCAATTCAGAATATAGGTTTGGTGATTTTTGGAAAAGATTCGAGTAAAGCTTTTCTACTTCGCTCTTTCCTGTAGCTAATACTTTACCGTCTGATTGATTGATTAAAGTTGCGTCTTCTGAAAACAAAGACATGAACCCCTGAAGATCTTTGTTATTGTAAAGGTCTAACTGCTGTTGTACTATTTCCTCTGGAGATTGTGCCATAGAGTAAATGCTAGTAAAAATTAAAATGAAAGTTGCTAAGATCTTTTTCATTGAGTGAAGTTATTCAAAATGCGCATCCGCTTGGTAGAGGGTCTATTTGATCCAAGTCCTTGCCTAAGTCTTCGGGGAATTCTTCTGCACTGAATCCTGTGCTTACAGAACCTTTCAAAGTGACTCCTCCATATCCATTGTTATTCATATGTGCACGGATCCAGACTATCTGATCTTTAACTACTGCAACCCCACGACCGCTTCGTGTAAAAGGCTGTTCATTGACATGACTATGCTGAAGAATTCTCCTGTAGATCAATTCTCCTGATTCTGAAACGACTTCCCACCAGTCTGCATATTGTTCACATCCTTTGTCTGGACTTGAAATGGAGACACTGAATGTATAGCTATTCTCAGATCCAGAAATAGTCACATTTGTCACGTCCGCAAATTCAGAACCTTGTTGTGTCTCTTTTTGTGAATCGTCATCACATGATGAGCTAAGTACAGAGAGGAGAAGGAAAATAAGATTTTTCATAGAAGAATAAAGATAAGAAGTGCCTTGAAAATGATATGACTTAGAGCAGACTAACATTGATAATAGTTAATTAACCACCCTCCTAACTATTTCATTCAAAGCAGTCTTCGAAATCTCTTTTTCTCCTGAAAGTATAAAATCAGCTTCCGGCCACTGCCCATAATGTAGGTATGAGTCCCAAACATGCGTAATAAACCAGTCGGGCTCATCTCCCCACCGGGTTTCTTTCTTTCGTCGAGTAAGAAAGGTTTCTTTCGATAATTGAATCCAGATAGTTGAATCATAAAATAACATCAATGACTTATTGGCGAATGCGAGGATTCCTTCCACTACAATTAGATCGTAACTATCCTGATGATTTTTGATGGTTGAGTAAAGTCGGTTAAAATCTACAGACCCTGGACACTCCCAATCTGTTCGATCTTTGATTTTGGGGATGTTTTCTTCAGGAAAAACGAAATCATCCATGTCCAATAGGAGCACTCGTTTATTGAATAGATGATCTTTAATTTGTTGCGCCAAAACAGACTTTCCAGATCTGCTGCATCCTCCAATTCCAATGACATTTATCATTTAATTCCAAATAAAGGCTTAATGTTTTGGAATACCAATGTGGGACGATCTTTATTTGTGTTTAGAATTGACAAGCTAGGACTGTTAGGGTCTAAGTTTATGACTTTAATTTCACTTATAATATGAGAATTAATTGGATCTTTTTTGTTATTGTCGTTACTGTAATAATAAGTTGTGTTAATAACTCGATGGAGGAATCACTTTTCAAAGAAGAAGACTTTGAAGTAAACGATTTCCGTTTATTCATCGATGAAAACCCCGACCAAGGACAAATCCTTGGAAACATAGATGCATCAACAAAAGAAGGTCAACTTACTTTCACTTTAGATTCTCAATCTCCTGGAGGTGCTATTGAAGTGGATGAAAATTCTGGCGCAATTACAATTGCTGATGCATCGCTATTTGTATTTGCAGACAATCCTGAAATTACTGCCTCTGTCACGGTGAAAAACGGAACTAACGAAAAAAATGTAGAAATCTCGATTTTCATCAATGATCCCGGAGTACCTAATTTTACTATTTGGACAGGCTCAAAACTTACATTTTTAAAACAAGACGGAGCTGATGCTGGTGAAGCTACCAATCAGGATAGAATCACAGATAATGTTTGGATTACTAGAGGGAATGGAGGGGGGCAAATCTTCAATATCAAAGAAGAGTCCGAGGCAAATAAAGCATCGAGCCCGAAAGGTACTGAATGGGCCAGAGGAACAACAGAGAATATAGCTAACCTGAATTTTGTTCCATTTAGAGATGCTATCGCTCCCAAAAATGTAGTGGGAGAGAATTTAGTGTTGCATCTAATAACTGACGATGTATATTTAGATGTTACATTTTTATCTTGGACCCAAGACAAACGAGGTGGCTTTTCGTATGAAAGATCCACTGAGAATTAAGTTAGAGGATCTTGTTTAAAAGCACCTAAATACAATTATTGTAAAGTGATTTACGGAGCTGCTAGTTAATTAATACTCAATTAGCTAGCAGCTTAATAAGCTTCCTTCAACCATCCCACCAACTCCAGGTCTACTTCTTCTGTAGAGGTCAGCTGCACTCTGTGTATACACATACTGCCAAATGGGCCGGAATTGCCTAATCTTTCTGTAGTTGCTTTGCTTTTGAGTTTAAGTCCAAGATCTATCCGTGTTTTGGTCACAGGCTTGATCAAAAGCAAACTGCTTCTTTCGAATCATGCTTACACTATCCTTCTTTGGAGTTTGAGTGATGTCATTTCCCAGTCTTGAAATCTCAGATATAAGCTTCTCATAAATAGGTCGAAGAATTTCTTTTCCCTGATACTGATTTTTTAATAAATCTTCAGGATTATGAGATCCAGCATCAGCTTTTCGAGCCTTCATGGCAATGAAATTTGCATAACCATAAGTGAAGCCATGTTCAGATTTGAGGAAATCAATGATCGCCTTATGTTTTTCTATTTTCGAATCCTCAACCACCTTGACCCAATGCGCCAGTGATTTTCCAGTTCTTTCTAATAAACCTTTTTCCATTTTCTATTTGTTTTACCAGCTTCCAAGTATGAATCCCATTAATGTTAATGAAAGCACACAATACCCTGCGTTGATCAAGTAGACTTTCATTGTCTGCATCTCAAATAAATACAGAATACCAAGAAAGGTAGCCACCCATCCTATTCCAGCTAAGAAACCAGCTACTGATCCAAACATTATGTCTGCATCTGGGCCTATGAACATTTCCAAAATCAGAGCGGCAATGAAGGCTAGGAAAAGAGATAGTCCAAAGGTTTTGGGGGCGCTTCGTTTTTTTAAATCTTCTTCAGTATAACCAAAAGCTTGCATCCATGTCTTACCGAAAAGTGGACCATACCAGATTCCGCCAATAAGGAAGGTAGAGGTTGCTGCAACTATGACAGATAACCAGTTGATGTTTTGCAGTGCTGTTGCTAAATCCATGTTTTTTAATTTTTGACAAGGTTAGCCACAGCCTTTTGGCCTCCATAGTAAAAAATTAACCTCTTCGATCCAGTGGTAAAAAATTTGGATCATCTTCCTGATTAAAATCCTGATCAATGAACTCTTCAGGATTGAACCCCGAAAAAAGCTTAAACTCCTTTATAAAGTAGGATTGATCAGTAAAGCCACATTGATAAGCTATTTGTGCCCACGAGATCATCTCTTTCTTATGAACTTTTTGTAGAATCTCGTTGAAGCGTAAGATCCGCTGAGATGATTTCGGTGTTAAGCCAATATACTTTTTGAATTGATCAATCAGATGCTTCTGTGTATTAGGATAATTCTCTACGATCAAAGGGTAATTGGCTGCCGGTGCTTTTTGTAGTTCCTCATAAAAACCAATGAGAGCAGGAGGAGGTGCCTTATCCTTTTGTAATCGATGATTTAACCAAGTCTCAGCTACAGAGAATTTGTCTGCTGAATTGGAAGGATGAAGTAGCTCTTCTCGCAAAGAAGTTAACTCATTTCCTAAAAAAGGTTCCGTGTGAACTACTTGATTACTGATTTCTTTCAAGGGAAAATGAAGAAAAGGATAGGCTCCATAAGGCTTGAATTGGATGACAAACATCTCTGAGTTCTCATGTGCGGAAATAGAGATATAGTTTTTATGCGCTCCAGATATCCAAACTTTTTGATACGCTGCTTTAGGTTTCAATGTATCATTATCTAGCGTATTTCGAGTATACCCATCCAACTCAAAAAGGATAAAGATATGCCCTGTCGGAACCACTCGCTCAATAGAATGGTCTGGTACGAAATTCTTGAAATGAAAAACTGATTCTATATAAGGAGATAAGGTTTCGGGGAGTTGATGCGTTTCGAAAATCATGGGTGAATGTCGGAAAGTGTTAGTTAAATCGCATGATCGATTTAGGTCAACTGCCTCATTCTTTAATGAGCTTACTTATTAATGAACGGCTCTTTGAATCTTCGATCAAGACTAAATAGATGCCTTTTTTTAAATAACTAACATCATAAATATTATTTGTGTTTTGATAGAAAGTCTTGACCAAGTGGCCTTTCAAGTCGAAAACTCTTATGGCAAACTTCAGTTTTTCTTTATCATGTTGAATAGAAAAATAGTCACTTGTTTTTGATGGATAAACGAAGCTGTTCTCCTCTGTTAGAATTCCTAAAACATCTGTGATTGAAATTGTTTGACTTACACTTTCTGCTGAATAGTAATCTTCATTCCCCAATTGGTTAGCGGTTATTATTACATCTCCAATACCATTGATTGAAACTTTGGATCCTTCTATCAAAGCAATATCAACATCACTTGAGGTAAAACTTATAGGTAATCCAGAAGAGGCTAATGCCTTTAAGTTGAAACTATCTGATAAAACGTTCAAGTTATTAGGCGGCTCCTGAAAATCAATATTCTGTTCGCTTTTTATAATTGTTAAGTTGCTGTAAGTAGCTGGACCTCCACCTATTTCATAACCAATCCGAAATAGTTTATTGAATTTCTTCAGGTTGGGATCATAGTTAAACAATTGAGGATCAATAATATTTGATGTCCCTGAGGCAGTAAAACCCCATAATTTTTGTTTGTAGTTCACCAGGCTGCCTAAGGGTCTGGCTGATCCGTCAGGGTCATTGAAATTAAAGCTATACTCCAAGCTATATTCCAAAGATAAAGGATCGAATGAGTATATAGTTCCATTATTGTATAGGCCACCTTCGCTTGTCATTCCATACAGTAACCCATTCAGTTCCACTAGCTTTCCTCTTGCATTTTCTCCAGTATTATTTTGGAAATGATATACAATTGTATAATCGGTTCCATTAATATTCATGTTGAATATTACTCCGTCCTCATTTTCACCTCCAGATCGAGTTGTTCCCCAGATTTTGTTATCAAAAATCATGAGCCCGTTACCAAATGGACTTGCTCCATTTTCCCCATTGAAGTCTATTAATTTTTGGTAATTGGACCCATCAATATTTATACTAAACAATACTCCACGATCATAATCGCCACCAGCGGAAGTCATCCCAAACAAAGTGCCATTAACTTCAATTAGTTCTCCATAAGGAGAGCTTCCATTCTCACCATCAAAATCATGGATTTTAGTGAAATTCATTCCATCATTATTAATAGTGAAAATGACCCCCATGTCATACAACCCTCCATTGGTCGTCATTCCTAAGACTTTATTATTCAAATGGAAAAGTCTATTGCCTTCATCCAGACCTCCATTATCTCCATCAAACGAATGTGCAATACTAAATTCAGACTCATCTCTATTTATATTAAAGAGGATTCCTTTTCCGTGGAGACCTCCGTATCTAGTCATCCCCCATAAGGTGCCTTCACAATCAATTAGCGATGAGCTAATACCAGAGGCCACTAAATCTTGATTGAATCCAAATTCTTTTTTATAATCTGTTCCAGCAATGTGAAAGCTAACAATGGTGCCAAAATTATTTTTTCCACCACGATTGATCGCGATATAAATACGGTCACCATAAATCAAAGGTATGCTTGAAGGGGTGTGGCCAGATAAGAGGTCGTTATCAAAGACCTTTTCGAAATCTGATCCGTCAATTTTTATTCTAAAAAGAGTTCCAAGATTTTCTAACCCACCTCTTAATGTTGTACCCCATAAGAATCCATCATTCTCTGCCAAGCTACCAATTGGCCTATCACCATTGTCCCCGTTGAAAGAATGAACCATAGTGTAATTAGATCCATCAAGCTCTACATTAAAAATGACTCCATTCCCAATTTCTCCTCCAATGCTGCAAGTTCCCCAAATTTTAGAATTACTATAAACTAATTTACCAAAAGGTTCTCCACCTGTAGTTAGATCAAATTCGTGCAGAATTGTAAAGCCTGTTCCATCAGGATTCAATCTAAAAATTTCCCCATAGCCATTTGCCCCTTCCCGATTTGTGGTGCCGTAAATTTTACCTTCTAACTCTAATAATGCTGCCCATGAAGTTCCAAAAAAAACTGAACCGGACTCAAATTCGTGAATTAGTTCATAACTCTGGGTACTTACTTCTATACTAAATATTGTCCCAAGTCCAAAAGCCGGGCCTCCTTTTGATGTTAGACCTAAAAGTTGGTTTTGATATTTTATTAAACCTGTGACTGGCTCGGCTCCATTTACACTTTCATCGAAATAGTGAACAACTTCAAAATTAGCCCCATCCAAATCAATAGTATAAATAGCCCCATCGTCTTTATCCCCTCCAAATCGAGTTACTCCCCATAAAGCTCCATGGCTATATAATAGTTGTCCTTGTGGCCAGCGTCCATTACTATCTTGAAAAGAGAAGAGCACCTCGTAATTGGAACCATCTGCATCAATAGTGAAAATAGCACCTCTTCCATATAGTCCTCCTGATTGTGTCGTTCCATAAAACTTTCCATTTACTTCCAGAATTTCATTGGGTAGTGTTCCTTCTAATGATCTAAGGTCTACTAACAATTCAGGATTTAGGTCTTCGCTTCCGAAACTATAAACACCACCTGAAGTGGCTCCTAGGAATGTGATTTGACCGCATATACTATCTGTTAACAAGAATAATAAAATTGCAAATAGCTCTAATTTTCTACTTAATCCAGGATTCATTTTAATGTACTTGTTAGTCTGTAGCGAAGTTTTGTTGATACAAATATATCTTAGGAGGACTAACTATCTGTAAAGTCTGATTTAAGGTAAGCAACCGATAAGTCTTCTGTGAAATAAATCGTTCCAAATAGAAAATTGTTGTGTTGCTTAATAAGCAAATACACCTTACTATAGATGACGTAGTTATCCAAATACATTCCAATCATCTTCATTTTCAGTATCTTTACTCATCCAAAAACTGAAGCGACATGACCCCAGAAGTTGAGATTTATAAGCCCAAGAACCATATTCGTATTGTTACTGCAGCATCCCTTTTTGATGGACATGATGCAGCCATCAATATCATGCGACGGATTATCCAGTCTACAGGCTGTGAAGTAATCCATTTAGGCCACAATCGAGCTGTGCAAGAAATAGTGGATTGTGCCATTCAGGAAGATGCGCAAGCCATTGCCATTACCAGTTATCAAGGTGGGCATGTAGAGTACTTTAAATACATGTATGATTTGTTGAAAGAACGAGGTGCAAGTCAGATCAAACTCTTTGGAGGTGGTGGAGGAACCATTCTTCCGGAAGAAATTGAGGAGCTGCATGCGTATGGGATCACCAGAATCTATTCACCCGATGATGGAAGAGCTATGGGGCTCCAAGGCATGATTAATGATCTGGTAGAAAAAAGTGATTTTGCAGTAGGAGAAAACCTGAATGGACAGGTAAAAAGAGTGGATGCAAAAGATCATAGTGCCATTGCACGATTAATTTCGGCGGCAGAAAACTATCCGGAAGATCATAAAGGGGAGATAGAATCGCTTCGAAAGAAAGCAAAAGACACACCTGTATTGGGAATTACAGGAACAGGAGGGGCCGGAAAGTCTTCCCTGGTTGATGAATTAGTTAGACGCTTCTTGGTTGACTTTAAGGATAAAACCATTGCAGTGATTTCAGTAGATCCTTCCAAGCGAAAAACAGGAGGAGCGCTACTCGGCGATCGTATACGTATGAATGCCATCTTCAATGATCGAGTCTACATGAGATCACTGGCTACACGTCAGTCCAATCTCGCCTTATCAAAATATGTGCAAGATGCCATAGATGTAGTGAAAGCTTCAGGTTTTGATCTAATTATTCTGGAGACTTCTGGTATTGGCCAATCCGATACGGAGATTACTGATCACTCAGATGCATCACTTTATGTCATGACTCCAGAATATGGAGCAGCTACCCAGTTAGAGAAGATTGACATGCTAGACTTTGCAGACATTATTGCGCTCAATAAATTCGATAAGCGTGGAGCACTCGATGCATTACGGGATGTGAAAAAGCAATATCAGCGTAATCATCTATTGTGGGATGCTAAACCAGAAGATTTGCCAGTATTTGGCACCATCGCTTCTCAATTCAATGATCCGGGGATGAACCAACTGTATTTGTCGTTGATGAATTTGATTGCTGAGAAAACAAAGACTGATTTGAAATCTTCTTTCGCCAGCTCTGATGAGATGAGCGAGAAGATCTTCATCATTCCTCCAAAAAGGACGCGCTATCTATCAGAGATTACAGAGACCATCCGAGGATATAATGATAAGGTAGAGCAGCAAAAAGAAATTGCGCAGAAGCTGTTTGGGTTGGATAAATCAGCAGAGGTGTTGAAGGATAAGTCAGATGCGCTAAAAGCCATAGATGATGCCAGAGAGGAGCTGAAACTCGATATGGATCCACACAATCTTAAAGTGTTGGAAGATTGGAATGCGAAAAAGGCCAACTATGAAGGAGAGTTTTTCACCTATGAAGTAAGAGGAAAAGAGATTAAAGTTGAGACGACTACTCAGTCACTTTCGCATACAAAGATCCCTAAGGTAATTCTTCCTCGATTTGAAGCATGGGGAGATATTCTCAGGTGGAGTCTACAGGAGAATGTACCTGGAGAGTTTCCGTATACCGCAGGGGTATTTCCATTCAAACGTCAAGGAGAAGATCCTACCAGAATGTTTGCAGGAGAAGGAGGACCAGAGCGAACCAACAGAAGGTTTCACTATGTGTCCATGGGACTTCCGGCAGCTAGGTTGTCTACTGCATTTGATTCAGTGACACTTTATGGAGAAGATCCAGATTACAGACCTGATATCTATGGGAAAATAGGTAACTCGGGAGTGAGTATTTGCTGCCTAGATGATGCAAAAAAACTATACTCAGGTTTTGACCTGTGTGATCCAACTACTTCGGTTTCCATGACCATCAATGGACCAGCAGCTACTATCTGTGCCTTCTTTATGAATGCAGCCATCGATCAGCAGTGCGAAAAGTATATCAAGGAAAATAAGCTGGAAAAAGAGATTGAAAAGAAGATATCGGACATTTATAAAAAGCGAGGAATAAAGCGCCCAGAATATGCTGGCGAACTACCAGAAGGAAATGATGGACTAGGTTTAATGCTACTCGGTGTAACAGGAGACCAAGTATTGCCAGCGGATATATATAATGAAATGAAAGTGAAGGCACTTTCTTCGGTAAGAGGAACTGTGCAAGCAGATATTTTGAAAGAAGATCAGGCGCAAAATACCTGTATTTTTTCTACAGAGTTTTCTCTTCGGTTGATGGGAGACGTGCAACAATATTTCATTGATGAGAATGTGCGGAATTTCTATTCTGTGTCAATTTCTGGCTATCATATTGCAGAGGCGGGCGCTAATCCAATCTCTCAGTTGGCCTTTACACTAGCGAATGGTTTTACATTTGTGGAGTACTATTTATCTAGAGGAATGGACATCAATTCATTTGCGCCAAACCTCTCTTTCTTCTTTTCCAATGGAGTGGATCCAGAGTACGCAGTGATTGGAAGGGTGGCGAGACGGATTTGGGCAAAGGCCATGAAGTTAAAATATGGAGCAAATGAGCGCGCACAGAAGCTGAAATATCATATTCAAACCTCTGGGAGGTCTTTGCATGCCCAGGAAATTGATTTTAACGATATCCGAACTACGCTCCAGGCACTCTATGCGATTTACGACAATTGTAACTCGCTTCATACGAATGCTTATGATGAGGCTATTACCACACCGACTGAAGAGTCAGTGCGACGCGCTATGGCTATTCAATTGATTATTAACAAAGAACTCGGACTCACCAAAAATGAAAACCCCATTCAAGGATCATTCATTATTGAAGAATTGACTGACTTAGTAGAAGAGGCAGTGATGGTTGAGTTTGATCGAATCACCGAAAGAGGAGGAGTGCTAGGTGCGATGGAAAGTATGTATCAACGTGGTAAGATTCAGGAAGAATCCATGTACTACGAGATGCAAAAACATACGGGTGAGTTGCCGATTATCGGAGTAAATACCTTCCTTTCATCTAAAGGATCTCCTACGGTGACACCCGCAGAAGTAATCAGGGCAGAAACAGAAGAAAAGGAATTGCAAATTTCTAATTTGAATGCGCTTCATGAAGGAAGTGCTGATAAGTCTGAAATACTTTTGAGATCTTTACAAGAGACAGCTCTTAAGAATGAAAATACATTCGAAGCACTGATGGAAGCGGCTAAATACTGTTCGCTTGGCCAAGTGACCCATGCGATGTTTGAGGTTGGAGGACAATACCGTAGAAATATGTAAATACATTGTCCGAAAATTCTGAACAAAGTGAAGGATCTAGATCAACACAGATTTATATTTAATGCAATACAACGCAACAACACCAATAGAATATCTAAACCTACTTGAAAAAGATTGGAGGAAAGATAAATTGAATGAGCTTCGAGCAATCTTACTTGCTCAGCCTGATGTCAAAGAAGGAATCAACTATAAGATGTTGAGTTACGAAGATGATAAAGGGGTTATTTTTCATCTAAATGCTCAGAAAAACTATGTTGCCTTATATGTTGGAGATGCTGCTAAAGTTGATCCAACTGGAGAGCTGCTGGAGGGAATAGACCATGGAAAGGGATGTCTTCGATTCAAAAAATCAATCATCTTCTCAGAAACTAACATTGAGAAATTCATAAAGAAGGCAATAGACATTTGGAAACAGGGTGGTGATATTGGTTGTTGAGAATTTGCTTTGATATGCCGATGACCGTTCGTCGGACTCTATAACCTTTAAGTTGGGATAATAACTTTACCCCACTCAACTGTAAGTTTTTGTATTTATGTGACACTAAACTTACAAATGTAAAAATCTTAATTCATGAAATAAGCTTATCGAGAAGTACGATAACTGTACAACTACGTTCTGCTAATTCCATTAGACTTTTTTTAAAACAAGTGACCACATGAAACTAACAATCTCTAACCTTTCTAAAACCTACAAGAATGGTGTAAAAGCCATTGATGATGTATCATTGGAAATCTCCTCCGGAATGTTTGGTCTCCTAGGACCAAATGGTGCAGGCAAGTCTTCCTTGATGCGAACAATTGCTACACTTCAGTCACCAGATGCAGGCGAAATCCACATGGACGACCTAAACATCCATCAAAATCAAATAGAATTTAGAAAGCGACTTGGGTATTTGCCACAAGAATTTGGAGTTTACGGTAAAATGTCAGCTGAAGCGCTGCTTCAATATTTTGCGACCCTCAAGGGAATAAGCACAAAGGCAGAACGAGATGCAATTGTTAAAAGCGCATTGGAAGTCACGAACCTTTACGAGGTACGTAAGAAAGATGTCGCCAAATATTCAGGTGGAATGAAGCAGCGATTTGGTATAGCTCAGCTACTCTTAAATGATCCAAAACTAATCATCGTGGATGAACCAACAGCAGGTCTCGATCCCACAGAAAGGCAAAGATTTTTGAACGTATTGAGAGAGATTGGTACAAATAATATTGTGATTTTCTCTACGCATATTGTGGATGATGTGAAAGAATTGTGCACAGATATGGCTATTCTGAATGGTGGAAGAATTCTATCCCATCAAACACCTAAAGAGGCTGTTAAAACACTTGAGGGTAAGATATGGAAGAAAGTGATTGAAAGAGATGACTTGGAATCTGAGGAATCTAAATACGACGTGATTTCATCTAATTTCAATGATGACAACACGGTAAATATTCGAGTATTAAGTGACGGTAATCCGGGAGAAGGATTCAACTCTGTGGAGGCAAACCTCGAAGATGTGTATTTCACTACACTAGGTCAGGAAAAATCTGTTGAAGCCTAAACCAATCCAATATGTTTTTTAAAATATTTTCTTTTGAAATAAAGTATTGGGTTAAGAATCCACTATTTTATATCTACTTGGGGTCATTATTTGCTATTTCTACACTAGCTATGGCATCCAATGCGGGAATTTTTGATTCCATTACTGTAACCAGAAGCTCCATTGCATACATTAATTCAGCCTTTTCGTTGAACAATTTCATCAATGGGTTTTCAATTTTGGCGTTTTTTCTAATACCGTCCATAGTTGGAGGTACGATCAATAAGGATTACAGCAGCAACACGAGTAATGTGCTCTATTCGTACCCGTTTTCTAAAGTAGATTATTTGCTTGCAAAATACCTCAGTGGTTTGGCGGTTACCATAATGGTACTCTTATCAGTTGCTTTAGGAGCAATGGTGGGTGGCTATCTACCTGGGACAAATCCCGAACTTCTGGGTGATTTTAATCTTTTAAACTACCTGCAGCCCTACTTAATTTATGTTATTCCAAACCTGATCTTTTTTAGTGCAATTATTTTTGGAGTAGTCACTTTCTCAAGAAATATTGCCTCCGGTTTTGTGGCAGTTATTGCATTATTCCTTTTGCAAGGAGTAGCTGAGACGATCATTGGGAATCTTGACAACAAAGAGTTAGGGGCTTTTATTGATCCCTTTGGATCTGCAGCAAGTTCATACTATACCGAATATTGGACAGTATCAGAGCAAAATGAAAACCTGCTTCCTTTTGAAGGTTATATTATTTACAATCGCTTGATATGGGGAGGCTTAGGGCTATTAATTTACTTTGGAGTATTCTCAGTATTTAAGTTTTCTCATAACCCACTTTCATTCAGCTTTAAAAAGCAGAAGGGCGAGAGAGTTGTCAAAAATAACTTCGGAAGTATGGTTCGAATCAACCTTCCCAAAGTATCATTCGATTACAGTTTCTTAAATAGAATGAAAGCTGCTTGGACGCTTTCCAATAATGATTTTCTGTTTGTTGTTAAGAGCTGGCCATTCATCATTATCGCATTGATTGGTTTGTTAATTCTCACGACCACATTAGCCGTCGGCCAGCAGATTTACGGTACGACTACTTATCCTGTGAGCTGGCAAATGTTAGATATAGCAGGAGCAGTGTTTACTACAATAGCCATTCTTCCGATTACCTATCTCTATTCGGGGATGTTAATTCATCGACACAGAATTGCTAAGATCAATCAGTTAGTAGATGCCACACCTATACCTAATTGGACAATGCTTTTGTCGAAGTTTGTTGCGTTGATCAAGATTCAGGCTTTGCTATTGTTTTTAATAATGATCAGTGGAATTCTTATTCAAACGTATGCAGGATTCTATGATTACGAGATAGGATTTTATCTCAAGGATTTATTCTTTTTAAGAATCTGGAACATCGTTGTATGGAGTTTACTGGCCATTTTCTTGCACACACTTATTCCTAACTATTTAATAGGATTTTTTATAACGCTTGGGGTTGGAATAGGTATTAGCTACCTGGATTCAGCAGGAATAGAACAATCGATATTTAAATACAATGAAGGACCAGGTACATTCTATTCTCCAATGAATGGATATGGTATTTCAATTGCACGTTTTTTCGTTTACAAAATCTATTGGCTGCTACTTGGTGGAGCTTTCTATGTGTTTGCGATCGCTTTCTGGAGAAGAGGTATGCCTACCACTTTCAAGTTAAAGCTAAAAGAAGGTCTCAGGTCATTCAAAAGACCTCTGAAAATTGCTTTTACACTGTTCATCCTTTCTTTTATAGGGCTGGGTAGCTACATCTGGTATGTGAATAATGTTGAAAATGAATATGTTTCGGCGAAGGGACGGGAAGAAAGAACTGTGGAGCAAGAAAAGCGATTCAGTAAATACGCTAGAATGGCACAACCACGCATTACCGATGTGAAAGTTGATATGGAGCTCTTTCCAAAAAGCAGAGATTTCAAAGTGGAAGGAACGTTTCTTTTGGTCAATAAAACAGAAGAGATGATAGATTCATTATTCTTGAATCACAATAACTATCCTAGTGAATTCTCTTTCTCTGTTGCAAATGAATTGGTCTTGGAAGATACCATTTACAATTATGATTTCTATCAACTAGAAGAGCCGATGAATCCTGGGGATTCCGTCTCTTTTACATTCAAGATGTGGAATAAGCCAAACACTTTATTAAGGAACTATTCCCCAGTGAGAGCTAATGGTACTTTTGTTAATAGTGGTATTTTTCCAACTTTTGGTTATTCTGAAGGGAGTGAGCTAGTAGACAATAAAGTCAGAGAAAAATATGGATTGCCTGAGAAAGAACGCATGAAATCTCCTTTCGATACGGTGGCTAGAGGAAATACGTATATCTCATCAAGTGCCGATTGGATCAACTTTGAAACGACTGTTAGCACTTCGGAAGACCAAATTGCAATAGCGCCAGGTTACCTGCAAAAAGAATGGGTAGAGGAAGGACGCAGATATTTTCGTTATAAAATGGACAGTAAAATGTTGAATTTTTATGCATATCAGTCTGCTGATTACGAGGTGGTTAGAGATAAGTGGAATGACATAAACATTGAAATCTACTATCACGAAGGACATGAGTATAACCTGGATCGAATGGTGAAAGGAGTTAAAAAATCACTCGAATATTACACAGAGAACTTTAGTCCATATCAGCATAAACAGGTTAGAATCATTGAATTTCCAAGAACTAGTGGGTCTTTTGCTCAATCATTTGCTAACACTATACCTTTCTCTGAGGCCATTGGTTTCATCGCGGAGGTAGATGACGAAGATCCCGAAGGTGTAGATTATCCATTTAGCGTTACAGCGCATGAAGTAGCACACCAGTGGTGGGCACATCAGGTGATCGGTGCGAATGTGCAGGGAGCTACAGTTATGTCCGAGAGTATGTCAGAGTACAGTAGCCTACGCGTATTGGAAAAAGAGTACGGATCTGAAAAGATGCGTGTGTTCCTGAAAGATGCGCTAGATAGCTACCTTCAGGGAAGAACATTTGAGCGTTTGAAAGAGAAGCCGTTAATCTTCAATGAGAATCAGCAGTACATTCACTATAACAAGGGCTCATTAGTTCTTTATGCGTTAAGTGATTACTTGGGCGAGTCAGTCTTCAACAAGGCAATGAGTCAATACATCGACAGTGTAGCTTTTCAAGAACCACCTTACACTACCTCTCTTGAATATTTAGGATTTGTGAAATCAGTGACCCCTGATTCGATGAGTTATTTAGTTGAAGATATGTTGGAAACAATTACACTGTATAACAACAAAGTGACTGATGCCACATATAAAGAACTGGAAAACGGAAAGTATGAAGTGAAATTGAAGACGCTTGTTTCAAAGTATCGTGCCGATGAGAAAGGAGAACGCATCTTTACGAACGCCGAAGGTGATAGTTTAACCTATCAAGTTGAAGGTAGAAGAAAGCCTACAATTTCGCTTCCATTGAATGATTGGATTGAGGTCGGAGTTTTTGTTGAGAAAGAAGTGGAGGGAGAAACTAAAGAAGTTCCCTTATACCTAAAAAAGCAAAAGTTTGATCAAATCAATAATGAGATTACACTCATCGTTGATGAAAAGCCGACATCTGTAGGAATAGATCCATATTACAAGCTGATAGATGTGATCTCCAACGACAATAGGTCATCTCCAAAGGAAGAATCTGAAGATTAGTTAAAAGGACTCATTTGAGTCCTTTTTCTTTTACTTACGCAAGTTTTTAAAAGAGATGTCATCAAAGAGTTATAACAAGACTTCTATTATGACAAAAATCCTATTCAATTTATTAAGTGTTCTTTTGATTAGCGCACTTCTGTTCTCATGCGGTGGCGATGAAAATGATACCGATGATGCTATTAATGCAAGCCCCGAAATAAGTAATGCTCTGAGTGATTTAATGCTTGACGAAGGTTTTGAATCAACCACAGTTAATCTTGCTGCAGTATTCTCCGATTCTGATGGAGATGATCTTAACTATAGTGCGACGAGCAGCCCTTCCAGTGTTGTCACAGTTTCTATTTCAGGAAGTATGTTGACCATTACTGAAGCAGGCACAGGCAATGCACTTGTAACGGTTACTGCCAATGATGGAAACGGCGGAAGTACAAGTGATGAATTTGCGGTGGCTGTTTCTGAATCTGACCCTGAACCAACTGTATGCGCAAATGATAATTCGACTAATCAGGATAATACGATGTGCGATAATACTCCTTCGGTAGCTAATCAATACGAGGAATCTATTGTAGGTCAAATCAGGCAGATAAGTACCAATCGTGTTCCTGATCATGATTATGGAAATCAAGTAGCTAACCTTGGCATCACAGGTTTGACATCAACTACGGTCATGTATGAGATAGATGCTACTCCTGAATTGGCAGCAAGTACTACAAGTATTGTAGATGAAGCCTTTATGCCAGCGTATGATTTCGGAATAGCATTGAATGGAGTTCCCATAGATCCCGCTCCTGGAACCCCATTTATTTTCGAGAATACAGAGACAGGAGAGTATAACTGGGATTGGGTATTTGAACCTACTAACAATAGAAATGAAGTAGGTCTGGATTGTAATAACGCTCACTTACAGCCAGATATGATGGCAGGAACAGGGTTGATTCATTATCATGGAGATATGCAAGTTTATGCAGATGATCTACTTGCAGGTTTAGGGACCGGAAGTACGGTACCTACTGATCCAGTTCAAGTAGGATGGGCGGTCGATGGATTTCCGATTTTTTATAAGTACGGTCCTGATGGAAATGATGGATTAGCTGCATTAACGCCAAGCTATCAAGTCAAAGAAGGGGAAAGACCTGGAGATGGAGTATCTGAACCTTGTGGTGAATACAATGGAAAATATACGAATGATTATGAGTTCGTTGATGGGTCCGGTGATTTGGATGAGTGTAATGGAATCAGTCGATCGGTTACAATCAATAATGCCGAAACTGGAGGCATGGAAACGTTTGACTACTTCTATGTTGTCACAGATGAGTTCCCCGTTATTTCCAGATGTTTGTCTGGCACACCAAGTGAAGATTTCAGAAAAGGCGGAATGTAGATTTGTTCTGGCTTCTTTAAAAAAAAGTCCTGCGAAAGCAGGACTTTTTTTGTTTGATCTGGATGATTAGAGATCGTAATGATTGGAATAGATTTCCTATTACATTTTTCAGGTTTAAAGTTGGTATCAATATCAAACCTTTTAATTTTTGCGTCTAACTAGAAATGAATGATAGAAGGAATTAGAAAAATAGTTTTTCTATTTTTAGTCGGAATATCAGTCTCATATTCGAGCGCTCAGATTCTTAAAGTGGATAAGGGATCGCTCGCCTCTGATTCATCAAACTATTTTACAGGAGTAATAGATGCAACCTTTGCTATTAATAATAGGAGTTCTACGGTAGAAGAACAGAACGTTTATATTGGTGTAAACAACAATATAGATGTCGTCTATATCGCAGAAAAATCAGCGACAGTTTTCATCAGTGGCCTTAATTATTTTAAGCTTGGAGACGGACCTCTGATTTACAACGGAACTGCTCATTTAAGACAAATCCTTAAAAGATCGGCAAAGCTCACTCCAGAGTTTTTTGGGCAGGTTCAGTTTGATGAATCCAGAAATATGGAGTTCAGATGGCTACTAGGAGGAGGATATCGCTGGAATATCCTTCGTAAGCGTAACCCACTTTATGCCGGCGTAGGAATTTTTAGAGAATACGAAAAGTGGAATGGCATTGAAGAGGCTATTGAAAAAGAACTATGGAAGCTTAATTCATATGTTAGTGCTGATGTTAGACTTACAGAAACTACCAATATCAATGCAATCGTCTACTTTCAGTCAGGCAGAGATGGGGATATAGGTGCCTTTAGAAATAGATTGAGCGGTCAGTTAGAGTTTAAAAATGCATTAACAGATCGTTTTAAAGTAAAAATGACAACTAACTTTTTGCTTGATGATAAACCGATCATACCTCTAAATAAATTCATCTACGAAGTATACTTTGGGATTGAATATTCTTTTAATCCTTAAATCCACAACTTTCGCCGATAGTTATAGGGAGAAAAAAATCATCTAAGGTATTAAATACGTAAATTTGTACACAACCATTTTACTTGAGATGAAAGCAGCTATACTCACTATTATACTTTCGATTACAGTTATTGTTGGATTAGCACAATGTCCTACGGCGGGATCCACGCTTTTTTCCAACACTACGATTTCTTCTGACTGTACTGTTTCAGGGAATCTTACCATTCAAGGTCCAACATTGACTATTGATCCTGGAGTGACTCTCACCGTTACCGGAACATTGACCATTCAAGGAGATGCTACTATTTCGGCCTCAAGTACTAGTAATATCAACATTAGCGGAGATCTCAGAGATAATTGGACAGGTGGGGGAACGAATTCGATAACCGGAGGAACTTATAACATAACAGGAGATCTGGTTGAGGCTTCTGGGGGTAATTTTACGATAGATAATGCTGTAGTAAATGCAGATTCAGCATACACTAGTGATGGTGCCAATTTGCAAATTCTAAATGGTTCCAATATTGTTATTACAAAAGGAATGAGAAATCAGGAATTACTTACCATTAATGCATCTATCCTTGATATAGGAGGTGATCTTGATGCGACCGGAGGAGATAATGTGACTGTTAGAAATAACGGAGAACTCATCGTTAGAGGTAACTATAAAATGAACAATGGAGGAGGAGTTCAGCTTAATCTTGAAACTGGGGGACTAGTTAGAATTTTTGGTGATGTTGAAAGTAACACAGGAGGAAATACGATAGATGTAGATGGTGATTCCGGGATTTCTGTCGGTGGAGATTTTACTGGAGGGAGTCCTCCAGATGTGTCAGTCGGAACAGATGATGAGGATGCAGATTGTCTTACCGGTGGTGGGTGCTGTGGAGATGCCAGTGCATGCTCAGGGGCAACAACACTTCCAGTTTCTCTCATAGATTTTAGGGGAGACTATTTGGAAGGAGAACTTTCCTTTGAATGGCATACTGCTTCTGAAACAAACAACGATTTTTTCATTTTGGAACAATCATATGATGGTGTTCTTTTTAATGAAGTTGCCCGAATAAAAGGAAATGGCACGACCAATGAAGTAACAAACTACTCGTTCACATCTAAACGAAGTACTAATGTCAAAGGGCTTTTTTATCGATTGTCGCAGACTGACTTTGATGGTACACATGAGAAACTTAAGATTATTTATGTAAGCTTCAGTACTTTGGATAGAGGTTTAAGCATTTATCCGAACCCTGTTCATGAAGGTCGAAAGATGACTATAGAAGGGTTGTATAGTGATAACAGCAAATGGGAGATATATTCACTGACGGGAGAGAAAGTATCAGAGGGATCATTTGACTCTAACAATCAAATGGATGTTCCCGGACTCGTCAATGGAAGTTACATCCTGAGCGTAAATGCACTAGATAAAGTAGTTCAGAAGAGATTCATTGTTCGGTAGATCATCTCACCAGAACCTCACGAATTTATTTGATAACAGTATTTTTCACCTTTATAAAAGCTAACCTCCTGCAAGGAGTAATGAGAATTTCGGTGAAAGGTCATTTTAGATCCTTTTGTACTAATTTGGTTTTGATTGATATTTACCAATGAAACTGAAGAAGATACTTACGGATATTGTCCCTGTACTAGTGGGTATTCTACTAGCCTTGTTTATCAGTCAATTTCAGCAATCCAGATCAGAACAAGCGTATATCAAAAATTCTGTAGAGTCAATCATTAAGGAAAATGAAGAAAATATTAGAGAGTTAGAGTATGCACTTCAGAGACAGGCAGTATTTATGGATACGCTTGGTAAATATCTGGATGATGATCAATTCACATTGTCTGAGGTGCTAAAAAAAGCAAAAGGCGTCTACTCTCCAGATTTAAAATCTACAACTTGGAAGTTTTTAGTTCAGGATTCAAAACATACACTGGTTTCTTATGAGTTCATCAATCAACTAGCTGAGATTGAGAAATATGAGGTACTCGTAAATCGGTACAATATCAAAATAGGCGACATTATTTTTCAACCGGCATTCTTTGATAATCCAAGAATGAAAAATGTGTTCTTCATTCTTTTCAGTGATTTTGGTTCAATTGAACAAAGTATGATTGAAGAGCTGAGATTGTTTAATAAGTATGCAAGAAAGACGTACTCAATTCCTATTGATTCTGCTTCAGAGTAAAAATATTATTTAATCACTTTATAGATAATCTCCTTTTCTGGCAAAGCATAGCGTGACTTCTCATCAGCACTTAGTTCGTCTATCAATTTCTCCTCTACCACATTAAAACCTGCGCTGGCAAGTCTTTTGCCATAATCTTCACCAAACATCCTGACATGATCATCTTGCCCAAAAGCCTTTTCACGCTCTTTAGGATCAACAATGCTTTTGTCTTCGTATGTAGTTTTAGGTAATGGATAGAAGAAGGGGACTTGTAGTATGGCCCACCCACCAGGACTTAAAACCCTTCTCATTTCGCTAAGAGCTTTCAGGTCATCATCTACATGCTCTAGTACATGATTGCAGAATATGATATCCACTGAGTTATCCTCAAAGGGTATTTCATGGATGTCCATTTTCACCTGCGCCAAAGGAGATTCAATATCAGCGGTGATGTAGTCTAGATTTTCCAAGGCCTCAAATCGATCCATAAAACAAAGTTCTGGAGCAATGTGAAGCATTTTAGCCTCTTTAGTAAAGAAATCAGTTTTCTGTTTAAGATACAGCCATATTAATCTATGACGCTCTAATGACAAGCATTTAGGACAAAGAGCATTGCTCCTTGATTTTCTGCCGTAAGGGAGGAATTTTCGAAACTTCGATTCACAAATAGGGCACTCAACTTTACTACCTTTATAAAAAATAGCTACTATTCTTAGAGCCACATGGCTAAAAAGTTGGAGGTATTTTCTTGGTACTTTTCTTAGGAAAAATGAGATAATAAACTTCACGCTTCGTCAATTTTGCTGCGCAAGTTATTTATTAGCAGTGCTACCAGCAATCATTGCTAAAAATTTCTCTATTTTGGATATTGGTATGAATAAATCGATTCTTTCAGTGCTGTTTATTTCTGTTTGTTGCTTTTGTTACGGACAGAAGGAGAAACCAGTACAAGATTATTTGCCCACAGAGAATCTGGAGATGAAAAAAGATGCCAATAAGCGATCCAATAAACCCAAACGTAAAAACTATCCGTTGATCTATGTTCCAAACGCTAATAAAATTTTATACGGAAACCTGTGTGCATTGGAACAAACCCACAAAATGGGCTTTGAATATATTGTGGAGCCACGCAAGACCTATGGGAGTAGGAGTAAGAAAGGTAAATTTTTGAATAACCTGTGGGTAAAGACTAAATTAGTAACGACACGATCGCCTTTCTGGAAGTTGATTCTTAAGAAGAAAATAAAGAAGTGTAGAAAAATGAGTGGCGATTTAGTGGGTTAAAAATATGCCTATGGAACCTCGATCTGTCCAATTTTCCAGAACCAAGTTTACTGAATTGATGATTCCTTCTTTTGCGAATTTTGGAGGGAAAGTCCATGGAGGACTAATTCTTTCTTTAATGGATAAAGTAGCTTATGCTGTTGCAAGCAAGCATGCGGGGACTTACTGTGTTACAGTCACGGTTGATGGGGTAGAGTTCTTAGAGCCCGTTGAGGTGGGCGAATTATTGACTATGGATGCTGCAATACATCACGTGGGGAATAGCTCACTTATAGTGGGAATTAAAGTGACATCAGAGAATGTAAAGACCAATGAAATCAAGCATACCAACAATAGCTATTTTACGATGGTAGCTAAAGGAGATGATGGCAAGCCGGTCACCGTTCCAGAGCTCATTCTGGAAGATATAACAGAAATGCGACGTTTTGTTGAAGCGATCAAAAGAAGAAATGTAAAGAAAGAAGCAAATGCCAAGATGCAAAAAGAGCAAGACGAGTTCATCATGGTAGATGATATGGAAATGCTAAATGATCAGCGTTGCAAAGTAGAATTTAAGGTAGATGATGATTTTAGCGATCTTTTTTCCGATACATAAATTTCAGTCCTGACCAATCTTCGTCTACGGCGCAAACTTTCACATCTACCAGTCCGCCAGCTAATCCAAACTCGCGTACAATATTCCCATTAAGGTCTGTTTCCATTTTTGAACCACCCTTAGGCCAAGACACCCATAAAGTGCCGTCTTTTTTTAACGCCTTTTTCCAACTCCCCCAATTATTTTTCAAGATGTCAATATGTGTGACAAAGACATGTTGAAAGTCATAAGGCACTGAATTTAAGTCTTCATCCCATTTAGTGTCCTTGGGTGTTTCCTCAAGTAGTTCAAAGTAATTCTGAGGGGATGAAAAAAGATAACAGACATCCCCTTCTTTTATTCCAAGTTTTTTCCAGAGAGGATTTTTCGAGTAGCCAGCCATTAGTTACAATATGTTTGGGTAGTGCCTGACCAATTTCGATCTTTTGCACCAGAATATTCAATACAAGCTTTCCTATTTTGTCCGGTAGCTATGTATGCTTCAGCGCTCGTTACATAGGAAGATGCACTATCAGGCCAAACATATTTATTCCAATCTGCAGCTTTTATAGCCATTTCAGGATCATCAACAGCTAGATAGGTAGCAGCTAGACTGGTGTATAAGTCGTAGTGTGATTTTGGAAGGTATTGTTCATTGATAACCATGGCATATCCTTCTCCATAATAAGTTTTGTAGCGTTTGATAGCAAGGCGATGGGCTATAAGCAAATGATCCAGAGCTTCATTGGGATCATTGAGTTCATCTCTGTGTATCTCTGCAATTTTTACCAATGAGGCTATAATCTCATATTCTCCCACTAAAAAATCTTTTAGAATATTAATAGCCTTTTCTGGATGCCCAGTGTGTTTGTAAGATTCGGCAAGTCTCTGCCTGACTTCATAAAAAGAAAGGTCTGGGGCAAGTTCTTGAACCATTTCGTAAAGTTCAATGGCCTGTTCGTATTCTTCATTTTGAAAATGATCATTTCCTATTTTCGTAATTTTTTCTACCATAGAACTTTTGAAAATTTTTATGTCACGTTCTTCAGTTCTAAAGAAATTCAATGAAGACATTATTTCAAAAGCAGATTGATAACGACCATTTTCAAAATATTCCTTGGCTTCCAAATAGGTTGACCTTCTTTCAGCCAGAAGTTTTTCTAACTGGCGGCCATCATAGCTTTGTTTTACCCACACACCAGTCATCACCATAAGCGCAATAAGAAAGGTGATGCCAAAAGCATAGGCAGTAGCGATCGCATTTTGACGATAATCCACTTTGCCACTGCTATACCTTGCTCTGTTTCGGTTTTTCCACTGATCTGCATTTGGAGCCCTATAAGAGTAAGGGCGTGCTTCATTTTCTGAAAACTGACGGTATTTTAACCTAAGATCGAACCGAGCTTTTTCATATTCATCTGATAAAACCTGATGAGCGACATTGATTTCCTTAAACTTCTCCTCCATTTCTGGCTTATCAGGATGTTTATCAGGATGATACTTGATTGCTAATTTTTTAAAGGCAGACTTGATTTCTGCTTGAGTAGCGTTTTCAGAGAGTCCAAGTACGTGATAATAGTTAGTCATCTGGCTAGGATCAACATAAGAGTAACGAAAAAGCCTGGTTAAAGATTATTCAAATTAAAGAAACCTAACTTTTTTTCAAAGCGAGGTTAATTCTTAAACCTTGTTTCCTAAGAAAAACCCAAGGAAGCAGAGGGCTAGACCACCAACCGTAGATGCAAGGAGGTACATGATGAAATCTGAGTGCATACCCGCTTTAAGGAGTTTCATTCCATCTAGGGCAAAAGAAGAAAAAGTAGTAAACCCTCCACAGAATCCAACCATCAGAAAAAGTGCGAGTTGGTTCTGTTGTTTGATGAATATCCCTGAAAGTAATCCGATAGCTAAGCAGCCTGTAAGGTTTACTAGCAAAGTCCCTGAATACAATTTGTCTGATAAAAACTTAATAGTGGCTAGGGACACTCCATATCGTGCAATGGTTCCTAAAAACCCTCCCAAACCCACAATTAAGATGTCTTTCATCCTTCGAAATTAGCGACATGTTTTTGAAGGTGAGGGAAGAAGAGAAGAAATTCGTTTTCGAATTCATTGTAATTTTCCTCCAGAGCAACTGATGCATGCTCCATTTTAGATTCAAATTTGGTTCTTCGAGACATCCCGGTAAGAGCTTTATCTATCCCCTCTATAAATTGATAGTTGAAAAGCCAGTTGCCTTCTTTCATATATCGAAGCATATTCACAACGCCTTTAGGAATTATGGGGTAATATCCTTTCATTAGCTCGTAAAACCTTAGTGTAAAATCCATTAATGGCTCGTTGGAAAATGAAGACCATTTCTTCGCAAGAAAATGATCATAGAATATGTCCACGATTACTGGCGCATAATGCCTGAATTTTTCCCTTAGCCTAATCTTGCTTTTTAAGACAATTGGGTGATTATCCGTGTACTCATCAATGGATCTATGGAGTTTAATCCCGAGTTGAATTTCTTGATCATAAGATTCTAACTGCGAGCCTTTCACAAAATCACCTATAAAGTTCCCGACCATCTCCTTCTCATTATCCTTGCTAAGTAGTAGATGAGCTAAAAAATTCATTTTTTTCGTGATTTAAAGCGGATAAAGTGCATAGTTTGAGATTAGCTCTCACAAGTTTACTTTTGTACAAGTATGTACTAAATTGTACTAAAGCAATATAACACGTAAATCTCACGACTATCACAAACAATTTTCCAAATATTGTCCGCTCTCATCTCAACATGCTCGTACAGTTGGCACGTGTGGATGGTGTTGTTGTTCAGGAAGAAATCGACTTGATCAAACAGATAGGAAAGGCGAATGGAATGTCTAGCGAAGAAATCAGTGAGTCATTTGAAGACCCCTCTGTGATAGAAGGGCTTGAAACACTTTCTGATGATCAACGCTATGACTACCTCTACAATGTGGTACAACTTATGAAGATTGATGGAAGGATTTACAAAGAGGAAATCAAATTTTGTGCAAAAATCGCTAGTAAACTTGGCTATGATGAAGACGTACTTCGCGAGATGATGCTTAAGATTTACAGTGATCCTCACATCACAACAGATAAGGAAACCTTGAAATCCAAGATCCAAACCTATCTTAGGAAATGAGAAAGCTATTCTTTCTTATAATAATTTTATTCTTTTTTAAAGCATCTTCTCAAAACCATGACGAATTAGCCATACGCGAAGTTTTGGCTCAGCAGCAAAAATGTTGGAACATGGGAGATTTGGATTGTTTCATGGAAGGCTATTGGAAATCCGATGATTTAGTTTTTATCGGGAGCTCAGGCATAACATATGGTTGGCAAAAGACACTTGACAATTATAAAAAGAGCTATCCCAATAAATCTGCCATGGGAGAATTGGCATTCGAACTACTCATTTTAGAGCCTTTAAGTGATGATTTTTGGTCCGTAATTGGTAAGTGGAATCTTAAGCGAGACAATGATAATCCCAAAGGCCATTTTTCGCTTATTTTTCGACGCTTAGGAGATGATTGGGTGATTGTTTCTGATCATTCAAGCTAAATTCACAGACGGTATATTTTGCTCTTCCTTCATTTTTAAGTATATTCTATGTTCGTTTTAAAAATAAACCAGCAAGAATATGGTAATGAGCTATCGTGGAGCAGAAGCTCCTAAAACTGTTTCACCACAGTCGGTCAAAGTGGAAGATTACATGGCAAGGAAGTTAATTACATTCAGTCCTGACCAGCCGATGCATGAGGTGGTTGATTCGCTCATGAAACATAAAATATCTGGAGGCCCAGTGATAAATGATCAAGGTGAACTTGTAGGCGTGATCTCTGAAGGTGACTGCTTGAAGGAGGTGGTAAAAGGAAAGTATGATAACATGCCCATCTTCACGGGTTTGGTAGAAGAACATATGGCTAAAGATGTTATTACAGTCAATCCTGACCTTAACATTTTTGAAGCGGCTAAAATGTTTTTAGAAAAACGATTGAGACGATTCCCTGTTGTTCAAGAAGGTAAACTCATAGGACAGATTAGTCAAAAGGATGTCATGAAGGCAGTCTTAAGTACAAAAAGTGCTACCTGGTAGTCATTCCTGCTTTCTTTAGTATTTTCGTTCTCTACTAAATATTTGAAGAATGAAAAAGCAATTCTCTTTCCTTATTATTCTATTTTTTGCGCTAGCATCTCAGGCTCAAATTGATGTTAAAGCCATCGATAAATACATTGAGAAGGCTAGAAAAGATTGGAATGTGCCTGGAATGGCGGTTGCAATTGTGAAGGATGGTGAGGTAGTGATGAGCAAAGGCTATGGGGTCAAAGAAATTGGAGAAAAGGATAAGGTGGACGAAAACACTCAATTTGCCATCGCATCCAACTCGAAAGCATTTGTCGCCTCCTGCATAGCTAAACTTGTAGAGGAAGAAAAGCTGTCCTGGAAAGATAAAGTACGCGATTACCTTCCATATTTCTCTTTGTATGGTGATGAATATGTTTCATCCGAAATCACAGTAGAGGATCTTCTTTGTCATAGAGTAGGCTTAGGCACATTCAGCGGAGATGTCATCTGGTATAAGTCAAATAAGACACCAGAAGAGATCATTAAAAGAGCTGCTTACGTGCCGGAAGCATATAGTTTCAGGGATGGCTATGGATATACTAATTTGATGTTTATCACTGCTGGTGAGGTTATCAAAACAGTTACTGGAAAACCATGGGAAGACTATGTTAAAGACAACTTCTTAAATCCTTTGGGGATGGAAAACACGGTGATTAGCGTTAAGGATTTGAATGACAATGTAGCAACACCTCATAAACCAACATTGGACAATGGGACGATCCCTGGTGTATGGGCAAGTTGGGACAACTCGAGTGCAGCAGGTGGTATCATTTCCTCTTCTACAGATATGGCCAAATGGATGATGATGAACCTAAACGGAGGCGCATGGGACGGCAGTGAATACATCAATAAAGAGCAGCAAAACCTACTTTGGACACCTCATAACAACAATAAACTTAGCGAGCGTTCGAAGGAAGCACTTCCTGGAAGACACTTTGTGGGATATGGGCTAGGCTGGGGACTGATGGACTATCATGGGAATATGGCTGTAAGTCATGGTGGAGGATATGATGGAATGTACTCTCGAGTGATGATGATTCCAGATATTAATCTGGGAATAGTGGTTTTGACCAATACGATGGAAGGAATTTCCACTCCATTGACCTATTACATTGTCAATCAATACTTGAAAAAAGATATGCGAGACTGGTCTGCTGAATACTTGAAACGAGCAAGATCAAGTAATGGGCATAAAGATGATGTGGATGAACGTATAGCTAGACGTGTATCAGGAACAAAAACTTCAATTGACCCGTCGCTTTTAGAAGGAATCTACAATGACCCGATGTTTGGTGACATTGCTGTGAAGAAAGATGGAGACTCCTTCAGGATATCATTTGCAGATGCGCCAGCTCTAGATGCTACTTTAGAGCATTGGCACTATGATACTTATCAAATCAAATGGGATGAGGAACATGCCTGGTTTGATTTTGGAACTGTCTCTTTTGAGTTAGATAACAATTTGGATGTTGAAGGGATTGAGTTTGATGTGCCAAATGGAGATATTTTCTTTGATGAATTACATCCTAAAAAGAAAGACTAAAGTCTAAAAATTCTTCCGAACCTATTTGGTGATCTTCCGAAACAAGTTCGGAATTAGTGGTATCCAGCAAAACATCTCCGACTTTTTGAAAAGCGAGATTGATTCATTGAATCATTTTTTTTACGTCTTGTAAGGCTTTTCTAGAGGCTCTATCAACGAGCGTAAATAACCTGTCCATATCATCTTTTTGCATGGATGATAAATGTCCTTTGACTTTTATCAATTCACAATCCAATTGATTCATTATTTCATAAAACTTCCGATACAGCTCGTGATTTTTGAGAAGTTTGCCTGTTTTGGAATGATAATTACTTTGTTCGAGACGTTTCTGTCTTTTAAGTAATCCAATGATATTTTGAGAATCTGTAAAAACGACTATTTTTCTACTAGATTCACGAATTTCAGTTAATGCCCAAATTAATGTTTGAAGTTCCAATTTCGTAGAGGATGTTTCTCTAAAAAGATTCACTTTTACCTGTGCACTCTTTGAATCTAGTCTAAGTTCATTTTCATTAACAGGCAAGTAAGCTCCGCATCCAATTTTTAGTTTAGGATCCGCACTTCCATCGACAAACAAGAATAGCTTATCAATCAAATTTGATTTTTGTTTACATCAGCGTCAAACAAGAGTAAGTGCATAGTAGGGGGTTCCTTTACGAGGCATTAACTATCTGTGGGGCTGGATGTTATTTCTCGAATCAAAAAGGTCCCAATTTGAAAATGCTTCACACTATAAATGTACGCGTCGCGCTCTGAACCAAATGAATCAGCTACTTTTTCATCATGGATGACAATAAATTGACCTCTGTATTTTTCAAACAGCATTTGCTCGTTTAAAAGGAAAAAATTGTTTTGTTTATTGAGAAGTTCGCCCATGATATTCAATTGGAATAATGATCCATAGGTTAGTATACGGTGAAAAATCTTAATTATCGGAGTTTAGGTCATTTATATTATTATCAGATTTATTTTTAAGGGCAACTCAGTCACACCTAACCTCAGACTTGTAGCGTATACAATGTTGAATTTGTTACCTGGAAAAATCCTTCCTGAAACTTTATTTGGTCCACTTTAAAGGAGGTACTTTATCTTCCTGTGAAGAGCATTTAATCAAGATATTCAACCGTTTTTCACGTGTTTCTTCTCTTTTAGCACTCATCACCCACCAGATAGATTGTTTGCGATAGGATGGTGCGAGCTTTTCGTAAAAGAAGTTCCAGGCTTTCTTGTTCGCTTTTAGCTGGCTTTCGTAAGCTTTGCTCAGCTTTACATTCTTCTGCTCGAATGAAGCATTGCCGGAGTTCTCAGGTTTACGCTTTTGGTATGCTGCAATACCAGCAGGCATGAGTAGTTTTTCTTTTTTAAGTTCCTTTATCTTCCTAATGTTCACGTGACTCCAATGACTATTGGGTTTGCGTGGAGTGAATCTAACTTGATAGGCTTCATCGTCAAGCTTTCTGCGTATACCATCAATCCATCCAAAACAGAGGGCTTGATCGACTGTATCAGGCCATGTAACACTCGGTTTACCTGTTGCTTTTTTGTAGTAGCCAACCCATAATTCAGTTTTCTTTTCATGGTTTTCCATTAACCATTTTCTGAAATCATTAGGCTCTGGAAAAAAGGTAGCCATGATTAAAATGGCAGAAGATCTGGTTCGATAAATTCTCTTTTGGCTTGCTTATCTGCAAAAACATTGAAGCCATAGTGTTGACTTAATAAGTCTTTGAAGTTAGTTGTCAGTCGAGGAAACTCTTTCATCAAACCTGAGAAACTATCTGTCTTAGACCTTCGCATAAAGTGATCCATTGCCTTTACTGAAGCAATGGTCACCGTTTTGTTAAACTTATCAAATACTCCCAAAGATTCTGCGTAACCTTTGATTTGATCACACATGTTTTTCTCAGCCTGTTCACGTCCATATTTATGGATATGAATGTAGGCAAGTCTCAAGTGCGCTTCATGTGAAAATAACCTGGGCTTCAATTCAAAAGCCTCGAATTGTTTCTCAAATTCTTCGTCAGAAAGTTGTGAATGGTCCTTGATCAACATATCGCAAATTTATCTTTTTATGAGATTTAAACTTTTAAACGGGTTTTGAAGATCAAGGATTAAAGGTAGTTATTCTTCAGACTTTGTTTTGATGTAGCTCACTAGTCGTATCAGACCTATAGACTTGCCAATCTTCCATTGCATTCCTGCGACTATGCCGTGCATAGCAATGAGCGTCCTGTCTACTTCCCCGCTTGTCGCTGAATAGAATTCATCGATCATCTTTTTTGTATGAGAATACCCTTCTTTTTCAAAAGAATTTAAAACCTGAATGGCGAGTTCCTCAGAAGTTATAATCCTGAACTTAGGAGTATAGCCAAGCTGCTGGATCATGGTTTCTGCAAGCTTCCAGGTAGACCATGGATTTTGACCAGTGACTAGATTGCCATCGTGGCTCACGTTTTCCAAATACATGATTCCATCATTAAATAGGGCGCCATTGTCTTCAAGTTTTGCTTGTAATAGAAAAGGGAAGATGACCTTCGCGTCCGGTATCAGAAACAGCTCTTCTTCATTGGTGAAGCTTGTTATTACTTTGTTTTCTAAGAGAGATTGCCCATTTTCTAACTTAACGTTTACCAATGCAGCGGGACCATGACAGACCGCACCAATAACTTTATCTGATTCGTAGTATTTCTGTACTATGCTCTGGATGTGTTCATTATCAGGAAAATCATACATGGCTCCTTTTCCTCCTACAAAATAGATCGCTTGATAATCTTCGGGATTGACGTCTGCTATTGGAATAGTATTGCGGGTCTTTCTCTGAGCTTCTGGATCATTCATAAATGCATAATCGTAAGCTCCCATGTCATCATTATCTATGATTACAGGAGGTTCACCTCCAAGAGGACTTGCAACATCCACCTCAAAGCCATTTGCCTGGAATACATAATATGCTCTGGATAATTCGGTTAGTTCATATCCGGTGGCTTTGTTGCTGCTTCCCATAATGTTTGTACTGGTTACCACAGCAAGAATTTTTCCTCTTTTGGGTACGATGTTCTCAGAGAGGTAAGGAAGGTCGTTGAGAGTTGTCTGTTTTATACTTTGATCGAACTTTGGAATAAGGTTCATAAACCAAACACCTAAAAGAACAACAGATATGATTAGGCCGGTTATGCTGATGACAGACCATTTGACAATTTTTCTAACGCTTTTTTTCATGTTCATTTTATTTTGATGAGGACAAAAAAATGAACCTATAGATACAAAAGCTTCTGAAATGATCTTTTACTCTGATGAAATGATCATTTCATCAATGCTTGACGATATTGTTGGGGTGTTTTGCCCATGGTCTTTTTGAATGCTGCATTAAAGCTAGAGATACTGTTAAACCCTACTTCAAATGCGATGGATGCGATCTTTCTATTCTGATAGGTAGCATTGTCCAGCAATTCCAAGGCTTCTTTGACACGTTGATTATTTACAAACGCATTGAAATTCATTTGACTCCTTTTATTGATAACGAGCGAGAGTATTTGGGTGCTAATGTTTATCTCTTGACTCAAAGATTTTAGGGAGAGGTCGGTGTTTCTGTATTGTTTGTTGTGTATCACAAGTTGTTCTACCTTTTGGTATAGGACGTCCATTTGCTCATCTGTAACAGGAGTGGTCTTGTATTTTGCAAAATCTATTTTCTGCAGATAGCCTTTCTGTATAGCAATGAAACTAATGAGGTATGCAACGAGAGAGTAGAGCAAAGGTCCCATCACATAAGGAACTTGCTCATCAAATAAGTTAAGAACATAGGCAAACCAGATGGTGAGCAATCCAAATAAGAGCAATCGTAACCACTTAATTACGTCCTCATTTGCCCCCTCTTTCTTCTTCTTGGAAATGGCCGAATTGCTAACAACCAAATAGATCAGGTAGTGTAGATAATAAGTAATGAAAAGAAAAAAGAATAGAATCTTTGGTAATGTCTCTAAATCATTTGCATCGATCCAAAATCCAAATAGAATTCCCAAGAATGAAGGAATGAAATGAATCAACTGCTTTCTGCGTATCTGGAAAGTACTATCTAGACAGGATGCCGTGTATAGATAGAACAAAGGGCCGATGGTCATCAATGTTCCCAAACCTATAAAAATAAATTTGATGTCTAGGTTAGGAGTGAATTCAAGAAAGATGGATTTTCCCACTCGGAATGATAAAATGAGGAGTAGTAGACTAAAGATTTGATTGGAAACTCGATTGCCAGCTTTATATCCCCAAAGAAAGATTGAGAGGAATAGTCCATGAATTACTCCAAGGCTACTAAGGATGATTAAAAAAAGATGACCTGCAGACATGCAGGAAAATTAACGAAAGACGCGTATTCAGTCAGTCTTTAAGTGGAAAATGAGTGTGATTTTGATAAATACCTCAATAATTGAGGTATTTATTTTCAATATATCATAATTTGATGTATTGTTGCATTATGTATTCTAAAGAACTCCTAAAAGGAACACTGGAAGTGATTGTACTACAGTTACTCTCCGAACACGATAAGATGTATGGATACGAGCTTTCGCAGAAGGTGAAAGAGCAAACAGATGGAAAGATTCACCTGAAGGATGGATCGCTTTATCCAGCCCTGCATAAAATGACGAAGGATGGCATTTTGACTTTCGAAGAGGTGAGTATTGGGAAGCGTGTGCGCAAGTACTACAAGCTCACTCCAAAAGGAGAGGAGCAAAAGGAGACCTTATTGGATGAAATGAGAGACTTTATTCGGACCATTGAGAAAGTGGTATTTAATAACATTAATCCCTCTCCGGCTCTATGATTAATGAAGAGTACATCGACAAAATCATTGAAGAAGTTCATGCGAGTTCAATCAAAGACAAATCACTGAAAGATGATCTGATCGACCATTTGAGTTGCCTGGTTGAGATTGAAATGAAGAACGGAAAATCATTCGAAACAGCTTATTCAAAGGCTTTCAACCAGACCGCTCCAAACGGACTGGATGAGATACAACAAGAGACTATTTTTTTGTTTAATTATTCTAAAATCATGTTTATGAAACGACTTACGTACACAACAGGATACCTATTTGCCTTAGCAAGTATTGTGGGTATCTTTTTTAAAATGATGAATTTACCTGGAGCTACCACACTGGCATTTATTGGAGGAAGTGGACTTGCGTTTATTTTCCTTCCACTATTGCTAATCAATAGGTATAAGACCAAAGCTCATCAAGTACTCACAGAGAAAATGAAATGGATACTGGGAGTGCTGTCAGGTATGTTATTCATGCTGGCTTCTTATATGAAAATCTTTCACTTACAGGGGGCAGCATTTATGTTAGGAATAAGCTTTCTCGTATTCGGTTTTGGATTTTTACCGTTCCTTTTTTTCAGGATGTACAAAAAATCTGTGAATGAACTCTGAGGTCAGGGACTAAACTCAAAGTGAAAGAGAATGCCTCAAAAGCCACATGAAACGTCATAGCGAACATGTGAAGCTATCTCAAATGATTTAAAGGCATTTTTCTTTCATGAGATCGCTTCGATTTCTCGCAATGACGGCTTTTGAGACACCTTCTTTTTTTTATCATCTTAGATTTACCGGATGATAAAGCAAACCGAACTAAAACTCAATCCTTACCCAAGAGGCTTTCATTTGATAACGAATAGCATTTTGAATGTGATCGACATCAGTAAAATTGAATCAGGGTTGTTACATGTCTTTATCAAACACACTTCTGCAAGCTTGACAATCAATGAAAACGCTGACCCCACTGTCAGAGCAGATTTTGAAAGTCACTTCAATAAGTTTATTCCTGAAAATGCTCTTTACTACAAGCATGACTATGAAGGGCCGGACGATATGCCAGCCCACTTGAAGGCCAGCACTTTGGGGAGTTCAGTAACTATACCCATTACGAACGCACGACTTAACCTGGGAACGTGGCAAGGGATCTATCTAGGCGAGCATAGGGATCATGGCGGGAGTAGGAGTTTGGTGGTGACGGTTTATAGCTAATGGGAGAAAGTGATTCTATTCTACCTGTTTCAATTATAATGTTTAATAAACATTATGGATAAGAAACGAACGATATTACTCCCTAAAACACGCCGAATTATCGAGACGGTAGGTGAGCAAATAAAGTTGGCAAGATTAAGACGCAAGCTTAGTGGGGAAATGGTTGCAGAACGTGCCGGAATTGGGAGAAATACGCTTATTTCTATTGAGCAAGGAAAACCATCAGTAGGCATAGGGCATTATCTCAATGTGCTAAAAGTGTTGGGTCTTGAAAGCGATTTTTTGCTCCTGGCAAAAGACGATGAGTTGGGAAGAAAATTGCAGGATATTGGTATTTCTATAAAGAAAAGAGCCCCCAAAAGAAAAAAATGATAGGCCATTCTGGAACAAGTAAAGCAAGCAGTCTCGCAGTGGAGAGAGGTTGCCACCAAATACGGAATTTCTAAAACGAACCAGGGAATTAAAGCTGTGGCATTTCAAGGAGTGGAAATAGACTGACCTGTAAACCTCATTCATTCATAGCATTTGTTAGGGTGTGTTTTCCTCTATTTCAATTTTAAACTCAATTACTTCTGTTTCCTTTTCAGCAGGTAGCCTTAGATCATAGAATTCTTCAGCATTGATAATTGATCTAAAATTATGCAGCAAAATTTGCAAACACCTTTTTGTTTTTGAAGCTATCTCTGCAATTCTTTCAATATTCGTGTCTCTTGGAGACATCACATACCTTAAAAGATTGTTTTCTTTTTGTAGGGTGTTCATATGAGGTCTTACATTATCGGAGAATGCAGGCATCATCAAATATCCAGTATTTCCATATTGATTTTTGCCGGCATTCTTGAAGTTCAAACTGTCTAGTGCAACAATACTTGGTTTTTCAAATTCCCCTCTTTTGTCAAGTGCAACTTGCTCTTGATTATAATCGTCATAGGGCCGTAGAGCAATGCTAAGTCCATGTTTATATTGATTATAGAAGAATTGATGTTGTTTGTAATACTCCGTAATTTCTGCAATTATTAACCCAAGTCTGTTAACCCCTTCATTAATAACTCTAAGTGTTTCTTTTTCTTGCTCAGTATGATCGTCTTCTTCTGGGTAATTAGGGAAGTGAAAGTGTTCGTAGATAATCTTATTTTCGTTCTTGAACTTGACTATCAAATTCTCAACTTTACCAGCCTTATACTGGATAATATTTTTAATAAAGTAGTCCTTCTTTGATGAGGCATTGATCAAGGCGAATAGGTCTTCTATGTATTGAATACTATGCTGAACAGCATCAAATAGCAGTCCATTTGTTATTTCTTGAGCTATTGTCTTATCACCAGCTGAATTGTCTGTCTCTCTAACTAGATCTACTATATCTTGGAAAAAATCATATTTATTCGATAATTTTTTCTGAATGCTTAATATTTGAATAAACCTCCATTCAGAATAGTATGCAGATATAAATCTGTTAATCTGGTCTTTATTGGCTTTTTCTCTTTCCTCTTTGGTCATTTTCTTGATACACCCTAACAATAATGAAACGCCCACTATGCGCATTTTTCACCTTTCAAATTACGTTAAGTGGAGTTTTATTTCCAAATATGGGTATAACGCGAATCCGTTAACCGCATAGACGGTTCACATTACTTTTTCCTTCTACATCGCTCACTACAATATTTCACCTCATCCCAAACCTTCTCCCACTTCTTGCGCCAGGTAAAAGGCTTACCACATACAGCACAGGTCTTCATAGGTAAGTTTGGTTTCTTATGAGTCATGCTATTTGGGAAGCGTGAGAATTTCTTTCTTGATAAATGTTTCTAGTCCCTGCACCCTCACGTGATCATTTAGCTGAAAATCTTCTTCTCTGGGTACGATGATAAAGTTTGAAGAAGTATTCAGGTCTTGAATAGCAATCGTAAACCCTTTGGTCATCTTCGGGGCAGCCGTGTATTTGATTTCTACGGAGAGTATGGGCAGGTCACCTTTGGTGATTACCAGGTCGCACTCTGTCCCCTGGTGGGTACGGTAGAAATGATATCCGTATTTTCTGGGTAATAGTTGAGTGATCTGCTCAATCACATAACCCTCCCACGAATGACCTAAATATGGAGAAAATTCATAATCCTCTTGTGAAGAGATTCCCAATAGGGAGTGAAGTACACCTGCATCTCTCACATAGATTTTAGGAGACTTGATCAATCGTTTTTTTAGATTGGTGTGATAGGGCTGTAAGCGATGTATGAGAAATGCTCCTTCGATGAAATCAAGATAATTTCTCACACTTGAAGCACTGATACCCAGTGAACCGGCCAGCTGCTCGATGTTTAGGATATTTCCGTGTACATGAGCTAGCATTTTCAAGAGTTTGAGTAGAGATACGGAAGACACATTTAAGCCCAATGCCGGTAGCTCTCTGTTAATGTATGAATCGATGTAGCTACCTAGCCATTCGAAAGCGAGCGACTCATCTTTCTGTAAATAGCACTCTGGATAGCCGCCCACCAGTCTATGTTTGGCAAAATGATCGATCTCTGTAATGTTGAATGGAGCCAATTCATGATAGACAATCCTGCCAGCGAGAGACTCATTGCTATTTCGTAGTAGGTGAGGTGAGGATGAACCCAATAGCATGAATCTGCCGGGAACCCTATGCTTATCGATGGAAGATCGTAAAATCGGAAATAGTGAAGGTTTAACTTGTATTTCATCTAGTATGATACACTCTTCCAAATGCTCATCAAAATAGAGCTCTGGCGAACTTAGTACCGACAAGTCTCTTTCAGACTCTAAATCCAGATAAATAGTGGTTTTGTCATTTTCTTTAGTCAATGACTTCACCAACGAAGTTTTACCACATTGTCTTGGCCCAATAATACCGACACTCACAAAATTTTGTAGTGATCTTAAAATCGATGCTTTTTTATTTCTGCTAATCATTTACCATGAAAATCCACATCAAAGATACTATTTTTCATGAAAAAAATATATTTACCATGAAAATCCACATTTAAATTGTGGATTTTCATGGATAATGACGACTCGATCTAATCGAAATTGGGTATTTCTTCCGCTCTGGCGTATGGAAAAGTAGCTTCAGATTTTAGAGAGTAATAATTATTCAATCCTGAGATACCTGCCGTATTGTAAAGTGAAAGATCAATGTATCCTTTTT
Source organism: Marinobacter alexandrii (assembly GCA_039984955.1). NCBI lineage: Bacteria > Pseudomonadati > Pseudomonadota > Gammaproteobacteria > Pseudomonadales > Marinobacteraceae > Marinobacter > Marinobacter alexandrii. The sequence continues at coordinate 3,234,228 of JBDWTN010000007.1, forward strand.
CATGGACGGCACCATCTGGAATGATGAGTTGTTGTATTTCTCCTATCATCATGACAGTTCCATTGATCTTTATCGGAAGCTCATCTACTAGTTTCATCCCCATTTTCAGATGACATTCTTTCACGAATGGTGCATGAAAATGATCAACGTATTCCTCTGAGAGGCCACAGCGTTTAAACTCGGATTCTGAACGATCAATTTTAGCAGAGGTATAGTGTGCTTTATCTGCTATAGTCGTTGGGATATGATTGATGGTATAGTATCCATTCTCTTGAATATTTTCATAGGTATGTCTGGGCACATCATCTGTTGGTCGCATGATGAATCCTATCAAAGCAGGATTGCTACCTAAATGGAATACGCTACTAAAAATGGCGACATTGGGTAGTCCATTATTCGATTTGGTTCCTATCAGGTTGGCAGGTTTAATGCCTGAAACTGAATTGATAATGTTGAGTCGTTTGACCCTGTCCAGATCTTCAATATCTTGTTTTGTTAGATGCATGTGAGTAAGACTAAAATTGAAGAGGATTGTTTGGTAAATAGATGATGAAGCAAGTGCGGAAGAACAATCAAAACATGACACTCGAATCAAGCGTAGTGTATTTAAGCTAGAACGTCACACTGAACTTGTTTCAGGGTCAATCAAAAGTCATATTGAAGCTGTCATACCGGACTTGATCCGGTATCTTCCGATTTCCACTAACAAAATAGCAAATCGATCTTAATCGATAAGATCGTTTTGCTAGTGATGGCGTTAAATATTAAACATTCATTTTTTAGAAAACTCTTTTTTACACCTCTTCCAAAACGCAAAGAAGGATCGGTAATATCCGGTCACACCAAACATCCAATCACGAGGCTCTTCGAGTCCTTCGTAGTTGTTTAGCGGGTGCTCTTTGTAGATGATATCTTCTAAGTTGTATTCCTTTCTTAGCTCATTAAACTCACCAATGTATATCTGTAAGCCATCTATGTTTTCTCCTAGTTTTAGAACAAAATCGATGCTGTTCTGGCTGACAGGATATTTCTCAAAAATGCTTGGCTCCAGTAGCAGAATGCGATTCACATCCTCACCTCCATGCCATTGAGGATCTAGATTATAGTAGTTGTAGATCAGAGTCTTTTTAGCAGGATCAACATTTATACTTTTCTTTTCTGGAAGAGGAGTTTTTAGATCAGGAATTATCGTATGATGAAGAATGTTCGGGATCTCCATGTCATCAAACGCTTCATACTCCACATCGAGAAATGTGTCTTTTTGCTTCGTGTAGAAAAAATCGTTGATATTTTGCTGGTTAGCATAGTACTCTTTTCCAGCGTTTGCCCCAGATACCCACTGCCAACTCAAGGCATTGCTGGCCCAGTCTGCATCCAATAAATGATAGTACATCCAGCGCGCAGGAACCCTCCAATGGCTGCCGCCTACGTTACATGCTATACTGGCAATGTACATCCGCATATGATTGTGAAGGTAGCCGGTGTTGTAGTACTCCCGGATTGCATCATCAATGGCTTCAATGCCGGTATTAGCATCTACGATGGCTTTCGACATTTCATGATGATGGACATTAGGCTGCTCTCGCCTCAGGTCTTCATTGATTTCATCCCCCTTAGCAATCCACACTTGCTGCCAATAATCTCTCCATGCGAGTTCCTGAATGAACTTTCCTGCCTTTTGGGAATCGAACCCTCTTGCTAAAATTGATTGATAGACTTGATTAGTAGAAACAACCCCTCTGGAGATGTATGGAGAAAGCTTCGTGACTGCACCATCTATATAGTTTCGTGTTTCCCAATATTGAGGAGGGTCGATTTGCTCGATTTGCTCTAAAATGTCCTGATACGAAGTGCTAAACATTATCGCTTGGAGATTTTGTTGAGGCTGATCTGTTTTTGTCTCGAAGATTAAACCTTACCATATCATTAGGCTGCTTCTTTAGGTGCTTTTGACTTGGACCACTATTGACGCGCTTACGCCAGAGGTTGAAGCTGCTCCTCTTTAATGTGGATCGCATCAGTTTAATGACCTCTTTTTCAGGTAATCCAAACTGAAATTTAATAGCATCAAAAGGTGTACGGTCCTCCCAAGCCATCTCTATGATTCTGTTTTTATCTCGTTCAGTTAATTCCATTTATCCAGTCTTTAAATTGTATCATTTCGATCCTAGGGAGAGATCCTTACCATACTTTAGAGACTCCTTACTCCTCGTTCTGAATGAAGTCACCCTGAACTTGTTTCAGGGGTCTGTTAAAGTATCATGCCCTTTTCAATCAGATCCTGAAACATGAGTATTCCTTGTTCGGCATTTGTTTTTGATTTCTCCACCTCAAACCAAAAGAGTTCATGATCTCCACCAACATTTTTTCTTCCAACCTGTTTTAGTTGCAAATACCCACAAGCGCCTTTGAGTATTTTATTTCCATTCCAATTATCAAGTAGTTCCTTCTTCTCGAGATAGTCGTATTTGTTGAAATTCTTTCCAGACTTTTTCCCTAGTTGATTTACGAGTTTGATTTGGTCGGTATGAAGAATTTGTAAAACAGCCGTTGTAGATATCTCTAGGTTGGTGAATGTTTGAGTATGATAATCAATAGCTACCATGAAAAGTTTTGGTTTCATGCTTACGGCACTTACATACGTACAAATGTTCATATTGAGCTGTCCATCTTTTTCAGTAGCTAAACTGTAGACGGGCATGTTTACAATATTCCATGGACGCTTAACTCCCACTACACTAACGCATTGATCTGCTTCAATACGTCTTCTGCCTCAGCTACTTTTTCATCACTCGCTTTTCTATTACTTTTTGAAAGATTGTATGATTCTTCCATCAACTTCGCATATTTCTTTTGAAGCTTTTCTTTCGGTGATGTTTTACTAAATAGTCCCATGAGTACAATAACTCATGAGCATGTGTGTTGTTGGGTCAATCGTAAGAATTGTTTCTAATCACCTACTACAGCTACTTTTTTGCCATCTGGGGATACAGCAATCCGAGTGATATTTTTTATGCTGTGAGAAGATAAATCAGCGATTTCGACCCATTCACCATCCTTTTTCCAAGCAAATAGTTTGCTGCCTGACCCCATGATGATCTCTTCCTTTGGAGTCCAGGCATAGTCTTCAGACCCTTCAATTGCTTTGACAAGAAATGTTGATTCTCCTGAGATTGGATTCATACTTTTAATTTCCCATTCATCGGAGCTTTTATCTAAATAGCTAAAAGAGGAGGACCCTGGAATTTTATGAAGTGATCTGCCAATATTTTGGCCTATGATTTTATTTTCCATTGAAGCGGTATTGATGATTTGAAGAGTTGCGGGATCACCCAGGACAAATGCTACTATATCATTTGAGTTGATCCATGCATGGTATCCTATTTTTAACTCAGGCACCAATACCTCATCAAGTCCTCTGAAAGTGTAAGCATAAAGCAATTGTAAACCGGTAGTATCTAACCGGATGCTTGATATTCTTCCATCTGGCATGAGTGTAGGAGAATATTCGCTACCGCCAAAAGTATTGGTGATAATCAATGTATTTCCCGATTCTGGATAGTATCTGGCAATTTCTGTTTGCCCTTCAACATTTCTTGCATACAAAACAGACTCACTATCAGACCAAAACGATGGCTGATTGTCATAGCCTTTATTGCTTGAAATATTCACAGGTTTTTCAACGACTAATCCTTCACTTGATCTTCTCAGGTCCATTAAGTAAACCTCTGTATCTGGCTGAGATAGAGAAAGAAGCGGTGATAAAAGAATGAGTAATGAAAGAAGGAACGGTGAGTTCTTCATAATGTTAACTGATTTTAGCTGGTTTGATTCGATACAATGAAACGTTAAATTTAGTGTTTCGACCTATTAACCATTCTAAAATTTTGAATATGAAAAGAAGAAATTTCATTCAACTCGGCGCAATAACTGGAGCAATCTCTTTTTTAGGGATAAAAGCATGCGCATCACCAGCAAGTGAAACAGGTAACGAAAATAACTTGGAAGAGCCTTTCGAATTGGAAGAATGGTCCGTTTCCCAACTTCAAGAAGCAATGGAGTCAGGCAAATACACTTCAAAACAAATCTGTGAGCTTTACCTGGAAAGAATTGAGAAAAAAGATAAAGATGGATTAAACAGTGTAATAGAGGTTAATCCTGATGCCCTTGAGATTGCAGGTCAACTGGATAAGGAGCGTGCTGATGGCAAGGTTAGAGGTGCACTTCACGGCATCCCCATCATGATTAAGGATAACATAGATACGGGAGACAAAATGATGACGACCGCTGGATCTATGGCGCTTGCCGGATCTTCTGCTCCGGATGATGCGTTTATCATTAAAAAATTGAGAGAGTCTGGCGCAGTGCTTTTAGGAAAAACAAACTTGAGTGAGTGGGCAAATTTTAGATCTTTTCGCTCTTCAAGTGGCTGGAGTGGTAGAGGACGTCAAACTAGAAATCCATATGCTTTGGATAGAAACCCATGTGGTTCCAGTGCGGGATCTGGAGCAGCGGTATCTGGAAATATGTGTGCCATCACCATTGGAACGGAGACGAACGGCTCCATTGTGTGTCCGTCCTCTTCAAATGGAGTGGTTGGAATCAAACCGACAGTAGGTCTTTGGAGTAGGGACGGAATCATACCTATTTCTGAAACACAGGATACAGCAGGTCCTATGGGTAAATCAGTAGCTGATGCGGCTACTTTATTGGGCGCACTTACGGGAGTGGATTCCGCAGATGAAAGAACGAAGGAAAGCGATGAAAATTCGTATACAGATTACACCCAATTTTTGGATACCAATGGATTGAAAGGGAAAAGAATAGGTGTATTGGAAGGTACGATTGGCTATCATGAACGAGTAGATGAAGTGATGGAACAAGCTTTTGATGCGATGGAGGAGCAAGGTGCAGAGTTGATCAAGGATATTAAAGCAAGCGAAGATGGTGCTTACAGTAACTCTGGCTTTGAGCTTTTGCTTTACGAGTTTAAAGATGGATTGAACAAATACCTGTCATCCAGATCTGATGCAAAAGTAAAATCTCTTGCAGATATAATTCAGTTCAATAAAGACAATGCAGACGTGGAAATGCCTTACTTCCCTCAAGGAATCATGGAACGGGCAGAAATGAAAGGCCCACTGACAGATGATGAGTATAGGGAGCACTTAAAAGTGGTGACTGAAGTTTCCAGAAACGGAATAGATAAAGTAATGAAGGAGCATAATCTAGATGCGATTATTGGGGTGACGGGAGGGCCTGCATGGCCAATAGATGTAATCAATGGAGATCACTTTGGAACAGGAAGTTCTACACCTGCTGCCCGATCGGGATATCCAAACATTACTGTTCCTGCAGGATACATACATGGGCTGCCTGTAGGCATGTCAATATTTGGAGGAAAGTATCAGGAGCCTAAGCTCATAAGCATTGCATACGCTTTTGAGCAAGCAACAAAAGTACGGAGAGCACCTAAGTTGTTACCTACGCTAGACTTGCCATGATCAAATCGATATTTAAATTTTTAGGCATTGGCTTAGTCACACTCTTGATTATTGGAGTGTTAGTGTATTTGTTTTTAGATGAATCAGTACCTAATGGAACCAAGGGACAAGATGCCGAGGAACTCACTGACGAAATGCTGAAAGCCCTGAATAAACCAGCATTTGATAGTCTTAATTACATTGCATTCACCTATCCAGGAGGTCATAGTTACGAATGGAATAGGGGTGAAAATGAAGTCCGAGTTGTTTGGGAGAATAATGATGTTTTGCTTGACTTAAACCATAGAAAAGAAGAATTGAGTACGTTGGAGTATGAAGCTTACGAATACTTTGTTAATGATTCTTTTTGGTTGATAGCTCCGTTTAAGATTAGAGACTCAGGCGTGGTAAGATCATTTGTTGAGATGGAAGATGGCAGAGGCCTTCTTGTTACGTATACTACAGGCGGTGTTACTCCAGGCGATAGCTACCTATGGATTCTTGATGAAAACGGCTTCCCAAAAGCATGGAAGTTGTGGACATCCAATGTTCCTTTAGGAGGTCTGAAAGTAGGCTGGGGTGGCTGGGTAGAAAAAGAAGGAGTTTGGTTTTCTCTCTTTCATCCGAGCAAGATTATTGATATGGAGATTACTGATTTGGAGGTGAGCTACTAAGCCAGCGATTTTTCTAAGGCTTTTGATATTCCTGCATCCTTAGGGTGAGCACTTGTAGCGGCTAACTCTAGCGTCGTGTGTGCGCCACCATAGAAGTAAGCCTTGGCTTTTTTGTCAGCTCCTTGTTTAATGAGCCAGGTTGTAATTTCAGGTAAATTTTCGGGTACTTTCTGACGCCATATTTCTACACCATTACTGCCGGTATAATGGAGAATAGAAGCTTGATGACCAAAGGAGGATCTTTTTTTTAGTAAAAGAGGTAGGCTTTCGATCGTTTTTAATTTATTCAGATTTCCATCGAGCAAAAGATCAATAGCTTGTTCAAAATCCTCCTGGATCAATCCCTCAATCTTTTCCCAATCATCAAAGCCATATTCTAGAGCGATAGTCAATTGGGCATCCTTAAACGTAAATGCTTGTTTCATGATTTCCTCATGATCATTACCAATGAAAAGAGGATGGTGATTACTGATTTCAATCGCGACTGCCTTATCATTCTTGTTAAATGATTGAAATAAGTTATCAGCAAAAGCTTCAAGTAGATCTTTCACACGTTTAAAGGTTGAATACTCCGATAGAATAGGTTGATGAAGTTTCCTCACCTGCTTTACTTGATCACATTCGTAAACGTTCATAGTGTTTCTATCTTGACACCTAGCTTTCTGATTTCATCCCAAAAACCAGGATAAGATTTTTCAACGACGAAAGGGTCATCGATGGTTACATCCATAAGTAAACAGAGAGGCGCGAAGGCCATAGCCATTCGATGATCTTCGTATGTGTCTACGTCAATAGATGAAGGTAAATCATTGGAGGGAATAAGTTTCCAGCTACCATTTTCTTCAAGCAATTCAGCGCCAATTTTTTTCAGCTCATTTTTCATGGCGGCCACACGATCGGTCTCTTTGATCTTCAAACTCTCTAAGCCTGTCATCTCTAACTGAATACCTTTAACAGCAGCTACAACTAGAACTGTTTGGGCAAGATCTGGACAATTCCTGAAATCGAGCTTCAATTTATTTAAAGTCCCCTTTCGCTTTAAAAGTTTAACCCTACCAGACTCGAAGTGTGAAGCAATTCCCAGGTGATACATGATTTGAGCGATTTCTTTGTCCCCTTGTGAAGAATAATCGCGAATGCCCGGTAAACTTAGGTAGCCTTTTTCGGGAGCTATGGCCATAAAACCATACCAATAGCTAGCTCCTGACCAATCACCTTCTATGGTGTATTTGGTTGGTTCATATTGGAGAGGTTGAATCTCTATCTCCGAACCTTCCCATGCTACGGAAACACCAAAAGCCATCATTAGGTCGAGGGTCATTTGAATATAAGGACGACTGTATATTTCTGTCGTCAACTTAATGGTTAACCCCTTCGGTAAGCAAGGAGCAATCATTAGAAGTGCGCTGATGTACTGGCTGCTTATATTTCCAGGAATAGAAATTTTGTCGGTCAGTTGATTTTTTACCTTTTCAATTTTTAGAGGAGGGTATCCCTCATTTTCCAGGTAATCAATTCTAGCACCTATTTGTCTCAAAGACTCCACCAATGGTCCTATTGGCCTTTGCTTCATTCGATCGGTTCCAGTGATGGTTTCGCCAGTGCCATTAATAGCTAGATATGCCGTAAAGAATCGCATGGTGGTGCCTGCATCTTTCACGTCATAGATGTGCTGTTTTTCACTCAATAAGTTGAGCATCGTTTGTGTATCTCGTGCCTTTGAAAGATTTTGGATAGCGGTGGTTTCTCCGCCCGCCAATGCATTAATGATTAGCGCTCGGTTACTTTCACTTTTAGAAGATTCAAGTTTTATCTCTCCTCTGAGTCGTGAATTATATCTTTTTAATCGATATTTCAATTTTGGCAGGTTTTTTGGGGAACACGTTTACAACTTTTTTCGTTGCTAAGTTGTCAATAAATTATAATATGTCAAGAACACGCACCATAGGAACAATTTTCGCCTCAGTAGCATTAGGAGCTCTCACTTTCTTTTTAAGCGTACCAAAAAAGATCATTAAAAAGAAAGAACAACAAACTTCGCAAGGCGATTCAGCTAGCGATAAAGAAGATTTGTTTATTTAAGGATCTCCTTAAGAACTTGCTCTTCTGCAAGTACATCATATGTACATTGAGCTACTTTTTTTAAAAGTGAAAAACGCAATCCACTTTTATCATTCTTTTTGTCTTGAATCAAATGACTTTTTAATATTTGATAGCCTGGAAGGTCTTCAGGGAACGAATAAATTCCATTAATGTAATCTTCTATAAGAATAGATTGCTCTTCTGATAACAAGTCCATTTTTACAGCTAATTTATTCTCCAAGATCATCCCCAGAGCAACAGCTTCGCCGTGTGTTAAAGGAGTTGAGCTATTCAAGAAATGTGTTTCAATAGCATGACCAATGGTATGACCATAATTTAAGATCTTTCGAAGGCCATTTTCTTTTGGGTCTTCGTTCACCACATCATTTTTGACTTTGATTGATTTTGGGATAATATCACCCCACTCCATTTGCTCAAAAGAATGGGTTTGCAGGTAATTCCATTGGTCCTCACTTCTGATCAATGAATGCTTGATAATTTCTGCAAATCCAGATTTTAATTCTCTCTCAGAAAGTGTTTCCAAGAACTGCGTGCTAATGATGACAGCATTTGGTTCTTGAAATAATCCGATATGGTTTTTCAGTCCATTGAAGTCAATGCCCAACTTACCTCCAATGCTTGCATCTACTTGCGAAAGTAGGGTGGTTGGCACGTTAATAAATGAAATGCCGCGTTTAAAGGTAGCCGCACAAAACCCTCCCATATCTCCAATGACACCACCCCCAAGGTTGATTAAAAGGCTTTTGCGTGTAAATCCGAAATGGGTTAACTCTTTCCATATTGACTCACACGTAGCTAAATTTTTATTCAACTCTCCACTTTCAATTTCAATGATATAGTCTTTTTCAATATCAAGTAAGTGAAGACAATGCTTTCGGGTATTTTCATCCACCAGAAAAGCATATTTATCAGGATTAAGCCGACTGATTTGGTTCATCAAATCTGCTGAGATGCTGGTGGAAATAGTGAGGTAAGAAGAAAGATTATTAGACATTTTTTTAAACAGATAATGGTGTGAATCTGTTAGCTATCTTTGCACACCGATTTTCAAAAATATGCAATCAGAGCCAATCAATTTTGATGATACTGCAATCGCATTTGCGCACCGTACAAATGGGGAGTTAAAAAACTCTCATTTTGTATTCACTACGATGAGTAGACCATGGATAGTGAAAGTGGGAACAGCAATGACCAATTTGGCTTTAAAATTGAATCTGCCAGTTAAGGGCATTATCAAAAAAACACTGTTTAATCAGTTTTGTGGTGGGGAATCAATCAAAGATTGTAGTAAGACAATTAATTTATTGGGTGATCACAATGTCCAAACCATTCTTGACTATTCAGTGGAAGGTCTCAAAAACGAAGATGGCTATAATGATACAAAAGAGGAAGCCTTACGTGTGATTGATTTTGCTACTACAAACGACCACATACCTTTTTGTGTACTAAAGCTTTCTGGGCTAGGTTCTACTGACCTGATGACAAAGGCTCAATCCAAAGACAAACTATCAGAAGTAGAAAAAACGAAGCTTTACTATGCTGAGCAGAGGGTAGATGAAATTGTGCAAAAGGCCAGTAGCAAGGGGCTTATGGTGATGATTGATGCAGAGGAATCTTGGTTTCAAAGCTTTATTGATGGGGTAGCTTATCGCATGATGGAAAAATATAACAAGGTGCGCCCGGTGGTCTATAACACGTATCAGCTTTATAGGCATGATATGTTTGATAGGTTGCAACGCGCCCTTATTCAGGCGGAAAACGACGGCTATTATCTCGGAGCAAAGTTGGTTAGGGGAGCATATATGGAAAAGGAAAGAGATCGAGCGGAAGAAATGGAATATGCGTCTCCTATTCATATGGAGAAGAAAGATGTTGACGAAGACTATGATGAAGCCTTACGTTTTTGCATGAGACATATTGATAAAATGGGGGTTTGTGCAGGAACACACAATGAGGATTCGAGCAACTTATTGGTACAGCTAATGCAAGAGCAGAAAATCTCGAACAAAGACAATAGAATATTTTTCGCCCAGCTTTTGGGCATGAGTGACAATATTTCATTCAAACTGGCGGACCTGGGATATAATGTAGCAAAATATGTTCCTTACGGGCCTGTAGAGAAAGTGCTTCCGTATCTTTTCAGAAGGGCGGAAGAGAATACTTCGATAGCCGGCCAAAGTGGTAGAGAGTACACTTTGGTTACGAATGAACTTAAAAGAAGAAAACAATCAGCATAATCCAAATTTTAAGAAAGAATACGAAGCAACAATGCAGCTAAGCGAACAAGAAATCCAACGAAGAAAATCTCGTACAGAACTTATGGATATGGGTATCGACCCGTACCCAGCTGAATCATTTGATGTAAATGCGACTGCTGCCGATATCAAGAAGAATTTCGACAACAAGCCAAACGATTATTCAAGTATCTCCATAGCAGGCAGGTTGATGAGTAGAAGGATTATGGGGTCTGCTTCATTTGCTGAGATTCAGGATTCGAGTGGTAGAATACAGATTTATATTCGAAGAGATGATATCTGTGAAGGAGAGGATAAGTCACTTTATAATGAAGTCTTCAAAAAGAAGATGGACATTGGAGATATCGTAGGTATCAAAGGGTACGTGTTTAAGACGGAAGTAGGGGAGACCTCCATCCATGTGACTGAACTGAAAATGCTTACCAAATCATTGCGTCCACTTCCTATTGTAAAAGAAACGACTGATGATGAAGGTAATAAGACAACTTACGATGCATTTAAAGATCCTGAGCAGCGCTATCGTCAGCGCTATCTTGATTTGATTGTAAATCCAGAGATTCGTGAAACATTCGTTCAGCGCACAAGATTGGTGAATTCCATTCGAGAATTTTTAGCCGATAAAGGATATTTGGAAGTAGAAACACCAATTCTGCAGCCTTTGTATGGTGGAGCGGCAGCTCGTCCATTCAAGACACATCACAATACGCTTGATATGACACTCTATTTGCGAATTGCCAATGAGCTGTATTTGAAACGATTGATAGTCGGTGGATATGATGGAGTATTTGAATTTGCTAAAGACTTTAGAAATGAAGGCATGAGCCGATTCCACAATCCTGAATTTACGCAAGTGGAATTGTATGTGGCATACAAGGACTACAATTGGATGATGGATACGATGGAGGAGATGATTGAAAAAGTGGCGATGGACCTTCATGGAGGAACAAAAGTACAGGTGGGTGAGAATGTGATAGATTTCCAAAGACCATGGAAAAGGTTCACCATGTTTGAAGCAATTGAACACTTCACAAAGATTGACATCTCGGAAATGGATGAGGCGGAACTGCGTGAAACTGCTAAGAAACTAGAGGTGCCATTGGATGGAACCATGGCAAAAGGAAAAATCATTGATGAAATTTTTGGAGAGAAATGTGAGCCCTTTTTGATTCAGCCTACATTCATTACGGACTACCCGGTAGAAATGTCACCATTGACCAAAAAGCATCGCTCAAAAGAAGGTTTAGTTGAGAGATTCGAAGCGATATGCAATGGGAAAGAGATCATGAACTCCTATTCCGAGTTGAACGATCCGGTAGATCAGCGTGAGCGATTTGAAGAACAACTGGAACTTGGAAAGCGAGGAGATGATGAAGCGATGACGCTTGATGAAGACTTCTTACGTGCCTTGGAATTTGGAATGCCACCAACGGCTGGAGTTGGACTAGGAATTGATCGTTTGTCTATGATCATGACAAATTCTACATCTATTCAAGACGTTCTGTTTTTCCCTCAGATGCGACCGGAGGTAAAATCGAAAGTAGCTGAATTGGAGGGGGATGAAAAAGCCGTTTTTGAGTTATTGGAAAAAGGTGGAAGAGCAGGTCTTAATGCACTGAAAGAAAATTCTGGCTTATCCAATAAAAAGTGGGATAAAGCAATTAAAAAATTGACGCAAGGAGGCTTTGCTAAAGTTGAAAAGACTGATGAAGGGTTGTTTGTAGAGGTAGTTTAAGATCTTAGAAGTATGTGTATATCTTCGTTATTGCGCATTAATATAAGCTCTGTTACTTAAATATAGCTCAACATAATTTACATATGAGCTATAAATCAGGATTAATTGAGCTATAAAATTAGAGCTGACCAATACTCTTCTAGTAAAGCTTAATAATCCGAAGGCTGAGCTTTTATCAACAGAACTAGATCATTTAGGATTGATTAACATCCTTTCACGGTATTTAACAATCCTTAGTTGATGAGTTTCGTTGGAATAACCATAACCATAACCATAACCGAATCCAACTATCCATGCGATCATTCACTTTTACGCTTCTTGTTGTTTTTTCTTGTGCGCGGGCATTGGGACAATTCGCATATGAAGATCGAATAAGAATACGAGAAGCAAATCATATATCTCAGCAGTTTGGTGATTTGATTTGGGACGGCTTCAATGAACCGCCATTCTCAATACTCTTTATCATGGACGATTACGAGTATCTAATCGAACATTATTATCAACCAGATGATTTTGATCGAATAGATGATTATGATACGTTGCTTTATTCTGCTATACATAGAAGACCGACTCAGATGAATAAGAGCTTTTTGGCTACATTTCCTTTTGCAGGACTAAACACCATAGTTATCGGTACTCCTGAAAACACCGGACTAAACTCCACGGGGTGGATTATCACACTTCTCCATGAACGCTTTCATCAATATCAATATTCGTCTCCCAAGTACTTCGCAGAGGCAAGTGAATTAGGACTTTCCAATGGAGATGATACAGGCATGTGGCAACTCAATTATCCCTTTCCGTATCAGGATTCCAAAGTAGTGAGAGCATATGAGATTTACACAAAAGCACTATATGATGCAGTAAAATCCATTGGAATGGATAACTGGGAGAATGCTAAAACTGAATTCTTCAAGGCAAGAAATGCATTTAAATCCTCATTGTCACCTGACGATTACAAATACATCTCTTTTCAGTGGTATCAAGAGGGTATAGCTCGCTATACAGAATATGCTTTTCTTGAAAGACTGGAAGACTATGAACCTACAACTGAGATAAATCAATTACCCGATTTCATTCCTTTCAATGAGTATAAGAAAACCTTCCTTGAAAAGCATATGAATAATGTTCTTAACTTAAAACTGGAAGAGGTGGGTAGAGTAACTGTCTATGATGTAGGGTTTGCTGAAGCTTTGATTATCAGAGAGTTGAATTCGGATTGGGATAAGAATTATTTGAAGTTGAAGTTTGATCTAGAGAAATTGTATTGACGCCCAGATATGGCGCTGTGGCTTCCGAGCTTATTAATTGCAATGAAATTAGCGAATCTGCCGGGGTATCCAAATCTGCCCGAAAGAATTCGTTCAGGCGGGGAATTAGATTAGTACTGCGATATGAAAATTAAAACTTTGTTACCAGCTTTTTATTTTTTATTCACGCTTTTGAGCGAAGAGCCAGTCTAGTAGTCCGGGAGTGTTCTCCACATTGCGTGAAATGTGGTGTGCTTGATCAGGGTACTCGGTATATTTTGGGTTTCCACCTTCGTTCTCTATTGCTTGTATCATACTTCGAGAACCTTCCACCAGGACATTTCGATCCTTTTTACCATGGAATGCCCAAATTGGAATATCCGTTAGTCTATTGGCAAATTCTGGATTACCTGCTCCACAAATGGGAACTGCAGCGGCAAACATTTCTGGCTTTGAACTTATCAGATGCCATGTGCCAAATCCTCCCATGGAAATACCAGTAATGTATCTTCTGTTCTTATCTATCGGAAATTCTGCTTCGAGTTCGAAAATACTTTGCAGAACTAATTGATCAACTGATTTGATATTCGTAATCCCTCCCCAATCTTCATATGGAGGACATTGAGGTACAAAAACAAACGCTGGGTATTTGACTTGATTATGAGGTTTAGATAACAATTGTGCGAACAACGATCTTGATACTTGTTTGACATTGTCATTGCCTTTTCCTGAAGAACCATGCAATGCAATTACTAATGGATAGCTTTTATTTGAATCATAATTTCGAGGTATTAAGAGTCTATAGGGTAGACTTTCCCCTTGATCGTTCTTATATGCTCTTGACTCAAAAGGGTTAGCTAGTTTTTTCTCATATTCATTGTAATTGCTAGTTTTTGATAGGTTTTTAACTTCAGAGTTTAATTTAAATCCATAGAAAAGAGAAGACAGAAATACCGCAAATGCAACGAAATTAATTGCGTTGCTTAGCAGCGCTTTACGATACGTTTCTTGTTGTTTTGATTCTTGCAATTCTTTTCGAAAGTTCAGTAATAGCAAAACGAGTATTATAATTTCTATGATAGAAATCCATTGAGTCGCTCTGGTTCCAGATCCATCATGCAAAGCAGTCAGCGAATTGGCTATCCAGACAGTAGCGATGAAGTTTATCAGGCCGTATAGACAAATAGAAATACCGGCAACTTTCAACCAGTATCTTTTCTTTGTTTCGGATAGTGTCAGACTAGCACCAAATAATGTATATGTAATTGGTAAAAAATGGGAGGCAATGACGTAACTGTTCGTTATTTCATGGGTGGAGGAAAGTTGAATTAAAAGGATAAAATGGCCAATTATTGCAGTTGTTAAAACGGCTAAACTCCAAAATGCGATCCTGTATTCACGTTGATGGAAATACTTGAGAAGTATTAATAACCAGCCAATTGAAATCAACCATTGTATAAGATACCAAGTACCAAATGACGATAGCTCTCCTAGTCTTTGACCCAAGAGAAAACTTACTAAGATTGTTGTTAGGGCTACAAAGACATAAAGACCACCAAACAAAAAAGCTGAGAAGAAAAATTTTCGTGTCATGATTGATTTTCGCTTTCAAGATATTGCAGGTAATTTAGCTCAACGTCCAGCTATGATGAGTGGGAATTAGAAAGCACTAACCTCTCGTCTCGCACATAGCCACGACTTTATTTAAATTTATTAATTGTGGCGAGCTTTCCAAGTGCCACTAAAGTATTCCTACCGATAAACCCCCATTCATTTATAGGTTTTGTTGTAGAGAGTTTGGACCTTATCACACAATTTTTTTGATAAGATAAAAAACAGTTGCGAGTATAAAACTTGCTATAAGCAGATACACTTGACCAAGAATAAGCGTTCCGATAAAAACGAAAGATGTCCAAGTGACATTTGGAATTTGGTCAGGTATCGATAGTAATGTAAGTTCAGAGAGATAGAAGAAAAACAAAAAGGTATTGAAACTCCATATTATTAAGAAAACATCACTGAAATGTAGGTGGTATTCATAGTGTCGTTTATAATATTTAAAGCAAAAGAAAAGACCAACTAATGAGATTGGGTATCTTAGAAAGTTGCCGATTATTCCATAATCTACATCTAGTAATAATTTTGGAAGAATAAGTATTTGAAGCAGTATTAAAGTGAATAAACTGTAAATTAAACCATGAGTTAGTTTGCTTTCAGAATATAGATATTTGGGTGGAGTCGGCTTTGAATTTCCATTTCTATTGATTTTCAACTTTGAATTTTCAGACTTAGTAAGTTTGTAATTTTCAACAATGTAGTCCTTCAATTCATGAACGGAGCTTTCATCTATTTTTAGAACGGATGGGTTATTTACTTCCTTAATGAGGAACATTTTTTCATGTGTACTACTACCCTCTGTTGTTATGCTGATGTTTTTAGTGGATTTTCTGCTTTTCACTGCTTTTTCCAGCTCATTGGTTGTTGATGAACTTTTTATGGCATTGCTGAATACAAGCCATTTTCTATAATCTGATTCTATATTCTCTTTTCTTTCCATTTATCCTATTCTCTACAATGTGATCGAGTATAATGCGAGTGGAGCGCAAGCAACACAATGAGCATTTGGATCGGCCTCATTGGCATTATACTGATGTTGTGTTGCAGTTTCCTGCAACACATGCTAAATATAGCAGGTAAAGATGGACTTTATCAATGAGGGGGATCTACTCGATCACATTGGGTTGAATGAATTCATCAAGAGTGCGCGTTTACGCGTGCGTAGATGGATGAGCCGCAGGCCATTCAACCCAACGCCTAACTATCGGTTTGTGTGCCCACAGTTGGCAGAAAGCACTAATCTAGCGGAAGTGCACCAGAAGCACAACGGTTTCCAAATGGCGCTGCGTTCTGAAAGTAAAAATCCAGAACCACAGAATTCTCCAAGAGCGATTCGGTTTCAGAAGGTGCACGGAGCGGGCATGTCTCGATGAAGTTAGCAAAAAGGCAGTTTGGCACATAACCGATAGTGACTGTTAGTGGTCGTTTTACCTTCTCATTGCGATGTTCTCATGAACCCATTTAGCTTCTTCTTTTGGAGTTACTTTGTCTACAGTACTGCTGACTCTACTAAAAGTTGCTGCTGGGAAATCATAGGGGTTACTGTCATCAAAAAATGGTCCCACTACACCAAGCATCCAGCCATCTTTTGCTGCCCAATGAGGTTCATTCACTCGATATTTAAAGACTTCATAATGTACCAAGTTGTTCTTTCCATCGAAATCAAGAGTTACACGTTCCATATGTTCCATCTCATCAGGGCAAGCATCGAGTTCAGTTGGAAATTCAAGCCAGTTGGCAAGGTTACTAGCCGCTCCACTAACTAAATTGTTGAATTCTTCTGGAAATAGATTCAGCATGTTATGTTCTGCTAAGAGTTGGTAGGTTGATTCCCTAGTAATCAGTTTCTCTGCAAATGGTTGAACATCTTCAGAATTTGGGTTCTCATTGGATTCAAGCTTCTCTACTAAAGGCTTTATTCGTTCGAAGCGTTGTTCATTAAGCTCTCTATTTTGCTTGTTAACCTTTATATTACGGTAGATCACAAAGGCAACAACTAT
Organism: Marinobacter alexandrii; assembly: GCA_039984955.1. Classification (NCBI taxonomy): domain Bacteria; kingdom Pseudomonadati; phylum Pseudomonadota; class Gammaproteobacteria; order Pseudomonadales; family Marinobacteraceae; genus Marinobacter; species Marinobacter alexandrii. Next base: position 3,251,342 of record JBDWTN010000007.1, read on the forward strand.
TACCACTAGAGCTCCAATAATTATAAAAACGATGTTCATATGTTTCAGGTGCAGTTATGGCCACTAATGTGATTGAGTATAATGCGAGTGGGGCCGAGAGGCAACACGATGAGCATTTGGCTCGGTCCCATTCGCATTATAGTTATGTTGGTTTGCAGTTGCCTGCAAGAGAGGATAAATATAGCAGGTAAAGATGGGATTTGAA